>JAZKFX010000015.1:0-82113 GCA_040386215.1 Pseudomonadota bacterium
GCGCGAATTATACATGGGTTTTCGATATCAGCAATATCTAATGAAAGAAAATTTGAATTTTTATTTATTCATTTTATAAAAAAATCCAAACATCTCGTTTGGATTTTTTTATAAAAATAACGCTATTCGTTTGCTTCCGGTGCTTGTTGTTGTTTCGCCATCCTGGGGTCATTTGCGGGGCGAGAAATCGGACGAGGATTGTGTGCAACTTCAGGGGGTAAGCTTGTATCTAAAGCATTCGATTGTTTTGATATGAGGGTTTCAGTTACGATTTGAATGGTAGCCAAAGGCTTGGGTGCTAGGCGTGGATCATTGCTTGCTCGCGCACCTGAGGCCGTGGGTTCGTCGATAACTTCAACTAACGGCAATTGTTGCATTGATGAAAGCTGAGATGCGCTATTGGTTTTTTGAGTGCTCATTACCTCTGGAAGGGCATTAGCTGCAACTTCTTCATTTGTTGTCGTAATTGTTTTTTCTTGTTTCTCATGCGATGCGGCGGTAAAGGTTTTAGCTGTAGTGTCTGTGAGAACTGCTTGCTGCGTGACATTTGTTTTGGAAATAGCCGCTAACAAATTTGATTCTATTGCTGCTAAGTCGTGCTCTGATGCTGCAGATTTTGCTATGTATTGCGCAGTTATAGATTTTGGAGCAATGTTTTCTGGTGTTTGAACTGTTGGAGGTCTGACCGGTAATGGCGCAGTGTTGAGTTGGCTATTTTCTTCTGCTTCGTTAAGAGTAGATTCAATTGGTTGTTCATCTGTGAGTGCTCCATCGCGTCGCGGAGAGCGGCGGCGTTGTTGCGAGCGAGTGCGACGTCCTGCTGGACGTTTTGAAGGGCGTTGATCATCATTTTCAAGCGATACTTCGACAGCGGGCAATTCTGGTGTGGTTAAATTTTCCAGTGCTTCTTCCGCGATTGGCGGTTGGCGACGAGGCTCTCTTGGCTGATTTTCGCGGGGTGGCCGATTTCTGTTGTTGCGATTGTCGCGAACTTCAGAGGTTCCTTCTGTTGCATCACGTTGCACCTCTTTATGTGAGTCGCGCGGATTATTACGTGGGGGGCGAGTATCGCGCGGCTCACGATTTTCGCTCGTGGTTCGTTCAGGCGCAATTCTTGGCTCAAGATTATCGCTAATTTCACGATCATCTTTATGGTCTCGGCGTCCTCTTGCATCGCGACGTGGGCGGTTTTGGCTGCGCGCACGATTGTTGCGATTTGCATCGCGCGTAATACTTTTCTTCTTCTCGGGGACCTCGTCAGAAAATAATGCCGCGATGGATGCTAGTACGCGGGCCATTAGGCCTGGTTTTTTGGCGGGCTCTGGTGCTGGCTGTGTGGGTGCAACAGGTTGTACTGCAGGCTTTGGAGCATTTAAACTTTTTGTGTTAATTTCTTTTTCGTCATCGTCAGTTTCTTCCGCGTGCGACACTATTTTATAGCTGGTTTCTAATGTGCCCTCATCGTCATCCCGCAAGCGCTGTACTTCAAAATGCGGGGTCATCATATCCGCGTTCGGAACTATTACTACGCGAGTATTGTTGCGCGTTTCAATGCTGGAAATAGTTTTGCGCTTTTCATTTAGTAAGTAAGTGGCAACAGAAATAGGACAGATAGCGCGAATTTCTACGCTGCGTTCCTTTTGTGCTTCATCTTCTACCAGGCGTAAGATAGATAATGCAATTGAGCGGGTTCCGCGAATGGTGCCTTGTCCTTCGCAGCGTGGACAAACTTTCGATTGGGTTTCACCTAATGATGGGCGTAATCGCTGGCGGGACATTTCGAGTAAACCGAAGCGAGAGATTCGCCCAATTTGCACTCGTGCTCGATCCATTAAAAGAGCATCACGAACACGATTTTCCACTTCGCGTTGGTTGCGCACTGGCTGCATGTCAATAAAATCTATAACGACCAGGCCGCCCATATCGCGCAAGCGTAATTGACGAGCAATTTCATCAGCTGCTTCAAGATTGGTTGTTAATGCTGTTTCTTCTATATCGCTGCCTTTAGTGGCGCGTGAAGAGTTAATGTCGATAGCAATCATTGCTTCAGTCACATCGATGACGATAGAGCCGCCTGACGGTAATTTGACTTCGCGTTGAAACGCAGTCTCAATTTGGCTTTCGATTTGATAGCGGTTGAACAGCGGAATATCATCTGTATACAACTTAACTTTGCTGCGAAAATTTGGCATAACCTGTTGGATGAACCCTGAAGCCAAATCAAAAGCCTCTTTGCTATCTACAATAACTTCACCAATGTCTTGGCGTAAATAATCGCGGATTGCACGAATAATAACGTTACTTTCTTGAAATAAGAAATTGGGTGCGGGAGCTTTTTTTGCTTCGCTGTCGATAGATTCCCACAGTTGCAACAAATAGTTTAGATCCCACTGTAGCTCTTCAGCGCTACGGCCGACTCCTGCGGTACGAATGATAACGCCCATGCCTTGCGGAACTTCAATTGCTCCTAAAGCATCTTTTAGTTCGGCGCGTTCTTCACCTTCAATGCGGCGAGAAATGCCGCCAGCGCGAGGGTTGTTTGGCATAAGCACGAGATAGCGACCTGCCAAGCTGATAAATGTTGTTAATGCAGCGCCTTTGTTGCCGCGCTCTTCCTTGTCAACTTGAACAATTACTTCTGTGCCTTCTTTAAGTACATCTTTAATTTTTATGCGGCCATCGGGGTCGCCGGAATTTTTGGTGAAATAATCGCGGGAAATTTCTTTCAACGGAAGGAAGCCATGACGATCTGCGCCATAGTCTACGAAAGCTGCTTCAAGGCTAGGTTCTACCCTGGTAATTCTGCCTTTATAAATGTTGGATTTTTTTTGTTCACGGTTGCGATTCTCAATATCCAGGTCATACAACCATTGGCCATCTACTAACGCGACGCGCAACTCTTCAGGTTGAGTTGCATTGATGAGCATTCTTTTCATGTTTTACCTAATCAATTAGTTAATGTGCGATCAAACTAACGGTTAGATTAAAATGAATGTTTATGCAACCTAGTGGACTGCTGCGCTACAAGTTGCTCGCAACAGCGGTTGGTAGGGATGGCTCTAAGGGAAGTCGCTACACAGCGCTAAGAGTTTGCACCAAAAACCGAGTGTTTAAGGTGATCCCATTTAACTCATGAGGCAAATCTAGATTTGCCTTGTTTCTATTTATTTTGTTTTTATCGTTGTGCTGGTTTGCGACCAGTTAGCAAGCGGCGTAGTATCCGTTTGCGACACATCTATAAACAGCTGAACTGACTTGCTTAGTGAGCTTGGCAAAAAAATCAGTTGTAAATCAACGCTTACGATTTGCGGTAAATGTATGATTTGCGTTTAAAGTACAAAATCTCTAGGAGAGTAGGGCAGCTCTTAAGAAAACTTATCTTGAAAGCCTTTGCCTCGAATCCATAAATTAATAAATAGAAAGCAGAGTTCAACAAAACATTTAATTTAACAAAAGCCGCTTATTTACTAGCACAATTGTTACGGTGCCTAAACTATTGTTAGTCAAGGTCACCCTGTTGGTTACTCGTGCAATTCAGATCGCCTTTTGCTCCAGGGCGTGGCGAAACTGATTTACTATGCTTCCAGCGGTATTTCCTAGTAGTGCGCCTTTGAGTGCGCGACCCGGAAACCTGCCTGTATCAGCGGTCTGACTATAGCAGCTATCTGCTGCTGCGGCAATCTAACCTACTGATTACCCTCGAAGAACAATCAAGCGTGGCTTTAAGGTATTATGCGCAACATGAAAAATCATTCCTCCTCGACTTTAATACAAACTGATCAGAGCTTGCCAGCCAAGGTAAGTTTTGCCCTAATTGATGACGATCAAGCTGGTCAGCGCCTTGACAACTTTTTGATGACACGCTTGAAGGGTGTGCCGAAATCCAGGATTTACAACATCATTCGAAAAGGTGAAGTTAGGGTCAATAAAGGCCGTGTTAAGCCTGATTATAAGATTGCGCTGGGCGATGAAATCCGTATTCCGCCAGTTCGGGTTTCCGAAAAAGAACCGCC
This sequence comes from Pseudomonadota bacterium, assembly GCA_040386215.1. Taxonomy (GTDB): domain Bacteria; phylum Pseudomonadota; class Gammaproteobacteria; order Pseudomonadales; family Cellvibrionaceae; genus Cellvibrio. The sequence goes on from JAZKFX010000015.1 coordinate 4,014, forward strand.
CGTCAAACCCAGTAATGTCATGACCAAATTATTGGAGCAATCCATCGTTTACGAAAATGACGGTTTAATGGTGATTAACAAGCCCGCCGGTCTGGCTGTTCATGGGGGGAGTGGAGTTACCTTGGGGTTGATTGAAACGTTGCGCCAAATGCGCCCTGATGCACGTTATCTCGAGCTTGTTCATCGTCTTGATAGGGATACTTCTGGCTGTATTATGGTTGCTAAAAAGCGCAGTATGTTGCGTCATCTTCAAGCAGCGTTGCGTGAAAAAAATCATAGCGGTATCCGCAAAGTTTATCAGGCGTTAGTGATTGGTCGTTGGCCGCAAACCAGCCGCCGGATTGATGCTCCCCTATTAAAAACTGAAGTAGTGAATGATGAGCGGATTGTCCGAGTTCATCCCGATGGAAAACCTAGTCTTACAGAATTCAAGGTATTGAGATCCTATGCGAATTGTACCCTTGTTGAGGCGCGCCCTATCACTGGTCGCACGCATCAAATACGGGTGCATGCGCAATATGCTGGCCATAGTTTGGTGGGCGATGAAAAATACGGTGACGATGCATTTAACGCATCTGTGCGCGGTTTGGGTTTGAAACGTCTGTTTTTGCATGCGGTTGAATTGGGTTTTTATTTGCCGGATGCCAAGGAGCTGACGATTGTGCAGGCTCCTCTAGCGGCTGATTTGGCCAGCCTTTTGCAAAAACTGACTCCTGCTAATGTCTAATTGATTCGGAGATCTGTCTTGCTGTTTATTTTCGACTGGGATGGCACCCTGAGTGACTCAAAAGCCAAAATTACTTCATCAATGCAATTTGCTGCGCAGGACATGGGGTGGGAGCCGCTAGCAGATCATCTTATTCATAACATCATTGGTCTTGGTTTGCCTGAAGCAATTTTGTATTTGTATCCTGCTGTGGGCACCCTTGAACGGGCTCAGTTGCGCGAAAGATATGCGGAAAATTTCCTGCGTTTGGATGAGCAAAAGGCGTCTGATTTTTTTCCTTTAGTTAATGAGACTCTATCGACTCTGCGTGCCCAGGGCCATTTGTTAACCATCGCAACTGGCAAGAGCCGTAAAGGTTTGGATAGGATTTTGGGTGTGCTGGGCATGGGTGACTATTTCGATGCAACGCGTTGTGCTGATGAAACTGCATCCAAACCTAGTCCGCTTATGTTAGAAGAGTTATTACAAGAATTTGATCTGCAAGCTTCGGATGCGGTAATGATTGGCGATACTAGTTACGACATGGAAATGGCGCGCAATATCAGCATGCCGCGCATTGCTGTGAGTTACGGTGCGCATCAAGTAGATCGGCTGTATCCGTACGAACCTGAATTGTGTGTTGATAGAATTGATGAAATCCTAAGTTGGCATCGCATCCGATAGAGCTATAGAAGTGGGTCCACGCCCTCATTTCCCAGCATTTCTATTAGGCGAATTAACGGTAGGCCTACCAGTGCGTTGGGGTCATCCCCGCTGAGTTTGGTAAATAGACTTATCCCCAGTCCCTCTGCTTTAAAGCTGCCAGCACAATCATAAGGTTGCTCTAATTTTAGGTAGTTGTGAATTTGTTGGTCGGTTAGTGTGCGGAAATAAACATAAAAATTTTCAACCGCAATTTGGGCTTTTCCCGTTTGCGTATTGAGCAAGCATAAGCCTGTGTGAAAAATTACACTGCGTCCGCTTGCAGAGCGCAATTGTGCAAAGGCGCGCTCATAGGTGTGAGGCTTATTAAGGATTTTTTCGCCAAGAATCGCTACTTGATCGGAACCAATAATAAGCTTGTTTGGGTGCGAGCTGGCCAAGGCTTTAGCTTTGGTGTGCGACAATCGCATAACTAAACTTTCAGCGCTTTCATTCTCCCGTGTTGATTCATCTACATCAGGAGACGCCCAGTCAAATGCCAAGCCTAATTTGGCAAAAAGAGCGCGTCTGTAAGTAGAGCTGGAGGCTAATAATATCGGAAGCATTGAGGTGTCGCCTGTATCGAAAACCATAAATAGGGGGTTAATTTTACCCTTAAGCCACTAAATAGCGTTAATTACATCTTTTTCTTTGACAGACGTAAGGCAGATCCCTATTATTGCGCGCTTATGTTTAAGACCACTTCACAGAACCTACTGCCCAAGCAGGGAGACCCGCGGAAATTTTCCCAGCAGGGTATATTACTGCAAGGGTTGGTGCCCGTAGCATCCTTGCCAAGATTGGTTGAGGCCATAGAAAAGTCATCTGGTGAGATCCAGGTGGATTTGGTATTTGGCTTCAGTGAAGATAAAAAGAAAATTGTTACTGGATCTGCCCGTGCTGATATTTCTCTTGTTTGTCAGCGTTGTTTAAATCCAGTAACAGTGTTGGTTGAAAGTAGTATTTCTCTGGGTATTGTGTGGGATGAAGAGCATGCTTTGGCGTTGCCGGAGTATCTTGATCCCTGGATAGTGGGTGAAGGAGCTGCAGACTTCTACGAGATGATCGAAGACGAAATGCTGCTAAGTTTGCCAGCTGTTGCTTATCATCGGGAGCCTTGTATTAATAGCAAGCTTTTTGAAAGCGGCAAACCAGTTGAAGTAAAGAAAGAGAAAAACCCATTTCAGGTGTTGGAGCAACTAAAGAGCTCGCCGAAATAAAATTTATTGTTGTTTGCTATTAACAGTAGCAAAAGAAATAACGATAAGTAAAAGAGGCGCCTCGGTTCCGACGAGTAAGTAAGTCAGTAAATAGGAGCCAATCATGGCCGTACAACAAAACAAAAAATCTCGTTCAAAACGCGACATGCGTCGTTCTCATGATGCCTTGACAGGTCCAACCTTGTCCGTTGATGCAACCAGTGGTGAGAAGCATATGCGCCACCATGTCACGGCTGACGGCTTTTATCGTGGCCGCAAAGTGATTGATAAGGGTGGCAATGAGTAATTTCTCAACAAGATTATAAGATCTTGTCGGCAAGAATTCGAATAGCGATAGATGCTATGAGCGGGGACTTAGGTCCCCGCGTTGCTATAGCAGCAGCTCAGAAGTTTATCGCAACTTTTGATGATGTTGATTTGTTGTTTGTAGGTGATGAGCGATTGTTGCCTTTTTTATTGTCCAAAAAAGAAATATTTCCCTCCGATAGAATTTCCTTTATTAATGCCACTCAAATAGTGACTATGGCCGATGATCCAGTAATGGCATTGCGTCACAAACAAGATTCGTCGATGTGGCGAGCTGTCGAAAGTGTTAAAAATAATCTCGCCGATGCATGCGTTAGTTCTGGTAATACTGGTGCCTTATTAGCGATTAGTAAACATTTACTGAAGACGTTTCCTGGTATTGAGCGTCCTGCAATATGCAAACTCATGCCGACTGAAAAAAATAATACTTACCTTTTAGATCTCGGCGCTAATATTAACTGCAGTGCGGAACAGCTCCATCAGTTTGCAATTATGGGAAACGTTTTGGCTTTGTCAGACGTTAATACTTCGCCGCGTGTGGGGCTATTAAATATTGGTATAGAAGCAATTAAAGGTACGGATATCATTCAAGCTGCGCAAAAATTATTGCAGTGCGATTCGCGTTTACATTATTGTGGTTTTGTAGAAGCGAATGAACTATTTTTGGGTAACATGGATGTCATTGTGTGCGATGGATTTCACGGTAATATTGCATTAAAATCTAGTGAAGGAGTCGCGCGGTTTATTGCAAAGAAATTACATAATACATTTTCTAGAACATGGCTGCATAAAGGGCTTGGTTTAATAATATTGCCGTTGTTAAATCGACTGCAAGCTGAATTAGATCCCGCTATGTATGATGGCGCGAGCTTTTTGGGGTTACAAAAAACCGTTGTGAAAAGTCATGGAAATGCAAATCAAAAAGCTTTTATGAAAGCTTTGATAGTTGCTCGCGAGCAAGTTATCCAACAAATACCTGCACAAATCCAACAACAATTTTTAGTTACATCTACTTGACCTTAATTTACGGTAAATAGAAATTTTATGACTCAAAAAAATATTGCTTTTGTATTCCCAGGTCAAGGCTCCCAAAAAATTGGCATGCTGGCTGACTTGGCCGCTACTTATCCAATTGTGTTGGAAACCTTTGCTGAGGCATCGCGAGTATTAGATTATGATTTGTGGTTCCTTGTACAGAATGGCACACAAGAAAATATTAATTTAACGGAATGCACTCAGCCCTTATTGCTCACCGCAAGCGTCGCGGTGTGGCGTGTTTGGCAAGAAGTGAATGGCCCACAGCCAGCTTTTATGGCTGGACATAGTTTGGGTGAATGGTCGGCATTGGTATGTGCAGGCGTTGTGGCTTTTCCAGATGCAGTAAAGTTGGTGCAACAGCGCGGCAAGTTTATGCAAGCAGCTGTTCCTGCAGGTCAAGGCGCGATGGCGGCAATTATTGGGTTGGATGACGCGTTAATTATTGATGCTTGTAGAAAAGCAGAACAAGGTGAAGTGGTTTCTGCTGTGAATTTTAATTCGCCAGGGCAAGTAGTTATCGCTGGTGCAGTGGCGGCTGTTGAGCGCGCAAGTCTGCTTTGTAAGGAGTCAGGAGCAAAGCGCGCCTTGCCCTTACCTGTTAGCGCCCCATTTCATACGTCGATGATGCGTCCCGCCGCGGATCGTTTAGCAGAACAAATTGCTTCCACGGTGTTTAATACCCCTGTTATCCCAGTAGTGCATAACGTAACTGCCCAAACTGAATCTAATTCTGAAAAAATTAAAGCGCTTATGATTGAACAAATTTATAGCCCTGTACGTTGGGTAGATTGCGTCAATACGCTGAGCCAAAATGGTATTCTAATGACCATAGAGTGCGGTCCGGGTAAGGTACTATCAGGATTAAATAAGCGCATCAATTCGGAATTAAAACCATTTTCTATTGAAGCTTCAGGCGAAGTGTTGAGCGTTTTGGCCGCCATCCAATAAATTTTTATATTTGATAATTTAATAAGTTGCGTGAAATTTTTAATAAATAATGAGAGAACATTATTATGAGCATCAATAATAAAGTTGCACTGGTAACCGGGGCGAGTCGTGGTATAGGCGCTGCAATTGCGGAACATTTAGGCAAAGCTGGTGCGATTGTTGTAGGCACGGCAACAAGTGATTTCGGTGCAGAAAAAATTTCCACTCGTTTTGTTGAACAAAATATTCGTGGTGTAGGCAAAGTATTAAATGTGACTGATGCAGACTCGGTAGCAGCGCTATTAAAAAATATAACTGAAGAGTTTGGTGCCCCGGCAATTTTGGTAAATAATGCTGGCATTACCAAAGATAATTTATTAATGCGCATGAGCGACGATGAATGGTTTGATGTGGTTAACACTAATTTGAGTGCTGTTTTTCGTTTAAGCAAAGGTGTGTTGCGCGGTATGATGAAGGCGCGTTGGGGCAGAATTATTAATATTAGTTCTGTGGTTGGTGCTATGGGTAATCCCGGCCAAGCTAACTATGCTGCAACTAAGGCTGGGGTCGCTGGTTTTGCGCGCTCCTTGGCTGCAGAAGTGGGATCGCGAGGCATCACTGTTAATACAGTCGCTCCAGGATTTATTGATACGGATATGACTAAGGTGTTGCCGGAAGAACAAAAACAAATACTTTTATCGCGAATTCCGTTAGGGCGTTTAGGTGCCCCGGAGGAGATTGCAGCTGTTGTTGCTTTTCTAGCCAGCGATGCGGGTGGTTATATTAGCGGAGAGACAATTAATGTAAATGGCGGTATGTACATGGCTTAACTGCCTCTGCTAACCTTCTGTTTTTAAACCCTAACTCTCTGTTTCTAAAAGAGTTTGATAGTAAAGTATATTTTTTTTTGTCGAGTACGTTACAACTTGGTCAAATAGATGTAAAATGCGCGACGATTTTGACCGAAACATAATGGCTGATAAATTTCAGCTTTAACTAAATCTGACGGTTTTGTCTTAAACATATTAGGAGTTACATAACATCATGAGTAGCATTGAAGAACGCGTAAAAAAGATCGTAGCTGAACAATTGGGCGTGAAAGAAGATGAAGTGAAAAATGAAGCTTCTTTCGTAGAAGATCTAGGCGCTGATTCTCTGGATACCGTAGAGTTGGTAATGGCTCTTGAAGAAGAATTCGAAACTGAAATTCCAGACGAAGAAGCTGAAAAAATTACTACCGTTCAATTAGCCATTGATTATATTAATTCTAATCAAGCATAATATTTTACGTTAGTTGATTGCCTAGCTTCTCAAAAGCCGTATTATTGCGAAATAATACGGCTTTTTTTTTAACAATATAGTTTTTTTAAAGCGCTATTTTGTATAGTGCTTTTAAGAGCAGTTGAAAATACAGTTTTTTAACGCTGTGATTTTTCTGTTATTGTTTCATTAATCATAAAACATTTGCAGCTTTCGTTCTCATCTGAGGAGTTATCAATAAGTGTCACGTAGAAGAGTTGTTGTTACTGGTCTGGGCATGATTAGTTCTTTGGGCAATACTGTTGCTGAAACATGGCATGGTATCGTGAATGGCAAAAGTGGTGTCGCTACTATTTCACACTTTGATGCCTCAGCTTTTTCAACTCAATTTAGCGCTTCAGTAAAAAATCTGATTGTTGATGATTACTTTCCCAGTAAAGAAGCACGCAAAATGGATCCATTTATTCAATACGGAATGGTCGCAGGTATACAAGCTATAAATGACTCGGGGCTGGAAGTTACGGAAGAAAACTCAAGTCGTATTGGAGTATCTATTGGTTCCGGTATTGGTGGTATAGGCACTATCGAGGAAGGTACTAAAACTTTGGCAGAAAAAGGTCCGCGTCGAATTTCCCCATTCTTTGTACCTAGCGCTATTACCAATATGATTTCTGGCAACCTCTCAATAATGCATAATCTGCGAGGCCCCAATATCGCTATTACCACAGCATGTACTACAGGTACGCACAGTATCGGTTTTGCTGCACGTATGATTCAGTACGGCGATGCGGATGTAATGGTTGCAGGGGGCGCTGAAATGGCAACTACTCCCCTTGGTTTAGGTGGTTTTGCTGCAGCGCGCGCGCTGTCTACCCGAAATGACAATCCATCTATAGCTAGCCGTCCCTGGGATAAAGATCGTGATGGCTTTGTCCTGGGTGACGGTGCTGGTGTAATTGTTCTCGAGGAGTATGAGCATGCTAAAAATCGCGGCGCAAAAATTTATGCTGAACTCATTGGTTTTGGTATGAGCGGTGATGCATATCACATGACTTCGCCGCCGGAAGATGGTGCTGGTGCTGGTGCCTCCATGCAAAATGCAATCAAAGATGCGCAAATTCCGGTGTCGGAAATTCATTATATAAATGCTCATGGAACCTCTACGCTCGCTGGTGATAAAGCAGAATGTCAGGCACTTAAGTCTGTTTTGGGTTCGGCAGTTGAGCAAGTGGCAGTAAGCTCTACAAAATCTATGATTGGCCATTTGTTAGGTGCTGCCGGTGCCGTAGAAGCGATTTTTAGTGTGCTTGCAATTCGCGATCAGGTTGCACCGCCCACCATTAATCTAGATAATCCAGATGAAGGTTGTAATATTAATTTGGTACCCCATACTGCCCAGGAACGTAAAATTCATGCGGTGCTTTCCAACTCGTTTGGCTTCGGTGGAACTAATGGGTCGTTAATTTTTCGGAAAATTTAAATTTTTTGGTTGCCGTTGTAAATTAAAAACGCCGGACAATTGTTCGGCGTTTTTGTATAAAGGCAGTCTCATAGTGGTCATTTGATAAAAGGAAGGCGAGCCAATGCAACACAAGCTTCCCGTTATCGCTGTCAATGGTGTTATTGACCAGCAGGTTTCGCCGTTAGATCGGGGGTTTACCTATGGTGATGGTGTTTTTGAAACTTGTCGTATGCTTAATGCCAAAATCCCCTTATGGAATTTACATGTCGAACGGTTGATTACAAGCTGCAAAAAGTTAGCTATTCCGGTAACAAGGAATCTGGTGCAGGACTTTCTTACGCAATTGCTTTCACAAATCGCCCCGGAAAATTTAGTTTCGGCCGTGATTAAAATCATTGTCACGCGCGGGCAGGGTGGTCGAGGCTATGGTATACCGAATGCCATGCAACCTACGATCTGCATTGGTGTTTTTCCTGCGGGCAATTATTCCGAGTGTAATTACAGTCAAGGCGTTTCGGTAAGAATATGCGCGCAACGTTTGGGTTGCAATTCTACGCTTGCTGGTTTAAAACACCTTAATCGGTTAGAGAATGTTTTGGCGCGAGCTGAATGGGACGATGAGAGATTTAGCGAAGGTTTGATGTTTGATATCAGTAATAATCTTATCGAAGCTACTATGAGTAATATTTTTATAGTCAATAATGGGGATTTATACACTCCTGATCTAAACGAAGCTGGTGTAGCTGGTGTTATGCGTCGTCTGATTATTGATGAGCTGGCGCCTCAGCTAAAGATGTTTGTTAATGTTAAAAAAATATCGCACGCTGATTTAATATCTGCTGATGAAATTTTTCTATGCAATAGCATTTTTGGAATTTGGCCAGTGATAGATGTTTTTGATCAACAGGATAATTTATTCGTAATTGGAAAAATAACTACAGCATTGCAGAAGTTACTTGCTAATCGTTTGGCATAATAAAATTAATCCAACTGGTAAAGAATAATAATGTCACTTAAACGTAAAAAAAGTCGAAAATTTGGGTTGCTGAAGATTGCAGCTTTACTGATTGCGATGTTTTTTTTGGTAAGCAATTGGCTCAGCTTTCAGCGTTGGGTGGAAACGCCATTAACAATTCCAGCCGAAGGATATTATTACGATCTTGGCAGTGGCAAATCGATTTCGCACCTTACACAAGATTTAGCGAATAAAAACATATTGACTCATCCGCGCTGGTTGGGCTGGTACGCGCGGTACTATCGCAAAGAAAAAATTCATACCGGTGAATATTATCTTCCTGTCGGCATCACTCCATTGCAATTGTTGGAAAAGCTTAATAATGGCGATGTGGTTTTACATCAAGTTACCTTATTAGAGGGTTGGACTTTTCGCCAGATAATGGCAGCTCTCAACGAGCAACCAGAATTAACGCATCAACTCACACATAAAACCTTGGCAGAGCAATTAGCTCTTTTAAATTTACCTATATCGCATGTGGAAGGCTGGTTTTACCCAGACACTTATCGTTTTACCAAAGGTACCTCGGATGTTGAGTTGTTGCGGCAATCTTACAAAGTTATGCGTAAAACCTTAGATGAAATGTGGGCAACTAAAGCTGCTAACTTACCTTATGCCAATGACTACCAAGCCTTAATCATGGCCTCCATTATTGAAAAAGAAACAGGTTGGGCTGGTGAGCGTGAGCAAGTCGCTGGAGTTTTTGTGCGCCGCCTGCAGCAGGGCATGCGATTGCAAACGGATCCCACTGTAATCTATGGCATGGGCGCTGATTATGCCGGTAAAATAAGCAAAAATGATTTGGTGCGAGCAAATCAATACAATACATATGTGATAAATGGGTTACCACCTACGCCAATCGCAACGCCAAGCAAAGCATCATTGTATGCAGCATTGCACCCTGCGCCCGGTAATGCACTTTATTTTGTAGCTAAGGGTGATGGTACTTCGGAATTTTCTGCGACCTTGATTGAGCACCAGCGGGCTGTTGTGCGATATCAACTCAAAAGGCGTAGCGATTATCGGTCTGCGCCAAAGTAATATCACACCATGACAACAGCCTCTGGCTTACATACAATAGCCAACTTTAATCAATTTGTTCTAATCTGGAATATTTAACGCATGACCGATCATCAAGTTTCAATAGACGCCAGCGCCACTGAATCCAAAAAACCTTTACATTTTTTACAGCAAATTGTTCGCAAGGATGTGGAGCAGGGTGTGCATAAAAAAATTGCTACGCGTTTTCCACCGGAGCCAAATGGGTATTTACATATAGGTCATGCAAAATCCATTTGCTTGAATTTTGGACTCGCCGAAGAGTTTGGTGGCACTTGCAATTTGCGATTTGACGATACCAATCCTGAGAAAGAAAATGAAGAATACGTTAATTCTATTATGGAAGATGTGGAGTGGTTGGGTTTTAAATGGAGTGATAAGGTTCGCTACACTTCTGACTATTTTGATCAGCTACATCAGTGGGCGATTCATCTTATCGAAAATGGTTTGGCATTTGTGTGCGATCTAAATGCTGATCAAATGCGAGAGTATCGCGGAACCCTAATTGAGTCGGGTAGAAATAGTCCCTTTCGTGACCGCAGCGTTGCGGAAAACCTTAGGTTGTTTGAAAGAATGCGCCTCGGTGAGTTCGCTGAAGGTGCATGTTCATTGCGCGCAAAAATTGATATGTCGTCGCCCAATATAAATTTACGCGATCCAATTATTTATCGCATTAAAAAAGCACATCATCACCAAACGGGTGATAAATGGTGCATATATCCATCTTATGACTTTGCGCATGGGCAAAGTGATGCGATTGAAGGCATTACTCACTCTATATGTACGTTAGAATTTGAAGATCATAAACCACTTTATGATTGGTTTATCCAACATTTACCAGTACCAGCTATACCGCATCAATATGAATTTTCGCGATTAAATATAAATTATTCGGTAACGAGTAAACGTAAATTAAAACAACTGGTCGATGAAAACCATGTGGATGGCTGGAATGATCCACGTATGCCAACGATTTCTGGCATGCGTCGTCGTGGCTATACTCCCACCGCATTGCGTGACTTTTGTGAACGTATTGGCGTTACTCGTTCGGATGGAATTGTGGATGTGGGTGTTTTAGAGTTTTGTGTGCGTGACGACTTGGATAAAAATGCACCGCGTGCCATGTGCGTGTTGCAACCATTAAAAGTCACCTTAACGAATTATCCTGCAGATAAAGTTGAAATATTAGCTGCGCATAATCATCCTAATCGTGCCGAGTTAGGTGATCGCACTGTTCCGTTCACGCAATCTATCTTTATTGAACAGGAAGATTTTCGTGAAGAAGCTAATAAGAAATACAAGCGGCTGGTGTTAGGCAAGCGCGTACGTTTACGTAATGCATATGTTATTGAAGCAGATAATATTGTTAGAGATGAGCAAGGCAATATTGTTGAAATTATCGCACATATTATTGAAGGTACTTTAGGAAAGGATCCCGAAGATGGCATTAAGGCTAAAGGAGTAATTCATTGGGTCTCAGCAACACAGCATGTAAATTGTGAAGTGCGCTTATACGAACGTTTATTTACCGATGAGGCGCCCGATGCTGGCGGCAAAAATTTTCTGGATTGCATTAATCCGAACAGTATGGAAATTTTACAAAACTGTAAGGCCGAGCTTAGTTTAGCTGAAGCAAAAGCTGCTGATCATTTTCAGTTTGAGCGCCAAGGTTATTTTTGTTTGGATAATAAGTACAGCAGTGCGAATAAGCTGGTGTTTAATCGCACTATTAGTTTGAAAGATAGTTTTGCAAAGATAGATGAATAGGTGTTTGTATTATATCTATCCTGCAATCATCAGATGTTTATAAGGAATAGGCTATGCTTCAGATTTACAATACGCTAACTCGACAAAAAGAAATTTTTACTCCCATTAATCCGGGAAAAATTTCCATGTATGTTTGCGGTATAACCGTATATGACTATTGCCATATTGGCCATGCGCGCGTGTTAATAGCATTTGATGTGGTCACACGCTTTTTACGTAGCCAAAATTGGGATGTAAACTACGTTCGCAATATTACTGATATTGATGACAAAATTATCCATCGCGCTAAAGAAAATGGGGAAGAGTATGCGAACCTCACTTCGCGCTTTATTCAAGCTATGCATGAAGATGAGAAAAATTTAGAAATTAATCATCCAGATATTGAACCTCGAGCAACTGACTACATTAATGAAATTATTGCGATCACCAAAACGCTCATTGAGAAAAAGCATGCATATGCTGCGAGTAATGGTGATGTTTATTATCGTGTAACAAGCTTTCCCAATTACGGTAAGCTCACCAATAAAAACATTGATGAGTTATTGTCAGGTGCGCGTATTGAAGTTGATGAAATAAAAGAAGATCCACGTGATTTTGTACTTTGGAAAGCTGCAAAAGCTGGTGAGCCCGCGTGGCTTTCGCCTTGGGGCAATGGTCGCCCTGGTTGGCATATTGAATGTTCAGCTATGAGCAAAAAATGCTGCGGCGATACTTTTGACATTCACGGCGGCGGTCCTGATTTACCTTTTCCGCACCATGAAAATGAAATTGCGCAAAGTGAAGCGGCTAATGGTTGCAAGTATGTGAATTATTGGATGCATGCTGGAGCTGTGCGTGTTGATGGTGAAAAAATGTCGAAATCTCTCGGCAATTTTTTCACTATTCGCGATGTGTTAGCAAAATATCATCCGGAAGTCGTGCGTTTTCTTTTGGTCAGCAGCCACTACCGCAGCCCAATAAATTACTCGGAAGATAATTTAATTGAAGCGCGTACTGGGTTGGAACGTTTTTATGGCTCGCTGCGCGATTATGCTGATGTGGCTCCGCTTGCATTCAGCGCCATGCAAGATAGCAATTATTACAAAGCATTTGTTGGGGCAATGAATGATGATTTTAATACACGTGTCGCTTTAGCAGGGATGTATGATTTGGTGCGAGATCTAAATAATGCCAAAAGTGATCCGCTAATTGCTAATAGTCTTGCTGGACAATTAAAAGCAATGGGCTTGATCCTGGGTGTATTGCAAGAAAATCCAGAGATATTTTTGCAGTCCGGTGGTACCAATGCAATCGCAGCCGAGCAGGTGGAGAGTTTAATCGCCGAGCGTATCCAAGCTAAACTTGATAAAAACTATGGGCGTGCGGATGAAATTCGCAAACTCTTATTAGGACAAAAAGTCGTTTTAGAAGACGCAAAAACGGGCGAAACTTTGTGGCGCCGTGAATAAATTTATTTTAAATATTTATGAAATCTATTTAAAATAAATTTTCCTATGATTGGAAGTTACAGATTGGCTATATGTTTTCTTTATATAGTAAATCTGCAAAATTTTTTTAACCTAGACGTGATGATCTACCCGCATTGGGCCAATAACGGCAGATAACAAACGCCGTGCTTTACTTTTAATTCGCTGATTAAAAGGTTTTCCTCTCCATGATCCCCAACATAAATGCGCACCTATGGTTTCACTGGTCTTAATTGTTGTCAATTTCCCTATCGCGAAATCTGGATAGACTGCATGGCTTGGCAATATGGTTATATTTTCGTTATAGACAGGATTTTGCTTTAAAAAAATTGATAGCGAATGTGGCCCACTCAAAAAAACAATTCTATCTTCGCCTTCGTTAAATTTTTTGAAAATATTCTCAACAAACTCAAGCCACATTTCAAACCCCGGCTCTGAAGCAATAAAAGCATTACCTACTTTGTAATCACCGCCAATGCACTTGCAATTTTCCTCCTCTATCGCAAGCACACACTTTTTTTCATGAAATTGTCTGTCTGGTCGCTTGTAAAAAACATAATCAGTATCAAAATAAATTCCCCCATAAGTATGCATGTAGAGGCAGCGGGCAACATCTACACGGGCTACGTTGTGAGGAAGACGATTATATGCTTCAAAGTGTTGAGGGATAATTGCTTTGATGAGATTGAGATTTGAATCGTCGTCCCAAGCTTTATATTCATAATCCGGTAAAAGCTTTTTTGCGCTATTGGCAAATTTTCGTTCTTCCCACTCAAAGGATTTAGAACACTGGTGCAGGATTTTTGGAATCATTTATGTACCCTCATAAGTTATTAACAATCCATATACGATTTCATAATCAACAATCTATCAGCTACCACGAGCGGACAGATTAGATTTCGAGCTTATAGTACCTATATAAATGTTAAGTCGGCAAGAGTGATTCGTGTATTAAATACGCTGCAAGATAATTTCTAATACGAGTTTAGTGCCAAAATACGCCAGCATTAAAAATAGAAATCCTGCCAGGGTCCAGCGAATGGCGGTATTGCCGCGCCAGCCCAGTTTATATTTCCCTATCAATAAAAATGCATACACGCACCACGCAACGATTGAGAAAAAAGTTTTTTGCGCCAGATGTTGTGCAAAAATATTTTCTAGAAAAATAAAGCCGGTGACGATTGAAAGTGTCAGCAATATTTCGCCAACAAATAGAAATTCAAATAATAGTGCTTCCATGGTTTGCAATGGTGGTAAATAACGCAAACTGTTTAATCCCGCTTTGCTTTTGAGCTGTCGATTTTGATAAGCAAGGAGTAGCGCTTGTAAGGTTGCTATAGCCAGTAGGCTATAGGCTAGAATAGATAGCACCACGTGACTCGCAAGTTTGTTGTCGAGCTGTATGATTGAACTCTGGCTGCGGCTGAGTGCTGCTGCCACAACGGCAATTGCGGAGAGTGGCAGTAAAAAAATAAATACATTGTGTAGCGGTTTTTTTAAGCTGCTCAGTAACACGACGCAATTGATAACCCAAAAAATTAGTGAGGAGACCGCAAATAAACTTAGTTGAATGCCTTCAGGTTTAACGCTAATGCCATAGATGCTTACCGCATGAAAACATAAGGTGAGCGCTATGGCGCGTAACAATAGGCTAACATTGGGTGTGGTTTGGCGGATGACTTGAGTTGCTAAAGTGACACCCAAGGCAGCATAGAGAATTGCGGCGATGATATTGGCAATAACGAAAATCATATTATGCGGGGCTCTACAAAAGAATAAATGAAGGATGAACGCTGGATAGTCGGACTTAATTGGAAGTTTGTCATAAGGTTTCGTCAAATGCTATTGCTCACTCGTAATTCGTTTGCCTTGAGTTTGTCGATAGGCCACTTTTGCGGTTATAATCACGGCCATTTTGCAAATCATTCCCCTTTATAATTCCAGTAGTTGATTGAGATAAGTTATGTTTGAAAATCTAACGGACCGTTTATCCCACACGCTTCGCAGTATTACCGGTAAAGCGCGTTTGAGTGAAGACAATATTAAAGACGCTTTGCGCGATGTACGAAAAGCATTGCTTGAAGCGGATGTTGCCTTACCGGTAGTAAAATTATTTATTGACCAGGTGCGCAGCCGTGCACTTGGTCAACAAATCAGCAAAGCGCTCAATCCTGGTCAACAGTTCATCAAAATTGTGGAAAAAGAACTCGTTGAAATGATGGGGCAGGCTAATGAAAGTCTTAATCTTGCTCAGCAGCCGCCGGCAATTGTACTTATGGCTGGTTTACAAGGAGCAGGTAAAACTACCTCGGTTGCCAAGTTGGCAAAATTTTTAAAAGAGCGTGAGAAGAAAAAAGTTCTCGTAGTAAGTGTGGACATATATCGTCCAGCGGCGATTCAACAGTTACAAACATTGGCTGCGGAAGTAGGGGCGGAATTTTTCCCCTCGACCATTGAACAGAAACCGGTCGATATCGCGCGGGCTGCTATTGATCATGCCAAGCGCCAGTTCTTCGATGTGGTGATTGTGGATACTGCAGGCCGGTTACACATCGACAGCGAGTTGATGACTGAGATTCAAGATCTACATGCGGCGATTAAGCCTGTTGAAACATTGTTTGTAATAGACGCAATGATTGGTCAGGATGCTGTGAATACTGCTAAAGCGTTTAATGATGCATTGCCTTTGACTGGAGTTATTCTCACCAAAGCAGATGGTGATGCTCGTGGCGGCGCGGCTTTGTCCGTGCGTCATATTACCGGCAAGCCAATCAAATTTTTAGGTATGGGCGAAAAAGTGGATGCACTTGAGCCATTTCACCCGGATCGTATTGCTTCACGTATTCTTGGCATGGGTGACGTGCTGTCTCTGATTGAGCAAGTAGAGCGCACCATCGATAAGGAAAAAGCCGATAAGCTGATAAAGAAAGTAAATAAAGGTCAGAAGTTCGATCTTGAGGATTTGCGTGATCAGCTGCAGCAAATGCACAATATGGGCGGTTTGACTTCAATGCTCGATAAATTGCCAGGCATGGGCAATATTGCGCAAATAGCGCAGTCTTCTACTATGAATAAGCAATTTAAAACCATGGAAGCTATTATTGGCTCCATGACGCCGGACGAACGGCGCAACCCCGATGAGCTGAGCAGTTCGCGCAAACGCCGTATTACGCTTGGTTCCGGTACACAAGTTCAGGATCTCAATCGTTTGCTAAAACAACATAAGCAAATGGCAAAGATGATGGGCAAGATGAAAGGTGGTGGTATGGCAAAAATGATGCGCGGTATAGGTAGTGCGTTGCCGGGCGGTATGGGTGGCATGCCTCCAGGTGGTATGCCACCCAGACGTTAAATGAAAGCACCACCAGCGCTTTGGTGATGGTGGTGTTTTATATTTCAGACATTTCGTACTACCTAATTAAATTCTATAGCTCTCAACTTAATGCTTGTCCTGAAAACTCAATACCCTCCCAACCAAACTGCATAAAATTGCGAATATTCTGATGATCTTTAGCAGTGGGTTTTTGCTGCACATCAACACGATAATAATCACCGAAACATTGCAGTGTCTGTTCTTTTGTCAGCTTATGCAGCTGTGCAAACGAAAATAATTTGCATGAGCCAGAATTTTGACCTGCTTCATTTTGCAAATCACCATTGCGAAAAGCTGTTGCCGTAAAGGTATAATTTGCATCTATGACCGCAATGGTATTTGTAAAAGTGATATCAAGTGGATTACTGATTAATGTTGATAAAAATTCGTTTAGTAACATATCAATCTCATCAAGGAAAAATAGACTAGCTATTTTAACGTTTAAATCTCTTGTAAGTCACGATGCTTGCACTTCTAATCTGGCGTATTTGGTGGCTATCAGCTTTATTGTACGTTATGTTTAAACAACGTAACTTTATTTAGGCAGTAGTAATATATGATGATGAAAAAGCGACCTATCTATATCCCTTTTGCTGGCCCAGCACTGCTTGAATCACCCTTATTAAATAAGGGTAGCGCTTTCAGTGAACGCGAACGGCAACAGTTTAATCTGGAAGGTTTACTCCCTTATAAAATAGAAACAATTGAGGAGCAAAAAGCTCGTGCTTATCAACAACTTTGTGCGTTTCAAAGTGATATTGATAAACATATTTATTTGCGCAACATGTTGGATACTAACGAAACCCTATATTTCCGTCTGGTAATTGATCATCTTGAAGAAATAATGCCGCTCATTTATACCCCGACCGTGGGGCTTGCCTGTCAACAATTTTCCAAAATGTATCGTCGTAAACGTGGTTTATATATTGCCTATCCAGCGCGAGACCGTGTTGATGAAATGCTACAAAATGCGACCAAGCAAAATGTAAAAGTCATTGTTGTAACCGATGGCGAGCGTATTCTGGGTTTAGGTGATCAGGGTATTGGCGGTATGGGTATTCCCATCGGCAAGCTTGCACTGTACACCGCGTGTGGCGGAATCAGCCCGGCTTATGTTTTGCCTGTTATGCTGGATGTAGGGACTAATAATGAATCGCTTCTTAATGATCCAATGTATATGGGTTGGAAGCATCCACGTATTACTGGCGATGATTATTACGCGTTTGTTGACGAATTTATCCAGGGTATAAAGTTGCGTTGGCCTAAGGCTCTTTTACAATTTGAAGATTTTGCTCAAGACCATGCAACACCCTTATTAAATTTATATCGCAACGAACTTTGTTGTTTTAATGATGATATTCAGGGCACCGCTGCTGTAACACTCGGTACACTCTTGGCGGCTTGTGCTGCCAAAGGCGAACGACTATCTGATCAGAAAATTCTATTTGCCGGTGCCGGGTCTGCCGGAACGGGAATCGCCCAGCACCTGATGCGGCAAATGATGGATGAGGGTTTAACTGATGCAGAAGCGCACAGTAGAATTTTTTTAATCAGCAAATATGGCTTATTGCAAACTAGTTCTAAAGACGTATTCGAGTTTCAAAAAACCTTATGTATACCTGATGCTGTCGTAGAGCAATGGACTTTGACCCACAACAAAAATGACGGAATTATCAACTTGCTTGATGTTGTTGTTAATGCTCAACCAACAATATTAATTGGTGTTTCCGGCCAGCCTGGGCTGTTCACCAAAAAAATTATTGAAGCAATCCAAAGTTATTGTGAATATCCTATTGTATTGCCTTTATCCAACCCCACGTCGCAAGCTGAAGCCCAGCCTGTCGATTTGTTGCGTTGGACTTCCGGCAAAGCGCTTATTGCAACTGGCAGCCCGTTCGCCGCAGTAGATATGGGTAGTCGTCACTTTGAAATTGCACAATGCAATAATAGCTACATATTTCCAGGGCTGGGGTTAGGGGTTATTTCTGCAAAAGCACAGCGTATAACCGATGCGATGATGATGGCGGCAAGTCGCGCTTTGGCGACCACTTCGCCAATAGTTAGAGAAGGTCGCGGAGCTTTGTTGCCGCCTTTGCAAAATATTCGAGAAATCAGCAAAGCCATTGCATTAGCCGTATTTAAACAGGCTGTAATTGATGGCGTCGCTATGCCAGTACCTGAAGAGTTAATGGTCGAGAAAATAGAAGCGAACTTTTGGCAACCTGAATACCGCGATTACCGGCGAACGTCCTTTTAGGTAGGTGCGCGTTTTTATAATGAACTTCTTATTTATCAGAACTATTTTCTTTAATGTGTGCCAGATTACGGAAATATATGGTCTTTTTCACTAAGATTTTAAAACTTTAGGGGATTGCTATTACTAATATATGATTATCGCTTTATACTTCGGCCCCAGAAATAAGGTAGGTATACGTATACAGCTCATTATAAGCTTGGTGCAGGTCATAACCATCCCTTAAATAGGCATTTACTACCAGACAAATGTAATTTAAAGTGAAAAATGCGCCACTCTCTCTATCGTTTTTTAACTAAGTGCTGCAGAATATGTACTAGTTTTGAGTGTGAAGAGATTGTTATACGGGCTACAAAAATAATGTACCCTACATAAAAAAATTGATTTAACATGATTCATTAAACATTGCTCTACACATATATTGTGCTAGAACATTAGATGTGTATTCTCTCGGGAATGCATGTGATCTTTAACCCTATATCTTATCGAGATGTTTAAAAAGGATTGCACGATGGATTTTTCTTCTGCACAAAAATATCTATTAAGTAAAAACCGATCAGTGCAAACATTTCCTGTGGATCCCTCAGTCGGGGTTTTCAAGGTTTGCCATAAAATGTTTGCTACCTTGACATCGGGAGTTGCATTTGCTCGCATTAATTTAAAATGTGACCCCGAGCTGGCGCTGGAGCTGCGCGCGCAATATGATGCCATTCAACCTGGCTATCAAATGAATAAAAAGCATTGGAACACTGTCATTTTTGATGATAGCGTTCCTGACGAAGAAATTTATGACATGATTGATCATTCATATAATTTAATTGTGAGTAATTTGCCGGATGCAGAGCGTGAACAACTACTAAAAAATGCTTGATTCTTTGGCTAATTCTGGGCCGACTTCACTTGGCACAAGTGGTGTTGGAGCCCGTTTGAAATTGGTGCGTGAGCAGAATGGTTTGTCGCAAAGAGAATTGGCAAAAAGAGCAAATGTAACTCACAGCAGCATTTCTATGATTGAGCAGGGGCAAAATAGCCCCTCAATTAATTCGCTTGAAAAAATTCTTGGCGGTATTCCAATGACATTGGCGCAGTTTTTTATCTGTGATCCGAGTCATCTAAGTCAGGTCGTTCATCGTTCTGGCGAACTGGTTGTTATGCGAGAAATTGAATCAGGCATCACTACTCATCACATTCCGCATAAAAATCTGGTTTGTAATGTATTGTTCCAAAAACTCATTTTATGTGTTGGTGCCGATACAGGTGCCGCTCCTTTAATCCCTAGCCAGCATATCAGTGGTTTTATTATTTCTGGTCAGCTTGAGCTAACTGCTAATGTACAAGTTTCTACCTTGCAGTCGGGCGATGCTTTCGCTCTTCCTGCCACCCAAGCTTATCGCTTTCGCAATTTATCCATCACTCAAGAATGTGTTTTGCTTATTTGTAAAGCTTAATAAAATTGCCAGCATTTTTTTAGCCCATCGCTGTTTGAGCCTGCTACACTAATCCTAGAATTTATCTTAAATATCTAAGAGAAAACGCTTATGTTTCAAGGAAAAACGCTCTCCCTCGTTAAGCATGCCGATGCGATTGCAGAAATAATTTTTGATTTGCAAGGCGAGTCGGTTAATAAATTTAATTTACTAGCAGTTGCCGAGCTAGAGCAAGTATTAAGCTTGCTTGAACAAGCAACAGATATCAAAGGCTTGTTGGTTACCAGCGCCAAAGACGTCTTCATTGTCGGTGCTGACGTAATGGAATTTGGGACTGTCTTTGCTGCCGGTCCTGAACAAATTATTGGTCACCTTGCTAACAATAATCGTAATAATTGCCGCTTGGAAGACTTACCTTTTCCTACAGTTGTTGCTATTAACGGGATTGCTCTGGGTGGCGGGTTGGAGTTTTGTTTGGCCTGCGATTACCGCATAGCCAGCACAAATGCCACCAAAATAGGCTTGCCTGAAACTAAGCTAGGAATCATTCCCGGTTGGGGTGGTACGGTAAGGTTGCCGCGTGTTGCAGGATTAGATACTGCGGTTGAATGGATATCCGGAGGCAAAGAAAATACCGCCGAGCAAGCATTGGCGGCACGCGTGGTGGACGCTGTAGTCGAGCCGACAAAACTGCGAGAAGCCGCACTTTTTACCCTGACTGAAACAATCAATGGGAAGTTTAATTATCAAGCGCGTCGTACTCAGAAAAAAGCACCACTGCAATTAAATATTATGGAATCGATGTTGGCTTTTGAAACATCGAAAGCATTTGTCGGCGCGCAAGCCGGACGTAATTATCCAGCGCCAGTTACGGCGATCAAAGCAATGCAAAAAGCTGCTGATAAAAGCCGCGATGAAGCCTTACAAATTGAAGCTGAAGCCTTTGCCAAAATGGCACAGACACCGGCAGCTCAATCCTTGGTTGGACTTTTTGTCAGCGAACAATTACTGGGAAAAAAAGCAAAGGGTTGGGAGAAAAAAGCCGACAAAAAAATTGCTCGCGCTGCAGTTTTGGGGGCAGGAATTATGGGAGGCGGTATTGCTTATCAATCTGCCTCGCGTGGTGTACCTATCAAGATGAAAGATATCGCACAAAAAGGTATAGATTTGGGCTTATCTGAAGCCAACAAATTACTAAGTAAGCGTGTCGAACGCAAAAAAATGACTGTTAGCGAAATGGGCGATGTGCTAAATCGTATAGAACCTGCACTTACTTACGATGGTTTTGACCAGGTTGATATTGTAGTGGAAGCAGTGGTTGAGAATCCTAAGGTTAAGCGCAGCGTACTGGCGGAAGTTGAAACAAAAATAAGTCCCGATACCATTATCGCTTCCAACACCTCCACTATTTCAATTAGCTATCTAGCTGAAGCGTTACAGCGCCCTGAAAACTTCTGCGGTATGCACTTTTTTAATCCGGTGCATATGATGCCGTTAGTGGAAGTTATTCGTGGAGTAAAAACATCTGACAATGCTATCGCGCGCACTGTCGCTTATGCCAATACCATGGGTAAGAAACCAATTGTAGTTAAGGACTGCCCCGGTTTCCTTGTCAATCGTGTGTTGTTTCCTTATTTGGCGGGTTTTGCTTATTTACTTCGCGATGGTGTGGATTATCAGCGCATCGATAAACTAATGGAAACCTGGGGTTGGCCCATGGGCCCCGCTTATTTACTCGATGTTGTCGGGATTGATACTGCAGTTCACGCTGAAAAAGTCATGGCGGATGGTTTTCCTGATCGTATGCAACGCAGCTTTACTTCCTGTACTGACGTGCTTTTTGCGGCAGGTCGTTTGGGGCAAAAAACTGAAAAAGGTTTTTATAATTACGCTCTGGATAAAAAGGGCAAGCTCGCTAAATTACCAAGTCCAGAGGCGGTGGTTATTATTCAGCCCACAGTGCTTAATCAAATTGAAATCAGCGACGAAGATATTGTTGCGCGCATGATGGTACCTATGGCTACCGAATTGGCGCGTTGTTTGGAGGAAGGTATTGTTGAAACTGCAGCAGAAGCCGACATGGCTCTAGTTTATGGAACAGGTTTCCCGCCTTTCCGTGGTGGTGTATTCCGCTGGATCGACTCCATTGGTGCTCAGGCTTTTTGTGACATGGCAGCAAAATTCAGTCATCTTGGTGCGCTTTACGAACCGCCTGCGAGCTTGAAATCAAAAGCCGCCAACAACCAAACATTTTATAGTTAGAAGCCAAGAGCTGCGACTAAGGAGAACTATAGTGAGTTTACAACCGAGAGATGCCGTGATAGTTGATTATGCCCGCAGCGCGATGGGTCGTTCTAAAAATGGCTGTTTTCGCAATATGCGTGCAGACGACATATCTGCCACCATTATCAAAGGTTTGCTTGCGCGAAATACTGCACTGGATCCAGCCACCATAGACGACATGTTGTGGGGCTGTGTTATGCAGCGCGAGGAACAAGCCTTCAACGTGGCCCGAAATATTCTACTGTTGGCTGGTTTACCGCACACAGTTCCAGCACAGACGATCAACCGTCTATGTGGTTCGTCCATGTCTGCTTTGCATACTGCTACGGCAAATATTCGCGCTAACTTGGGTGATGTCTATTTGATTGGTGGCGTTGAGCATATGGGGCATCTGCCCATGTACGAATCCGTTAGTATCAATCCATTGCTTGGACTTTCCGTTGCAAAAGCGGCTGGAAATATGGGCATGACAGCGGAATATTTAGCTTTATTGCACGGCATTAATCGTCAACAAATGGACGAGTTCAGCGCGCGTTCGCATCAGTTGGCAGCCAAGGCGCGTGCTGAAGGGCGTTTTGATCGAGAAATTATTGCTGTTGAAGGTCATAACAGTGATGGATTTATGACGATGGTTGATCAAGATGAAACCATTCGGCCCGAAACAACTGTAGAGGCGTTAAGTAAACTGCCGCCGGTATTTGATCCAAAAAATGGACAAGTGACGGCAGGCAGTTCGTCCCAGCTTTCCGATGGGGCCTCGGTAATGTTGGTAATGTCTGCCGAGCGTGCACAAGCGCTGGGACTTAAGCCGATCGCCAAAGTCATTTCTCTTGGCATTGCTGGTGTTGATCCCTCCATCATGGGTTATGGTCCTGTACCATCGACCGAAAAAGCGCTTAAGGCTGCAGGCTTGACCATGAATGACATTGAAGTGGTAGAGTTAAATGAAGCCTTTGCGGCGCAAGCCTTGCCAGTATTAAAAGATTTGAAATTGCTCGACGTAATGAATGATAAAGTCAATCTTCATGGTGGCGCAATTGCTCTTGGACATCCTTTTGGATGCTCTGGTACGCGAATTACGGGTTCATTATTAACTGTGATGAAAGAAAAAAATGCAACCCTGGGTGTGTCAACCATGTGCATAGGTTTAGGGCAGGGCATTACAACTGTTATTGAACGCTTAAATTAAATTTATTTATCTATTTGATATCTGAAATAAAAACTCGGCTTCGGTCGAGTTTTTATTTTCAGGTAAATAGTTTGTACTTATCACGCAGAATGAGCCATCGTTTTGATTATTTATTTTTCTGAACACCCAGAAATCATTATTAGCGAGCATGCTAACCTTTGTGCCCAAGATAATCTTGATCACACATTTGCAGTTCAATTTAATTTCCACCAATATTATTTGGCCAAACCTGGTGATATTGAATTGATAGCCTTGGTACATCTTGCTAACACAAATTCATCTCTTGAAATCTGCGCGGCGATATTTTTGGTTAATGAAAGCTTAATGCTTGAGATAAAATCCTTAAGTGATGACTTATCGGGATTGCAGCACTTTGCACAAAAGCATCAAACTCCTTGGTTACATTTATCCAAGCCGCTTACACTTGCACCTATTAAGATTCCCAAGCCCTGGGGGCAAGAGATTTGGTATACAGGTATTGAAGCGCGCGGCCAGGCAAATGTTATTGCGCAGGGTTTTGCTACGCCTTTGCCTTGGGTATTGGCATTAATGCCTGAATATTTATCCGCCGGACTGCATAAAAAAATAACGCTATTAAAAACATTGGATCCCTTGCCAGCCGAAGTGTACGGGGATTTATATTTTGAATTGCATGAAAAAAAACAAGAAGTTTATATTGTCACTCATATCGATGAGCAAGCATGGAAAAATAATACTGGTGCTATTCGTTTAGGTTTTAATAAACTCGTTCGTGAGCAATATGGCGATGATAAGCAATTTAAAGCAGCTTATTTAAAAGCCACGCAGGAATATGAAGCAATTCGCCGTACTATTGATGCGATATTTGACCTCGAGCGAGTTAAAAATGGAATCGCTTTAAATGCAGCTATTGATTGCGCCACTTTAACGCAATGGCAAAGAAAATTGCCCTTGGATTTAATAGAACAAGAACAGCAAGCGCGTGATTACATGAACTCATTTTCCGCTTTATATCCGCTCGCGGTGGGTGATGTTGTAAAAGTGCCATGTTACGTACCCCATGCGTTACAGCATGGAGTACGCACTCTGGAGTTTCAAACACCGGTTTATGAACGGAAAATTTTATCTTTTGCACAACGAGTATTAACGCAATCGCATTGGGATACAGAAGAAGCATTAGAAAATGTCTTATGTGGCGCGCCTGAAACTGCAGCATTGGTTATGTTATTCGCAACAGAAAATGAAACTATCAAGGTGGAAGAAGTTGTCAGGTTTGATGATTTTTGCCTGGTTCGCATTAGCCTTGCTGCGTTCGCAACCTATTCCTTGCCTGCACAAGATAGTTATGCTTTGGTTATGCCTATTACGGGTTGTTGCAATATTCTGTCCGTCGCGTTTGAGCTTAATGTTGTAGCGGAAACGGCGATATTTATTCCCCATGCATTGATGTCAAATAGGCATGAGTCTTTGTGGTTGAGCGCGGGAGATGCGCCAGTACAGGTGCTTGTTGCCACGGCTATTATCGTAGGGTCATGACCGAGCAATAAAATATGCTCTATAACAAGTCAGCAATAAAATTCCTTGCCAAAACGACTTAATGACTAGACTTCTTTCTTTTTTGTGGTGGGCTTTTTTTGTTTAGGGGCTTGTGGTTTAGGTGCAGGAAGCTCCTTAGCCGTAATCTTGATTAATTCACTTATCCAATCTGAATCTTCGTATTGTCCTTCAATTAAAAAAGCGGGTTTTGCGCCGGGGTAAGCGGGAGCTTCATTTACATCGCGAATGAACAGTCGGCCAGCGCGCGTTGGCTTTACAAATAACTGATTATCGCAAACTAGCGCCACAACTTTTTGATTGCAATAAATCGCATATTCGCCAAACATTTTTTTGTAGCGAATGACGCCCGCAGAGTGCATTTGTTCTGCTAGATATAAAACAAAATCTCCATCGGATGCCATAATAACCTTCATTATTGATGTCAAAATAACGGTCGTTTGCTAGCCTGTATTTTTAGGGTTAGCATAAATAAAAACAGCTAAAATAAACTGTAACAAAGAATATTGGCTATGTCATTTCTTTGAAAAAGTGTAGTGAGTTGAATAATGTTGAGGAATCGCATTGAGCCTGAATTCTGAAGTTAATTATCAGCAGAAAATTGCAGATATATATCAAACTGAGGCGCGCCGTGTGCTGGCAACACTCATTCGGTTGCTGCGTGATTTCGATTTGGCTGAAGAAGCTTTGCATGATGCTTTTGCTGCGGCTCTCGCGCAATGGCCTGCTGAAGGTGTTCCGCACAATCCGCGAGCCTGGTTGGTCTCCGCTGGGCGGTTTAAAGCTATAGATCATTTACGACGTCGCGCACGGTTTAATCATTCACTGACACATATTGCTGAGGAGCTGGATGCCGCCATTAGCGATAGTGAAGATTGGGCGGATGAGCATATTGAAGACGATCAGTTACGTTTAGTATTTACTTGTTGTCACCCAAGCCTCTCATCTGAGGCGCAGCTGGCGTTAACGCTGCGTGAAATATGCGGGCTTACCACAGAAGAGATTGCGCGCGCTTTCCTTGCATCGCCTACTACTATCGCCCAACGAATTGTGCGCGCCAAAGCCAAAATACGCGATGCCGCTATCCCCTACGAAATCCCAACGCAACAAGAATTGCCAATGCGGCTATCTTCAGTGTTACGGGTTATTTATTTGTTATTTAATGAAGGCTACTCTGCGTCCTCCGGTGTAACACTCACGCGTTATGATTTGTCCCGTGAAGCCATTCGATTGGGCTATTTGCTGGCGGATTTATTGCCCGAACAGGAAGTTTTGGGCTTGCTAGCGTTGATGTTAGTGCAGGATTCGCGGCATGCGGCGCGAAGTTCTGTTGATGGCGATTTAATAGTACTTGAGGAACAAGACCGTAGCCTTTGGAATCATGCGCAAATTGCAGAAGGTTCGGCTTATATTAAACGTGCTTTGGGTATGGGTGGTGTTGGTGTTTACACCTTACAAGCGGCAATTGCGGCAGTTCATGCCGAATCGCCCAGCTACGCAGAAACTGATTGGGCGGAAATTATCGGCCTATATGATTTATTGTTACGCTTTACACAATCACCGGTGGTGGAATTGAATCGTGCTGTCGCGCTGGCTATGCGCGACGGCGCAGCAGCGGGATTAGCAGCGATTGACACCATAGTCGCGCGTGGTGATTTGCAAGATTATTATTTGCTGCATGCAGCCCGTGCCGATTTTTTTAGTCAGCTGGGTGATATGCAATCTGCAAAATTCGCTTATGAAGAGGCGTTGCGATTGACGCAGCAGGAACCTGAACGGCGATTTTTACGTAAAAAGATTGCATCCCTCCAGTCTTGATGGTGTAGATATTTATTGAATAAAAAATATTTTGCAGAGCTTGTCGATTGTCGTTGTCCACAAACGACTATTCGTTAATAGAGCTACAGAGGATTTCATCTCATGCAAAAAATAACTCCGTCTTTATGGTTTAACGATGGTGCTGAAGAAGAGACAATTTTTTATATCTCTATTTTTAAAATCTCAAGCCGTTATGCAAGCTATGATGAAAATGCATAAAGTTGATATGGCGGCTTTGCAAATCGCTTACAGCAACCAGGAACATTTTTATGAAGTATAAAGGTAGTTGCCACTGCGGCAAGATTGCGTTTGAAGTGGAAGGTGAATTGTCCAGGGTCTTGGCATGCAACTGTTCTATATGTTTGCGTAAGGGCTCACTTTTATGGTTCGTGCCCAACGCTAATTTTAAAATGTTAACAAACCGCGAGAGCATCACCACTTATACATTTAACAAGCATGTGATTAAGCATCAATTCTGTGCTATTTGTGGTGTGCAACCTTTTGGTGAGGGTATTGATCCCAAAGGCAATGCTATTTTCGCTGTTAATATTCGTTGTCTGGAAAACATAGATCCACTGAGTATTCCGGTGCAACATTACGATGGTAAATCTATTTAATTATTTGGAGAAAAAAATGCCGAAACTCATATTTGTTAATCTCGCTGTAAAAGATTTGGAAAAATCAAAAACATTTTTTACCGCTTTGGGCTACACATTTAACCCACAGTATACAAACGAATCTGGTGCCTGCATGGTTATTAGCGATACTATCCATGCCATGCTTTTAACTGAGCCATTTTTCAAAACTTTCACTAATAAAGAAATTGTAGATGCGAAAAAAGCTACCGAGGTTCTTATCTGCCTTTCCGCTGAAAGTCGTGAAGAAGTGGATGTGCTTGTTCGTAAGGCAGTTGCAGCTGGCGGGCGAATTTATAATGATCCACAGGATCACGGGTTTATGTATGGACATGGTTTTGAGGATTTAGATGGGCATCAATGGGAACTAGCTTTTATGGATCCTAACGCGATTCCTCCACAATAGCTTTATCGTAAAAAATTAAAGGGGCTGGTATGTTAAAAATAATTTTGTTGGTGGTTGCTGTAGCTATTATGCTGATTTTTATTTTAGCATTTGCCAAGCCTGCTATTTTTCGCGTTGTCAGAAAGGCCGAGATTAAAGCTAGTCCGGAAAGTATTTTTGCATTACTGAACGACTTTCATCGTTGGCAAGCATGGTCACCATGGGAGCGAATGGATGACAATTTACAGCGCGAATACAGCGGGTCCGAGTCCGGTGTAGGTATGAAATACGCTTGGCAAGGAAATAAAAAGGTTGGTAAAGGTAATATGGAAATTATCGAATCACTACCTGCATCAATGCTTAAGATACAACTTAATTTTATCGAACCTTTTGTCTCCAGTAATATTGTAGTCTTTACTTTGGTCCCGCAAGGCGAAACAACACAAATTACCTGGCTTATGGAAGGACCCTATCATTTCATCAGTAAGTTAATAAGTGTATTTATGGATATGGATAAAATGGTTGGGAAAAACCTTGAGACCGGTCTTAATAATATGAATGAAGTTCTCACAAAATCTTCGGTCAATTAACTTGTTAATTTCATCACAGGTCTAGTCGCTACACAAAGATTAGCTACATAAACCATAGTTTGTTAAAGCCAGCTACAACAATGAATCGAGAGGAATTATGAAATACCTTTGCCTGGTTTATTACGAAGAAAAAGCTATCAATGCCATGACTCAACTTGAATGGAAATCACTGAACGAAGAGTGTGTTGCTAGCGGAGAAAGTTTGCGTGCTAGTGGCCACATGATTGGTGGTAACGCGCTACAGCCAGTTACCACGGCTACCAGTTTGCGCATGCGCGATGGGAAAATGATTATTACCGATGGTCCTTTTGCTGAAACAAAGGAACAGCTTGCAGGGTTTTATATGCTTGATGCGCGAGATTTAAATGAAGCTATCCAGCTCGCCAGTAAAATTCCTCCGGCGCGTTTCGGCTGTATTGAAATTAGACCAATCCGCGAGCTGGATCCAGAAAAAGATGAGCGTTTTCAAATATAACTGAGCTAGTGTTATGACTAATGCAAATTTATCTACTCCATACTTTGTCGATTCACCACCACTGTTAATTGCTGGAATTCGTGAGCCCTTATATGAAAATAGCGCCCAAGCTATTCCCTTGCTGTGGCAAAAAATTGCACCCTTTATCGGCAATATTCCTCATCAATTAGGGCAAGTTGCTTTCGGTTTGTGCGTACCCAGTAACTCAAGTAGTAATGGAATCTATTATTATATGGCGGGCTGTGCTGTGTCTGAGTTTGATGGCTTGCCAACAGAACTTAGCCCACTAATTATACCGTCGCAACGGTATGCGGTATTTATGCATAACCAGCATGTGTCGCGAATTAGAGAAACAATTGATGCTATATTTGATGAGTGGTTACCGCATTCTACTTATCAACACAGCAATCAATCAGTGCATTTTTTTGAGCGCTATGATGAAAATTATAATTCACAAACGGGTATTGGCGGAATGCAGATTTGGTTGCCCATTGTGAGTTGACGGTAATTATTTCTCTGTTATTCAGCGACGAGTAAGTTGGAACTTGCGAAGTTGCTATATTAGTAACCTCGCAAGTTATTTCAAATGAATGGCTGTGTTAGGTCAACACCGGTTCAAAGTTTTCGGGTTTACTCATAGCAGCATAAATTATTGTTATGTACAAATTTAGAACATGCGGTGATTGCTGCATGAAGATTTCGAGGTAACGTGTTGAATTTGGCATCCGGTCCTTTAGTACCTCTAGCGCGTAAATTTTAGCGGCGCGCTCTAATACTTCACTAAAAATAACGGGCTTTTTGAAGCGTGCGAGAGAGTTATTGGCGCAGAATTGCGTGAAAGCATAGAGCGCTTCAATGACCGCACTTTTGTAATAAGCGGGATGTAATTGATAGGTTAGTTGATCAATAAGATGCGCAAAGCTTTCTTCGCCTGCGGTCATGGAGCGTCTGGTTATTTCACAATCCAAAACATATATCTTTGAATTTTCCTGGCCAAAGATAAGTTGTTTTGCTTGCCCCAAGCTGTTCCAGATTTCTTTAAGGAAATGATTGTCGAAGTGGGTAATCAGCCCGCGCGATAGGCGCCATTCCATCCAATCAGTATCGGTAATATCAAACGAAATTGCATCGTCCGTCATTGCATATTCATCAATGAATATCTTTCGCGGCACTATGTGATTGATACCTTGAGAAAATACTTTGGTGCGGGAAATTAACACATTTTTTAATTTTTTATAAATTCGCGAAGGGGATTGTAAGCCAATCCATTCCAGCATGCTGACATCATCCGCATCGCCTTTATCCATAGCAAATAGCATAAGAAAATTACGCAGTTGAATGGAGCGCAAGCCATCGAACAGTTTTGGGTCTGTGCGAATAAGCGAACCTATGGAAGAAAGTAACTCTAAAACCAATGTACGTTCAAGCGGGTCTTTAAAGTTTTGATCTATACCATGAAAGAATTCAGTGTTGGAGAAAGACGGGTCCACTTTGATGATGGTATCGTTATTGTCGCCAACGCTGATAGATAAATTTCTTGCTGCAATAATGGTTAAGCTATCACTTAGATCTACCGGCGAAAAATTTAATTTTGAAAAGCAGTAACGTGCCAGCAGCCAATTGTTTTTGCTTTGTGATCTGCTGTAAATTTCTTTGATGAAATCTTTAACAGTGATTTCAGTATTAAGCCCATCAATTCCATAATCCATTGGGTGAGGGGAAAGATAATCCACTACTTTGCGAAATGTGAATATATCGTTTTCACTGGCAAAATTATCCAGAATAAACTTAGCCGTTGGTTCCAGCCAGGTGCTATCCAACTCTTTATTTTGTGTTGCGCTATTAGTTAAAGATGTAACAGAATTCGCATGGAAATAAGGAGTGGTTAAATGATTAACGCGCGATGCGCGATAGGCCAAATTCGCAGATGCGTAACCTACGTATTCTTGCTCGGTGCGCAATTGATAATCGCGAAAAATAGCGAAAAAATTGCTGACGTTAGGTATTTGGCAAAGCTTCTTGTCGACTAAAAATGAAAACACGGCAACTTCGGAGTTTAGCCAGTGCTTATGAATATATTGAACTTCTTCAGTGACATATTCGATTAGCATCTGCGCATCACACATGCGGTAATCTTCGGTTTCACTTTGCAGCCAGCTCAAACATAAATAGACTTTGTTATTGATGTCATGCGCTTGTGAAGTCGTTAAGCTTTGTAATCTACGGCGTGGGCGGCCAGTTAAGCCCAGCGCTTTATTTTCGCCAATGTGCGCGTAGGCTTCCATTAAGTTTGGGGCAGAAATAACTGCCATAGGCTTAATATCTTGCAATGTTTCCGCGATAATTCCATGTTTAGTTAAAATATTTTTAACTTCTTCGGTTTCAGCGAGCACCACTAATGCAATTTGTGATTTCACATATTTAGTAGAGCGGCGGCGCATTTTCAACGGGTCCAAATCTTCCGAGCGCAGTAATCCCTCGTCGATCATTAATCCCGTTAAATATAAACTTTGGGCCCATACCAGTGGAACGTTTTCATTGGGTACGCGGGTTTGCGAGCGAGGGTTTTTCTTTTCTGCTTCAATATTTTCTTTTGGTAAATAATAGAGTTCCGGGAGTAAACCTATCCCATCGACATGAACCATTAATGCTTCTAATTTTTTACGATAGTGTTTTGCCGTTGCTTCACTGCCATCGAACAACGCACTAATATAAAGGTAAGTAAAAAACAACGGCCATTCCGATTCAATATTTTCGAAATTAACCATCTCCGTCTGTTCGTAATAGATACGTGAACTTTCTTCCAATACGGTTTGGTGGCCGTCCCATAAAAACCGTTTGCAGCCATAGTTGCCGCCCAGCTTGGTGAGAATGGAATCGCGTGTTTGCGTGGCGAGTGTTTCTTTGCCAACGGCAAATGCAGGAAACCCAATAATACTTAAGAGGGCGCTATCGACTTCTTTTGATAAGGATTCGCGCGGTAATAGCGAGGTTAGGGTAGTACGTGCCATTGAAATAGCGTCGGCGATAACATGAATGACAGCACGCTTGGATGCATGCTTACCAAATAAGTTAAAGCCGTCCAGCGCTTGCATTGCGGCTTTCGCCATACCCACTGAGCTGGCATTGATTTCGGTGCGGCCATTGTTAACTTTATTGCCGCGCTCCCAAATACCGTAATCAGGTAAACGATATGCACTGGAAATGTAATAAACCAGATTTTGGATAAAATCGACTTCGTCGGTGGTGCAAATAATCCGCAAGCCTGAAGCGCTCATTTGCGCAAGCATCAGCAAATAAAGTGAAGTTGCATCTATTTGCAAATGCCCCCAGGCATTATCAGCAACCACAGGTAGACCGGTCGCCGTATCGTATTTTGCATGCAAAGCATCAATATTATTCAGTGTATGTTTAAAGGTTTCTACCTTATGTGCCTGCCGCATCATGGCTTGCAGCAAGCCACGCATAAGTTTGATGGTAGCTTGTTCAAGATGATCGCTTTTCGTTTCATCTCCCTGGCGACGAAAAGCAAGGCCAAGACCCCATACGCAAATAATCGAATAAACATTATCCCTTACCCACGCATCCGTATAATCGCCGTGAACATTTACGCTAGTACTTGCTGGTAAAAGCCCTGTGACGGGATGTTGACGGTTAAGAATGACTGCCTGGATCTCCGCGTATAAACGCTCTAACAGTTGGGTTTGCTTCATATCGAACCGTAAAGTAGCCTATGTAAATCAATTTATACAGTTTTGAATCCTATCAAATTATAAACTTAACTTGAGGTCGGATACTGTGCACATCAGTAGCGAATGAGCGATGAATAATTATCATATTCTTTAAACTGTTTGGTATTGATATTTTAACCCTTTTAAGCGCGCTTTTATGATTAATTCTTAATTAAAATAATTTGGCTTGCTTGAAAACTTATAGTAGGTCTGTAGCCGTACAGATAGTTTATTTATTGGCCCATCTTAACCAAGTTAGCTTTGTTAATTAAAGTGTTCTTTCAAGAAGCCTCTAAAGCTAATCGAAACGCCTGATGGACCATAATCTAATCATTAGCTATCAGATATGCAGCAATAAAAGTGCCAGTAAGACGGCGTTGTAAGTATGGCCTGGTGATTTAACAGAATTTGCGCAACTAGTGAGCGAACCCCGCAAAAATATTAATAGAATCGGACCAAAAAATTCCATAATCTATTCTATGCGGTTAATAGTACCTTTATCCCCGCTGCTGCCAGAACAATTGCGAACACTTATAAAATCTTAGGGTTGTTTAATTTTTTACAACCCATTTCTGCACCAATATAACCACCGATATTCACTACAATAGCCCAATATATGATATTGGGGGCACAGTAACTCCTTTTGTCACGGCTGCCTTTGAACCAGAGATTGAGTACACCGATATAAACGCAGCTGCAATCCTTGAGATAGCTTTAGGTTGTTCGGCACATAACATAATACTAACGGGTTAGAAAAATGGCGCCGCCAACACCGAAGAAGCTGGATATAAATCCCGGCGCAACACCTGCGATTAGAAGCTCTCGCATGACAAACGCATGCCTATAGGAGTGCAAGCAGGTAAAATAAAGTAAGCAGTATTACTATTCCGTAATTCACAAATGCACCTAATTGAATAGGTAATTTTAATAGGATGATATTATTTTTATTGGGCTGCAAAATAAAAATCGCGAGCAAAGTGTACACCAGCTCTGTCCTATGGGATATTGCCTATTTTCACTGTTTTCTCAAGGTTACGGGTGGAGTTTTATATGCTGTATCAAGGCGGTTGTCATTGTGGCGCTGTTACTTTTGAAGTAGAAGCTGCAGAATCAGTTGAGGTAGAAAATTGTAATTGCTCAGTGTGTCAAATGTCTGGCTTCTTGCACTTAATTGTTCCGGGCGAACATTTTCGTTTGATTTCAGGCCACGAAAATTTATCTACCTATAAATTTAATACGGGAGTAGCTGAGCATAAGTTTTGCAAAATATGCGGTATAAAATCATTTTATATTCCACGTTCTAATCCGGACGGCATTGATGTAAATCTGAGATGCTTAAAAACAAAACCTGCCAATATTACTATCGTGGATTTTGACGGTCAAAATTGGGAGCTGAATGCGCATAAGATCACTCATAAAAGTAAATTAGACTAATCGATACAGTGTCTGCCGTTAAGTTGCGCTATTAAGGGGTAACTATAAACATCTGCGGATAAAAGTGGACACCTGCAGATAAGTAGACGCCAGCAGATAAGCACAAAATCCGTGCTTGCTATTTCGCCTTATCAACATCACAATAAGCTGTATATAAACACAGCTTCGTGGTGATTCCTATGGCTTTTACTGATGACGACTTTTGTGAGGCATCAGACCCAAACCCCTGGATAGTTGCTCCCTTAAAAGCGCAAAAAGGTAGAGGGGCTATAAGCAATTTGGCAGGGCGCTTTGAAACACAAACTACTGAAATAATTGACGATGGCTGGTGGCAAGACGGCAATCAAGACTCCCTGACAAAGACCCATGTTACGCATGAAATGGCAAAAACCATCCTCACTCGTAATGAATCACCCGATTTGCCATTCAGCGTTTCGCTTAACCCATATCGTGGTTGTGAACATGGTTGCATCTATTGTTTCGCGCGCCCATCGCATGCTTATCTTGGTCTGTCACCGGGCTTGGATTTTGAAACACGTTTATTTGCTAAAGTGAACGCGCCTGAATTGTTGCGGCGCGAACTGGCTGCTCCTTCCTATGTTCCAAGCGCAATCGCCCTCGGTGTAAACACCGATGCCTATCAACCCTGCGAGCGTAAACTTCACCTCACCCGACAGGTTTTAGAAGTGCTTCATGAATGTAAGCACCCGGTTGGGCTCATTACCAAATCAGCCTTAATTGAACGGGATATTGATCTCCTCGCCGACATGGCCAGCCAACAGCTGGCGGTAGCCGCTATTACTATCACTACTCTTGATCATGAAATATCCCGCACTTTAGAGCCGCGTGCAGCATCACCCACACGTCGGCTTGAAACCATTCGTCGCTTGGCAAATGCGAAGATTCCAGTGTCGGTGAGTGTTGCACCGATTATTCCTTTTATCACCGAACAAGAGTTGGAAAAAGTGCTCACTGCTGCGATCGAAGCGGGTGCAACAAGCGCGGGTTACACGATTTTGCGTTTACCTTGGGAAGTTAACCCGCTATTTCAGCAATGGTTAGAAACACATTTTCCGGAACGAGCGAAGCGGGTGATGAACCGCGTTCGCGATATGCGTGGTGGAAAAGATTACGACGCAGAATTTGGTTCACGTATGCACGGCGAAGGGCTCTGGGCAGATATGATTCGCCAGCGTTTTGAAAAAACAATTTCACGTTTAGGTATAGACCGAAGCGCACGCTTTAGCACCCTGGATACGGCGAAATTCCGTAAGCCAATTAGTGTGCCAGCAAAAAATAAAAGGGACGATAATCAATTAGATTTTTTTAGCTAACACTTGCTCAATGTGCTGCGTTAATGCGGCTACATAAATCATCTTTCGTTACCCAATTCAATTCAGTTTGTATGCTAGAACACTGAGCACTAAAAATAATCCATACATTATTAAAATGTCATTAGCTCCAAAATCTTATTTTAATAAAAAATCGGCGAGGAGATGATCATGCCGGAAGGTCCGTCAATTGTAATTCTTAAAGAGCTAGTAGAGGACTTTACTGGTAAAGAAATTTTACACGCTACAGGTAATAGCAAAATTGATAAGGATCGATTGATTGGTCAATCCATTCGCTCCCTGCGTAGTTGGGGTAAGCATTTTTTAATTGAGCTTTCAGGTTTTTCGTTACGTATTCATCTGTTAATGTTTGGTAGTTATCTCATCAACGAGCGTAAAGACACGGCACCACGTTTAAGTTTGCAATGCGCTGATAATAGCGAGCTTAATTTTTATGCCTGCTCGGTAAAATATATTGAAGGTGAGTTGGATGATTTTTATGATTGGAGCGCTGATGTTATGTCCGACCAATGGGACCCTAAAGCAGCGTTAAAAAAGCTGGTTGCATTACCGGATAAGTTAATATGTGATGCGTTACTAGACCAGGATATATTTGCTGGTGTTGGAAATATCATTAAAAATGAAGTTTTATTTCGTATAGGCGTTCATCCGCTATCTCTGCTGGGTGCTTTACCCAAGGCAAAATTACGAGAAGTTGTGGAGCAAGCGCATCAATATAGTTTTGAGTTTTTAACATGGAAAAAAGCCTTTGTATTAAAGAAACACTGGCTCGCACATACCAAACGTACTTGCCCACGTTGCAATGCGCCCTTTACAAAAGCCTATTTGGGTAAAACCCACAGGCGTAGTTTTTTTTGTGATCACTGCCAAAAAAAATATTGGCATACCCTATCTCCATAATTCAACATGTATTGCTAGCAGGAGGATATATGAGCTGGTTAAACGAAAATTTTCAGTGGGCGCTAGTAGCAATGCTAGTATTTATTATTGTCTGGATTGTCGCATTTGTTGTCAGGAATAACCGCGCGAAGGTCGACAAAAATTTGGAATCCGAAAATGAAAAGAATGTTCGGGGACCGGCTCCGCCAAGGAAAAGTAATAAAAATTAGCGCCTCAGGCATTTTTTAACAGTTTGTTAAGCTTGTTGAATATTTTGAGTTAGCAATTTTCCGTGTGCCACCACTCTGGCAATAATTTTTTAATATCACTCTGCTTGAAACGTTCATCCAGCAACCACAAATATCCAGTGTCGGTTTGGTTGCGTATAACACGACCAGCCGCCTGGATCACTTTTTGAATGCCCGGGTAGGTGTAAGTAAAGTCATATCCCTGCTGAAAGGTAGCTTGCATAACCTGGCGTAAATGCTCGTTTACAAGGTTCACTTGTGGCAACCCCAGTGTTGCAATAAATACACCTTTGAGTGCATCGCCAGGTAAATCTATTCCCTCACTAAACGCTCCACCCAACACTGCTAAGCCGAGCAAATTATTATGTGTAGAAAACCCTGCGATAAAAGTTTCTCGATCCTGCTCACTCATGCGTCTGGATTGCGTGATGATATTAATATCCATGTTGCTAAGTGATGCGCGAATCCTGTGTTCTACTTGCTGCAAAAATTCATAGCTGGAAAAGAATACAAGGGCATTGCCAGGTTCAAGGGCAACTTGTGTTTGAATAATCTGGCAAATGGGATCAATAGCGCTCGATCTATTTTTAAAGCGCGTTGACAGCTTGCCAGCTATTTTAACTGTGAGCTGAGCGCTATCAAAAGGTGAGGGTACTTTGATATGTACGGTGTCCTCTGGTAAACCCAACAATGTTTGGTAGTAGTGTGCGGGCTGTAAAGTTGCTGAAAAAAAACATGCGCAGTAAGCGTATTGCAATCGCTCTGCTAAAGGTAATGCTGGAATGAGATTTCTAAGTGTTAACACTTCTTGTTTAGAATTCAGATTTTGCATGTCAATACAAAAATCCGCATTCAATATTTCAATCACTTTCTGGTAATTGAGCGCTGCGAAAAAGAATTCCTGCGCACAGGTGTGCTGAACGGGGTGCTCGGGATTTTGTTGAAGAAGCTCAATATATTGATTGGTAAACTCTATCAATGCCAAGGTAAAACTTTCGGGTAGTGATGGGATGAGTGCAAGTTGATTCGGATTGTTGGGTAATAATTTCAGTAGTAATAACCACTGCTTGTTAACGCGTTCCAAGGTTTTTTTGATAGTCGCCGGCGCTTGTTTTTTTGCGGCGAGTAACTGACCGCGATTTAACTCAGCGGAATACATTTGCCGACCACGGTCAATTAGGTTGTGGCTCTCGTCAACCAGTAGGTAAGGCTTCCAATTAAATTCTTTGGTTAATCCCAACAGCAAGGGTGTGCCATCAAAATAATAATTTACATCCGCAACCACGATATCCACCCAACGGCTCATTTCCATGCTGAGATAAAATGGGCATATCGCAAATTCATGTGCTAATTCTGCCAAGCGCTGTTTATCCAAAACAACGTAATGGGATGCAGTTTGCCGTGCGGCTTCAAGCTTAGTGTAAAAATTAAATGCGTAGGGGCAGGAGTCTCCGTTGCATTGTTTATCAGGCTCCAAACAAGCTTTTTCTTGCGCTGTTAATTCCAGCGTGCGCAGCGGCGTTGATGTAACTTCGGGCCCGGAATCGGTGGCGATTAACGCGATATTTTCCAGTGCTAATTGTTTACCTGTAGTTTTAACGGTGAGATAAAAAATTTTGTCTACCGGAGTACGCGTCATGGCTTTAATGGCGGGGAATAAACCAGCGAGCGTTTTACCTGTTCCGGTGGGTGCCTCCGCTAATACAACTCGACCGGTGACAGCAGCTTTGTAAACTGCTTCGGCCATATGCCGCTGCGATTTATGCATGGCACCGTAAGGGAATTGCAGTTGCTCAATCCATGCGTGTAATTTTAATTGACGTTGGTTAATCTGCGTTTGCCACTGGCAATATTTGTCAGCCAACTTTTCGCAGTAATTTTTTAAATCGCTAGCATTCCAGGTTTCTTCAAAGCGATATTCTTTATGGTCGCCTAAATGAAAATAGATAAGTGCGAGATTTACAAAATCACAGTGCTTTTCCACGCAGTACATCCAGCCATAAAATTTAAGCTGTGCCCAATGTAATTCGCGGTGGTTCTCGCGAATGTTCGCAACATCACCGTAAAAAGTTTTAATTTCTTCAATGCAATGTTTATCGGGCGAATAGCCATCAGCGCGGCCGCGAATCACCAGACCACAATAGTCAATGCTGAGGCTAATTTCTGCTTGATAATGATGAAGCCGATTTGCGACAACGCGCTTATGACCTTCAATGCCTTCCTGACCACTGGGCGCAGGTGTAAATTTACGGTCAAGGCTGCCAGCTTTTGCCGCAAACTCAACTAAGATTTTTACTGCAACTGGCGTTGATTTAATGCCAGTGGACATAATGTACCTCGAAAATTTTATGATAATAAAAATGCATTAACTTACTAGCAATGCCAATGAATGGTAAAAATTTTTTCCCGGAATTTTTTAAGTGTATTCATTTTTGCACTTCTGGCCTCGGCGACGGTGTGGCGCTTAAAGCATTATATTGTATATGTGATGAGAATAAAAAAATAATAAAGAACATTAAATATATTTAATTCAGGTTAAGATAACGCCGCCGGCGTACATATCTCAGTCAGCCTATATAGAAGACGTATGAAGATGCATAAGGGAATTATGGGGAAAGTTTTAGACCCTCCGTTATTGTAATATCAACCGATTTTTTAAGGCTTTAAAAGCTATCTTTAAGGAGAGATATGACAACAAAATTAATGAGTGTATCCGATATTTATTCTAAATTTAATTCCACGATTTATACCCTGCATGATGAAATTGGCGAAGGCGGCTTTGGTAAAGTTCACAAAGCAACGAACAAAATTACGCACCAAATTGTAGCCATAAAAATATTAACACTCAATTATGAATTCGATGAAGCAAAGCGTCGCCGATATATTGAGCGATTTGAGCGCGAGACATTTTTAGGTAGCCGTTTACAACATCCCAATATTGTACGTTTGCTGGATAAAGGCCAATGCGGTGACGATTTGGTGTATGCCGTATTTGAATTTGTCGAAGGGGAATCGCTTCGCGACCGACTATTAACATCAGGTCCCCTCGCAGCATTAGATGCTGCAGAAATTATGAGTCAGGTCCTCGATGCATTAGCGCATGCACATGCTCAAGGCGTGATTCATCGCGATTTAAAGCCCGCCAATATTATGTTAACCAAAGTAGGGGCGAAGCTTCACGCAAAAGTTTTAGACTTTGGTATTGCCGCGCTAATTCATGAAGTCCGACATATGGATTACAAAAGCATTACGCTCACGCAAGAAATACTCGGCACACCCTCCTACAGTGCCCCAGAACAATTGCGCGGCGAACCCCCAACGCCAAAAACCGATCTCTATGTTTGGGGGCTCGTGTTTATCGAATGCCTAACGGGCGTGCCTGCTGTTTCAGGTTCCAGTCTCGCTTCAATTTTTCAAAAACAATTAAATCCCGCGCAGGTGCCATTACCCCCAGCCTTGGTTGGTCACCCAGTCGCCGATCTATTGCGTCGTGTACTGGATAAAAAAGTAAACGCGCGGGCAAGCAGCGCACTGGAAATTTATAAAGCATTTAGCCAATTAAATTTCTCTTCTCTGGTAGGAAATATTTCTCACACGCATCTACAAGCTAGCGATAGCGATCAGGATAACCAGAGTAATGGCAGCAGTAAAACATTGCTTGGCAGGGAGAATTTTTTTAATTCGGGACTAACAGAACAAAAACAAATTACTGTCATGAGCATCGTCTTAAGCTTGCATTCAACTGGTGGAACCCTAAGCGATCACGAAGTAGTGGATGCATTGCATCGCGACCAAAAGACACAATGTGTTGATATGGCAGAACGCTACGGCGCTATGCACGTGGGCACGCTGGGCAATACGCTGCTGTTCTATTTTGGTTACCCTGCTGCCAGTGATAATGATGGTCGCTTGTGTGCACGAGCGGCTTTAGATCTGATTAGTAAAATAAATAAGCAAAATGCATTGCGAAAATATTCCCAAAGTCTCCAAGCCGAAGCGCGTATCGGTATTCACTCCGGGTTGATGACAATATATTCCGATTCTGCACCGGACGGCGATACCGCAAACATTGCCATGACCCTGTCACACACGGCGGAAGCAAATCAGATTTTATGTTCGGAGTCGACACGTAAAATACTGGAAACTTACATCGAATTCGAACCTTATCGAGTACTGGCATTAGGGGTTGATGCAGCAGATATTGCATTATATTCATTGGTCGGTGAGCGATTGGCAGAAGCCTTTGGATTTTTGCGCGCTAGTCGTCGCCACCAGAGTTTTATCGGGCGCGAGCAAGAACTTTCTACGCTAAACGATTTGCTACAGAATGAAAAATCAGTGGCAGCTCATGTATATGGAGATGCTGGGATAGGGAAGTCACGCCTGGTTTTTGAGCTCCGCAATCACGCGCTGCATCATAATCATTTAGTTATGCAATGCTTGCCCGAGTATAAGAACAGCGCGCTACACCCCATTATCAACGTGCTAAAACACAAATATTCTTTGGATGCTTTCGATAATGAAGGTGCAATCAAACGTTTAAAAATGATTCTTGCAGAAGAAGATAAAGTTAAAGAAACTCAATTCATTCAAGTTTTATGCGCATGGTTGAATTTGGCATTACCTGAAGATTTCAGTCCAATCATTCTTACTCCCGATGAGTGGAAAAAAATTCTATTTGATCGAGTGGCCTTTTTGTTATGCAACAAAGCTTCAGAACTAAATGACGCTAGTTTATTTATTTTCGAGGATATGCATTGGGCAGACCCTTCAAGCATAGAATTTATTTCTGAACTTATGTTGAGTGAATACTTTCGCGCATCGGGCCATGTATTTATCAGCACTTCACGGCAAGCACTGCCTGAATCACTCGCGCCGGTCATTAGACAATCACTTGAGGTTAAAAAGCTTAGTAGTGATAAATCGGCCGAATTTATCTCATATCTGTTCGATCAGCAAAAAGTTGCCGCGAAAGTCACTGAGATTATCAATTCTCGTACTGACGGCGTGCCACTTTTTATTGAAGAATTAGTAAATATGCTGCAGCAAAAAAAGCTGCTGAATTTTGCTAATGGCGCGATTAATTTTGTGAATGTTGAAAGAATTGTTGAAGTGCCTACGAGCCTCCGCGATTTGTTACAGCAAAAATTAGATACCCTAAAAAATGCAAAACATATTGTTCAATTAGCCTCAGCTATAGGTCGCGAATTTGGTTACGATTTGCTTTTACAAAGTTCGCAACAAGATGAAGCGGCGCTACAACTCGAACTTGATGAACTATTAAATGCTGAGCTTATTTATATTCAACGGCGTGTAGAGGGTGATACTTATCTATTTAAGCATGCCCTGATTAGAGATGCAGCCTACGAAAGCATGCCGACATCCCGTCGGCAAAAAGCCCATCAAGAAATCGCCCAATCATTAACACAACAAAATAATATTTCGAAAAATACCGATTTAGGTTTGCTGGCAATGCATTGGGGTGAAGCTAACCAATATGAAAATGCTATCGAGTGTGGCAGTGCTGCCGCTAATGCAGCGCTGAAACGTTCATCAGCGAATGAAGCGATTATCCAAGCAACTAAAATTCAGGAGTGGATTACACACTTGGAAAAAGATGCGCAAGTAGAAGCAGCTCTTGCGAATTATAGTTTGTTAACTTCCGCTTATATGGAGACGAAAGGCTGGGGATCTGAAGAGGTGCTGCGTTATTCACAAGCATCACTGGATTTGCTCGAAAGCACCGAGCGGTATGATGAATTGGTATCTACTTTATGGTGGAAAATGCTGAATGGTATTGTGAGTGGACGCAGAGAAGGTTTGGCTCGGCTTGCCGATGATATGGAAAAACTTATTCCCAATGTTAACCGCATTAATAAATCTGCGATCAAATGCGCCCAAGGTTTTTACCATTTCACAGAAGGTGACAGAGATAAAAGTATTAAAGACTTGGAAATGTCTATTCTTTTTTATGACGAAACAGCAAAAAAAGAACATCAACAAATTTTTGGTTTTGATGTGGGGGTATTTGCCAAAGCAACTATTGCCAGAGCTTATGCGGATAAAGATCAACGGAAGGATGCGTTACACTTTTCAATATTGGCATTACAAGAAGCAAAAGCTTACGAACATATACCCTCTATAGGTATTTCCTTGATGTACAACGGCCTTGTTCATCAGCACTACGAAAATAAACTAGAGACTAAACAAGCAGCGCAGGAATTAATAGATATTGCCGAAACATATGACCTTCCTATATATCTCCGATTTGGGCAGATGCTCTACGATTGGTCTGTTGACGATACTTCGCGAGCGGACGAAATTCTTGAACAATTAATGTCAGCAGGTTCAAAACATGGTTTGGGGCACTTTCAATCATTTTATGCAGACCTATATGCAGAAAAACATCAATATCTGCATGCAATTAAAAAGATTGATGAATGCATACTCTTCGATCAAAGTATTAAGGAGGACAACTTTCTCGCTTATCTTTATTACAAAAAAGCAAAATACCTATTCAATAGCCCCGGAAATTCGGATAAATATTTTTTGACGTTAAAGCTGGCAGAG
The DNA here is from genome assembly GCA_040386215.1 of Pseudomonadota bacterium. Classification (GTDB taxonomy): domain Bacteria; phylum Pseudomonadota; class Gammaproteobacteria; order Pseudomonadales; family Cellvibrionaceae; genus Cellvibrio. Next base: position 47,118 of record JAZKFX010000015.1, read on the forward strand.
GAACTTGCAAAAAAGCAGGGAATATACTATTTGCAGGAAAAAATTTACAACATGCAATCAAAAATTCAAGAAAACATTAACTATTAAAAAGCGAGATATGATTATGGCTAGTAACCTAAAAGAAAAACCAGAAATAAGTTCCGGAAATGTTCTTATGGATTTAAGAATAGTCATTCTAAAGACTATCGCAAGAGTTTGGGATGATGATCAACCAAAATCTCACGACACCATTTCGGAGAGATTGAATAAAATAGAATTCCCTGAAAATTACCAGCAGAGACTTTTAGAAAATAAGTGGTTTAAGGAACATTGGAAAGATCCCACCTCGTTGAGGGACATATTAACTCATTTTGAGCCAGAGTTTCTGAATGAGTATTTTAATCGGGTTTTTGGATACTGTATCCCTTTTGAAAATTTTGGAGTTAGATTTGAAAAAGGATCTGCGACATGGAACGCTTATGGTGATGATGAGTGGACAAAGCCTGAAACCGAGACAATTTCATTAATGCTGCCGAGTTGCGAAGATTCCTGGGATCCCTATCAAAAAGCTAATTATTTAATGCAATTCTATAGTTTCTTCCCTAGCTTTTTTGGCTCAAAGCGTCGAAAAAAAGAAGAGCACAGCGAAAATAAATTAAGCCGAGCCGAGCTGTACCAAGATGCATCAAGCGAATTTGACGCAACTGATTTTTCTGGTAACGATTATAATTTAGGTGTTGCCGAAGATGAGTTTTTGAGCTTTGGTGCTTTAATTAATAAAGTTATTGCGGTGGCCTGGAATAATCCCAAGTTCAAGAGCGCTATTGATTACCATGAACATAATGTGTCTGATGAAATTTATTATAAACGCGTAGCTAGTATCCTAAAAGAGCACTTTGATTTCCAAATACAATGGGCGTTTAATATAAAGCTAGAATTTTCTAAAAAGCATAACCTTGAAAATACGAATGAGTTTAGTGATTCAAGAGCTCCTTTTTGGACTCTGGAGGAAAAGCAATGGCGATGGTTTGAAGGCTCTAAAAATAGGCAAGTTATTCGAAATAGCGTATCGTTGGAAATTCCTGTTGCACCCGATGGCCCTGAAGAAAATGTAAGTCTCGCACTGGCAAGATATAATCTTATCGGTCCAGCGTATCCTTTTACCTGCTCTTAGAGCGTAATTTATCTATGATTAGCTTTGCTTATTTCTGATCCAAGTTCTCGATGTGGAACTGGCAACTCCATCGTTGCTTGTTGGCTCTGGGCGAAATAATTAAAAGTAAAGTAATTCAAGCTAATCATTTAGTAGAAATGAAAATTAACTCAGGAGAATATAATGCTATCCAATAAAATGCCATCATCTGGAAATCCACTAATGGATCTTCGTATTGCTGTTCTAAAAACGATAGCGATGACGTGGAAAGATGATTTTGCAAAAACTGAAATAAAATTAAGGGAAATTTTCAAAAGCATGCCTTGCCTGGAGCTAAGAAAATGGCTTGAAGAGAGTATAAATTATGCTATGCCTTTTGTCGGGTTCGGTATCCAGTTTTTACAGCCTGAAGCTAGATGGAATTCATATGGCAATAATCAATGGACAAAACATAAATTTGAAACTATAGAAATAACGATTCCTATTATCCCGGCTGATTTTTGTGGGAGATTAGATGAATATCAGAAATCTGAGAAGCTAATCGAATACTATAGTCATTTCCCTACGATTTTTGGCGCTAGCTCTACTAAAAACGTAAATGGAAACCCTGCTAAATTCGCGAGCAGCACATTTAACTACGCTCCAGGTGGCGATAACTATGATCTTGGGGTCAGCCAAGATTCATTTCTTGGTTTTTCGGCAGCTTTTTTAAATTTAATTACGGCCATTTGGGAAAATGAAAGTCTGCTTAATGAATTGGACTACAACCGTTACAAAACCAGGAAGTCTTTATCAGCAATTGATGATCAAGCCTATTTCGATCATGTGAATTATATTTTCAGTCATTACTTTAATTATGAATTTCCCTGGCGGTTTAATTTAAAACTTGTAACACCTATTGCAGGAGAAGAATTTTGGGTTTCCAACGATGGCGTGAACTGGAAATGGAATGACGCAAATATCATCAGAAATATTGTGTATATAGAGATACCTTATGCTCCTGATGCAAAAAACCAAAGCGTTAGTTTGGCACTGGCTAAATATAACGCCACCGGCCCAGCTTACCCCTTCACTTGTTCATAACCCAGGCTCAAAAAATGTTTAACGTTAAATTGCAATGGCATCCCCAGTTTATCAAGCATGCTTTACCCAATGGGGATGTATTGCTCTTAAGCGAAAAGGAGCAGTATTTAATTGCAAACGATGAATTTGCACAACTCAATACCATTATTCAAAGTAGTGGTTTTTCATCTGATTTTATTTTTAATGGCGATGATATTGTTGTGCAAGTTCAACGCATGCAGCGAATGGATGATTTATTTGAAAAAAATATTCTGGTAGAGGATGCGTTAGGAATATCCAATCAATATTACCTACCAGATTTTAACAAAACCTGCGCTCCTACAGAGTTAGAGGGGCGCAAGATTTACTGTTTAAGTGAACTGAATTATTCATCGCTTACATTAAATGCCTGTGCCAATCTTGTTAAAGACGAGTCTGTTGCAATAGTGATAGCTGGTGATTTACTAGACCCCCGGCTACCACAACTTAATCGCGAATTTAAAGAGAAAAAAATAAACTGGTTATTGATAAAAGCAACAGGGCAGGCGCCCAGTATTGGGCCATTATTTTCTACACACGAGAAAGATGCTCCTTGTTATGAATGCCTGTTATTCCGATTGATTCAAAATAATCCTGTCAGGGAGTGGCTAAGACGACAAAGCAATGCGCAAACTTTTTCTCCGGTACCTGTTTTTGCAGATACAGATAAAATTAACGAAGTGTTTAATAATATAGAGGCAATTTACAGTGCCGAATTTTCAAGCATCAATAATCTACAACAATTGCTTTGCTCTTTCACGAACGAAGATAAAAACCCGAATTTCCATTCCGTGCATAATCGTCCGCAATGCGCAGCCTGTGGCGATCCAACACTAACCGCCAATTTCCATACGCAACCCATTAAATTGAAGGACTGTTTTCGCAATAATAGTTTCGATGGCGGTTATCGTGTGAATGATGCAGAAGCCACCATTGCAACACTTAAAAAATTTATTAGTCCAATTACTGGTACCTTGACCGAATTTAGCGAAATCACAGCAGAGGCAACCCAAACCCAGCTGAGCATATATCGTGCGGCTTATTTTCAAAATACGTTTAAAGTAAGTGCTCCCACGGCTGACACTTTTGTCCAGCTCTCCCTGGGTAAAGGTATCTCAAAACACCAAGCCATAGCGAGTGCATTGGGCGAAGCTTTTGAGCGTCAAGCGGCACAATATAGCGGTGAAGAAGTTACATTATTTTCAACCAAAAATAATCTAAGCGCTCGCGCAATCTTACCCACCGCATTGACTCCGTTTAGCGCAGCTCAATATCAGCAGTTCGCAAACTATGATGGCCCAAGTTTATTGCAGCCCCAATGGGTTGCGTACTATGAGTGCGATATTCCCATGCATTGGTTGCAAGGCTGGTCATTAACACACAGCGAGGCCATTTATTTTCCCGCAGCTTATTGTCTTGCCAATACGCCCTTTGCTGATCATGTTTATTCGCTTTATAGCCACAATGGCAATGCTGCGGGCACTACGCAAGAAGAGGCAATATTACAGGGCGCGCTGGAATTAATTGAACGCGATGCCGTTGCAATTTGGTGGTACAACCAAATTCCTCGCCCGGAAATTTCACTGGATATTATTCCCGAGCAATACCGCAATATCATTGCGGATACGCTGGATACAGAATGGAATTATTGGTTGCTGGATCTCACTCACGATATTGCCATCACCACTTGCGTAGCCATTGGCCAACATAAAGTCACCGAAAAATTTGTCATGGGTTTTGGTTGTCATTTAGATCCGGCGATTGCTGCCCAGCGCGCGCTTACCGAAATGTATCAATTAATTACCATCAAAGACAAAGTCACCGGCCCGTTTGATTTTGATCAGCTGGCAGCACATCCATTTTTGAAACCTAAACGCAAAACAGCTAAAAAATATTCTGCGGATTTTAATGTTTATAATGAAGCTAATATAAAAAACGACATTTTGTTTGTAATGGAATTATTAAAAAAATCCGACCTGGAATTGTGCGTAGTAAATTACTCGCGCCCCGATCTGCCACTGCAAACGCTAAAAGTTATAGTGCCGGGCTTGTGCCACTTTTGGCCACAGCTTGCCAGTGAGCGTTTGTACAATGTACCTGTTAAGTTGGGCTGGTTAAGTCAGCCATTGCAAGAGCATGAACTCAATGCACAGGGGCTTTATTTATGAAGTCGCAGTTACTGCTTTGCGGCACTCAATATGGCCAGGTTTATTTACCCGCTATTTTTGAATCGCAACAATTTGAATTGGCGGCGCTACTGGCAAAGGGCAGTGCAAGGTCACAAAAAATTTCGCAGCAATGCGGCGTAAGTTTATATGCGGATGTAAAAACGATTGATGAACCTATTGATCTGGCTGTAGTTGCCATTGGTGGCGAGGTAGGTGCAACCATTGCGAATGATTTATTGGCAAAAAGTATTCCGGTGTTAATTGAGCATCCCATTAGCGTTACAGATTTGAATTTGCTACTTTCAAACGCTAATAAGCATCAGACTTATTGCCATATCAACAGCCATTTCTCACATATTGCACCCATCGTTGATTTTATAAAGCTATGCCAGCAGCTAAACAATTCCAGTCGTGCTCATATCATTACCGTGAGTTGTAATAGTCGCACTTTGTTTTCTACGCTTGATATTTTAATGCGTGCTTTTGGTATTTTTGCGGTGAGCGATTTTAATGTGCATCCCATTAATGCAAGTGGTTCATATCAACACTGCATTTTTTTATTGCATGGTATTCCTTGCAATATGGTGTACCAGCGCTGGCGCAGCAAAGAAGATAACAGTAAAGACTCTCCCCTTGGCCACCGGATTACAGTGACCTATCCTGAAGGAGTTCTTTCATTATCAGGTACCTTCGGCCCTTGCTTATGGTTTCCATTAATAGCCGCTGAAATTCCACCGCAGGTTCCCTTGTTTAGCGCGCTGCAAAATAATGCGCCACCCACTCAGGTTGATATGATTCGCTGGCGCAAAATAGCCAATCATAAAAGCCTGCTCGATTTATGGAATGCGAAATGCAATGCAATTCAGCCCGAGTATCAGAGGCATGAATTTTTAACCAGCCTATGTAATAACTGGTCGCTCTCGTTTAATAGGCTTTCCGTGGATATACAAGAATACACACCGCAAGCAATTGACGAACGTTTCTGGACGGCTGACTCAATTGTTCGTATTTGATTTAGTTTAATTACGAGCTAGAAGTAAAAAATACTGTTCGATTCAAAACCTTATGAGGCATGGACGACCTACATGGAAGTAGGAAGTTTCCCGAAGCGACCGGATCGCGTAGGGATGCCGATTAGAGCCTATAGGGATATATTCACGGCGTGTTTTGAATCGAACAGTATTTTTTTAGTACCATTATTTATTCAAATTAAGATAAACAAATTGAAGGAATGGCAATGGCCACACTCATCAACAAACAAACCAATGAAAAAATTATCTTGCGAGCCAATCATACCTTTGGCCGCGATCAACAAACCAATATCACTGCTTTACAAAGCCCAGGTGCATCGCGCAACCATGCGACAATCTCTTGGGATGGTGAGCAATGGCGATTAAAAGATTCCAGCACAAATGGCACCTTTGCTAACCAACTGCGTATTGGTAATGGAATTTACCAATCCTTAAAAGAAGGTGCGAAAATTCAATTCGGAAATTACCCTGCAGAAACATGGGAAGTGCTCGATCTTTCGGCACCGATTACCTGCCTTTTACCACTCAATCCAGATCTACCTTTAATTCCTCTTCACGATGTAGAAATATTATCGCTGGAAGAAAAAGAGATCATGCTTTATTTAGCCGAGGACGGATATTGGCACTGCGAAATTGACGGCGAAGATTCAGTGCTGAAAACCGGTAACACTGTAGGCTATAAAAATTTACTGTGGCAATTTATCGATGCGCGCCCCAGTGTGGCCACAGCCGCTATGGATATGTCGCCACCACCCGACGATATCGAATTTAATTTTGAAGCCAGCCAAAATGAAGAACACGTATCGCTCAAATTGGTAGTTAACAACTCGATTATCGAATTTGGCGAGCGCAACCACCATTATTTATTATTGCTCATGGCTCGCCAACGCTTGGATGATCAGGAAAAAGGGATCGACAGAATGGAGCAGGGCTGGATCAAAAAAGATGTACTCGTGCAAATGCTTGGCATGGCAGAGCAACATATTAATATTCAAATTTATCGCTTCCGTAAACAAGTCGCCAGCACACTGCCGCATTCTGCGACCTTACATCAAGTCATAGAGCGCAGGCCGGGTGAATTGCGTTTTGCCTACTCCAATATAAAAATTAAAGGTGGGTTTCATAATCAAAAGCAAGTGATGTGAAGCTCCAACTAGCGTCAATATAAATAGTTAACTCCTGCAATTCCATTACCGGTTATTACCTGAACTCATGGTAATAATCGGTAATATATTTAATTCCACCATTCAATAAAAATAGCCACAACGAGGATTGATCTGCACTACAAAATTTTTAGTGCGGTCTATTTTGAATCAGGTGGATATATGAGTGCGACCCTACAACTACGTGATAATACTTGCGATGAGGATGAAGCCAGTTCGGAAAAAGCCGAGCATTCATTGGAATTTCACCGTTTTTCTGAATCGCCTATTTGGCAACAACAGCGCGAATTTTTTGAAAATGAAGCGTTTGATGGTTGGGGTAGGAATTCCGTAGTAAGCGCTGCACCAAATAATCCGCTTATGGCACATACCTATGTGGAGATGATCTTGGCTTTCTGGCAAGACAATCTTGATATGGGTCTGATTAACCCTGAGCAACCACTTTATATATTGGAGTTAGGTTCTGGTAGCGGTGAGCTTGCGCATGGGGTAGTGCAGCAACTTTTTGAGCGCTTGACAGACTCGTCTTTAAATCTATTGAAGCCCATTTATATTGTTAGTGATTTGATTCAAGCCAATCTCGATTTTGCCAGCAACCACGCCAAGCTTGCTCCGTTTTTAAATAAAGAACAAATTGATTTCGCTTTATTAAATGCAGAAGAGGTTAACCAGATAAGCCTAGATAAAAGCGGCGTAACGCTTACTTTCAATAGCTTACATAATCCCTTAGTGGTTATTGCCAATAATGTTTTTGGTTGTTTAAAGCAAGACTTGATTGCCATTCATTACGGTAAATTTTTTGATGGCTATATAGCCGTAGCGTTATCAGAAAATAAGGAAGTGAATATCACTCAAGACTTACAATATGATTGGCGGGAACTTCCTGATGCTCATAATTACGATTCAACATTGTTAGATCATTATCTACGATATTTAAACAGCAACCCAATACTTGTTCCAACTGGCGCCATAAAGTGCCTTGATTCGTTAAGTCAATTTACAAAACTACCATCACTGGTTCTCTCAGCAGATCGCGGCATATCGACGTTACAGCAACTTCGTCAGCAAGCTGCGCCTGAGTTCGCCAATGATGCTAGCTTATCCTTGCCGGTAAATTACCATGCGCTAGGGGTGTTGACTGAAACACATAGCGGCATTGCCATGAATTGCCAGCGTCAGTTAAATAGTCTTGCGATGTCAGCGCTGATTTTAAATGCAGAGTTTGACACAAAAATAGACTCACCAGTTTCTAACATAACTAGCAGAATTTTAAATATCAGCAATATTGATAATAAAAATTATAATTGCACCCGCGAAGCATTTTTGATACATGTTGATCAATTCAATCCTGGCGACGCCACCTTTTTATCACATGCAGCGCAACTGACTTTATACCACCATACCCCTGAAATCATTTTTAATTATTTACGTCTGAGCCGTTGGGACTATCAAGTTATTGATATATGTTTTGATAACTTATTGCAGCAAATTGACGAGTTGCAACCTGATGAGCGAAATCAATTGAAAGCTGCGCTGCAATCCACGTGGAAAAATTATTATCCATCAGATAATAAAATCCAACCCTGTATGCAAATGGGAATTCTCGCCGCTAGGCTCGGGTTGTGGGGACTGGGGAAAATTTGCTTTGAATCCCCATTTAGTTATCATAAGAGAGATGAAATTACTGTAGGTGATAGCTATGCATGCTATTTCAATTTGGCAGTTTGCTGCATTCAATTAGGACAATTTTCGGAAGCAGGTGTTTTTGTAAAAAAAGCGTTAGAGTTTTCGTGCCAAGAGACAAGTGCTATTGATCAATGTGAATGTCTTTTGCAGGAAATTTCTGGTTGTCAACAACTACCATCGTGGTATGACGCTGATTTATTTTCCAACTTTGAATTAAGTTTGCAACCATTAAATATAACACATGCTGCCAATATTTTTGAACAAGCTCAGGATAAAAACATTGTTGCGATGACCGGCTTGCCAGAATTTTCGTCATTAACGCAAGTCATCAGTTGGATAGAAGATCAAATACACATTGCTGGAAACAAAGTATTTGCTGTAATGCATAGTTTCTGGGGATTTGTTGGATCGGTAGCTTTGCATCAAAGCTATCGCAGTGCTTTTTTTTCCATTTGGATCGCTGCTGATTATCAAAATAATGGGTTCGGCTCAAAGGCGGAAAAAATTTTGTTAAACGCAGCCGAGAAAAAAATGAATATAAGTTTCTTTTTTAGTTGCGTTTATTCGGATAACTGTCGATCTCTAAGAGCGCTAAAAGCCATCGGCTGGAGTCATTTGCCAATTAAGGCGCGTATGAAATATCAGCTAAAAATAAATTCAAAAAATCCCTTTAGAGATGTAATTTTTTTGCACAAGAAGTCAACCTCAAATTTAGCCGGAAAGCCAATAGCTGTAGTTAAAATTAACAAGCAGTTGGAGCAATTGCTCAAAGTTATTGACTCGGATAGCAGTCATTTTTATATCAATGGAATTAATAAGGACAAACCTAAGTGTGCTCCATCTAGCTTTAACGCTCAGGCAGATAGTTGAGAAATAACACGTCAATGAATTTTAAACATTAATAACTTTAAGGGGAATAATTATGTTATCAACGGCCTTGAGACGTACCATGCACAATCCTACCCTACCGCGGGCGGTGCGAGCTATCGCCCAATTTCAAATCGGTCAGCAATCGATACGGCGCATATGTTCATCGACGGCTGTACCACGAGCGGTACCACAAATACCGCCCTCAATGAGATCCCCATACCTATCGCCCTCAATGAGATCCCCATACCTATATGGGGCGTTTCTTTGCGGTGCTTTAACTGTTGGTGTTATTTGGTGGGAATGTGCAGAAGGGGGGGAACCTGTAAATCTGAACGACGATGGTACATTGGACCCAACTTTTGGAGCTGATGCTGCTGCCAAAGGAAAGTTAGGAGAGATGAAGCGTTGGGGTGCTCACAGTATGACGAACCACACTTATCACGGGCACATGAATATATGTGGTCCGAGTGATGACCTTAACAATTTGGTTACAGAATGGCTTGCGCTCAAAGACGAGGACTTGGGGCGCTTAGGGGTAGCACTAACGGCGGCATTTGCGGCTAGCTTTCCAGGCGGTGCTGCGCCCAAAATATATAGGGTAGATGATAGAACAACCAGAATGTTTGTCGCTGCCGGACAAGATCCAATTGAGTCTACTTATAGTGTTCGTAAATATGACAACACTCTGTATGTGACAATAAAAAATGACACTTTAGAAGGGCATGCATTAACAGGATGCGTATCGCTGACATATAGGATTTCCCGTGAAGGGATCTCTGCATCAGTAGTCGGAATCGGCGACGGTTGCGTAAATGCTGGTAGAGCCACATGGCTAGCAGGAATGGGGAAGTATCTGGGTACGTGGACGGTACTCTTCGGTAATGACTACAGGGTGGCTAGCGAAAATTTTGGGGAAGTTGGTATTATCAAGGCATACAAGATCGGCAAAGAGAATCATAATCTTGACGCTGAAGGTATTAGAGCCAAGATGGTGCCATCAAGCGATTCCAATTCGATTATCAATTGGATGGTGTATGGTAGAGTACAGTGCGGATTGCCTGTTAGATTTCCTCAATATCGAATGGCTGGGCTGGGCTGGAGTGACCACAATATCTTTAAACACAAACGAAAAACCACTTCTATACAGTTAAAATACACAAAGATCTAACCAGGAAGTGATAACTGTTTAGGTAGCTACGCAAACAATCTGTACTAGTCTCGATCTAATCTGACACTTCTGCTTGAACCAAAAAAGGGGTCACCCATTAGACAATTAGTCACCCATTAGACAATTAGTCAACAAAAGCCAATAAAAATTTATCCCACGCAAGTGGGGTATTGTTGATTGCAAGAAAACTCATTGCTCCCGCGTTTTCGTTTGAATGGTGTTAATCGTCTGCACCAGTCACCCATCAGGATCAAGCTAATACATTAGCCCTGGCGTTCGCCCCAGAATTACGTCGGTTCCATACGGTGTCCAGTCAAATGACAGATCTTGGACCGCAAAGGGTCAACCCGTTAGTAGCTCACCGTGTAGGCAATGCCATTTTCACACAAACGAATAAGCGGCAAGGTTGGGCCAATCAGGTCTGTTGGTTGTTAGCTAACCCCTATTACTGGTTACCCAACCTTGCCAAACTCATGGAAAAATTAATTGTTCATTGTAAGCAACCCCATTTTTCATAATCCAATAACAAGCTCGCGCTAATTTGTGCGCGAGGGCTTTTCGTGCGGATACGGGATGTGTACTTTTTGTTTTTTTCTCGTAAAATGCTTTCGCTTTTGCGCTATGACGAATAGCAAAATTGGCGGCTTCAATAAGTGCCCACGCCAAATAGCGATTGCCATTTTTACGATTATGTTCACCTTTCTTTTTGCCATTGCTGCTGCGTCGACTATCGACGCAGCGACAGTAAGATGAAAAATTACCTGGACTATCAAAACGATGGATATTGCCAGTTTCCAAATAAATAGTGAGTGCGAGAATATCGCCAACACCAGGTGTTGTTTTTAAGTGTGTGAAAACGGGATCGCCTACCATTTGCTTTAAAATTGCTTTCTCAATGCATTTGATCTGTTGTGTATGTGCACGAATTAAAACCATTTCGCTGTGCAGTGCCAATTGTGTATTAGCATCACCAACAACAGGCAATTGAAATTTTTTAGCCTTCATTTTATCCGCCCGCAACGTTGCGCCAGTGTGTAGCTGGATCATGGATTTGAATCGAATAATTTCACTGCTTCGATCTTGCACCAGCTGCATGCGTTTGCGTAATAAATCACGCAGGCCGCGAGATTCGATAGGATAAATATACCCTGTTGGCAAAATACCCAAGCGCATTAAATGGGCGAGATGAAATGCATCGTAACGATTATCGGTTCGCTTTAACCCACTGTATTGGATAGCCTTGGCGGTATTCACGAGCTGTACGACAAATCCTGAAGACATAAGCGCGTCGACCAACCAATACCAGTTGTAGGTCGACTCAACGGCGATGGCCTTGAGCTTCTTGCGATAAGGTAGTAGTTTAGCAATGACAAGTTCAGCGTCGTTCTCGCATTTAACTTCAAGTAAACGCTCATCCTTGTCGTTAGTTACACAAATGAAATTATTATTGGAATGTAAATCAATTCCACAATAAAGTGTCATAGCAGCCTCCAATGTTTTGTTTGTGGTGAACAACATTGTAGCCCCGCCGCTTGCGGCGGGCGAGGCTGTCTTATGTATATCTTGGCTTTTGCTTTCTTCTCTTCCGCTAAAATCTTACTGACACGGGAATAATGTAAATCAAAATAATCACCGATGTCTTTCAAGCTGTATCCACCACTTTGATAGGCGGCGTGCATGACTGCACTACGGTTATTGGATATTTTTTCATATTCACCTAAGGACTTAGGAAAATTTTTTTTGGCTGGCGGGAATTCCAGATAAATTTCTATTTCCATCAATAATTTTTAAATGCTCTTCAACAAAAACATCAGCATCCAAAAAATCTAATTTTTTAATTGTTGGCAGGGCGAAGGCTGATCTTTTCCATCTGCAACAAATAATTTATACGCATCAATGGCTTTGCTTTTTTGACGATCAAATGCAGCAAGCAGCCAGTAAATATCCAGCCATTACAGGGCAACGACCAAACCTGCCGTTGCCCTGTAGTTACTCTAACTCTAACGCCAGTCACGAATGAAATGGACCATTTCTGCTCGCACAGGGTTTAATACTATATAGCGCGTGACTTCTAACAATTAATATTTTTATCTACATGAATTGCTTTCTAGCGATCTTGAAAAACATGACCGACTCGATTGTTCGCTCGATTAAATTTTTGTATATAAACACCTTTAAGCTAGCGCATACCTTTGCAAAATTCGCATCGTGTATTTCGATTAGCAGATGGTAGTGATTGGACATTAAACGGTAGGCGTAACAAACCCAATTATGATCGCGACATATATCACCAAGAGTTGTTAAAAACATTTCCTGTGGCTGTCGTCCTCAAAAATATCTTCGCGCCTGTCACCGCGTGAGGTCACATGATAAAGTGCGCCAGCAGACTCTAAACGTAACGGTCTTGCCATATTTATTCTCCCTTTTGATAAATTAACTAAAAACTAGCTTAATTTACCACAAGGCAAGGTGCAAAGACCTGACCGCTGTCTTGTTAGTGATGTGAAGCTCCAGCCAGCGGCAATACATATATTTACTGCAATCCCATTACCGATTATTACCTTAACTCATGGTAATAATTGGTAATATATTTAGCCGGACCATTCAATAAAAATAACCACAACGATGATTGATATGCATTACAGATCTTTAGTGCTGTTTATTATTGATTTGTGTCTGGAGATTTTGGCTGAATAGAAAAAAGAAAAACGCAAGAGCTGACTCCTGATTGATTCCTTAATTTTATTTTCGATGTCAATCGCAAATGCAGTTCAACTAATAACTACTGATAAATGATCTAAAAGTGCTCATATGGCTTTGTGAGGAAGCCTTTCTAAGGAAACAAAATATGAAAAATCCATTTTTTTATTTTAATAAAAATTTCCACTTTCTTTTTCGATGGAATGATTACTCGATAGACAGAGATAGGGATTTAAGTGAGACAATAGGCCTCTCATTAAAAATAAGCCATGGAGGCTATAATCTTGTTGCTGCTTTTGCGGGAAGATCATCAACCCAAATAGAACTCATAAGATGTATATCATCCGGAGTCACTCTGCATCTAACTGGCATTTTTTCAAAGCTATTGGGGTATAGCACTAGTCTAGAAGGAGTAGCTGATGAACAGCGTTTGCTAAAAACTTTTAACAAAATGTGTACAGACCGAATAAAAATTCGTTGTATTCGGGAGCTTGGACTTACACCGCACGAAGTTAAATCAGTAGAGGCCTACACGAACGCCAATAAATCTATTGAGCGGTTTGATGATGGAACAGATAATCCTTATTGTATGACAAAGGTATTTGGCCCATACAGGACTGGGTGGGCAGCTCTAAGTGGTGCCCTGCAAAAAATACCTAACTTTGGCCAGCTAGGTCTTACAGTGACAACGATGCGTACAGTGCGAAACAAAGAAGAAATAGATCATCTTAATAAGATGCCGCTCGGTTCACGATTCGTTACAGGTGCGTCGATCATGGAGGGAGGCCAGCGTCATTTCACTTCAACAGCAATAACGATGAGTAAGTGGACACATCCAGATACCGTGAGGACTACAGGCGGAGTAATATGCTATTTTGGAGTTAGTGGTGTATTTATTAACTGGCTTGGTGTTCAGTCTATGGCAGTCGATGGAGGAGAGGTGCTTTATCCGCCTGGCACTATAATGCAGCTTTCAGCTGTTTTAACTGATCATTCAGGATACTGGAACGGACGTACATTTGAACCAATATTCTTGATGGAAGAAATCCCAGACTTTGAACGAGATGACGTAACGCGGTCCAATTATTACAATGACCTTACTTTCGCCACTTTGACGGCAGACGATATTTTGGCAGCAAGATTGATGGCGGGACCAAAGGTAAAGACGGCAGATATATTAGGGATTCTTTAATAAAAATTTTATTAGAATTTATTTTTTAGAACATTCGCACAGCATTAGCAATATTGTTCACGAATAAATATTACCTATTAAATTTTTCTCACCAAAATTTTATTATCTTCATAAACCTGATCAAGCTGCCGACTAATCAACACAACAGTTTCCTTAGCTACACCAAGTTCACGCGCAGTACTTGCAAACAGATTAATGGCTTCAACAACTTCAGTAATCACGGATTGCGCCTGCGACCAATTAGCGTAGTTAGCGTGATTAGCTAATTGTTGAATTGCTTTTAATGAAGGCTGTTTTCCAAAACCGCAAAATGCTGTTGCATGCTCACCGTAGGGCGATGGACTAAAAGTAACATCGTAAAAAGGAGCAAGCTGCCACTGGCCGTTATCGCTTTGTAAAAAAGCCCAATTTTTACTGTGATCATCCTGGTTGCAGGCAAATAAATTAAACATAGCGCGACGAAATTGCGTTTGCCCGGCACGGGGGCTTTTGCATAACAGGCTGCTGGCCTTGATAAGATCTTCGTAGTCCAGGCTGGGCATTCTGAAATCAGCATCTAATAATCCGCAGGCGCTGTGTAAGTGAAACCGTCCTTCGTCGCCATTGGGTAAAGCGTGCGTATCAAACCGTTCAAGTGCCAACCAATGTTTTGCACCGGATTGTGGTGGGGCGTCTAGTAATCGCCATTTGGGTACCTCAATTCCGGCCTGCGCAGCGATAGTGAGGTATGCCGCTTCACAAAGCCCTTCTTCATGGCCTAGCGGTAATTGGCTGGAGGTAAATTTAACCAAATGTGCAAGGCTGCCGGGGAAATGTTGAGTGCTGCAAGTGCCATCGTTAAGCGAGGGAAGATAAAGTTGTGCTTTAGGCCTGGCGCCGCCAGAGCTACCTGCAGCGACTAGGGCGGCTAACACCTCTGTGGTTTGCCCATCAAACAGCGCTTGCGCCTGTAAACCCAGGTCGGCGACGGTGAGCTTTTCGCTGTTGGTATTTGTTTTTAAATCTGATACCGGCTCATAGCTAAGTGCACCTAATCCGCCATTGCCGACAAAGGCAAGTCGGTCCATAGCCGTAATTTGCCCGGGCAAAGTACCCGCGCGGCGAAATATGCGATCCATCAACATTAAGCCCCAACCATCGGGTAAGGAATCGGCAAAAACACCTTGTAAACCTTGATGAGGTGCGCGTTGCGCCAATTGCAACGTGCCGTCAAAGTTCAACTTAAAAGGCGAAAGGCTGGAAAAACGTTCGAGGTATTCTGGTTGGTATTGAAAAAATACGCCTTGTGCATTTTGCGCAAGAGTCCCAACCCAACAGCGGCTCGCATCGCTAAACGTTCGCCAGACTTCAAGCTTTTTAACCGGGTTAGCGCTCATTTAGCACCTCCTCAATCGTGGTTGGTATTTTGGTGCGAGAGGAGGGCTGTACAAATTGCTGCAACCGGCCTAAATCATCAACACTCTGCCAAAGCAGCACAAATTGCCGCAGTGAGATTTGTCCAGTGGTTTCAAATTTTTTGATGGTAGGTGCAGGCACTGTGCTTCGCTCTGCCAGCTGATCACGGGACAACTTTAATTGTTTACGCTGCGATTTTAGATGATCCCGCAGGGCAATTTGCACATCGGAGGGCGATAATAATGACAACATGAATTTCACCATATTGGATACACTGGTGTCTTATTATCCATAAATTTTGTAATTATGGCTACTATAATATCCATTCATATAAAACGTTTTAATGATTCTGAATTAGGCCGTAAACAATCCCTATTCTTAGAATGGCACTTGCCTAAGCCGCATTCCCTATTACCCGTTATTACCTTAATGGACGGTAATAACCCGTAATATAAATCCCCCCTCCGTCGCCTTAATCTTCTCTACGAAGGCCAACACCTCCAAAACAATTCGCTCGCGTTCGCAATAATTCGAGCAGTATCAAAATGTATAACACACAGGGTGCAAACCCATTAGGAGATCACATGTCCATTCAAGATACTCTGCCAAAATCCCGCTTGACGCTGCGCTATCGCACAGAAATAAACGGGCAACCTGAAGATATCGAACTGCCATTACGCATTTTAATTGCAGGGGATTTCTCGGGAAAAAACACGGTTAAGAAATCGTTTGATGAGCGAAAAATTTTAAATTTTGACGGTAAAAATCTGAACAGCATTATGGAAAAAATGAAAATTCAGCTGAAGGTAAAAGATAGTCAGGACGAGGTTCATACAATTCCGATTGCCAATGTAGATTCGTTTCTACCTGGCAATATTATTAAGTCCATTAAAAAAATGGATGACATGGTTAAAGCGAAAAACTTGTTGAGTGCACTGCTATCCAGCATGAATAACAGCAGTAAATTTCGTACGGCGCTTACCACCTTGCTTGCCAATAATGAAGCCAAAACTGAGTTAAAAACATTGATGGCTCCCGGTTACGAAAAAAGCGCTACCTTGCCGGTAAAAATATGCTCGCTGGACGGCACTGGCGAAAACTGCATCTGATACCACTATGGCAATTTAATTTTTTAATATTGCCGAAAAAAAATTACTTAGGAAAACCAGTCTATGGGCACTTCAACTACCTTAGAGGCTACACCCGGTTCTCGTCTTGCTGCACTTGGGGAAAGCCTGAATTACCAACCCGCGATTTTAGATTCATTACTTAACAAAAAGAAAAGTCAGCAAAGTTTTTCCGAGTTAATGCAAAACCTCGGAAAACTGTTAGATCCCATTCATGATGCCGCTGATGATGATGTGGATTTAAATAAAATGGAGATGCTTCTGGCTTCATTCAAAAAAGAATCCGCGGACATGCAAACCTTTGCAACCGCAATAAAGGACGGTATCAATGTCGAGGTGTTTGCTGCAGTTAATAAAGACCTAACGGCAATCACTAAAAACACCGACAGTGCTATCGCTTTAGTCACTAAAGCGAAAACTGCTACTGATGAACCCACTAAAGTTACAGACACGCAGGAAGCGAGTAAGGCGTTTAAAAAACTCGCTAATGATGTGCAGCCATTGCGTGACCATAAAAGCAGAATTAAAGAATCGTTATTGTCTGATACCAAGCTGGTTCTCGATGAAAGTGAACAAGCCGCCGATTATTTTTTAGGGAGCCTCGCTACCGCCTTATTTAATAATATTCTGCCCACGGAAGAGGGTGATACCACTCCTTTAGCCGCTATTCGCCAAAAAGTTCGCAGCATTTCCGGTGATATAGACGAACGCATTAATCACGATTTGAATGCAATAATTCATGATGAAAATTTTAAAGCCATGGAGGCCAACTGGCTGGGGTTGCACAATTTAATTGCAAGCACCGATTGGTCAGCCGATGTGAAAATTGACATGATCGATTGCACCAAGGCCGAACTGGCCGAAGATTTGGAAAACAATGCGGTTGATTTAATTAACGGTGACCTTTTCAAAAAAGTGTATGTCGCTGAGTATGATCAATTTGGTGGGCTGCCTTACGGCGCCATTATTGGTTTGTACGAATTTGAAAATACGAAAGAAGACCGTGAATGCTTGCGCACTATCGGCAAATTGGCCAACGCCAGCCATGCACCCTTTATAGGTTCAGTTGGCCCGAAATTTTTTGGTTGCAAAACCATTGAAGAAATGGCGGAAATTAAAGATTTGTCCGCGCACATGAGTCATCCTCGTTTTGAAAAATGGCAGCAGCTGCGCAGTACTGAAGAAGCTGCTTATATAGGTTTGACGTTGCCACGATTTTTATTGCGCCCACCTTATGACCCGGAAAATTATCCTGCAGGTTCTGGTATAGGTTTCAAAGAAACTATTAACCCACAAAAAGCGGGAGAGGAATTTTTATGGGGCCATGCCGGGCTGCTGTTTGCTAAAAATATGATTCACTCCTTTGCACATTCCGGTTGGTGCCAATATTTACGCGGGCCAAAAGGTGGCGGTCGAATTGAACATTTACCGCGTTACGCTTTTAACTTAAATGGCCAGGAAGAATTCAAAGCGCCCATTGAAATGGTGATACCGGATTATCGCGAACTCGCATTTTCTGATGCCGGTTTTATTCCGTTGATTTATCGCAAAGGAAGTTCCGATGCGTGTTTTTTTAGCACCCAGTCCATTAAAAAATCCAAGCGCTTTAAAGACCCTCATGATTCAGAAAATTCGCAGCTGGTTACCAACCTTAGCTACACATTCTCGATTACCCGCATCGCTCATTATGTGAAATGCATTATGCGCGACAACATAGGTAGTGCTGCGGATGATGTTTATATCAACAATATTTTGCAAACCTGGTTATCACAATACGTTACCACTGTGGTGAACCCCGACGATTTAACGCTGCGGTATTACCCTTTCAAAGCGGCGCAAGTGACGACTACGCCTAGACCGGGAATGATTGGTTGGTATAACAGTGAAATTACTATTTTGCCGCACATTCAATTTGAAGGATTGGATGTTGAACTGAAAATGGATGTGCGTATTTAACGCACTTTGGATATGTCATTTACCGTATTTTAATTAAAAAAAATCGAGGAATTTATCATGGCGAGTACTTCGTTTAATTGCAGTGTAAGTCAATGCTTTAACTTTGAAAAAGATTCTCAGGATGTTGTAGGTCACCTCACATCACTAAAAATTGGTTCGCTTGATTACGCTAAAGACTTGGAAGTGCAAGACCCGACAGCAATCAAAGACAGCACAAAAATTAAAGTCGTTGGTGTGCTTTCAGGAATTTTTTGGAACGGCGGTTTTGCGGATCCGGTCAGTTTTAATTGCCAGGTGTCTACAAAAAATAAACAGGACTCAGTAATGCTACAACATTCGACGCTAAGCGACACTACAGTGGAGTATAGCTACGTTGTTTATGATTATGACCCGATTAAAAAGGTGTATTACAAGGCATTTCACACAGATAGCACAGATTTAAAAGGACTGATTGCAAAGTCCGGTGGTGGGCTGAGTTTTGGTATTGAAATGGATCAAGCCACGGAAGTTGTATCACCTAAAAATTTCGGATTTTATTTGGGTGTTATGCCGCAAGAACTGGCGCAGGTTATTCAATACGCGGTATCCCAGGAAGCGAAATTTACCAAAGCCTGGGGCGTCACTGTTGCTGCATAGCTAGCTTTTTTGACGCCGCTGTTCACTTTTTCCATGCATGTGATGGCGGCGTAAAAATAAATACTCACTAAATTTTTTATGAGCCTATAACCATGCCGATTCATCAACTTGCCCCTGTGCATTGGCAAATGGGGCAAACCTTACTGCCCGATCATTTGCTTGCTCAGGAAAACGCCTTAGCAGGAGAAGCTCGTCTGCGTTGCCAGACTCAGGGCTTACCTGGTTACGGCATCGCCAAGTTGGAATGGGATAATTATTTGCTTGCGCAAGGAACGCTTCATATTGAAAGTTTGCGCATTTTTACGCGCGATAAAAATTTATTAATTGATTACCCCGGCAACTCGTTAATTATTAGCACGCCGCCGAATTTCGCCCAAAGCGCACGCGCGCAAATTTATTATTTTGTCTTACAAGAAAATATTAATTTAAGCAGGGCGCCTGTACAGCAAAGTGATGCGGGCTCTCCGGCAAAGCGCCTGTTCAGCATTATAGTAACGCAGCAAGCCACATTGCCTGAACAATACGAAAAGTTGCTCGGAGATCACCTTCTGGTAGATCACGGTAAATTGGCGGAATTCGATCAGGAAAAAAATAAAAGCTGGGTGTTATCCGAGCGTTATATTCCGCCGCTGGTGCAACTAGGCACCAGTGAATTTTTGCATCGCCCTTTACAACAACTGCGTGTTTTACTCAGCCGTTATCTCACCGAAACTTATAGAGCCTGCCAACAGCAGCAGCTGCCTGATATGCGCCATTTTGAAATGAAGCTTTGTGCCAGCACCGTCAGCCAAAGCTTACACTATCTCGCCAATCATTTTGGAAATGAAAAAATTTCCGGCGAAATTTATTTGCATCCATATTTTTTGTATGAGCAACTGCAAAAGCTCAATCGGGAGCTGGCGTTATTGAGTGGAGAGTGGTCAGCACTGAATATTCAACGCTATCGCCATAATGATTTACACGGTGTATTTAAACTACTTTTTCGAAATATTATTGCGCACCTAAAGCATCATAATCGCAGTAATCAAAGCTTTGAGCTGCATTTAAAAGATGGCTGTTATAGGGCGCAGCTACCCAGTAGCTTGCAAAAAAATGACAAGTTATATTTGATTATTAATTGTGATCAGCAACCATTTTTTGTTAATAACAATCTGCCTTGCCTGAGTAGTCATAAGCGCATGAGCATTTTATGTAATTACGCATTGAGCGGTACGCCGTTAAAAGCTGTTAAGCACAGCGCAATCACTCATTACTTTGGTGAAAAAACCCAATGCTTTGAACTCATGCAAGGTGAAGAGCTTACGCATATACAGCGTGATCAGAGCATTGCGTTTCTGGCGCAACCGGAATTTTCCAATTACAACTTTTATATATTTTATCAGCCAGCATCTGCACCAAAGCAACGGGCTTCACATGTCGTTGCTGAATAAATTTATAGAACCGCGAAGCGGCGAAAGGAAATATTCAGCAGCGCTGCGCGGTGATGATTCGCAAGTAGAATCCATCATTAGCAATATACAAACTATATTGCAATCGCGCAGAACCACAGATGCAGCGAGTCATTTTGGTTTAAAGGATTTTTGTGAACAATCAATAAGTGCCCCTTTAATGCTTCAGCTTTGTAAGGATATTCAACGGCAAATACAACAGCACGAAAGGCGTTTAGCGAATGTGCAAGTTACTTTAGCGGATAGCAAAAAAAATGGTTGGTGCTTGTTAGTCGTAGCAAACTTGGTAAGTGAACAGAGTGCTGCTAAAAGAAAAAGCTTTAATTTTTATCTGGATATTGCAAGAAATGTGTGAATTTTTTTATAGATCGTTTCGTAAAAAGTACCTGGAAAACTAAGGGCGTATATATGGGGGCATTATTATGTCGGGTAGAGCTGAATAAAATTGGCGGCATCACTATTACGGTGGATAACAAAGACGGTGAGATTATTCATACCATTGTGCTCAGTAGTGATGCCATTACCACCACCAGTAAACGTAGCGATGCAACCAGTACTATCACGCAAACACCCGACAAAATTACGATGGATTGTAAAACCTTTGAGCTCACCGCTGAGACGATTACGTGCAGCTCATCTAAGAGTACAAGTTTAAGTAGCGGCAGTGAATTTTCAATTAAAAGCGACAGCAGCTTTGCCTTGGAAGCCGCAACTGCAGCGGACATTAAGGCGAAAGAGATTGGTGCAGACGGCACCAATATAAAACTGACTGGGTCCGCTCAGATAAGCGCAACGGCAGGCATCATTAAATTGCAGTAAGCAATGGATGAAAAAATATGACAAAAATAAATCCTGTAATCAGCAACGATGAGATAGCCATCTTCGATGAAGAAATGGCTTTTCTTATCGCTATCCAAACACGTTTTGTAAACATGCATAATCAAATTCCTGTTGCGCAGGATGATCCGGATGTTAAACACCTGACCGAAGCTATGGCTGCGTTTATGGCCAAAGGGCGCATAGCCGGTCGGCAACAAATTGATCAACTACATCAGCGCGTATTCCAACAGCTGTTGCCTTATTTAACGGCGCCCGTTGTTTCCATGGCGTTGCTACAAGCGGAGACGCGTTATTTATCTGAAGCCACGCAAATTAAAATGGGTAGCGTGTTTACGCTTAGCAGCGATGAAAACGAGCAAGCGCAATATCGCAGTATTTGTGACATGCCATTAGCGCCTATTGCGATCGAACGCGTTGGTTATAAATCCCTTGGTCGCGCTAACAACCAGATAATTATCAGAATGAAAGCGCATACCCGCGTGCCGGGGAAGCTGGAGCATTTACCGCTATTTTTGAATGTGAATAGTAATTTTAATTTGTCGGTATGGCTAAAACAGTTACTTCAGGAACAGCTCAGCACAATATCAGCCGTATTCGATAAAAATACAGTTGTCGAAGGCCAATTTACATTGGGTGCTTGTGCGGCGGAAATAAAATCGCATCAAGAAGAATCTTTATTAACGCAACATATTTTGCTAGCTGATGGCATGCATCCGGTAGAAAAAATTCGCCGCTTCTTTCAATTGCCACAGCAGGAAAATTATTTAAATGCGTATTTTTCTGACACGCCACAGCAGTGGAGTAGTTGTGATCTCATTCTTACCCTTAAGGGCGAATGGCCACGGCAATTAAAACTTTCTGCTGATTTTTTTCAGTTGGGTGTTGTGAGTGTCGAAAATGTGGTTCAGGAACAAGCGGAGCCAATCAATTATAATGCCACGCAAAGTAACTGCCCAATTCGTCCGCCATCAACGAGCAGCGATTTAAGCCTGCTTAAATGTCTGGGAGTTTATCAAGGTGCGTTAAAAGATCGCAACGCTTTACGCCCTGGAATACTGCAGGGTGGTAACGGCGCTTATGATCTGCATTTTCAAAGCGGCTTTTCTCAGGGCGGCTACGCGCAGGGCGCACCACAACCGCAACTAGATATTCAATTACCTGATGCATTTAAAAAACCGGTAAAAATTACTGTGGATGCACTTTGGCATCAGCCAGAATTTAGCGGACACTTGTGGAAAAAATTAAAGGTTGGCACTCACCATCTGGATATTCGCGGTTTACGTTGGAATATTGTTAATTCGCCGATTGCTTGTATTCCATTGAGTAACAGTGATCCACAAAGTTTGTTGGAGCTTAGTTTGTTAAAAAATAAACGTGAATTATCCATGGATGAGATTGTGTTTATTCTTGACGGTTTTGGATCAGTATTTAAACGGGAATTTCAGACAATAAAACCCTTGTTAAAAAGCGTGCATATTTCTGCGAGCCTTAACAATAGCGATAATAAAATAGCAATGGGTGATGCACACTTCTCTTATATTTTTTCGTTGCATGAAATACCGGCAAACACTTTTCCCCTCATCAATGCCTTTTTCGCGAAAGTCGAAGTACTCCTCAATGTGTGGCTAGCGGATATAGCCATTAGTGTGAGTATACAGAACGATAGATCTTTCATTAAGCAGACGCCGCCTCAGTCAGATCAATATTATTTTGATTACATTGATACGCCAATCGACACCAGTAATAGAAGCCAGGCTGTTGAAAATGATTACCGTCTTATTCCGCAAATGCCAGAACAATTATTTTTTATTGGTAAGGAAAATAATAGCTCCGCTGGGCTAAATCGAGGGCGCGGTGATGAATAATGAAGTGTGGGATTATCTCTATGGCTATTTTATCGCTCTGGAAGAATCCTATTCAAAAATATCTATACTCGTTGCAAATGCACAGCCCACATCAACGAATGAAATAATGGGCAATGATGTGGGTGCTGCTGCACCCATTGATTGTCTACCGATTTATCAGGAGATAGCAAAAAGCCTGGAAGAATGCCAAAAACAACTAAAACCATTGCTTACCAAGATGGAATTAAAATATTTGCTTTGTGCGCTAATTTTTCATTGTGATGAAACAGTACTCACAAAAAAATTGCCCACTAATCGATTAATACCAACACTGTGCGAGTGGCCAGGATTACAAAAAAAAATGCTTCATTGTCGCGATGGCGGCGAGCGTTTCTTTAACCATTTAGATAAGTTGCTGCAACATAGCCGCGATTACAAGATGGCTATTGAAGTATATTATTTTTGTTTAAAGCAGGGCTTTGTCGGCTGTTATTTTAATGATCCAAAAAAAATTCAATATTATCTTACACGCTGCGCTGAAGTTATCACCAAAAACGTGCGGCTGAGAGCCCATGTAGTTAGGGGCGCAGGGTCTGAATACAAAAATTTACGGGATGAGCCGAGTAACGAATCGCAATCAGGAGTAGTGCATGGCGCCTTCGCTTAAGATAAAACCAGCTGAGTTATCGCTAGAAGATGAAATTGCAGCGCGTCTTGGCGATTTCGATCTGATTGCTTTATTGCGCTTGCTGACCTCTGAAGGGTTTAAGGCAGATGATATTTGGTTCTCCAGCCACAACTCTATTGCCTCACACAATCGTGTTATAGAATCGGTTGTGTTGCGTGAAAACTGCGCATTTATTCAATTAAATCTCGGTCTCCTTGCCTCTACAGGTTTTCTTCCCGGGCATATCCGGCAGTTTATGGAAAGACCTGAAGTCAACGATCAAGCCTTACAAACGTTCTTTCAATTTTTTGACCATTTGCTCATTACCAGTTATTTAGGGCAGCTATACCCTGAAATCAATAAAAGTTTTTTTGATCATTGGCCGCAAACGAAAAAGTGTTACACCGAGCTGCAAAATATGCGTAGCGAATGCAGTTTGCATTGGCTATTTGAATGCACATTCCCCGAATTTTTTATTTCCATAACGCGCGTACCGGGAAGGCATCAAGGGAGAGCTGGGCTGCAAACTTTAGGCAAAATGATTTTGGGGGAAGGGGGTCAATCATCTAAGCCGTCCGGGCCTTCCAAGTCAGATCAATTCCAGGTCTATCTCATCCAACGCCCTGAATGGGGTAGAGACGCGCAAAACTGGCCGCCACATATCAGGAAGCGTTTAAATGAATGGGTATTTCCCTGGCTAAATACTTTACTCATGTCGTTAGATATTTATTTGTGTATATACCGCAACGGCTCCCATCTTAAACTTTATGACCAAAGTGCTTTGGGCTACGACGCTTTATATAATCAGGGTGATATCTTTGTTAAAAAGGAAAAATTCGCCCCATTGCAATGTTTCGCCATTCATCGCGGTAGTGTTCCTAGTCCTCTTGTAGATAGTCATGTTGCTTCTAGCAGTGATGTGCATAGCAGTAGGGTTAACAGCAGTGACAAAACCTTATTGTCAGCACAAGAAAACGAGCCTGGCATTTTGTGGGAGGGATCATGTCGACTTCAACTATAGGAAAATCAGCAATTGCAAAATTGGAGTGCCTGCCTGAATTATTTGATCATATACATTTAATTGATGAAAACAAAAATGCAAACGGAAACGAAGATCAGAATAAGCGAATCAGTGAAAATATAATCGAACGGGTGAATGAATGCTTTGACAGCATGGCATCTCATTGGCAACAAGGGAACTATCTACAGATCCTTGAGCTAGCGGATAATTTGCCCTTATATTGTCTCTGCGATATCCGCATATGTGTGTATTGCTTGTATAGCTTTTGGGTGTCTGAAAAAAATCACGCTTTCGCAAGAGTGATAATAATACTGACAAATATTCTAAAGCATCTACAGCAGCCATGGTTGTTAACAAATGATCATAAACAGTTGAGAAATTCAAAAATCCTCATGAATAGTATTGGCTTGTTTTTTCGGAAGAGTTTAGCAAACATTGTTTCTGCTTCCGATCACTATGATTATTCAAGAAAAGATATCGAACACATATGCCAAGCATTGGACGATTTTAGGGAAGTTGCTGGTTCCGGAAAATGTAACATTGGGCACGAAAATGACGGTAGCTTGAGAGACCTAATGAAACATTTTTCCGCTTTGAAAGATGATATTGAAAAAAACATGGCTGAAGTGGAAAGTATCCAAATAATCGATGCATTCGAAGATCCGCAAGGAGAAAAACCGAAAAGAGAAAAGAAATCCGAAACTGGAATAAAAAAAGAGCCCAGCAATGCAACTCTTATTGATCCCGCTTTGTTTAATCCTTCATACGCATTGCAGTTGTTGCTCCGCAGAATGCTGGTGCTGCAAACACTAATCGAAAAACAGGAAAATTTAAAAGCCGCTATTGTGTTAGCAGATATTCAAAGCGAATTGGATGATTTTAATCCCCTGATTTATTTCCCCGAATACTTTGCCAATTTCGCCGGCTTAAGAGCAAGACACGGTGGCAAATTAGAACCTTACTTCTCACAACACAAAAGTTATCAATGGCAGGTTTTAAGTGAGTACTACCGTTCGGATATGAGTGCATTTGTTGCGTTGGAAGAAGCTGAGCATACTTCCAATGAATCGCATAATTTTTCAGAAAAGTATTCAGAAAACTATTCAGAAAGCTACGCGGAAGAGGTTGAGTATAATGACTAGATACTTACAGAAATATTTTCATTCGCCCTTTGACAATTTTTCTCCCGCTGAAGGTAGGAAGGAAAGCACCTGCTCTGACAGTTTGGCTTTTACGTTAAGCTTAACCATTGAGGGAGAAAGCCACCAAGTTCCGGGCGCTAATATCAAGCAGTGTGAGTTGCGTGCGTTTAGCTATGGTTTCGATTGTGTGTTGGGTTTTTATCTGCCTAATGACCAACGCAAAGATGATTTGTTTACCGCTTTTACATCAGAAAGCCTTATCACGGTAGAGCTGGGTATTACTGGTGTTATCAACATGCCCAAGCCACCGCCCAAGATTTTTAAAGTAACCGGATTGGTAAAAGATAAATCGCTGTCTGAACTTGCTTATCGCCAGATAACTGGCAATCCTGTGCTTTATCGCTACTACCAAATTGAATTTGCTGACCCTGCACAAGTATTGTGGCAGCAACATTATCCTTGCGAGTTGTACGTGAAGGATTCGATGTCTTCTGTTATTAACGCACAGGTGGTGTCGCCCATAGCGTTGACCATTGATTTTGCAGCGGCCGATCAAGTGCAACCGCTAATTTGTTTGGCCTTGGGCAATGCGGAGAAAAATAGCCCAGGAGAAACCGGTGTGAGTAACCACGCCAGTTTTTACGATTTCTTAATGGACTATTGCGATAAAATTAATGCTTTCTTTGTGTATGACTATGCAAAGCAAAATTATTGTCTTAAAGGAGATAGCCCTGATCTCGAAACAGGTACAGCTTTTCTGCCTCATGAAATTAGTGATTTTAAAATTTATTGGCCAGCACAAAAGCGGTCAACTACGAATTTATTGAATGGCATTGCGGAAGGCAGTAAGCAGAGCGCAATAGAAAATAAAAATGCCGTGGCAGGTATTAAACAAGATATTGTTTTACGTCAAGCCATTGAGAGTCAATTCTCAGAACGTAACACGCGCGAAACCAATAAAGTATCTATTTTGGGTGAACAACTTGACGTGCATTTCAGCCAGTGGCCCATGCAAACATTCTGGCCTAACTGCGAGTTAAGTTTTAATAGCACCGTTGATGGTAAAAAATATTTTTATACCGATAAAAGTTATCGTAGCTATGCATTTTTTATTTCAGCGAAAGCAAAAGATAACACGCCAGAACAGGATCTTGATTTGCCTTTTACCCAGTATGAATTGCAATATCAGGTACTTGCTCATAACAGTACCATTGAACAACCTATTCTTCCTTTATACCAAAAACCCTTTTATCCGCTTTATATTGAGGGAGTGATTGTCAGTGAACAAGGTAACGACGACGAAAAAACATTTGATGTAGTAAGCAATACTGAAACCGGTCAGTTTGAATATAAAGTTCACATACCCTTATGGGATAAAACAATTCAAATAATGCTGGAGCCAGATTTTATTAATAGCCATTTTTATTTTCCGTTTTTTCGTGGTGTTAAATTGTTATTGAGCCTGGAGCTGCATCGTGCGCATATTCAAAAAGTGTTGAGCTGGGGCGAAGGTGTGCAATTACCCTTGGCGACACAAGGCAATCACATATTGTTTGGTAAAAAAATGGGTGACGAGACATCTTTAAGCCATGTCTACGAAGATAGCAAACCCGTTTTTGCCATCAAGCGTAGCAAAGATAAGGATACCGAATTAATGCGCATGGAAGAGGGCACTATTATTTTTCAAACCTGTGAAGAAGAATAAATGAGGAATCAAAATGCCTAAATGTGTTTGCAGCGGCGCCTTGATGCAATGTACGTTTGGTGTAGCGCCCGCACCATTAAGTGTATTGCCTGCAAATAAGGTGATGGAGGGAAGTCCTGGTGCGAACATTATGGATTTTATTCCGCTCGTCAACATACCGTCATTTGGAATGTGTACATCTCTTACCAATCCCATAGGTATAGCCTTAACGGCGGCGGCTTTAGGTGTGCCGACACCTGCACCTTGCATACCTATGACAGTGAGTCCCTGGATTGCTGGAAACCCAACGGTGTTATTAGCAAACTTTCCGATACTGACGGATGACAGTCAGT
Organism: Pseudomonadota bacterium; assembly: GCA_040386215.1. Taxonomy (GTDB): domain Bacteria; phylum Pseudomonadota; class Gammaproteobacteria; order Pseudomonadales; family Cellvibrionaceae; genus Cellvibrio. The sequence continues at coordinate 75,442 of JAZKFX010000015.1, forward strand.
TGATTTGTATGTGGCAAGGGGTGATCAGCATAAAGCAAGCCGGTCAAATAATTGTTGAAGCCTAAGGTAATAAAAAATCATGAATAAAACTCAATTAACCCATTTTTTTCTTTTTATATTCGGTATTACAGCACTCGTGGGTGCCATTATTATTTGGTTTAACGCAGATATATATATGGGTTGGATATGGCAAGTTTTAGCCACAGTATTGTTGGTGTCATTTCTGGCTATTTTCACTTATCTTGCTTATCGTTTTTGGGTGATGGGTCAAATTCAAAGGGTTTTAATTATTGGTGATCAGCATGTCGATCAAGAAAGTCTTATTGAGCATTACAGTAATGCTCAGCTTAGTGAAGCCTTTGCACCGCAGGTGCTTTCGCCAGCGTTGCTCAATAGTGATTCGCCCCGAGTGCGCTTGCAGTTGGCGCAACTAAAGGGTTCGCGCTTTGCTCCTCCGCGTATCATCATTCTTGTCAATGCGGATCACTTTTGTAACAGTAATGACGGTGAACAATTGGTATTAAGCAATAATCTAAATCGCTTTTTGCATTTACTCAATCACAAAAACCAGGGTCAACAAATAGATTTGGTTTTTACCCACACGGAAAAAATTTCCGGGTTTATCCATTTTTCACGCTGGGCGGATCACCAGAAAAAAACTTTACGATTTTCAGTTAATAAGTCGCTCAGCTCACAGATGGAAAATTATAAAAACTATAGCACTGCACTTACACAAGTTGCACCCGATGAGTTTTTAGCTATTGTGGGATTTTTTAACAGGTTGCCAACGTACTTACGCTCATTGGATAGGTTGGTAGATAATTTGTTACTTGTAAGCGGAACTGCAACAAATCGCATATTTTTATCGCGTCATCCTTGACCTAACAGTATGAATCTAGCTCATGTCTTAATGTAAAAGCTTAAATTGAACAATATAAACCAGCGCCCCCGCGATATAACCGATGGTCGCGAGTGTGCTAATTTTTTTAACATACCAAATAAAATCTATTTTTTCTAAACCCATTGCGGCTACGCCCGCCGCAGATCCAATAATCAGAATGGAGCCGCCGGTACCGGCACAATAAGCTAAAAATTCCCACAGAAAACTATCCGGTGGATACTGCTCAAGACTATACATTCCCATAGACGCCGCAACCAGGGGTACGTTATCTACCACTGCACTGGCGAAGCCAATTAATATAACAATAATATCCTGACGTCCGACAGTTGCATCGAGCCATGCGGCCAATGAAGTAAGGATGTGTGAATGCTCCAGGGTGGCAACTGCTAATAAAATACCAATAAAAAAGACAATGGAAGACATATCAATACGCGTCAAGGCATGCACCAGCGTTAATTGATTTTTTTGTTCTTCGTCTTTATCTCTATGCATTAAATCCGCAACCATCCACAAGACCCCCAAGCCAAACAAAACGCCCATGAACGGCGGTAGATGGGTAAGAGTTTTGAATACAGGAACGGCAACCAAAACCCCCAAGCCTAGGAAAAAAACAATATTTTTTTCCACCGTTGACGTTAATACACTTTCGTTTTGATGTGTATTAACCGGGCTTTCAACAAGCCGACCCCGCAACACAAAAGTGGTAATCAGCATGGGTATAAGCAGATTCACTACGGATGGCAAGAAGACCCCGGTGATAATATTGACGGGCGTTACTTGCCCGCCTATCCACAGCATGGTGGTGGTGACATCACCTATAGGCGACCATGCACCGCCAGCATTTGCTGCGATCACTATCATGCCTGCGAAGAACAGGCGGTCCTCTCTCTTATCTAATAATTTTTTCATCAGCGACACCATTACAATGGCTGTGGTGAGATTGTCGAGAATAGCGCTGAGAAAAAAAGTCACTAGACCTATTAACAACATCAGTGACGATAATTTAGTGGTTTTAATTCTACTGGTGACAACATCAAAGCCGTTGTGGGCATCAATTACTTCCACAATGGTCATTGCGCCTATCAGGAAAAATACTATCTGTGCCGTACTTACCAGTGTCTCTGACAGTTCGTGAGAAATATTATGTCCGTCACCGAGTAACGCGTATAGGGTCCAAAGAAGCCCCGCACCTACAAGAGCTGAAGCTGACTTATTCACCTTAAGGGGATGTTCTAAAGCAATAGCTGCATAAGCCAAAATAAAAACCACAATAAGTACTGTTAACATATTGAACACTTTACGTTTTTTGAGGCCATAGCCCTATGCCATGACAATTTTTGGAAGACTAACACGCAGTATTTAATGAATCCAGCGAAAGAGGATGGGTCAATCAGAGAGGTGTGAGGAAGCAAATATTAAGCAGGCTTACTGCTAGTCACCATCAGGACGATGGCGACAGGTCACAATGTCAGCTAGAGTGAATAATTTGACGTAAGGAAAGCGGGGGCGGTTCCTTACTCCATAGCCAGCGATGACTTTAAGGACATCTCAGCCATATTACTATCAACTAAGGCGCGGCAACTATCAGCGCATAGATTGCATGCCGTTACGCAGTCCTCCATTCCGCTAAGATCTGCACAACTTTCCGCACAAGCTTCACATATATCTGCGCATAAATCGCAAACTTCAGTGCGAAACGATGAATCACTTAGCAGGAAATAAGCAGATGTTTCGCAAATTTTTGCGCACTCTAACATTAGTTTGAAATGTTCAGGTTCAGCGTGTTTTCCGCCCATAGGTAAGCAGTGATTAAGCGCGGCATAAGTGCATGTTTCATGACAGCTGGAGCAGTTTTCAATACAGTCTAAAACGATAGGATTTTCAACGTTGGGCATGATGATTTCTCCGAAGTAATTTGCTTAATGAAGGGATGTGCATTAATAGCAACTTAGTTATAAACAGACAGTGCGTTATCCAACATATGTTTTCTTAGAAATCTTCTTCAAAACATGTTATTTAAAATATATTAAATATTTCTGTCATCACTTATTGATGCTTTTACTCAGTATCACATTAACTTTTACTTACAATGATTTTTTAAGCCGCAATCACTTTTTGAGTAAAGTTAGGGTGAGACTTGAGTAAATTTAATAGAGAGTAAAAATAAAGCTAAAGGTAATATTTAATAAAGTTGTAAAATATTGCGGATATTTAACCTGTCACCTTTACTTATTTAAAGTGGCGCCTACACTTAAATAGCTCCCTGTTGAGCATTGTCGCAGGCAAGTGTGTGTTATGAATATCTATGCGACAAATTCAGTATATAGCGTTAATAGCATGGATGATTTATGCATTTTTTTCTAAAAATTTCATAAAGCTTTTCACAATAGGAATTAATGTGATGCATGGATTACTGTTTATAAAACAATGTTGTATTTTTTTGCGTTATTCCATTTTAGGCTTTCGAGAGAAAGCCTTTTTTGTTTGTGCCTGGCTTTTATCTATCGCCCGGAGTATCAATATTCGTGGGAGTTAAACCACCCCTCATTAAGTCACACGCCCCAGAAATTCATTGGCACTATACTGAGTTTTTTAGTATACAAATAGTGGTTACGAAGTTTACTCAGTCGTAGCAAATATAGAATTGTGAAATAGAGCGTAAGGGGGAAAATAAAGTTGTGGTTGTCATCTTGAAAACTGTGTCGAAATGACTTAAATGGTTAAAACGGCCATTCTTAGATAAAATCCTGTAACTCACACTAGTATTCGGTATAGCAATAGTCTTTAATTGACCCTCCGCCAATCTTGCATCCCATTATTGGTCTTCATGTTATCGAGTGTTTTATCGTTTTCAAGGATATATAAATGACTACAACGGTACATATTTGGCTTTTATCATCAGGTAATGTTGGACATGTTTCATTAAGCATTGACAATCAATATATTAGTTTTTGGCCGTCAGGTGCCGCAGGCAAAAAAGACTTTAAGATTGGCCAAACGCATGAGCCGAGCTTTCCGAGTAGTTATAAAATAGATAAGCGATTGGAAAGAAAGGACTGCGATCACACAGTCACGTTAACGAAAATGGACGAAAAGCTCATGTTAAAGTGTTGGGCTGAATTTAAACAAAACCCGAAGCGTTACAATATGGTGAAGCAAAACTGCTCGACAGTTGTTGCTTGGCTATTGGAGATAGGCTCAGGTGTTTTACCGGGTGGAAGTAAAGGCATTAGCATTAATGATTGGGTCTCAAATCCTTTCCAGAAACTCATTTTCAAAATAAAATATTTTGGCAATCAAATAGATATGTGGACACCAAATGACGTTCACCGCTTTGCATTACAAATTAAAAGTACCAAAGGTTGAGAATGAAAACTCGATTAGTTTATTCACCACATTATGATTTTAGTATTCTAGGGATGGAAAAACTTCACCCCTTCGATGCTAAAAAATTCAGCAAAGCATGGACACTATTGCAGCAGGAATTTGGCGATACCAGTAAGCAACACACAACCTTTGTAAGCGCACCGGTTTCAGATCAAGAACTCCTAGCCGTGCACACAGAAGATTACCTAAAGTCTCTGATGCACAGTAAAGCTATTGCTGATGTTATTGAAGTATCGCTTTTGGCTTTACTGCCTAGTAGTCTTCTTCGAAAGGGTTTAGTAACACCTGCTAAATACGCAACCGCAGGTACTATACTTGCCACGCGACAAGCACTTGAAGGGGCAGTAGTGTTTAATCTTGGCGGTGGATTTCATCATGCGTTTGCAGATCACGGCGAAGGCTTTTGTTTTTTTGCCGATGCAGCAGTGGCATTAGCCGCTGGAAGAAATAATAATTTAATTTCACAAGATGATACTGTGGTAATGATTGATCTGGATGCCCATCGCGGTAATGGTTTTACCAGCTTTTGTGAAAATGATAAATCTGTCGGAATATTTGATTTATATAATATGCAAGCCTACCCAGGGTTGAAGGATGATCCCAATGATGAATTTCCTTTTATTATTCCATTAAGAGCAGGTCTTGGTTCTGAAGAATATTTACAGATACTGAAAGAAGAATTACCCATTTTTCTCAATAAGTATAAAACCCCCAAGCTTGCTTTTTATAATGCGGGTACAGATATAGTTGCAACGGATAAATTAGGTGGCTTAAATGTTAGTTATGAAGCAGTAATAGAAAGAGATAAATTTGTTATTGATCAGCTGCGCGCGCTTAATATACCAACGGTGATAATGACAAGTGGTGGTTATTCCAAGGAATCCCACAAGTTGATTGCTGAATTGGCTTCTTATCTTTTGCGAATTAACGAAAATATATAAATAATGAGTACGCCTTAGTCCATACAGTCTACGCAAATAAAAATCATATTCGCTTATTACTTTTTTGCAAAAATCTCCGTGATTTCCACACATTTTAATCGACAGTTATCCCATGCCCTCCCAATAAGTGAATAAATAGTAAATCTAGGCTAGTCTTACTCTCGCTAATACCTTTAAATGAGACCGGCATGATCACCCGCATTGCGTGTATATTTCTGTTGATTCTGCTTGATCTCCGTTTAGCCAATGCGCAGATCGTGGTGACTAGCCGTAACGAAGCGGGTAATCGTTATCTTAATTACTACACCGATTTGATTAAGCTAGCGCTGGAAAAAACTCGACCTGAATATGGTGATTACCGTATGGAAGAGATTGAACCCGTGGAAACCGTCAGTAATCTCAATTTGATTTTGCAAAATACCCAGCCAAATCTTGTAGTGGAGTTGACTTACGATAAGCAATTATCGGCTAATGGTGATGCGACATTTATTGATATTCCTATTGATGGCGGAAGCCTGGGCTACCGCGTCTGCTTTATTAACCCTAGGATTAAAAATGAGCTTAAAAAAGTTTCATCGTTCGCTGATCTACGTAAATATACTTTTGTTCATGGCGTAGGTTGGGCGGATACCGAAATACTTCGCCACAATGGGCTTAAAGTTATTGAAGTACCTGATTTCGAAAGTACACATAAAATGCTTATTGCGGGTCGTGTTGATCTTTTTTGTCGCGGCGCACACCAGCTGAAAGATGATGCTGATTATTTCAAGCTGTATAACAAAATTGCTATTGATGAAACGTTTGTTTTGTTCTATGTATTGCCGCGATTTTTTTATCTCAACAGTAAAAATATTTTAGCAAAAAAACGCATTGCGGCAGGTATGGAGCTTGCCTTTAAGGATGGGTCCTTGAAGCAACTGTGGCTGAAATATAATAAGAAAGGTATTGATTTGGTCAATCGTAAACCGCGTAAAGTTTATTACTTGGAAAATCCCTTAATAAAAGACCTCACGCCAGGCTACGCTCGTTATTTCTTTGATCCGCTAACAAAGTGATTTTTTAATGAATGGTGTTACAAGGCTAGGGTAGGCCATGATGTTTATCTTTTAATTAAATGTAGTTGCTCGATATGCATTCCCAAGCTGGAGCTTTGGAGCGAGGAGGGGGCTAATAGAATTTAAATAGCATTTCGTTCAAAAATTTTTCAAATACGAAAAAAATCTGTTGATTCATCCAGCCATTTAGTGTTTTATAAGCGGGCAGTTTTTATTCAATCGGAGGTTTTATTAACTGTAAATTTTAAATTTAATAAACTTAAAGAGTCGCCACCCCTGAGTGCGCCAACACCCAGAGGCAGCTAACCACAATCGATAATAGGAGTATCAGTCATGGCTAAACGTACTATAGCGCCAGAGCCTCGCTCGGCCCAAGAAAAATCTTCTT
>JAZKFX010000016.1:0-128321 GCA_040386215.1 Pseudomonadota bacterium
GTTGACTAAGTTCTGCTAATAAATTTCCACTCAATGCGGAAAGTTTTTCTTCATTAATAATATAAAATCCGCTTAAGCTATGATTTTTATTGCTATCCAGCTGAAACTTCAGAGTGAAAGGTTCCAGTAATTGTAGGTCATCCATGGTTTTGGAAAATAATTCTGTTTCTCTTCGCTGTAAATGAATTTTTTTGAGCATAGAGGAAATGTGTAAAGTGAATTTTGAGCAGCCTCCAAATTCAAGGAATACTGCCTCACCTTCATTGCTATTAACCCGAGGATCATCTACATCAATGGAAATAATAAGTTCCTCTTTACCATCATGGGTTGCTTTTTTGCCAATTAAAAAGGGACCTTTTTCAACCATGTAAGGAATATACGCATCTTTCCATCCAGCTTCATTGAGAAATAAATTTTCATCTTTTTGTAAGCCAAAAATCGCCATAGGGTAAAAGCAACCGATATGAGGATCTTTGTAAAAAAATATCGGATAGTCGGCCTGAGCTTCGCGAAACTCGCCAAGAAAGAGTGGGGCACACATAATGTTATCGCCAAATTTTTCGCTTTTTCGCGTGATAACTTTAAGATTTTGGTGATCGATATTGTTGAGAAGAAGGTGACGAGTCATTGTAAGCTCCTGCGATTGCGGTTTTTCAAAGAACAGCTACTACAAATGTAGTAGCTGTTTATCTGTGCCCAACATTAGCAATGATTAGAACTTGTAACGTGCACCTAACGCAAAACGCGCTTCTTGTTCAGCAGCAAATATCACTGCGTTTTTAGAGCGTGCATGCACTCGGGTATCTTCCTCAGTAATATTGATACCTTCGAATTGCAGGGTCAGATTTTCAGTGAGCTCGTAACTTACACTCAAATCCACCTGGCCATAGGCTTCAGTGTAGGCGGGTTCCTGTTGATTGTTGCCGCCGGTTGTAGCGCTCAGGAATTTATCGCGCCAGTTATAGGCGATTCGCACCTGGATACCATGCTTGTCATAAAAGGCAACGACGTTAGCGGAATCACTCATTCCCAGAAGGGCAAATTGATCAACACGAATAAGGCTGTTGTCATAACTGATATCGCCATCAACAGTTGTATAGTTAATGATTCCACCAAAACCACTTTCACCAAACATGTGTTGCACAGCAAATTCGAAACCATCAATTGAAGCTTCTTTTTGGTTTACAGGTGCAGTCACGGTAAAAGATAGTGGATCATAAACGCTATGGTCTCCAGTGATGACGCCACCACTTGTTACCCAGCCCTGAGTAACAAAATAATTGCGAATTTCCTGATTACGATTATTGGGGTCCACAACTGCCGCCGCCGCTTCTGCAAGACGCGCGCCGCTTGCTGGATTAACCAACCCAGGATAGATAACTTCCTGGTACACGGTGGTGCCAATGAAATTTTTGACGTCCTTTTTGTAGTAACCCAAAGATACATAGCTGCTATCGCTGTAGTACCACTCGGCGGAGAGGTCAAAATTGGTTGATTCAAATGGATCAAGATCAGTATCACCTGCTGATGCAGAGCTAGCGTCAAAGGAGCGTGCCTGACTGCCATCAGGTGCTGCGCCGCCTTGCAATTGTTGATAGTTGGGACGAGCGATGGTTTTGCTAATTGATGAGCGAATCAGAACATCATCGGTAATTGCCAAACTGAAATCGATATTAGGTAACCAATTTGCGTAGGAACCTTTACCTGTATCTACGTTTGATCCATTGGCAAGAAGCTGGATTTCGTTAGGCGTTAACCACTCTTGCTTAACATAATTCGGCAGTATAAAGACGGAAGCAACATCAGTTTTCTCGTAACGCAAACCAAGATTTACTGTGGTGGGCATAACACCAATGTCAAAACCTAAGTTTGTCTGGAGGTAGATAGCGGTTTGCTCTTCCTCGAGGCGGCGATCCACAGAATACACTGGATCAGTACAGAGTGTTCCCGGCACACAATTGGCGAATACATTACCGAATGCGCCTTGTCCGGTTGGATTTTCAAGATAAAAATTAGCAATGTCACTGCTAAATTGCTCGTAGTCTACCCAGAGCATATCGCCGTAAACGCCCGCGTCATCTGGTAATGAACTAATTAATTTGGAGACAGGTGCGTAGGTAAATGCATTGTTGTTAAAATTGCCATCGCCATCACCTGCGCCCGCATTCCAATCACCACCAATAAAGGTATAACCTAGTCCGCCCCAGTTACCACCTTGGTTCAAACTGAATGCGGAACGGTTATTCATTTCAGTATTGGATAATCCGAAATCAATGCTCTTGATAACACTATTATCAAATGCATATTTGCCATCGAGTTGTAGTTGCTCGATGTCAGTTTTCATATAGCCGTTGCGGTGGCTGGTACCTGTAGCAATTAACATGTCCGGGCTTAAATTACCGGCGCCTGTCATGATTTTCATAACCGGAATATCACTTGAGAAATCGACGGTAGTGTTAGTGCGTGTATAACCACCAACAGTGGCGACATTGTTGCTACCGCGTGAATCTTTTGGTTTGGCCTCAGCGCTGGAATCGTGGTAATCCAATGCCAAAGTAAGTGCGTCAGATGCCTGCCATTCCAAGTTTAAGCCAATTGATTTACCTTCGTTAATGGTTCCCCATGCACCGGTACCAAAGCCTATCTCGCAGCAATCATTGTTGTTGAGAAATTTTGGAGACACTACGCCATCACTAGTGGCTTCGTACCATTCTGTACCTGCATGTGCGCCGCTGCCAAACCAGGAGGAGGCTTCCTGCCGTTGCTGTTCCATATCCAATTCAGAATAGGTGTAATCCGCTGTAGTAGTGAGTACATCAGTCGGAGCCCATTGCAAAGTTACCTGTCCGTTGGTGCGTTTACGCTCGACATCATTAAATGAATACATAAAATTTTGTGGAACAATTGCAACGGTATCTGCATCAAGTTGTGACGAGTTCCAGCCGGAAGAAACTTCAGCAGCATTGTAGCTGCTGTTACGCTCCTGAAAGCTTCCGCTTACGGCAACGCCAAACGTGTTATCAGCAAATGTATCGCTATAAATACCGGAAATTTCTGGTGTTACCTCATCGCCAATACGTGTGGACGTATCGTTAACGGCTTTGATTCCCACGCTTGCTTGCATTCCATCCATCTTTAGCGGACGCGCCGTTTTGATGTTAATGGTTGAACCTATACCACCAGTATTGAGGTTTGCCTTACCGGTTTTATAAACCTCTACACCGGATACAGATTCAGCGGCGAGGTTTGCAAAATCGTAAGAACGTGAATTTGATGCACTGGTCGCTTGCAGGTTGGCGGCAGGCATTTGACGGCCATTGAGCGTGATCATGTTGTAGTCGGGGCCGAAACCGCGGACAGTTACCTTCGAACCTTCATTGTTTTGGCGATCAATAGATACACCGGTAATACGTTGCAGTGATTCGGCCAGGTTCGAATCCGGGAACTTACCTATATCTTCTGCAGAGATGGCATCAACAACACCGGAAGATTCTTTCTTGATATCCATAGCTCGTTCAAGCGACTTGCGAATACCGCTCACCACAATTTCTTCAACCGATTCCTCTTGTGCCAACACTAATCCGCTGGACATGGTGCCTATAAGTGCAGCGATGGTTGAGGATAGGATTTTCTGTTTCATGTCTAGCTGTTTCATTATTTTCGTCCTCTAAATGTTTTTATGGCTTGTTAGCGTGTAACCGTTGTTGCCTGAACAGAGTGCTTATCTGGCATCTACACTTATCGATAGCTTGGCGTAACGGTAAAATTCCAAGGGAAATTGCAAACCTTAAGTATTTATTTCCAGCAAATATCGATATACTTTACCGATACTGTTAACGTTAACAATTGATTGAGCCATTTGCAACAGTTGCAGTAGAGAATTTGTCTTTAAACGCCACCTCTAGGCAATCAGCAGGGATTGTGGATAGGTAGCGGAAGAGAAGCGGTTAATCATTAACGAATGGTATTTTGCAATGTTATATAACAAATATAAGAGCTTTGGTTTGGCACTTTTGGTTTCATTGGGAGGATTTATATTCGGGTTTGATGCGTCGGTTATTTCCGGTGCTATTGGCCTGATCAGCACCCAATATGCACTCGGTCCGCTGGAGCAGGGGCTTGTAGTAGGCTCACCGACCCTGGGTGCCATTATCGCGGCATGCGCGGTCGGTTATCTCACGGACCGCTATGGACGGAAAAAAATTCTCTTATTAATCGCATTTTTGTACGCCATATCAATAGTCGGGTCGGCATTAGCCAATGGTTACATCATGTTGGTGGTATGCCGTTTTATCGGAGGTCTGGCTTTTGCGTCGTTGATGGTAGCACCACTTTATATCGCTGAAATTACCCCGGCTGCGCTGCGCGGAAAATATGTATCCTTTAATCAATTAAATATTGTGGCTGGTTTTTCCGCCGCTTATTTTTCCAATTTTTGGTTGTTATCAAGCGTCGATACCGATGCGTCCTGGGTAGCTGCATTCTCGATAAAAGAATATTTATGGCGTTGGATGCTGGGGCTGGAAATTGCTCCCGCGTTAATTTATTTTTTCTTGTTATTCTATATTCCTGAAAGCCCACGTTGGTTAATTTTGAATAACCGCAGAGAGGAAGCTCGACAACTTTTAAATAAACTGGTTCCCCCGGATGAAGTGGAAGAGCAGTTGTTGATTCCGCAAGAAAATGTACAGGAAACACATTTTTTAAAGAAACTAAGTTCGCTATTTAATTCCAGGACACGTTTTATTTTAATGGTTGGTATTGTGGTGGGAATTATCCAACAGGCAACGGGTGTCAATGCAATTTATTTTTATGCTCCGACTATTTTTGAGCAAAGTGGCATAGGCACTAACGCCGCCTTTGCGCAAGCCGTCTGGATCGGTGTTGTTAATATAATATTTACCTTGATTGCAATATCTACCATTGATCGCTTTGGCCGAAAACCATTAATGATAATAGGATTACTTGGAGTGATGATCAGCATGGGATTATGTGGTTATGGTTTTTCCGAGGCCAAATATCAATTAACTGAACAGAATGTTCCTTCTGCTCTTAATGAATTGCAATTAGAAAGCATCAAACCTATTCTCAACGTGACCTATCTGAGCGATGTCGATTTTAAACAAGCTTTGCGCACACATTTGGGTAGTCAATTTGCAAAACAGTACGAAGGTGAATTGCTCAAGTCTGCCACACAAATAAATTCAAATCTGATTTTGATAGGAATTTTAGGGTTTGTCGCGGCCTTTGCAATATCGCTTGGCCCAGTCATGTGGGTGTTGCTGTCAGAAATTTTTCCTAATAATGTGCGCGGCATTGCAATTGCATTTGTTGGCGTTATAAATAGTTTCGTTAGCTTTTTGGTGCAAGTTTTATTTCCATGGCAGTTGGAAAATATGGGTTCTGCTACCACTTTTATTATTTACGGCATCTTTGCGATTCTTGGCTTTGTATTTGTTGTGCGTTACTTGCCGGAAACAAAAGGTAAAACCCTGGAGCAGCTGGAGCAATCCCTGGCCAATAAACATTTTTAAGCAGAATAATATCAACAGAATCCAAATTTTAATTATTTCGTGAGAAATATAGGCTATGAAAAAAGTGCGCTGGGGAATTTTGGGGGCGGGAAGAATCGCGCACTCTTTTGCAAAAGATATAGTGTATACCGCATCAGCGGAATTGGTTGCGGTCGCTGCACGAAACGCGCAAAGCGCAACTGACTTTGCCGCTACCTATGGCGTAAACAAAGCCTATAGTTATGAAGACCTTTATGCTGATTCGGATGTGGATGCAATTTATATCGCCACTCCTCATAACTTCCATTACGGGCAAGTGAAGAAAGCCCTGGCTGCCGAGAAACACGTACTTTGCGAAAAACCCGTTACGATTTCACGCAAGGACTGTGAAGAATTAATCGTGCGGGCCAAAATTGCCAATCGCTTTTTTATGGAAGGCATGTGGACTTATTTTTTACCCGCGATTATCAGGGCTCAACAATGGGTAATGTCCGGGCGTATAGGTACTATAAAACATATCAAATCTGATTTTGGTTACCCCTTGGCCTACGATCCACAGCGACGAGAATATGATGCGAATTTAGCGGGGGGTTGCTTATTGGAAATGGGCATTTATCCCGTTGCTATCGCTGACCTTTTTATTAAAGAACCACTTTTGGCCCATTATTCCAGCGTTAAATTTGCCCCCAATGGTGTTGAAACTGATGTGAGTACCATTTTTACCTATGCGAATTCCATGGCGACGATTGGCAGTTCTTTTAGTGCCAAGCTACAGAATTGGACTTACATCATAGGCACAGAAGGTTACATTGCGATTCCCGATTTTTGGCGAGCAAGCAGCTGTTATTTATATCAATTGGATGAACAGCGAGACGCGTTCAATGATGAGCGCACAACCCTCGGATTTAATTATCAAATTGAGAGCGTAAGCAGAGCCATTACCAATGGCAAAATAGAATCAGAAATTGTCTCTCACCGCAGCAGCTTACAATTTCAGGAACAAATGGAATTAATTAAACGCGAATGGAAAAATATTACACTTTAATTTTTTTTCGAATTTGAACACAAAGTTTTTGCTCGCACCTGACGAGTTTGGCATTAGGGCCTTTCATTTTGAAAACCCTCAAGTCAGGGATGACTTGAGGGAGCTACAAGGACGTATTTATGCGTTTTCGAAACGAAAGGTCCTAATGCCAAACGGACTAAGAAGCACATAAACGACCAACTAAAAATATAAAAGTTTTCCATTATCCTGATGCCCCGCATACCACTTTTTTATCTTAATCTATCCTCTACCACCTGACTGGTAGAAAATTGGTAACGCATATTACGATACACACATATGTCCGTAATATTTTCCGGGGTGCCAGCAGGTGCAGAACGATAATTAGTCGATACGCGATAATTTCCCGTGACTGGCAATACTTTATGCCAGGCATGCCCATGTAATAGAATCAATGTACCTTTCTTGGGAATAAAAATCTGTTGCTCGGGAAAATCCACATCATGATCACAGGCAGGTAATAACCCTTTACGGTGCGAACCCCGAACTACCATAGTGTAGCCGCCGGTTTCTTCGGTGATATCCATGGTGTACATCAAACGATTAAGATTAAATTGAGCACTGTTTTCGGGCGGGCAATCCTGATGCCAGGCCTGGCCTTTGGTGCCCATTCGCGAAAACATCACCATGCAATATTGTGTATACCATTCATTGCCAAGAATTGCTTTGGTCAATGAAATAAGGCGCGAGTCGTGTTCGATAAGATCAAACGAATTATCACCATCACGCTGAGGAAACCAGGGAATAACCTCAGTTTGTGCGCGCGACAAAAATTCTGCATTATGCGAGAACTCAGGGTTCTCGCCAAAATGCTCAAGAATTTTAGAATTATAATCATCCATCAAATCAATGGAGAAAAAATTTTCTATCATTAAAAATCCATCGCGCCAAAATTGTTCGGCCAAAGCTTGGTAATTCATATTTTTGTCTCGTTAAAATAATAGTTTTATTGATTATTGATTTTTACATAAAAAGGTTTTGAGATTTCTTTAGCAAAATTTTTCAAAATAAGCGGGTTTCCCTCAATGCGGCTATCGCCCCAGTAACCTTGTTTGCAATTCGCGGCACCCGCCAACGCATTAGGGACGCAATACCACATCGACTGCGTATGCCAGTAGGTATTGATGTAAGCAACTGCGCGAATAATGTCGCGATTTTTTTCGATGTAATCAAACCAGTCCTGATACCAGCTATCCCATAACTCTTCAGCAGTAATGCTTGAAGTACGATTAGTAAAGACACAGCTGGAAGTAAGAGTCGACGTGTTATAACCGGCAGGTGCTGCTTCAGCAATCATTACCGGTTTGTTGCGCAGTCTGGCAAAGTCCAGAGTTCGATCATGTTGAGATACGGCTGAAACCATAGGTGTGAACCATGGTGGATTTAATTCATCACAGCTCCATTGATGCTTGCGATATTGTTTCCCGTAGAACTTTGAGAATGCGATCCAGTCAACGACATCGTCACCGGGATAGTATTGATCAAGATGATTTTTATCAGTTACTTGGTAAGTGTCCTGATTGCGCAGCCATGCTGCTGTCTGCCAAACGGTGGCAATTTTATAAGCATTGAGTGCATTAATGCGCGCTTTAATAAAACGAAAGCTCGCCTTATAAGCTACTGCGTTGTAGCAGTTCCAGGGACCGTCAAACTCATAACCTATACGTAAAAATATCGGTCGGTCAGTAGATTTCAAAAATGTAATTAATCTATCTACCTCGTCGCGATAAAAACTTATTAATTCTGGTGTGACATCGGCATCAATAAGGCCCGCAATTGCCTTTGTGGGTAGGGATTTGCAGTTATCTTGAGCATCTGTTATGTCAAGACCCACCGCAAGTGCGGCCTTGGGGAACTCATTCAAGGTATCAATAAAATTGTTAATGCCAGAACCATAATCGACATTCTCTTTGAGCCCCGCGAGGCTACCGTATTTAAAGGAATGCGATATTTTTGTATAAAGCGTTACACCTCCCGGTGCTGGAAATGTAGCATCTTTATCCAACACCATTTTTTTAAATGCACTGAGTGTTCCTGTGTCTTGGCCCATAAAAAAGATAATTTTATTTTCATGTGGAAGGTGACGAGCGGAAATCGCTAATGTTTTCCCCTCAATGTCTTTAGTTGCGAAAGCAGATGATGCGCTTGTTGAAGACTCGCTGCTGGCATGTTTAGATCCCGCTACTAGGGCAAGGAAAAAACACAGCATTATTTTTTTGGCGCTAAGGATAGACATATTTTTTCCCCGGACAGTTAATCCTGTTCATACTCTTCATAGGAAAACCAATCAAAATCTGCAATGATTTTGTCGCCGCTGAGATCCTGGCAATTAAGTCCTATAAACGCGCCAGTAAACGCTGCGCGATATTGATGACCGCCATCGCGCACATAATCATCCGAAAGAATGCTGGCATCGAGTAGGGGACCAAAAGACGTCCAACTGTCTGGCTTATTTGAATGGGAATAAAAAAATTGTAAGCGATCTCTTATCCACTTCACCTTTAGATAAATCGGATCTACTGGAGAAAAAGAAATTTTTTCAATGACTGGTTCAGTCGTATAGTTGTTATTAACTACAATTATTTTTAATTGATTGAGCGAAGCATTGGCATCATCTACCGATACGTAAAAATAAAAATAGTGAGCCGTGTTGTAATAGCAAACCAATCCCGCCATTTGCTGAAATGATTCAGGTTTAAATTCTAATTGGCAGGCAACTTCTATATTGAAAGATTGCAGCCTTCTGGCGACCAAACTCTGCGAATGAATGGAGCTTAAGGATTCGCGTCCATAGAGACGTAAATGGCCGGGTCTTGCAGCCAAGCTCAGCCAGGATTCGTCAACGGGAATTCGCAAAGATTGCCAATCGGGTGAGAGGCGAGGTGAGTTGAAATGATCGATATGTTCTTTAGGCGCAAATGGAAAGGATACACACGCTGGTGCCGGAACATGAATTCTAGTGGTTTTGTCGGGCGTAGCGAGATAGGGCCAATCATTTTTCCAGTAAATTTGTTCTATAAGTGTTTCTCTGCCCAGCGTACAACGCTGTAATGGCATTAGTGGTCGGCTACCTAAATAAACTGCATACCAATCGCCTTGTTGGGTTTCTATAAAATCAGCGTGACCTGTACGCTGAAAGTGCGCATGGCTCTGTTGGCTGGCTGTAATAATTGGGTTTTCTGGATGCAACTCATAAGGACCAATAATATTTTTTGCGCGTGCGATAGTGACTGAATGACGATAATCAGTTCCACCTTCTGCTGTTAATAAATAGTACCAACCATTGCGCTGATAAATATGGGGGCCTTCAGTGCAACCAAGTTCCGTACCCTCAAAAATTTTGTAAGATTTGCCGATTAATTTTTGAGTTTCTTCATCCCAAGCCTGTAATTGAATACCACCAAAAAGTTTTCCTTGTCGATGATCGACAATCATATTCACTAACCACTTCTGTCCATTAATATCATGAAAAAGTGATACATCAAAGCCGCTCGAATGCAGATAAACAGGTTGTGACCACGGGCCTTCTATGGCGTTGCTGGTCACCAAATAATTCGGAGTGTCTTTCCAGGGGCCATCAAATGAGCGCACATTGCTGTAAACAAGATAAAAAATACCTTTGTTGTAGCTAAGGCAGGGCGCCCACACCCCGCAGGAGTCGGGAGTACCCTTCATATCCAGCTGTGATTGACGATCCAGCACTTGCCCCATTAGCTGCCAATTTATCAAATCACGGGATTGGTGAATCTGCACTCCGGGAAACCACTCAAAGGTAGATGTGGCTATGTAAAAGACATCTTTAACGCAGACGATACTAGGGTCAGGATTGAAGCCTTTTAAAATCGGATTAGTTATGAACGGTTGCATTGATGCCCTTAATAGTGAACTTGAAATGGCGCTTAATACCAGTTAATAAATGTTAACGTTACCTTTTTTAGAAAGCAATGTTAATTATTGGCTAAATTCTAGAGAAAACCGCTGTATTTGTTATAAAAAATGGCTTGAAAGCAAATTTTCATAATTTGTATTTGCTATAAACGGATCTAGCGAGAGGAAAAAAGAAGACGGTGCGGCAATCTGAAAATCCTACAGCAGGCCTTAAATTAGGGAGGATAGGCTGCCAATATTCATTTCCCGACCAACGCCGCTACGGCACAAATGAATGCTCTTCATACCAATTTGTTGTGGTCCTAAAACGTCAGCAATGTAGGTGTCACCCACAAACAGACAACGCTCGGGCTCAACGTTCATGGCATCCGTTATGGTGCTATACATGGCCGCTTCAGGTTTTATAAAACCACATTGATAACTTAGGTATTTTTCCAGGGGAAACTGAGAAAAGAAATGTTCAATAGCTTTCCCATAAGGTTTTGCTAAATTCGAGCAAATGGCCATACGACAATTCTGCTTTTGTAGTTGTTGAAGCACCGGAATCACATCATCAAATATCGCCAGCGATTCCAATTCACAATCAATATCTTCGATCAATTTTAGGATAAATGTTTCAGGTGCGTTAATGCCCATTTGATCGGCAACGTGCCGGATATCCCCATCTATGGTCATAATAGTACGTGCATCATCAGGCAACGGTTTTCTGCCATTATTACGTGCATATTTCATCAATTCCCGATAGGGATGCCGTTGGATACCAAAATCTACCAACGTACCAAATAGGTCGAAAATGATGACGTCAGGTTTTATTTTTTGGTTATACATATTTTAGTATACGTTCTGTAGGATTTGATTCTGAAGCTCAACGTGCTTACTTATTAAATAGATTCAGCTGAGCTATTGCAGTACGCAAATTTAAAAATAAGTTGAACTTGAGGAAAACGGTACAGGCCTCAATCAGTATTGAGAAAGTGGGTAGCAGCGTTTAGCAGATATAGCGCTGACATGGCGGCTACGAACGTGTAAATAAAAAATATACAGATTAACGTTACTTATAGCAAAATTTAGCTTTAGAGAAGACAGGAAAATTAAGGGCATCACCACAAATAAGATAAAAATATCAACAAGTTACGACACGAATATGGGAATTTACCCCCGAATATACAGATTCACCCAGGTTACTGCTCGTGCTAGTGCGTTTTAAATCCTTGTGCTTGGGTTTATTTATTGACCGCGCGAGTGCCAGCTGTGTGGTACGTTTGAGTCAAATTTCGTAGGATATGAACTGCGCGAATGAGGATCATTTGCTCGGGGCAAAAACGGGTTTGTTTAAAGTTAACCTAATTTATATTTTTAAAGCTCGTTATCCATTCAGTTCGATGAAAATTTCGCTATCAATATTGGTGCCACATGCTAGATGATAATTTAAGAAAATTAATGTTAAAAGATAGAAAAGAACGAAAGCGCGCTGAACGTCTGAGGTCTTCCAAACTGGCATGGGTTCTAGACACTTTTCCCTACGAAACCCATCGACCTTTTTTGAGAACAGTCGACGAAAAGAGTGCTCGGGAAAAATTGCGGCACCAATATAGCTGGCATAACTTATTGAGACTGCAAAATGAAAAAGCGTTTCAGGCAGGCTTGGCTGGGATAGTAACTGCTCCGATTTTGGCGGGGCTATCGAACATTGAAGGCTTTCCGATAAATTTACAATTTCCAAATCAGATGGGCTTAATTTTTATCTCTGGACTCTTATACGTTATAGCTACTTCCATTTGCAATTTTAGAGCCCCTTATTTTGTGCAATTATATCTTCTGGACGAAGCTAAGAGAAAATATAGATCAACACCATTTTCAGAAATAGGTGCGGAAATCTCCAAAGAAATTTCAAAACTCGCGCACACGTTCCGCATTGAAACTGAAGACTTTCGCAATTTAAAACCTTCTCAGTTGGAATTGGCTATAGCTATTCATCAACAAGGTGGGGAAGCCTTTAAAACAGGGTTTTCGCCGCGCGCACTTGCATTCATTGATAGATTTTTGCATAGATTGTCTGAGACGCACAACTTTAAATTGTTTGAGAGGCAAGGCGATCAATTGCAGGTTAAACATGGGCCAGGCGAGACCTACCCAAGAGGTATTTACATTCGTCATTTGTATATTGAGTCCGCGTATCACCATCACTTAAACATGGAAAGCTCTCTGAATTTAAGCAATAAGGATATTGTGATTGACAATATAGATGCCCCAATACAATTTGACCCTACTAAAAGTGGGGATGCCGTTGAGCCATATATATACGGTCTCACCACGTTAATAAGAGAAGAATACTTAAACACATTCATTGAAGAATTTTCTTACTGGCAATCAGCGCAGCGCCCATTCTCAAGGATTGCGGTATTCTGGATGTATCGTTTAGCTCTAGTATCGTTTACTTCTTTCCTCATCTACCAGGCATTCGTAGTTTGGCAGGCCATAGATTTTTCAGACATTTGGTCTTTAATTTGATCAATGTTGCTACTCGGCATGGGGCGAAGTTCGCAATAGAGATCATGGCGTTTCTCTAGGCAGTGATGGAATTAATCTCGGCCAACAGATATGGTCAGCGCAAATTCCGTTCAAATTGAAAGCAGTTTCACAACGACAAAGCTTAACAAGATAGGGCGAACCTTCGATAAACGCCTGTGCAGAAAGTTTTTTTCATTCGCTGAAATAGGAAACAATCTATGATGAGCCGATCAAAGCTCGTCAACAGATGCGTGAAATGGTATTTTTACGAAGCATTTAAACTTGTTGCGGCAGAGTGCCATGAAATCTCACAACTGTTGTTCAATCTGAGCTAGTACTTTTAAGGCAATTTATTTACGTGAAACTACAAATATTTAGCGATTTACATATCGAGTTTGAAGAATTTGAGGCTGAGTGTGATAACGCGGATGTAGTTATATTTGCCGGTGATATTAACACGGGGATTAAAGGTATCGACTGGATAAAAAAACAAAATATAGGGTGCCCAATTATCTATGTACTTGGTAATCATGAGTACTACAGACATTCATATCCACGCTTGATTAGTAAGGTTATGGACGCTGCGCAGAACTGTGATATTCACGTTCTGGAAAATCGCGCTGTGACTATCAATGGTTTACGTTTTCATGGCGCAACCTTGTGGACGGATTATGAATTATTCGGTGATCCTAAACTAGCAGGCTTCAGATGTCAGGAAATTATGAACGATTTTAAACTCATCAGACGCGATCCATCATATTCGCGATTACGGTCGATTGATGCCGCAATGATCCATAAAAATTCGGTGAAATGGTTAGCTGAAAGTCTGAATGCATCCGAAAGCGGTACCAACATTGTCATAAGCCATCATGCTCCCAGTAAAAAATCGATTCCTCAAAAACATCAGGACGATATTGTTTCAGCTGCGTACGCCTCAAACCTTGATGAATTCATAGAAATCCACAAGCCAAATTATTGGTTCCATGGCCATATTCACAATAGTCTCGACTATAAAGTGGCTAACTGCCGCGTGATATGTAACCCAAGAGGTTATTCAAAAGGGGAACGGAATCAGAACTTTGATCCGAGTAAGCTAATCGAAATATGATCCCAGCCAGACTTATTGAATCGTATTATTTTATGCAGGTATTAAACGGATAGGCATTACGAAGATTAGCTAGGAGTTACACTTAAAGCATATCCAGTACGAGATAGTACTCTGCCACGTATTGTGAGATTGTCGTCTTAGAAAATTTTCAATAGCGAGGATAAACTGCCAATATTATTTTTCTGACCAGAATTGGCACGGCATAAATGGATACTGTTCATTCCTATTTGTTGTGGTCCCAAGACGTCAGCGATGTAAGTGTCACCCACAAATAAACAACACTCAGGCTTTACGTTCATTGCGCTCGTTATGGAGCTGTACATAGCAGTTTCAGGTTTTATAAAACCACGTTGATAACTTAGGAATTTTTTCACGGCGTATTGAGAAAAGAAACGTTCAATAACGCTCCCGTAGGGTTTTGCTAAATTCGAGCAAATGGCCACACGACAATTCTGCTTTTGTAAATGTTGGAGCACCGGAATCACATCATTAAATACCGCCAACGATTCCAATTCGAAATCGATATCTTCTATCAATTTCAGAATAAGTGTTTCAGGTGCATTGATGCCCATTTGATCAGCAACGTGACGGATATCACCATCTATGGTCATAATCGTGCGTGCGTCACCAGGTAATGGTTTCCTTCCATTATTACGTGCATATTTCATCAATTCTCGATAGGGATGTCGTTGGATACCAAAATCCACCAAAGTACCAAATAGATCGAAAATGATGACGTCAGGTTTTATTTTTTGGTTATCCATGTTTAAAGTTTACGTTCTGTAGGTTTGATTTTGAAGTTCAACGCGTTTACGTAGTAAATGGATTCAACTGAGCTATTGCAACACAAGTAGTGTTTGGGGAAAAGGTTACAGGCCGAATTAATATTAAACAGAGCAACGCGGCACAATTAACCAGAAGTGTAAAAGCTTGCTATGGCAAGTCCTGAACTGTGGTTTCGCTTAGGAAATAGAGGACCGAAAGAAATATTCTTGTCAGATTAATCGCTGCTGTGAAAAATGCTGTGTTGGCAGCGTTATTATCACAGGTTGATTCGACAAGTTTCCAACTTATGTTGAAAGTTTCCACATTAGTATGCAAAAGTTTCCAACTTAGCTTGTTCGTCCATTAGTTAGGGATTTTGTTGCAAAGCCCATTATTTGACTTCGCATAATGTATATTATGTTAAATTGAATAATGAATTAGTTAGTTGAATGGCTTTATACAATCGAACAATTACTTTACTACCCATGAACCCTCAACAATCAAGCTTTGATTCTCGAAGATCTTACCTGAAAACACATCGCCAACTTGAATAGCACCGACTCCACTGGGAGTTCCAGTCATGATTACATCGTTATCTTCAAGTGACAGGAACGTTATTACCTCGTTCAAAATTCTATCTGGTTTATTCAGCATCAAGTCATAGTTGGCCTGTTGCACTAAATTGCCATTTATAAAAAGCTCCATTCGCAGATCTGCCATGTTGCCATCAAAGCTAATGAACTCACTAAATACGACAGAATTATCAAACGCCTTGGCGCGCTCCCATGGCAATCCTTTAGTCTTAAGTCCTGCTTGAATTTCCCTTTTGGTAAGATCCAGGCCAAAGCCTATGGCGAATAATTTCCCTGAGCGGATTAAAAATGATATTTCCCCTTCAAAATGAATAACATCGTTTGCATTAAAATAAATTTCGTTTGCGAGCGACGAATTTGGTTTTATGAAAATGACAGGTTCTGTCGGGACTTCATTTTCGAGCTCTTCAATGTGATCAACATAGTTTCGTCCAACGCATACAACTTTTGAGGAGTAAACGTCTTGCCCATCCAATTTAATAAACTTCATCTTTTTTCTCGTGGATAATTGCTGGTCAAAAAATATTTAATTAATTTGTCATTTTTAAAAATTTCACAAATCAAATATCTTTTAGAAGAATACTCTAGCCAAGGCTACGGATTAATCACCTGGAAGTACTAATATTCGACAGTGTTTGGTGGTGTTAGAATGCTCCGCAATAAGAATTCATTTAATTCATGGACGTTAAATAATCGCACCCAGCAAAGGCTTTTACAATAATGACAGATTTAAATACAACAGCACCAGTCTTTGAGCAGGTTCCCCCCGATGTTAGCTTTTGGGAGGCTTTTCGTTTCTGGCTTAAGCTGGGGTTTATCAGTTTTGGTGGGCCCGCTGGTCAAATTGCTATCATGCATCAAGAATTGGTAGAGCGTCGACGCTGGATCAGCGAAAAAAGATTTCTTCATGCGCTTAATTATTGCATGGTATTGCCTGGACCCGAGGCGCAACAATTGGCGACTTATATCGGCTGGCTTATGCACCGAACCTGGGGTGGCATTATTGCCGGAGTATTGTTTGTATTGCCTTCATTATTTATTTTGATTGGCTTGTCGTGGATTTATATCGCCTATGGCGACGTAACTTGGGTCGCAGGATTATTTTATGGGATTAAACCAGCCGTGACTGCCATTGTGGTCCACGCAGCGCATCGGATAGGTTCGCGAGCGCTGAAAAATAATGTGTTATGGGCAATTGCGGCGGCGTCTTTTGTGGCCATCTTTGCACTCAACATTCCCTTCCCTTTTATCGTAGTTGCTGCCGCTGCTATCGGTTATTGTGGTGGGAGATTTATACCGCAGTATTTCCGCGCTAGTGGGGGCCATGGCAAAGCGGAAAAATCTTACGGCGCAGCGTTAATTGACGACAATACCCCAACTCCTGCGCACGCTCGTTTTAACTGGATGCATTTGGCAAAAATCGCTGCTGTTGGAGCAATATTGTGGGCGGTGCCAATGGGATCCTTGATTGCTTTGTACGGTTGGGACGGAACCTTCACTCAAATGGCCTGGTTCTTTACCAAGGCGGCATTGCTCACCTTCGGTGGTGCTTACGCCGTTTTACCTTACGTATATCAGGGCGCAGTCGGCCATTATTCCTGGCTAACCCCGACGCAAATGATCGATGGTCTGGCACTCGGTGAAACCACACCGGGCCCGCTAATTATGGTGGTGGCATTTGTGGCGTTTGTGGGTGGATATCTGAAAGCCATCTTTGGCCCCGATATGTTATTTGTATCCGGTGCTGTAGCCGCTACTCTCGTTACCTGGTTCACTTTTTTACCCTCTTTTATTTTTATTTTGGCCGGCGGCCCTTTGGTTGAATCGACTCATGGAGAAGTTAAATTTACCGCACCCTTAACGGCAATTACTGCCGCAGTGGTGGGCGTTATTTTAAATTTAGCCTTGTTCTTCGGTTATCACGTAATCTGGCCCAACGGATTTAGTGGAAACCTGGATTGGTTGTCAGTAATTATTGCGCTAGGTGCAGCGGTTGCTTTGTTCCGCTTCAAGCGTAATGTTATTCATGTGATTTTCGCTTGCGCCTTAATTGGTTTAACTGTGAAGATGTTGGCCATCAACACGCTCGTGTGAGAAAAACAATAATAGTGCATTAGTAAGTATGATTGTCACGAAGCAAAATTAACCAATAACATCAGGAGTAAATTGTGGACGCTTGCGCACAACCTGGCCTACTGCCAGTCGCCGATGCTATTGCAAAAATGTTAATAGCCATCACGCCGATCACAGTAGTCGAAACTGTTCCGTTGCATCAGGCACTGGACCGCGTTTTAGCGGAAGATATTTATTCAAAAATTAATGTACCCGGTCATCATAATTCCGCCATGGATGGCTATGCGCTGCGTCATGCCGATGCAAACTTAACAAGTTTATTGCGTTTAGCTGGCACCTCTTTAGCTGGCCACCCTTTTCAAGCTGAGATAAATCCCGGTGAATGCGTGCGGATTATGACGGGTGCAGTTTTACCCGCGAATGCAGACACAGTGATTATGCAAGAACAAGTCACGCTCTCTGACGGAAAACTTCAGCTAAATAAAATTCCGGAACCTGGTGAAAATATACGCCGCGCCGGCGAAGATATTGCGATTAATTCCCTTGTGCTGGAAACGGGTAAGCGCCTTACTCCATTAGATATAGGTTTGCTGGCTTCATTAGGTATATTTGAACTGCGTGTATTCGAACGCGTGCGTGTTGCCATATTTTCAACCGGTGATGAATTAAAACCGTTGGACCAAACTTTGCGGGCTGGTGAGATTTACGATAGTAATCGCCCTACTCTCATGGCACTGCTTGCGCGATTAAATGTAGAGGTTTTTGATATAGGTTTAATCGCCGACGACCCATTAAAAATATCAGCAGCATTTCAATCCGCTATTACAAAAGCCGATGTTGTTATTTCCAGCGGTGGTGTTTCGGTGGGTGAAGCGGATTACACTAAAGACGTTTTAGCAACATTAGGGAAAATAAATTTTTGGAAAGTTGCAATGAAACCGGGTAAACCATTTGCGTTTGGTTTACTTAATTCAGGTCGTGATAAAAGCGGTTGGTTTTTTGGGTTGCCAGGAAATCCTGTTTCTGCCGTCGTGACTTATCACCAATTAGTGTTGCCCGCTCTGCGCCACTTGGCAGGCGAAAAAGTTGAACCACCATTAACGCTAACTGTTACGGCTCAATCTTATTTTAAAAAACAGCGTGGCCGTGCAGATTATCAACGAGGTTCACTACTCAATAGTAAAGATGAAAATCTAGTGGCCAGTACTGGCAACCAAAGTTCTGGCGTACTCAGCTCAATGGCGCGCGCGAATTGTTATATTTTGCTCGAGCAAGAGCGCGGCGCAGTTGGTAAGGGAGAAAAAGTTCAGGTTGTTCCTTTTGATAGATTCATAACTTAAAATTATTTCAGCCAGTGTGATCGAATATTTAGAGTTGATAATAATAATTAATAATGAGGAATAAATATGTTGGAAAATGCAGCAGGTTTTAAAGCCAGAAATGACGATGTATTTGGTAGAATCGCCTCTAGATATGATTTACTTTGCGACCTTTTTAGTTTTGGTCTACACCGCCTTTGGAAGCAACGTGTTGCCTCCATTATCGCAGCTGAAAATTGGAACACGTTACTTGATACCGCGTCTGGAACTGGCGACATTATTATTCGCGTTCTCAACAAATCTTCTTTAACAGCTAAACAAAAAGTTATTGTTTCCGACATTAGTGTAAAAATGTTGGATGTAGCTAAACAGAGACTGCCTGAGAATAATTCCAATATTGAATTTATGAAGTTAGATGCATGTGCAATGCCTGAAATTTCAAGCAATTCAGTAGAGGTTTTTTCAATGTCTTTGGGGTTGAAAATCTGCGAAAGAAATCTGGCTCTTCTAGAGGCATTCCGTGTGCTTAAGCCAGCCGGTAGACTTGTGGTGCTTGAAGCATCAAACATTCCTGTCAAGTTTCTTCACAAATCATATTTATTTTACATGTCCCTGGTGATGCCGCTAATAGGTTGGCTGGCTACAAATGGTGATGCATCAGCCTACAAATATCTTTTGCAGGGGGTACAAGGATTTCCTACCGCTGAAGAGCTTGCTATTGAGCTAGCTGCAATTGGTTTCGAAAATATTAGATTTGAACGCTTATCATTTGGCATTGTTGCAATTCATGTTGCCACCAAACCAATATAGAAGAGATTTGACGTTAGTTTATTGCCAGCTAACAAAACAAACTTCAGCAGGAATATTATTCGCTGTAAAATAATCGAGCCAACGCTGTTGGTTATCTTGAATTCGATCACCGGGACCTTTCACTTCGATCATTCGATAAGTCTGTGTTTCAGGATAGAACTGAATTAAATCCGGTAATCCGCTGCGGTTATTTTTAATATCAAATAGCAAGCGAGCAAATATTATTTTTAAATGTTGGGCGGGAATGCAATGTAAAGCAAGCTCAATAAGCTCTTGTTCTAAAAATGCCCAATGTACAAAATGATTGGTTGTACCTTTTTTTTCTTTCCATACTGACAAAATATGTTCTTTATGCAAACCTTCATCCAGGCATCGCCACAAGGATGCTATGTCAGGCCGATTGCTGATAAAGTTTTCCTGATACATATCTAGCGGTGCAGCTTGAAAGGGGTTGGCAAATGCTCCGTCAATACCGCGAAACATTTCTGGCCATAACCACAAGCCAAATAAACCTGAAATAAGTAAATTCTCCACATAAAAGCAAGGTGCTGCAGGCGTATCAAAATATTGTCGGACAATTTCTTCAACATTAAACGGCTTGCCAGATACGTCGGCAAGTTGAAGCAGCTGCAGATGTTGTTTCAGGGTGGCTGTCTTGGTTTTTTTCGGAATGGATTGCCCGAGTTTTTTTGCGAGCCTGGGGGCGATTCGCTCGGCAATTTGTAACTCCTCTTCATTGTAGGGTTGTGCTATCAACTCACCTAGCAGCGCCCAAGCTTTAGCATGCTCACCGCTCTTTTCGAATAATCGTATGCGGCGTTCACGAGCGGGCGGTAACCGGGTTTGCATGTAAAGATCCAACGCCAGACTGTGCGCATCTAAACGTTCTAATTGGTAAGCTATTTGATTGCAGAGTTTGCCACGGCGCCGCTCCAGCGCCTCAGTCAAACTGTTTTGCGGCAACAGCTTAATAAGTTCAACCAGATCTTCAATTGCGTTTGCTTGCTCCAGTTGATCTCTTAGTGCAACCAGTTGTTGATATTGTTCAAGCTCATCGCGACTTTTAAAAATTCGATGCTGCTTGTCAATTTTATAATTTTCATAGCGAAATAATCCCAGGTCTTGCAATACAAATTCGGTGAGATTTTGATAACTATTGCCAAAAAATATTAATAGTAAGGTATTGATGATGTGCTGGCTATCCAGCCGATATATTTCGCCGAATTGCCTTTTCGTCCAGTCCAGCCACAGCTTTGGTTCAGGATAATTTTTTCTAACAGCTCAACCAAAAATTCTTTGCGCTCTGTTTTTCTGCCCTTTAACTCACTGCTAAATAGGTCTATCAATTCCACTTTGGTAAGCAAGATTGCAAGTTCTCTTACAGGCAAAAGCGTATCGCCGTGCAATAAACCCACGGCAATCAACTCATCTGCAGCTACGGCAATGGAATCAATTTCAGAATATTGTAATTTGTCTGCACGAAACAGCGGACCTTTACGGCTTGATAAGCGCACGAATAAACACTGGCTTTGACGATTGAGCTTTTGAAAGCGCGCGATAAAACTTTTTTCATCATTGTTGAGCACATCTTGATGCTGCTGCATTACCCAATCCACTAAAAAATTAAAATTAGTGAGGTAGTAATCGGGCGCAAGTTCAACACTGGGCGTCAGGGAGTTTTTCATTAGCAATTAGGTTCAGTTTATAAATTAATCACGCGCATTGAGTTGGGTATCGATTCAACCATCACGGCTTTAATTCGTTATTTCGGTCGCGCAATTCTCGCACGCCCTTGCCTAGCTTGCAGCGCAACAGCGTACGCAAGGTCGCTCCATCTGAATAGCCCACTAAGCTGGCGATTTGATCGATGCTTTCGTTGCTGGTTTGTAATAAATGAACTGCGCGCTCAACACGGAGATCCTGAAAATAGGCTAAAGGTGATCGGCCCAGCACAACTTGCAGGCGGCGGCCCAGAGTTCGCTCACTGGCGCCAACAGCTCGGGCAGCTTCGCTCATTGAAAATCCCTGCGCAAGTCGTGCCCTCGCCCACTGTTCAAAGCGTTCAACAATTGGGTCTGAATGGGCGATGTGATCCGGAATCACAAACACCGCTTGCGATGCGCGCGATTCAATCAGTAAATAACGCGCGCATAAAGTTGCTAGCGAAGGGCTTGCCTTTCGCACCACGCCCAGAGCGAGATCAAGATGGGCCAGCGCCGCTCCGGCCGTGGTAAAGCATGAAGAGTTAACTAGCATCCTGCTCTCATCCAGCAGAGTTCGGGGATAGCGTTGACGAAACAACGCAGATAACCACCAGGAAGTAGTAGCACTTTGGCCGTCTAGTAACCCGGTTTCAGCGAGCACAAAAGTACCGGTACAGGCAGCGCCCACCGAAGCGCCGGCATGCGTCCATTTTTTAATAAAATTTCCCGCATCTATGACGTCGCGGCGGTCAAGTGCATTTGTTAATGCAGCGGGAAGCTTTGCGCCCAATGCTGGAATTAATACATAGTCCGGCGAGGGAAGATCCGCTGCCAATGTTACTGGAACGCGTAGCCCCTGAGCCGTCGCCACTTTTTTACGTACGCTCACCAAGCGAACATCAAATTTTATGGGCATGGCTTCCATCAGCGCGAGTTCGTTCGCGGTGGTGAAGACATCCATCAAGGACGCGAGGCCGATATCGAACACGTTATCGAGAACAAGGACATAAATTAGCATGGCGGGAATCCTACCATAACTGGCGTTTCCGCCACTGTGGTCAGGGGTACTTAATCTCTAGAATGGGACCTGCAACAACAAACATTTAATTCAATTACGTAAAGGTATAGATCATGGTTAAGTTTGGAATTCTTGCTCAGGTAACAGCTAAGTCTGGCAAAGAAAATGCTGTTGAGGAATTTTTAAAAAGCGCGCTTGCTCTCGCTAATAAAGAAACAGGCACTACAGTGTGGTTTGCCATAAAACTGAGTCATTCAAGATTTGGAATTTTTGATGCCTTTGCCAATCAGGAAAATCGTGAAGCTCATCTTGCCGGCGATATAGCTGCCGCATTAATGGCCAACGCAGAAGAATTACTTGCAGAGCCTCCCCTAATA
Source organism: Pseudomonadota bacterium (assembly GCA_040386215.1). GTDB lineage: Bacteria > Pseudomonadota > Gammaproteobacteria > Pseudomonadales > Cellvibrionaceae > Cellvibrio. The sequence goes on from JAZKFX010000016.1 coordinate 22,742, forward strand.
GAAAAAGTAGATGTGTTAGCGGCAAAGCTTTCAAGTTAATAACCCCCTGCCCTTTAATCAAACTGCAGTTATCAAATAATATATTCATATTTATTTTAGACATCTGAGGGCGCGCTCAATATTAAAGTGCGCCCTCAGTGAATCAATAACTTCACACTCGCAGTTCTCTATCGCCATAACTATCCTCGAAGCGTGCAAAGCTGGTATCCGTTAGTAAACCGTGACGTTTTAGTAATGTTCGCATCACATTTCGTGAAATACCCAATAACGCTGCACCGTGAACTTGATTTGACTTCACATGTGCGAATGCCTCATGAACAATTAAATTTTCCAATCTGTCAAAGTGTGCATTATCACCCGCTTCGACAAATAATTTGCGCAATTGCTGGGCGATAATTATTAAAGGATCTTCATTATTTTTACTGTTCGGAATAACCGAACTACCAGGATTAGGTTGAGTTAACGGCGGTAATGAATCTTTACTCGACGCTTGATGGTGAATGCTAATGTTACTGCCGGTATTCCAACCACCGGTTACTTTTAAATGTGATGCATCAATGATATCTGTGCCTGCGACAAGCAAAGCAAAATGAATGACATTTTCTAATTCGCGAATATTTCCTGGCCACGAATAATGCAGCAGTAATTTAGTAGCTTCCGCAGAAAACCGCGGTTGCTTATAGCCCATGCGCAAACTGTAGGACTTTAAAAAATACTCGGCTAATGGTAGTACATCCCCTGGCCTATCGCGTAACGGTGGCAACTTAACGTGTGCAATATTAATTCTATAGAGCAAGTCACGCCGAAAGTGTCCAGCAGAAACCGCATAATCCAAATCGACATTGGTCGCAGCGACCAAGCGCACATCAACCGCAATTGGTTTGCGTGAGCCAATTCGTACAACTTCTTTTTCTTGTAAAACGCGCAATAGTTTTACTTGCATTGGCAGAGGTAAATCGCCAATTTCGTCAAGAAATAAAGTCCCGCCATTGGCTGCTTCAAACCAACCTTCGCGTTTGCCAATGGCACCGGTAAAGGAACCTGCTTCGTGGCCAAACAATTCACTCTCTGCTAATTGATCGCTAATTGCTCCGCAATTAACTGCTAAAAAAGGACCTTTTCTACCACTCAATAAATGTATGTGGCGAGCGACTAATTCTTTTCCCGTGCCCGTTTCTCCACCAATAAGAACAGGCGCTTCACTGGGTGATATGCGTTCAATATATTCCAGTAAACTGGCTGAAATAGGATCAGAAAAAACGAGTGCTTTAGCTCTTACTGACAAAGGCTGAGCATTGCCCCCTTCAAGAGATAGAACTACTGGCTGTTTAATTAAATCGCTCACGAAATAACCTCAAATTTTATTTTAATGAATGTGTAACATTAATGTAGAGATGCCATTGTAAAAGCTAAAGCAAAAAAAGAATAAGGAACTTTAAAGTCTAAAGTTATAGCTAAAAAATTATTCTAAATTTCTTGCGCAGACCGATAATTCGTTCATGCAAAAAGATATTGAAAAATAGTAAACAATATGCAGCTAATAAACGACGTACGAAACAACGTTATAGTGAAAGAAGCCCTATAAATCCTAATCCACATCAAACAACACTAGCAGCGGGTGTTATTTGATGTGTAAAAATGCATTCATTATTTGGTATAAATTTTATCGAAAATTCCACCGTCTGCGAAATGTTGAGGTTGTGCTTTACTCCAGCCTCCGAAATCGTCGATAGTGAAAAGAGTAAGCTTCGGGAAGTTTTTTGCATAAGTCGCCGCGACTTCTGCATCGCGTGGGCGATAGAAGTTTTTAGCAGCAATTGCCTGACCTTCTTTGCTGTAAAGAAAATTCAAATAGGCCTGAGCTACGACCAGGTTACCTTTTGCATCGGCATTTTTATCGACAACGGCTACCGATGGCTCAGCCAGGATTGACGATGATGGGACAACTATTTCAAATTTATCCGCACCAAACTCTTTAAACGCAAGATGAGCTTCATTTTCCCATGCCAGTAACACATCGCCTACGCCACGTTGCGCAAAAGTAGTGGTCGAGCCACGAGCACCTGAATCCAACACCGGAACATTTTTATAAAGCTTGCTCACAAAATCTTGCGCGGCTTGATCAGAGCCTAATTTATTTTTTGCATAGCCCCAAGCGGCCAAATAATTCCAGCGCGCACCACCCGATGTTTTGGGGTTGGGTGTAATCACTTCAATACCGGACTTAATCAAATCATTCCAATCTTTAATATTTTTTGGATTCCCCTTTTTAACCAGAAACACGATCGTGGATGTGTAAGGAGCGCTGTTGTTTGGGAAACGACCAATCCAGTTCTCTGGCAATAGTTTGCCTTTTTTTGCCAATGCATCGACATCAGCAGCTAGCGCAAGTGTTGCTACATCTGCTTGTAAGCCATCGATAATCGCACGCGATTGGCTACCAGAGCCGCCGTGAGATTGATCAATTTTTACATTATCGCCAGTTTTTTCTTTCCAATATTTTGCGAAAGTAACATTATAATCTGCATAGAGTTCCCGGGTTGGATCATAAGACACGTTCAACAAAATAATATCTTTGGCAAAACCGGCAGATGAAATGAGTAGTGTAGCTGCTAGGAAAGCAGCATTTTTAGCAAATAGCTTCATAAATATTCCTCAAAAAATAACGGTCAATTACAATTTTATTTTTCGATAAATCCCGTGTTCTGTTTCCAGCCAACACCGGCGATTTATTGATTTTTAAATTTCCTTTGTTTGATAGCCAACAAAAATAACGTTGCTCATTAAAGCAATGCCATATTTATGCCAGCAACAAAAAATTCTTTAGACGAGTTTTTTTAAAATTCAAAGAAAAAAGAATAAGAGTGAAAATTATCTTTAATTGTTTGCTTGGCAGTGAAATGCGCTATGACCGCTGTTAATAATAAAACGATTTGATTGAAATACAACGGTTATATAAATGATATGACGAAGAGATTTTCTCTAGTTGAGCAGAAGTATGAAAAAACACTAGTAACAATAATTTATTTTAATCCTATGGGCACAAGGTCTTGTGCCGCACCGTTTTCAAATGTTTTTATTTCGCCAGCTGGTGAAAAACCAACAGATGTTTTTGTGCTGACTGCTGATTTTTCAACACCGATGAAGTTCAAAACGTATTTTCGGAAACCTGTATTTTAAAACTTATACTTCAAACCAACACGAAGAGAACGCGGCTCTTCTGCGCGACTCACCCGCCCCCCTTTGGGGATCGAAAGCATTTTCATAAAAATAAACAATATCCTTACCCTTATGATCCAATAGATTTAGAAGTTCGCCATAAACAGTGAGTGTCTTTAGCTCCCGCGCCAGACGTAAATTCAACATAGTTTCCCCATCGGCTCTCTGCGAGTTTCGATAATTAATCCAGCAGCAGAGGACGTAACAGAAGATGTGGTTTGAGCTGATGAAATATTTGCGGATAAATTTGAAAGAATAAAAGTGCTGTACAGCAAAAATATCGTCAAGCGTGAAAGTCTCGGTCGAGCCGCCCATAGAATAGTGTTGCGTCCAGCTATTAATACATTTTTTAAAAACATCTTTATACCCAATAATATTTGTTTAGCTGGCCATGCGCAGCTAGTGCCCCGCTAGCGGAAACCCTGGATCAACAGAGCTAATTCATTTTTTAATCTCTGGCGTAGCTTTGTTGATTTGATTGGGTTGCGATACTAAAGATATTTTCCAATAACAAATAATATTTTTTGTTTCTTAGCTTATAGCAAACGAACGCATCACCTTCGCTAACAATCGGTAGTGAAAGCTCCATAAAATATTATTGTGTTACTGAGTAAAATTACTACTGTTGAATATTTAACACTTGGATTTTTAATTGATTTTTTACCAGCATTTTACTGCTGATATCCAAACAGGGAACTTGAGTTTTTTCGTGGAGCAAAAAACTAACTTTGTATAGAAATAGGCATTTCATCCAGTAAACACCATGCGCAATAGAGTTTTTTGGCGACTCGCGATTTTTTTGGTTTTGTTTTTTGATATTGGCACAGATATTGAGAACGTAGATTTTGAAAAGGTAATTAATCCTTTACCACATTGTCTATTTTTGGAGTTTTTTAAATGAGTATTTCGCGTTCTACACGCTTGCCAAATTCACAGCAGGCCTCCGCAAACGCAGCGATTTCCGCTTGGCCGTTTAAACCTAAAATTATTGCGACGGCAATTAGCTTTGTCATTGGCACATCACTAACAACCTTTAGTTCTGCTGATGCTACTGACAAACAAAATGAAAAAGAAAAAGCCGTTAAATTAGAAACCGTGGTGGTGACTTCACGGAATCGCGAAGAAATTGCGCAAGATATACCAGTTCCAGTTTCAGTTGTCGGTGGTAAAACTTTAGATCGCGATAACATTGTCACAGTTAATGATTTGACCAAAAAAGTTCCAAATTTAGGCGTGTTTGGCAGCAATCCGCGGCAAACCAGTATTTCATTGCGCGGCATTGGTAAAAATAGTGCGAATGACACAATGGAGCCAAGCGTAGGTGTCATTGTGGATGGTGTGGTGAGCTCTTACGTTGGCCAATCCTGGAACGATTGGGTGGACGTTGATCGCATTGAAGTTATTCGCGGCCCTCAAGGAACATTACTGGGTAAAAATACCACCTTGGGTGTGGTTAATATTGCGACTAAAGCGCCCAATTTTAAATCAGGTTACAACTTTGAGACTCGCGTAGGAGAGTTTCACGAATTAGTTGGAAAATTTTCTGCAACCGGTGCAATTGTTGATGATCTTGTTGCTTATCGCGCTTCTTTTTTTCTCAATAAAAAAGATGGCATGCTGGAAAATCAGTGGCAGTCGGGGCCAGAAACCTGGAATGAAACTAATCGCATTGGTGGCCGTTTACAATTTTTGGTAACGCCCGATGAAACCTTATCTGCAAGAATTATCATTGATAAAGTTCAATCCGTTGAAAACGGCAATAAATCTTTATTGTTAAATAATGGCCCTGCGAGTTTTGATGATGGCGTTGTGAGAGCCACCACATTTCAAAGTCGATTGCAGCGCAGTTATTTTAATGATCCGATCACGGATGCCGCCTATCAACCTGTGTTTGGTGACCCTGAAGCGGGTAAATATCATATTGAAGATTCGCAAGCACGGCCACAACGCACTAATCAAGGTGGTATCTCGGTAGAAATTAAAAAGAACTTATATGAAGAATACACGTTCACTTCTTTAACCGCTTATCGCGAGCAACACTTCGATATTAAAAATGGTGGCGTAACGCGTTTTGATATAGGTAACGGTGGCCAACAACTCTGGAACGAACAAACCTCGCAAGAATTTCGCTTGAGTTTTAAAGGCGACGAAGCCTATGACTATCAAGTCGGTTTATTTTATCTGGATGCGAGTGTGTATAGCGATGACCCCACCTATTTCGGTGCGGACGCAGGTGCATTTAATGCAAGCGACTCACAGTACGCCAGTTTAAATGCGCCCAAATATCGTGGCTTGTTAACCGATTCGCAACGCGATGTGTATCGCTCCTATGTACTGGAACCAGAAACGGAAAGCTTCGCGGCTTTTGGCCAAGTGAATTGGCATTTCACCGATAAGGCAACTCTCACTCTGGGCCTGCGTGATACGGAAGAACATAAAACCGGTCGCAGTCGCCGTGAGCTTGATCGTCCGGGTACAGCCTTAACTAATGCGACGGGCACCGACGACAGCAAATCTGGAAAATACGGAATTGATCTCACAAATGCCGCGGATTTAAGAGCGTGGAATGCTGCTAAAGCTTTATATCGCAGCGCCATAGGTACAAGTAACGCAGGAAATGGTGGAATTTATGATTGGAAAGAAGGCCAGGAAATTAAAGATAATTCTATCGCCTGGTTAGTCAGTCCTAGCTACAAACTTACGCCGGAAACATTAATTTACACATCATTGTCATCCGGTGAAAAATCCGGTGCGGTGGAATTTAATACGGATTCATCCAGTGCGGATTACGGCAATCCATTAAACGTAAAACCGGAAAAAGCTGAAGATGCTGAATTGGGTTTTAAAAGTTTATTGGTTAACGGCAGGCTGCTGTTGAACGCGAACCTCTACTACACCAGGCTGACTGATTATCAAGGCAATTTGACGGTGCCTGATATAACCCAACCTACCGGCACCCGCACTTACCTGGGCAATATTCCAGAGGTTACTGCGCGCGGTTTGGAGTTTGAAACTGCATTTGCAGTGACTAACGGCTTACGACTCAATTTGCACGGCGCTTTTAATCGCGCTGTTTACAGCGAATTCACAACAACGGTACCGGATATTTCTACTACTCAAATTGCTGATTACTCCGGCAAACAATTACACGGTGCGCCAAAGACAATTCTCAATTACGGTGTGGATTACAGCAAAGCTTTTGGTGCTGGCTATGCGTTGCATTTGTTCTTAAATAATTCCTATCGTTCGAAAACATATCTCGCGGCGAACCTGTCGGAAAATACTTTGCAAAAGGCTTACAGCATTGTTGATGGCGGCATTGGTATTGAAAAAGACCAAGGTAAATATGAGCTGACATTAGCTGTTAAAAATTTGCTGGATGAACACTACGCTACCGGCAAAGCAACTTACAGCGGCACTACGGCTGTCACTGAACAGCCGGGTTATGAGCGAGCATTTAGTTTGGCATTCAGAGCGAAGCTTTAACTGTCTGAATAAAAACCGTAGCAATTAATCAGCAACATCAAACCCCATTGGCAGAGCTGTAAAAAGCTCTGCATTTTTGCAAAAAAAGAGAATATCTAAATGAAAATTTCAACATTGAGTTTCGTAGCCGGTCTTTGCGCTGCGACCTTAACCGCAACCGCCGCTGACACGAATAGCAAAGACTCCAGCAGTTCAGTTTCATCTTCCAGTGTGCAACCAAGAGTCCCCGCAGCAAAAGGCCCAGCTCTGGAATTAGCAATCGAAGCTGCACGTATCGCCATCGACACCTGTGCAGCTGATGGTGGGCAAACAGTAGCAGCCAGCGTGGTGGATTCAGCCGGTGTGCTCAAAGCATTGCTTGCTACAGACGGCACTTCGCCACGCGGCGTTACTTCGAGCACTAACAAAGCGGTGACCGCCCTTAAGTTTAAAATTCCCACAAGCCAACTCGGCGAGCAAGCTAAAACCGACAAAACCCTGGCTGACAAAATTGCTGCGGATACCAACCTCAACGCCCGACCCGGTGGTGTTTTATTAAAAGTGGGCGATGAAATTATTGGTGCTATTGGTGTGGGTGGCGGCAAGACTGATGAACCTTGTGCGCTGGCGGGCGTACAAAAAATCCAGTCACGTTTGAAGTAAGGTTTTGAATATGCACTTTGGGAATTTTCTTGCTGGTTTCCTATTGCTGTTGCAACTGGAGACGGCTTACGCCATTAGCGATAGTGCGGCAACGCCACAAGTTTCCGCGCAGTTAGTGGCATCTGTCGCTGCCGTTTACCCGGGTAGTGAAATTTATCTCGGTGTTCATCAGCGGATCATTCCCCACTGGCACACCTACTGGTCTAACTCCGGCGATTCCGGACTGCCAACTACCATTGAATGGCAACTGTCGGAAGGTGCGATTGCCAGTGAAATCCTTTGGCCGATTCCCAGCCACATAAGCCTTGGCACGATTACGAATTATGGTTACTCAGACGAAGTTACGCTCTTATCTAAAATCAGCGTTCCCAAGGAAGCAAAGATTGGTAGTCAATTTACAGCGGTAGCAACCGTGGATTGGCTGGTGTGTAACGAAGAATGTATTCCTCAGCAAGTTCATCTCAGTTTAAGTTTGCCCGTGGTTGCCACAGGCAATCCAAGCGGTGCCGGTAGCCCGCTTATTGCTACAGCCTTGTCACAATTACCCGTTGAAAGTCCCTGGCCAGTGCAAGTTGAGCGGACTGCAGACGGTCTAAATCTGAAAGCTGCCATACCTGCACTCCAAGCGAAGAATATTAAAGAAATTTGGTTTTACCCCGCCGATTGGGGTGTCATTAAACAAAATATTGATCAGCCCTATAGTGTTTTAGCAGATGGCATTGCGCTAAGCCTTAGGAGCGGAGAAGCACCGCTCAAACCCAACCAGCCGCTAAAAGGTGTGTTGGTCATCACCGAACAAACCGCGATAGGCCCAGTAGCAATGGGCTTCGATATCAATCACTTACCTCCACTTGTTAAAGCAACTACTCAGGAAGATATCGGATTTGTGTCAGCACTGTTATTGGCCTTAGCGGGTGGTTTAATTCTCAATTTAATGCCCTGCGTCTTTCCCGTTTTATCGCTTAAGGCCTTGTCGATGGTGAGTCATGCTGAACAATCACCACGGCAAATTCGCCTGCAAGGTTGGGTGTACACCGCCGGGGTCCTGGCGAGTTTTGGCTTGCTAGCCGCAGTATTGGTAATCCTCAAAAGCGGTGGTGCGCAAATTGGCTGGGGCTTTCAATTCCAGTCGCCGCTATTTGTTTTGGCGATGGCTTATTTGATGTTCTTAGTAGGATTGAATCTCTCCGGTGTGTTTGTCATTGGTGGCAGCATCGCAGGTGTGGGCTCATCGTTGGCAGATCGAGGTGGTTATAGCGGTAGTTTTTTTACCGGTGTGCTCGCTACTATTGTTGCTACGCCTTGCACTGCCCCATTTATGGCAGCTGCCTTGGGTTATGCGTTGGCACAACCAGCAGTTAAGCTATTCGCTATTTTTATAAGCTTGGGCTTTGGCTTGGCACTGCCGTATTTGTTGCTAGCGCATTGGCCAAGGTTGCAACGCTGGTTGCCGCGACCTGGCTTATGGATGGAACGCACCAAACAAGGGTTAGCATTTCCCATGTACGCCGCTGCGGTATGGCTGATATGGGTGCTGGCACAACAAGCCGGTGCACAGGTCGTACTTATTTCGCTAAGTGGTATGGTTGCATTGGCTTTTGCGGCCTGGCTTTACGACAGCACACGTAATACCGGCCCAAACACCGAACGTATCGGCACTGGCATTAATTTGAGCATCTTGTTGTTAACCTTATGGGTTGGCTACTCAAGCGTGTCGATTATTAGCGAAAGTGGCGGCGATAGTACAACTGACAAGACTTCCGCTACGCAAAACTGGCAACCCTACTCCCCCGAATATCTGCAATCTCTCTTAAGCGAAGGCAAGCCAGTCTTCCTTAACTTTACCGCATCCTGGTGTATTAGCTGCCTTGTGAATGAACGCGTGGCGTTGAGCAATAGCGATGTAAAAGACGCATTCAAAACCGCTGGCATTACCTATCTAAAAGGTGACTGGACCAAGCGCGATGGCGAAATCACCGCCGTCCTTACCCAATTCGGTCGCAGCGGCGTGCCGCTGTACGTGTTTTATCCTGCGGGAAGCAATGCCAGGCCCATCGAACTTCCCCAGATACTCACGCCGGATATTGTGCTTAGCAGCATTGCTTTACCCAAATGATCCAAAACAATTTTCCTCTAACCTTGTCAGGAGTTTCACTATGTCATTACGTAAATTTGCTACTCATGCAGTATTAACCGCAACTCTCGTCGGTGCTTCAATTGGAGCCTTAGTGAGTTCTGTTGCCATGGCTGAACCGGCTGTTGATCAAGCAGCTCCCACTTTCACCGGCAAAACTGTTATTGGTAAAACCATTGATCTGGCTAGCCTCAAAGGTAAAACAGTAGTGTTGGAGTGGACGAACCACGAGTGTCCCTTCGTCGTAAAACATTACGACAAAAGTAGCAACATACCTAACTTGCAAAAAGAATTCACCGCGAAAGACGTAGTCTGGTTACAAGTGATTTCATCTGCAAAAGGTAAACAAGGCCACGTGGATGCGGCAGGCGCGATTAAAGTAAACAAAGACCGCGGCGCAACACCAAGCAATACTATTCTTGACGCGGAAGGCACCCTGGCAAAACTCTACGGTGCGCAAACCAGTCCCCACTTTTTTATTATTAATGATAAGGGTGTATTGGTTTATAAAGGCGGCATCGACAGTATTCCATCCAAGAAACCAGAAGATATCCCTGCTGCAACCAACTACGTACGCGAAGCTTTAGCCGCTGTAGCTTCAGGTAAAAAAGTCCCCAATCCAAGCACTAAACCTTATGGTTGCTCGATTAAGTTCGCCAGCTAATTTCTTCTCGATCAATTAATTTTTAACATAGGAATATTCATGAGTACTCGTAGAAAGTTTTACCCGGTGTCAAAACAACGGAGCCTCAAACAACTTGGTGTTAAACAATTGGGCCTTGCCATATTTCTTTTATCCACAAATGCCTTCGCACAAAACACTGTTGCTCCAGCGATGGAAGGTGTGGTGGCAGAAGGTACTCCGATTGAATTTATCAGAGATAAATTTGAAGGTACTGAAGGCCCCATTGCATTAAAAGATGGCAGCGTTATTTTTACTGAAACCCGTGCTAATCGTGTCACTCGCATTGCGGCTGACAATAGCATTAGCACTTACTTTGATAATTCTAACGGTACAAATGGTTTGGCCTACACCAAAAAAGGCGATTTGGTATCTGTGCAAAATCTGAAACCACAAGTTGGAGTTGTCTATCCCAAAGAGCATGAAAAAGTTTGGGTGGATAATTATCAAGGCAAGCCGTTTCAACGTCCTAATGATTTAGTTATCGACAAAAGCGGCGGAGTTTATTTCACTGATATCGGTGTATTGCCTAAGGGTGAAATTACCGAGCCTGCGCGCCCTGCTGTCTATTATGCCACTGCAAATGGCGATATTACGCAGCTACTTAATAATGTCGAGCGCCCTAATGGTATACAACTCAGTCGCGATGAAAAAACCTTGTATCTTGCAAACACTGCAGGTGAATACCTGTTGTCTTACGCGGTGACGGACAATGGCAAGCTGGGGGAACGCAAAGAATTTGCGAAGCTTCAGGGCTACGAAAAAACTGAAACCGGTTTTTCAAGTGGTGCGGATGGTATTGCCATTGATAATAAGGGACGTGTGTACGTAACTTCCAATAAAGGCATCGAAATTTTTGATGAACAAGGTAATGGTTTGGGTGTTATTCCTATTCCACACAAGCCACAAAATATTGCCTTTGCCGGTAAGGATAAAAAGATGCTTTACATAGTAGGTCGCGGTGCAGCCTATAAAATTGCTGTTTTAACGCCTGGCTTTAACGGGCGCGTCAAGTAATTTTTGGCAAATAAAAATCCGCTAACAAATTGTTAGCGGATTTTCCATCAAATAATTACCCATAGCATCATTGCGAGACAGCCCAGGCTTAATTGAATAACTCATCGAGCAAACTGCGTAATTCAAGCACTTGTTCTTCAATGATCAGCGAGTAATGAAAGCGCATATTCGAGTCTGGTAAAGAATCGTTTGAATACAACATGGTTTGCGTATTACACAGTGCTTGAAGCTTGTCGAGACTCGAATAAATATCATCTTCCAGTGGATACTGTTTTAAAAAACTCAAATTGAGTACCGGGTTTTGCGTGTCTTGCTTTTTCATAGAAATTTCCTGTTAAGGGCGCTTGGCCTCGCTGTATAAATCTGTGACGCATCGATCTGATAATCATTCGCTGTAGCTATAATAATTTATCGCTACAGTGGGCTACTAAAAAAATACACACGAATACTAAAAAAATACGGCAAACCTAACCAATAGCGAAGGGGTTGGATTACAAACTCATCCGCAATTCAATACCCACGACTCTTGGTTCGTTCACAAAACCGGTATTATTATTAAAATCTACAAAACCTTTCACATTATCTTCATCGGTTATATTTCGTGCGAAAACTGAAAACTCATAATGCTTTATCAGGTTTTCATAACCAAAACGCAACCCACCCTCAAATTGTTTATCAGTTATAAATTCCTTTGATTCGTACAGGGCTAAATTAATATCATCCTGATACACCCAGTCAGTTAACAAAAACCAATTGCCAGACTTATAGGGAACTTTGTATAGCAGCGTCAGATTCAAGCTGGTTTTGGGGGCGCCGGGAAATGGATTGCTATGAATATTTGCAAAACCCTGAGCATTGACTGGATCAGTAACCGTGCATTGCATTGAACCGCAAACAGCAGTAAACAAATATTTATCGCTGATTTCAGTATCGTTATAGCTGTAACCCATTGTTATTTTAATATTGCTGGAGGGAATCACTTCTACATCTGCTTCAAATCCCTTTCCCTGCCCTTCCTCTGCGTTCAACAATTCATTGGAGTTGGAGCTTCCACCAATGGCAGATAATTGAAAATTTTCTATCCTATAGTTAAAAATGGCAGCATTAATACGCAATTTTTCATTGAGTAAATCAGTTTTAATTCCAAGTTCAAATGACAATATATCTTCTGATTTAGCCACTGAGGGCTGTCCCAAAAATGCAACATTTCTACCCTGAATACTGGGTGCGCGAAAACCATCCGCAACGCGAGCAAATAAACTGGTGCTCTCACTCCATAAATAATTAGCACTGAAATCCCAGCTGAGTTTTTCAGCCGAAACATCGATTGGCGCTATTCCATTAGCATGAAATTTTTTATCATCATTGGTAAAGCGCAGTCCCGCAGCAATGATTAAGTTATTAATTTGAAAACTGTTATGGGCGAACAAGGCAGTGGATTCATTGTGGTGATAAACTGTCGCCGCGTTAAAACCCGCATCGGTAAACACCGACAGATCCGAATCAAAATAAAATGCACCGACTAACCAATTCCAAAAATCATTACTTGCACTGGCAAGTCGTAATTCGTGGGTTAACTGATCAACATTTCCAGCATCTACCGTGGCCGATGAAAAGGGAATAAATCCCGGACCTATACCTGCAACACCACCGTCTATATCACCGGTATTTTTCCCATCGGCATTTTCTATGGCAGAGATGGCCGTGAAGATTGCATTATCAAAATTGACATTAATATTAATGGAGCCACCGGAGCCATTATATTGCTGGGTATTATTATTTCCACCGTCATAAAACACTGAATCGCGATCATAGTTTTCATTGAGTTTATTGCTGCCAGCCGTAAAGACGTTGGCCCGAAATGGTGTTTGTGTTCCATCAAGATAGCGTTGATGATAATTGAGCAGTGCTGTTACATTGTTTGCGGGTAAATATAATAGTTGCAATCTACCGGCGTATTCACGCACTCCACCCAGCGCATTGGATTCGCCCGTAAAATCATTGTCGATCCAATCGCTGCGGTGTTGCGTTAGAAACGATAATCGACCTAGCAATTTATCCTCAATCACGGTACCGCCTAAGGCCGATTCAACGTTGGCGGAGTTATAGGTTCCGTAGGAGAGATTTAATAGCCCTTCCGTTTCAGTGGTTGGTTTTTTAGAAGTAAATTTGACAACTCCCGCTGTAGTATTTCTACCAAACAGTGTTCCTTGTGGGCCGCGAGCTATTTCAACATTTTCAATATCGAACAATGGAAAGCTTTTTAAAATTACATTTTCTTGCACTACATCATCGTAAATTACCGACACGGATTGCGAAGCTGCCAAATCAAAATCAACGTTGCCTAAACCTCTCAAATAGAAGCGAGGTGCTATGCGTCCATTGGAAGATTCAATATATAAGCCAGGGACATGACCCGACAATGCCTGAACATCATCGCCAGCCATAGCAAGCGAATCGAGATTTTTCCCCGAAAGAACAGTAACCGACAAAGGCACATTTTTATCTGACTCTGTTCGCTTCTGCGCAGTCACTACCACCTCATTTAACGCAAAGTCATCGTTAACTTCCAGGGTCTCGGCAGAGGCTAATGGATTCAAAATAATGATGCCGGGTAGTAAAAAAATGTTTATTGATTTCATCAACACTGTCCTTTATTTATGTGAACTTTTAAGTAAGCTGGATGCTAACTTATGTTCACTCTCATCAAGCTCCTCCATGATAGTGTCATCGGCAATGACCAAATCAGAATAATCAAATCCGGGAACCACTGAGCAAGACATTAACGAATATGCGGCGGGTTGCTTAATGCCACTGGGACGAATGGCAAACCAGGTGTTCGGCGGCATTACAATTTTCGGGTTGCCAATGGGTGATGCACCCAGTGTTTCGGTAATAATTTTTCTATTTTCAATGCGATAAATAATTGCAGGATCACCATAATGAAAATGAAAAGTTTCTTCCAAATCAATTAATTTATGCCATACGGAAAAATCATCACTGGGTAAACAGTAATAAATATCGGTTCTAACATTCCTTACGCCGCGCGCAGTTGCTACAAATTTTTTATCGCGATAGGTTTCGCGAAAATATCCGCCTTCGACATGCTTAGTCAGCTCCAAATGATCGACCAAAGCTTCAGCAGTTGCAAAATTCATTCTTGTCATGATCCCATTATCTCGCTAATCGTCGATTTGGTGTTGGAGGGAGAAAATTTTCCAGGCAATTCCAGTTCGCATAGCGACTTCTGTAATCTCATTTTTATTTTTGCATTGCATTTTATTTTTGATATTGTTGATGTGAAATCTCACCGTACTAACTGTTGTTCCCGTTTTTTCCGAAATTCTTGCAGCAGAAAAGCCATGGAGAAGATAGAAACAAACTCTGATTTCAGTAGAGGACAACCATTCGGGGACAAACTCCAGATAGAGCCTGTTTTTATCAAACACACCTTTGGTTTCTAACATCAAATGTTGGTTAAAATCGAAAAAATGACCGAGCACACCAATCACGTCGCCAGTTGCAGACTGATAAGGCATCAGGTTTAGCAAGATTTTGGTTAGCCCATGTTCATGCAACTGATAGCGCTCAACATTGACCAAACGATTGCCATTCAGCACATGCTTGTCATCGGCGCGACGATATTCAGCTTGAGCGCCCCAAATAAGATCGAAATCTGTTTTACCTACAATTTGCCTGGAATCAAGTCCAGATATATTTGCAAACGAATCGTTACCGTAAAGATAAATTCCATTTTTGTCCTTTACATAAACATACTGATTAATAGAATTTAATATGGCTGCATGGTCTATTTTCATATGTTCATTTTTTTCTCGCGTATGACGCAAGTCACATATAGTTAAGCTACTCATGTATTTTTAATCCTCGAAAATTCAGCAGAACATAGTGCACGTCTTCTCTATAGTGGCGCTTAAACCATAAACTCTCTGTCGGCGCCAACGCAAGGTCGTTACATGTCCGGTCAACTAGTTACACATTTCCCTAATGTTTTTCTGTGCTTTTTCTATTTTGAACACTTTTATTTCTGCAAGCTAACCCAGCGATCCGGTATCGGTTTTCTAATAAACGTGGCATGGTACCTACTTCAGCAGACGATTACCCTATTACATTTTGCTAGGCATATTTGGTATTTAAAAATCTGTTACGCATTTTTAAGAACAAGGTCAAAATTTGTTCTAAACCTGACGTAATAGTTTGCAATTATTGTTCAAAAATCAATTTTTTAAAAAAATAAATTTAAATTAATTTAAAATTTAATTATATTTTTAACATTGAAGATCCAGTCAATGCTACATCTAGCGCCACCAAGGATTATTTAGCTTAACTTTTAAACATAAAATTCGTAAACCAGATGATTTTTTAACTCCGTCATAAAAAATATGTTGCACTTAACTGGCTTAAGCCTTTACAAAATTTCTTTACTTTTTGTTTTAGTTTTAGTTGTATGGTTATTGTGCGTTCAAATACTTCATTTTCAATTTAGCTTCTGCTGGTGAATTTAAGTTGAATCATTTATAAAGGTTAGGCTTGTAAGTAGTGTATAAACGGTGCTGATGACTAATTTTTCCTAGCGTCTTTTCTGTCGTATAACAATGAATACCAATTATTTTTATTTATTAAAGGCATATCAATGAGTATTGAATTAAAAAAAGCAGTGCAGATTTTATATACAAATTACAGAGGAGAAACGGGTTATAGAAAGATCATCCCTGAAAAAATTTGGTTCGGATCTACTGAATGGCACAAAGAAGAACAATGGTTGCTAGATGCGCATGATGTAGAGAAAGCAACCTTGAGAAACTTTGCCATGAAAGATATTCAGGAATGGACATTGGAGTATTTAGAAGTCGAGGAATTTGCCTATGAATAATGTTTTAAAGCACAGTGTTGCGGTGCATTAGGCACACTCATTACGCCGGGACTGACGAGCATACTGATGCTGACTGAAATCAGATTAAAAAACGTTATCAAAATTACACAAGCCTCAGCTTTAAAGCTGAGGCTTTTTTTATTCTGCTGTTGCTGATATATCAACACCTCATGCTCAAATCGATTGCTGATATATAAACACCCCGCTTTATTTTCCACTGAATTAGTGTTGCTGAATATACACTCCTAAAAAAATTATCTTTAAAAATCAGCTACTAATAAAATTTATAATAAATTGCGAAAATTTTTTTATGACTGGTACGCTAGTTGCTCTAGAGCTTATATCCCAGATAGTTTCTGGGTGACCAGTCACTACTGGCACTCTCATATTTTTGGAAGGTAAACCCCATGACCCAGTTTGTAAGATTTTTTGCTTTAATCGCCATATTTATTACGCCATTCGCTTTCGCACAAACCGGCGCTGAACCTACAGAAATCAAACACAAAGTGCCCGAACTCACGCGCGCGCAAATAGATGAGTGGCTGACCAAGCCCGACAAAGTTATTTTTATTGACTTGCGTCGTCCCGACGAGATATCGACGATTGGCTCTTTCCCCGTATATCTCAACATCCAGCTCGCCGATTTGGAAAAAAATCTGGCTTATATTCCTAAAGATCGCAGCATTATCACCGTTTCTAATCATGCCGGCCGCGCATTCAAAGCCGGTGACCTTTTATTTGATAAGGGCTTCAAGGTTGTTGGTGTTGTCGGATCGCAAAATTATGAAGAACAAGGCGGCATTATTACCAAAATTGTTAAACCAGCGCCTAAAGAAAAACCGGTTGCCGAAGCAGCTAAATAATACTTACAGGCGAAATGTTTGTATGAATTACGGACAATAGTTTGCCAACGTCCGCTTATTTTACGCTTGCATTGAATACATGAGTCGCTTCGAACACATGAGTTACATTCATTTAATAAGATGAATTGAATAAGCAAATTACAGTGAAAAATGAGTAGAACATGACAGCCAAAGATTTTTTACAGCTATTGCAGGATTCTCCCCTCGGTGTTGCCTTGGGCGAATCAATCTATATGTATCCTTTGGTGGAAGGATCACATTTGATTAGTTTGGTATTTTCCTTTGGTTTAATTTTATTAACTGATTTGCGCTTGATCGGTGTCTTTTTGCCGAATGTGTCTGTGAGCGATATTCTCCATCGCCTTCGTCCGTGGCTACTGGGTGGTTTTGCCGTCACCTTTATTACCGGGTTTTTATTGGTTTTTGTTAGCGGACCCAACTTACTTAACAATCTTGTTTTCCCTTTAAAGCTTTTGCTAATTGTACTGGCGGGGCTTAACGCTATTTGGTTTGAATTTAAGTTTGGTCGCCGCGTAGCCGACTGGGGCACGCAGGCTGCAGCTCCCACTGGCGCAAAAATTTCAGGATGGATCTCGCTGATTTCCTGGAGCTTTGTGGTTACTTGTGGACGATTGATTCCTTATTTAGCCACGCATTAAGTTAATCAAGAATTACTAAAAATTTTATAAGAGAAAAGCTGCTGTGAGTACACAATCTTTTTTTCAAGCGCTGCAAAACACCGAACTAGCCATTAGTATCGGGCAGTCTAACCATTTATACGGTGTCCTGGCGCAGCTATTTCACATCGGCGGGTTAGTGTTAATTCTTACTCCCATATTGTTAGTTAATCTTCGTTTACTCGGCACGGGCTTAACCAATCAGCCATTGCGCTTATTAGTGAAATCAACCAACCCGCTGATTTATGCCGGATTAATTTCCATTCTTTTTTCCGGTCTTTTTATGTTTGCGCCTAGCGCGGCACTCTATTATCCAAACCCGGCTTTTTGGTTAAAGTTTCAATTATTGGCGCTCGCTTTACTGGTGCAGTTTACGCTCTACCGCAAAGTCACCGCCACCGCAGACCCCCATCGTGCGCTTGCTATTATCACTGCACTTATTTCGCTAACGCTGTGGTTTGGCGTTGGCATTGCTGGTCGCGCTATAGGTTTTATCGCGGCTTAATTTTTTTGAGGACTCACTATGAAGTTTACATCTACAACATCCATTACCTGCTCTAACAAAACTTCAACCATTAACTTCGCGAGCCTATTGCGCAGCACATTGTTGATGACACTAGTTAGCAGCTGCGTCGCATTTGCTGTTGACGCACCTGTACCAAAACCCGAAGTTAAACCCGCGGATGCCGCAAAGCCGTTAAGTTTTTTTGTTACTAGCGAAGGGCTTGGGAAAGGCGCCAATCTCGGCGGTATAGCAGGTGCCGATGCCCATTGCCAAAAATTAGCTACTGCCGTGAACGCAGGAAATAAAATCTGGCATGCCTATCTAAGTACACAAACTGCGGACGGCAAACCCGCAGTAAATGCGCGCGACCGTATCGGCAGCGGCCCCTGGTTTAATGCGAAAGGCGGAGCTGTAGCAAAAGATGTTGCCGATCTACATGGCGATAACCTCGATGCAGCAAGACGTGGAAATAATTTAAGTCGCAACACCACGCTCTCTGAAAAAAATGAACCTATTAAAGGGGCGGGTGAAACTCCGAACCAACACGATATTCTTACCGGTTCGCAAACCGATGGTACTGCTTTTACTGATGCTGCAGACCATACTTGTAAAAACTACACCAGTAATACTGAAGAAGGTTCAGTGCAAGTTGGCCATTTTGATCGCACGGGTGGCGGCAATACTTCATGGAATTCAGCACACGCCAGTAAAGGTTGCAGCCAGGAAAAATTAGCGAGTACCGGCGGTGCAGGTTTGTTTTATTGCTTTGCAATTAATTAACATTAATTCGGAATAAAATTTTCTATGAGTATTAGCCTTAAGTTAACTTTTAAAATGACTTATAGGATAGCCGCAACAATCGCGATAGTCATCGCGGTTGTTGCCTGCGATAAAAAAGCAGAAGCACCTAAAGCTATATCACCCTTTCAACCTACAGCCACTATTCAAGAATTGATGATATCGGTGATTGACCCTAACGTTGATCCGATTTGGAATTCAATTCAAACTATCAGTACTGCTGAGGGTATTGAGGAGAAAAAACCTGCGACCGATGAAGAATGGACGGTGTTAAAAAATCATGCCATTGCCTTGCGTGAGGTTTCAAATCTATTGGTTATTGAAGGCCGCAAAGTGGCGCACTCAAGTACCTCAACAGTAGCTGCAGAACTTAGTCCATTAGAAATTGCAAAATTAATTGCTAATAATCGTCCGGCATTTATAAACAATGCGCATGATTTACACGCTGCAGTTACCTTGGCAATTGCTGCAATAGATGCAAAAGATGTTGCAGCTTTGGAAGCCGCTGGCGGAATAATTGATGAAGCTTGTGAAAAATGCCATTCACAATTTTGGTATCCAGGAGATAAAGCACCTACGCGGTAATAATGCAGGACACTTGAATAAATATGCGCGCTAATGTTCCTGGCAGACACATCATTGTCAGGAGCATTACCTAACTGACATTAGGTTAAGGCTAGGCAATAACACTGCTTGTGCGCTGGCTAGTGTTTAATTAATCAGTTCATTAAACGGAATATTCCATATCTCTTTCTTAGGGTTTTTATGCGGTGGTTCATTATTAAAATTTAAAAGTTTAACTTTAATATACAGATTTATTTTTGAAAGCTGAGCTTGCAATTGTGTTTCTGAAGAGTTTTTTAAATGGCTTCTGATTTCGTTAGGTATAGGTATGATAATTTCCAGTTCGGCATGCTCAGGATGATTCCACCAAACCCTTAATTCAGTGTTGCCGTTGCCATCAGTTTGCGTTGAAAATTCTGCATTTTTGGGCATGCAATTTATTATTTCAGCTGCTATTTTCATGTTTCCTCACTTATTTATTATTATTTGATTTCATTTTCTTATCGAGTAAACGCCATTCACCTCACGAATCCAGAGTCATTTTCTTTGTAGGCTTGTTCATCCATAGACTCATCTACCCAATGTCATATTCTAACTACAGAGTATAGAAGCAAAATTCGGCATCTGTCGCCTAACAATACAAAATAAAAGTCGGGGGAAATTAAAGCGAAGGAAACGCATGGGACGAAACTGCATTAAGTTTCGTCCCATACAAGTAAGGCAAGGACTATGCGAAGATTAGTGTGAAGAATAACAGGGCTTGTGCAAAGAACGCCCTGAAACCTTTGTTTTCTCTCGTGGCGTTTAGTTACTGCATTGCCATGATCGGCAGTTCGGCAACAATATCTGCACCGGCCAGACGGGTACGCGCTTTGTCGCTTAAGTTCTGCAGATTATTCACCACATCCTGGGCCAGCCAACTCACTGCCGGATCCGGATGATTAACCAAGCTTTCCACTAAATAAACATGGCTTTGATTTCCCGTAGCACGTAGCGCGAGCAAGGCATCCAGTTTTACTGAATTATCGCTATCCTGCAGCAACGGCGCAATGATATTGGCAGCACCCGCGTAACGAGTTTTTGCCAGCTCGACCAACACTTTCTGCCGGTCGACCGGGTTATCACTGCGCAAGCCAGCACGTGCTTCGCTAATTTGTTTTTCCATCAATCCGTTATTACCACGCATGGACATTACTTGTGCTGCAACGCGTTTCACCTCAGGGTTGGTCTGGCTTTGGTAGAGGGATTCCAATGCCTGATCGGGCATGTTTTCAGTGCTCTCCGCCATATCCACAATCCCTTGGCTGGCAATGGCGATATTTTCCCGGCTGGGGTTAGTCGCCAGCAAATCAGTTACTTTTTCAGAAAACGATCGTGGATCACGATCGGAGGTGGTGCTTAAATTTTTCAATGTTTGTTGAATATCGAGTGCTGTTTCAGCAACCTCAAGTTCGGGCGCTACCGCTTGATTGGTTAGATCTTCAGCTTTAGCTTTTGCAGATGGGTTGTGATCACTGGCTGGTCTCTGTGCCACAGAATCCCACGACCAGGCACGCGTCTTGTCCAGCGATTTTTCTTTTTGCGCAAGTAAAGATTCCAAATCCTGGATTCTGTTTTCCAACTTGACAACTTGCTCGCGCTGGATGGAATCATCCGCAGTCAAACTGAGAGCACCCCAGGAAATAGCAGCACCTGCGGCAGCAGCGAATATTATGAGTTTGATAGAACCGGTCTTATTATTCATGTCTTACTCCGGAGTCTTTCGATATAGATTAATCGATAAAAAAGGGGCAGATACCCTACCCCTTTTTTACGAACATCAGCGTCCTTGCTGCAAGCGGCGAAGAGTTTCACCCTCGCTTGCGATTAAAAATCGCTTAGAGATTACCGAAGCCAATAGCGCCGTTGCAGTGTAACCACTCGCTTCTACCACTACCGCCGCCACAGGCATTGTTTTGATAAACACCGGTGTTATAGGTTTGGCTTTCGGATTGACGAATAGAGCCATTCACACTGATGTAGTCCACTTGCACATCGCGATTCGAAGAATCATTGGTGTATTCCACCAATGAGCCGCCGGAAAGATTAGTGGATATGGAGTAATTGGTCATGGCGGTGCTAAGAGTCCAGGTTCTCACTACGGTATTGTTAACTTTCAAGGTAACGCTTTCCTGACCCGTTACTCCGCGCGCACGGACCACAATCGTCTTACCACCGCCGGTTGATGGCGTAGAACTGGAGCTGGCACCACCGCCACCGCCGCCGGCACCACCGCCCCCACTACCACTACCTTCGCTAACAGTTATGTCTGAGCTACCGGTACTTTGATAACCCTCAGTCGCCAATACCATGTAGTTATGGTTACCCAGATTCAAACCTTTACTTGCCCAGAAGTTTGCGTGATTGGCAAAGGTGATTGTGCCGGAGATATTACCGAAACCTCTTTTGGGATTTCTCACACTGAAGTATTGATAAAAGGTTTGATTCCCATCGATAGAAGGCTGGTTAGTTCGCAGACAGCGACGCACATTGTAAGTAGCGCCGTCACTTTGGAAACTACCGTAGTCAGTACCACCAGAACAGGAAGCCGGATTATAGGAGCCGTAACTTTCGATAACGTAATATTCGATTAGCGGACTTCTGGTCCAGCCATAAAGAGCAAGATAGGTATTTTGCGAGTTACTACCACCGTAATAACCGGTATAGCTAACAACTTTTGAGCTGCTGCCAGGGTTCCAGCCCTTACCGCCTACCCAGTTATTCGTGCCGCTATTCCACTGGGAAGCGTAACGACCACCGGAATGTAATGTCATGGTTGCGTTGCCGGAATCTTTCCAGAACGAATAGTAGAAACCGTTATTGGTGCCGGTTGAATTGCTACTCAATGTTTGCGCGCTAACTGCCGATACACCCAAGGCAGCACCACAAACTAATGCAGTAAAAACACTTTTTTTATTAATGGAAAATTTCATTATTAGACTCCAGGTTTTAGCCTTTCACCCAATACAGCTTATAGAGGAGTAAGACCATTAAGGATCAATTCTGCCCATTGCGAGCAGGTACATACCAAATGCCGAATATTTATAATTATTCCAATCCGACGATTCGATCTATCCTGTATACATTTCATGCTAGATATTGTCAAACAAACCATAAGCATATAGTCAAATAAACTATAAAACTGTGAAGTGTGTAAAGAAACGTTATTTTAAATGACAGATTTTTGGCGTTTAGAAATTAATGGCAATTCAGTTTGCATATTTTGCCAGGAGCAAAAATCGTGAGTAATGTTACCGGTTTCAAAACGTTAATTTGATTTTAAAACTGAAATTTTATTGGAATGCTGCCGCAGTATTCGCTGTTGTTTCGCAGCGATACTTGAGTACAGATTTGCTTAACTGTTAATTTTTATTAGCGTTAAATAACAAAAGAAAAAGCAGCAGCAATCATACTTATAAATGCAACAGCCATAGCGATATTGGCCCTCTTAGCAGTAACAGCCGCCGATAAACTAATATTTTGCAATTGCGCTATTGTTTGCTGAAATAATTTTGCTTGTTCGGACTCCAGCGATTCGAGATGTTCGAGCCGTTTAATAACAGCTTCAAATTGCTCCCGACTGTAATTTGATGAAGCCTCTTGGGGTGGCTCTGGTGGTGCATCGGCCTTTTTAAATAAACGACTAGCTGTCTCAACTAGCGAAGGTAGTGCGGAAATGATAACGCCCCAGGGAATAGCTGCCATACGTTGTCTCCAAATTTTTTGGTTGTATGATTTTGTCATCAATGTTTCTGCGGTAACTGGATCATAAACTTTATGTAAAACTTTGACCTTACTCGATTAAATGATAGCTTTATAAATTATTAACAATATCCTACACCAGAATCTTAAAATACTATGAAAGAATTAAAATCGCCAATCTTACGTGCGCAACTGCGGCTTATGATAGAAGATGAAATTGCTTTAGGCCCAGGCAAAGCGGATTTGTTGGATGCAATTCGCGAAACCGGTTCGATTTCAGCCGCCGGAAAAAAAATGGGTATGAGCTATAGGCGCGCCTGGTTGCTGGTAGATACTATGAATCGCTGTTTTCAACAGGCTTTAGTGGAGACCGTTAAAGGGGGGCTTCATGGAGGCGGCACACAACTCACCAGTCTGGGTGAGCAGGTACTACATCAATATCGTGAAATCCAATCTGAAATTGAAGTCATCACCCGGAAGCATTTCCAAACACTACAACCTTTCCTGCGCAAAAAACCATTAGTTGTCAATTAATACGAATCGGCGTTGAGCAATTTTCCTTCGCGCATCGTTAATTGTGTAGAGGTTAGTGATTGAAGTTCACGTGGTGAATGCGTAACGTAAATCATCGGAATGCTACATTCTGATTGAATGCGCAAAAAGAATGGCAGGATTTGATTTTTTAATCGTTCATCAAGTGCCGACAAGGGTTCATCCAATAGTAAGAGGGATGGTGAATATAATACCGCCCTGCCCAGTGCTACTCGCTGTTTTTCACCACCAGAAAGCGAGTTAGGATTTCGTTCCAACAAATGTTCAATTTCTAATAAATTCGCAACAGTCTCTAATTCAAAGTGCCGCTGACCCGGCAAAATATTTCGATAACCATACAATAAATTATTGCGTACGGATAAATGCGGTAACAATTGTCCATCTTGAAACACCAGGCCAACACGTCGCTGATGCGGTGGAATCCAAATATTATTTTGCGTGTCCGATAAGGTCAGATGATCGAGTATCACATGACCTTGCTTTGGCTTTATTAAACCGGCGAGTATGAATAATAATGTACTTTTACCGCTACCAGAAGCGCCCAGGATACCGACGATGGGCGCTTCTATTTGCGTGCAAACTTGTAAATAAAAACCAGCGCGCTGAAATGTAAAATTAAGATCCAGCACTATGCATCCCCAACCATTTTTCAGCGCGGCGCGACAAAATATTACTTAACAATAATGAAAAAAAAGCGAAAGATAAGCTTATTATAATCAGACGCATAGCCATAGCATCGCCATCAATTTGATGCGTTGCTGAATATATCGCCAGTGGCAAAGTACGAGTTTCACCTTCAATATTTCCCACAAAGGTAATGGTTGCACCAAACTCCCCTAAGGAGCGACTGAACACCATAATCAAACCGATTAAAATTCCTGGCAACATTAACGGTAGCGTCACTGTGAACCAAACTTTTACAGGACTGGCACCCAGTGTGCTGGCAGCAAATTCCAGACGACGATCAATCATCTGAAGCGATAATTTAGCAGCTTGCACCATCAGCGGAAAAGCAATAATTGCCGAGGCTAAAACAGCGCCTTTCCAATTAAAAACAAACTCAATATTAAAATTATTTTTTAACCATTGCCCAATAGCACCTTGCGATCCAAAAGTGATCAACAATAAATAGCCAGGAACCGTTGGTGGTAACACCATCGGCATAAATAATATGGCTTCAAATGCGGGCTTGCCAAAAAAGTCTTTGCGCACAAGCAACCAACCACAAGCAATACCCGGCAGCAAACACAATAGCGTAGCCCAAACGCCCACTTGAGCGGATAGCATCAATGCTTGCCATTCTGCATCAGTCAACATAGTTATCACTTAATTGAGTGGTATAAAACCGTAGCGAGAAAATACAGCTTTTGCATCGCTGCTTTGCAAAAACTCCCAAAATATTTTCGAGTCTGCTGTTGCATTTTTGAGTAATCCTCCAGAATACTCAATAGCAGAATGACTTGCCGCAGGAAATACGGCTACAACCTTAACTTTTTTGCTTAATTGCGCATCGGTTCTATAAACAATACCCAAACTGCATTCTGCTCGTTCGACAAAGACTAGCGCAGTACGCACATCATCAGTGCCAACAATTCTTGGCGAAATACTGTCCCACCATCCGTAATGGATTAATGATTGCTTTGCATATTTTCCAACAGGCACTGAAGCAGTATCGCCAGTACACAAACGACCACTGAAGCTGGAACCTAGATTAAAGCTTGCAGCAAATGTCACCTTGGCTGCACTGCCAGCAGGTGCGATAAATACCAATTCATTGCTCAATAACGTTTTACGTAAATCTGCCACCAATAAACCGCGGTTGCTTAAATAATCAGCCCAATCATTGTCGGCTGAAATAAATATATCCGCCGGGGCTCCATTTTCAATTTGTTTAGCGAGGGTAGCTGATCCTGAGAATGATTTTTTTATTACGATGTCTGGATGATTTTTTTGATACATATTGCTTAATTCTGTTAACACATCCGTTAAGCTCGCAGCGGCATAGAGCTTCACTTCTCCTGCCTGCGCACTAGCGCAAATCGTTATTAATCCAATAATAAAAGCAAGGTAATTGTAAAATTTTTGCAACCGATGAGCCCCGAATTTTCGCGAAGACAATAACCATTGCACCATTTGAAAACCTCACTAGACCATTATTTAAAATTTATTGATAAACGAAATCACCTGCGATGTATATGGTTGTATATATCGAATAGCAATGTCAACAAAATCCCTACTTATTTTCAATACCAGAAATAGGCGATTATTCTTAATTTTTAGCTGCGTTCAAAACCTGCGTTGCTTGCGCATATCTTTTTACTTAGCTGGTTGGCGATTGACAGAAATTTCGATTTTTGACCGCAATTCTGGCTGACGCACAAAAATACTGGACTACAATTGCTCATGTCTGGACCAAATAAACAGGGCCAGGCGCTATGGTGTTTATCACTACTATAAATAAATCTGCTTAGGTAAAATCTTGTATACAAAATAATTCCTAATTATTGTGATGACACCATGATGTGCACAACATCCGTTTTTCCCAAACTAACTCAATCAAGGATCTACAAATGAAGGCGATTACCAATCATTTTTCTTGTTTCAAGCTCAGCCTGTTGCCTTTTGGCATAACGGTGTTTGCATCTATCGCTTATGCTGCGGTACCCCAGGTAGCTACCTATGATGCAACGCTAAAAGCGCCGAAATGTTCGGGCGACTTGAATGACTGTCAAACGGGTAACTTGTTGATCGGTCGCGGCACACTTGGCCCGGAACAGAATGCTTCGAATACCCTATATAACTCTTGTCCCGATAGTAACTCGGGCAGCTTTCATGGCGATGAATCGCTGGACGGAATTCAAGTCACCAGCGTTGATGGCTCGGGTTTTGCCGCTGGTAAGACGGTCACCGTAAAAGCTACTGTTTGGGCTTATTCAAGTTACAGCTCCGATAAGCTTGATATCTATTACAGCCCAACGGTTAGCAGTCCGAGCTGGCGACTCATTACGACCATAACGCCCACCAAAGCGGGGGCGAATGTATTACAAGCCTCATTCGCGTTAACCCCAGGGGAAACACAACAAGCAATCCGCGCGGCGTTTCGCTATGGCGGCAGTGCAACACCTTGCGACACAGGAAGCTATAACGACCGCGATGATCTGGTCATTCCGGTTGCGGGGGGAACTATACCTGTCGACAGCACGCCTCCAACTGCCGTATTTACTGCGCCTGTAGCAAATTCCACCATCAGTGGTACCACGACGCTTCAAGTAAACGCTAGCGACAATATTGGTGTAGCAAGGGTAGACTTTTATGATGGCAGCACCTTCATTGCCAGCGATACCACCGCACCCTATGCGATTAGTCGGAACACCACCGGCACAGGCAACGGTGCCCACACCTACAGGGCCATAGTATTTGACGCCGCAGGCAATCAAGTGATCACCTCAGTAACGGTGAATGTACAACAAGTCGCAGGTGATACCACGCCACCAACTGTCGCAATTGTGTCGCCATTTAACAATGCCACGATCAGCGGTGTCACCCCGATTCAGGTTACTGCTTCCGATAATCTAGGCGTGATCAATGTGATATTTTACGATGGCGCGAATATTCTCGGTAATGACAATACAGCACCCTATTCCATCAATTGGGATACAACCAATGCCGCTACCGGTACACACAATCTTAGGGCCATGGCAGTTGACGCCGCTGGCAACCAAGCCAATGCCACTGTCACGGTAACAGTGCAACAACCGCTACCACCACAAAACACCTTCTTCGATTCAACTTTTGCAGGTGGTGCTGGCTTTGCGGTTGACTTGACTTCACCACCTATCCTTACAACGGGTATTGCAGTCGATGCTAACGGTTCAATTTTCACCGTAGGAGGTAATGGGTTTTCAATCTACAAACACGAAATGAATGGTGCAAAAGACTTGACCTGGAATGGCACCGGCTTATATTCAGGCGGACCTGGATCAACGTGCAGCCAGCCACCGAATGGCTCAATTGCACTTCAGCCAGATGGAAAATTGCTTGCTGTCGGCGTAGCCTGCCGCTCATTTTCGTCAACTGTTTTAGATACAGCCGTGATGCGCTTGAATAGCAATGGCACACTCGATACTACCTTTGGCCAAAGCGGTTATATTTTCCAACATGCACTAGCCAATACCGACACTTGGGTCACCAAGGTGCTGTTTTCTAACAATATGATTTACGTGGTCGGCCGCGAAGGTAACCTTGGTTTTGTTAGTCGTTACGACACCGCTGGCATTATCGACTTCGGCTTTGGTACATCGGGCGTTGCACGTATCCCCCTCAGTGGTAATACCGCCGTTATTACCGACATCAAAATCCTGAGCGATGGCAAAATCGCCTTATCCGCAGCCAGTAATCAACAAGGTAGCTATATATTTGCGGCAGTTCGTTTGCTAGCCAATGGCAGTATCGACACCAGTTTCAATGGCAACGGTTACCGTACCATCAGGGTTGGCACATCTATTACAGGCCTCACTTCCTATACAACTTCATTGGCGGTAGACACTAGCGGCAATTACTACCTGGGTGGGTATGCGCAGACGGTGGCGAATGGACCAAACCAAATGGCTTTGGTAAAACTCAGTAATACCGGCATGTTAGATACTACCTGGAACGGCACAGGCGTCTATGTTTTACCGATTGGTTCAACCGATGCGCTTGGCAAAGCCATTTTACTTGGCCCGAATGGTAAGGTGCTGCTGGGTGGCACTGCCTATCAGGGTGGAATCATTGTCCCAACACTGATCAGATTTACCGCAACGGGTACCCTGGATGCCACGTTTGGTAATGGTGGCATTGCTCAACAGCCCATTCCAGGTGAAAATCCAGCCATTTATGGTATGGCATTTCAACCGAGCGGCCAACTCGTAGCGACAGGTACAGGTACGGGTTTCAAAGCCTATATTATGAGGTTCAATCCTTAAGGTTTGCCTGCTAGGTTTAGTTCACTATGTAAGGAGCCTGTTTAACAGGCTCCTTATTTTTTGGAGGTATTTCTAATTAAAGTCATTACATAAAACAAAATACAAGTCGCGATTCCGTACTCTTTCTTTTCAAGCTTCTGCCGCACCACTCCAGACTGTCGGATATCATAAATTGATTAATTTTTTAAAATCTTGTTTCAGTTTTGTAGCGGTCATGGTCAGCATGTTCGATGAAAAATTTAAAAATCCAGAATTTTATTTCACCGTTCAAAAATTCAATAAACATAAATCAGATGTGTAGGCTGGAAAGGCCGTGGGCGCTAACATTAGCTTACAGCTACTAGCTAAATTAATTCCGCTACCGCTCTATTTGCGTGAATGACAGTTGTGTCAAATAAAGTTACATTTGTTTCAAGCTGTTTTACCAACATACCTATTTCTGTACACCCTAAAATTACCGCTTCAGCGCCACGCGCTGATAACTCATTTATAATCCTGAGATATTCCTGCTTCGAGCTTAGCTCAATTTTTCCAATACATAATTCGTTATAGATAACAGAATGCACTATTTTTCTATCTTCGGAATTTGGAATAATAACATTTAAACCATATTTATCTTGCAGCCGACCTTTGTAAAAGTCTTGCTCCATCGTAAATGCCGTACCTAATAAACCAACTGTTTTAATTTTATTTTCAATAATAACTTCTGCGGTTGCATCAGCTATATGAAGTATTGGGATATTGATTGCTTGTTCAATTTGCGGTGCAACCTTATGCATTGTATTTGTACAAATTATTAGAAAATCTGCTCCGGCTGCTTCAATTTTTTTTGCTGCGTCTGAAAGTATGAGTGCAGCTGCATCCCAATCTCCTTGCTTCTGCAATTTTTCAATAGGGTCAAAATTAACGCTAACCATTGCAATTTGCGCAGAGTGCAGTCCGCCCAATTTGCTTTTTACTCCTTCGTTTATTGCTTTGTAATAACCAGCAGTGCTTTCCCAGCTCATCCCACCTAACAAGCCAACGGTTTTCATAATCCACCTCATTTAACAATCGCAGAATTCAACGCTGAGCTGCGTGAAGTCTGCGATTTTTCCAATTTTTTACAACTTATTTAGATTTAAGATTAAAGTCAGCTTCATCCACAAAGGAAACTCTTGATTTTCGGTTCTGATAGGTTTGCTAGAGCTTTTTAGCGTTTACTATAGGCCAGTGAAATGGCGTTAACTCTCTTGCTTTAATGATCGTACTTTTTTCTTCAAAGTCATTACAGATTCCTTTTAAAGGATGATTATTTCCAGGTTTTTCAATGTACGAATTGAATGTTGTTGGAAAAACCGCAAGCGCTTTCTGACACATCTTAAATTAGTCGGCAGTTACAGCCTCATCATTTCGAAGGATAAGCTCAACCCAAGCCAATTTTTTATTTTCACTAAGGTTTTCACCATACACCTTCACGCAACGATATATTCTATTGTCCAGGCTTAAGAAAGCTCCACGAGAATTAGCTCGACCTTTATGATCAATACAAAATTTTCCATTCTCCATACCTTTTTGAATATCCTCTTTTGAGAGAGATGAAACTAGGCCGGGAGGTTTTGATTCTTTAACTACAGATTCATTAGCGCAAGCGCCAAATGAAAATAATATTGTCGAAACGGACAAAAATACTAGGGTATAAATTTTCATAACACTTCCTTTAAAATTAAAATATACGGCAAGCTTAAATCAGTTATTTCGTGGCTATCGAGTCAGACATGTTGGGGTGCATAAATGCCGCATTCTACCCCGCTAACAATTTATCTGACGCGGCATCATGCAGCCAAAGTCCCTATAACTTTCACTGCGCGCAGCCTAACACGGCCATCTATCAACGCAAACCATAATCCAAAAAGTATGCGGCAAGCTTAAATGAATTATTTCTTCGTCAAGTTTGTGTCATGACTATCGGATCAGATACGTTGGGGTGCATAAATTTAGCCAAGCGTGGTCCGCTCCAACCTACCGGCTGCGGTTAACAATGTGCGTGCTCCCGGGGAGCTAGATATGACTTTCTCGTGTCATTAATGAGTCATAAGGGGCTCTTGTGACTCGTTTATGAGTCAAAGCTATCATAGGAACATTGACTTAAATGTGTGAAAATTAGAGATTAGCAGCTTCAAATTCCAGAATTTTTTGGCTAAACAGATTTGGATATTTATACATCCACGCAGGTTTGAGCTGAGACGCTTCCGGGATAAAGCTCGGTTTAGAGACTCGCGCCACAATAAAAAAGCCCGATGATTCGGGCTTTTTTATTTCACCTATCTAAAAACCTAACTCACAACTTCCCACTAAACGTAATCCCCACCCACCGCGACACCGCCGGTGTATAGCTATTCCACGTTTTCGATCTTGGCGTATCATCATCAAATAAATTTTTCACCACGAGATTTACATCAAAATTCCCTTTGCGGTTGCCAATACCAAATGATAAATCAGTAGTGTAGGCCGCAGGAATTTTTCCATAAGCTGATAAGTTATTATCGGAATTATATTTTCCCGTGTAGAGAGTATTTACACTTGCGTGAAATTCTTTATCGGAAAATAGGGGTAAGCGATAATCAACACCAATGTTGAATATAATTTTTGAAGCGCCTGGCAATTGCTCGCCGCTGACATCGCGATAAGGTTGGCTAGTGGCCAGATTCCCATGTTCAAGCGGTTGTGCTGCATTTAAAAAGGCTACATATTTTGCATCTGTGTAAGCCCCTGCGAAACGAAAGCTGAAATGTTCAATACCATTATAGATACTGTCGATCTCCAAACCTTCTGAGCGCACTTTGGGAATATTTGCAGTAGCATTGGTGTAAGACGTAATGCCATTATTGTTTTGTCCGGTAGTGTATTCATCCACAATCTGACTGCTTTGTTGATAGTCTTTGATATCCATGCGAAACAGTGCAGCATTCAATATAAAAGTGTTGTTAAGCAATGTCGATTTAAAGCCAAGCTCATAAGAATCAGTTTTTTCTGCTTTTACTTTATTTGAAATACCATTGGTGGCTTGCGATATACCCGCCTTTTCACCATGTTGCAGCGCAAAATACGTAGTAATATTTTCATTTACTTTATAGCTTGGGCTGAATACATAAGAAGGTTGGGTTTCTTCAAAGGTTTCCAATTCAGTTTCATTAAACACCACACCAATTTGCGATTGGCGCAAGGCTTTTGCATTAGCAACTTGCTTCTTTTGCGTAGGCGTTAAACTGTCATAAGCACCACCGGGGGTTCCGGTTGCGGCAACATTAAAATATTTTGCTGCAACAGCGTCTGCCAATAACAATTGCTCGATGGTGTTGTTATTAACAACTGAATTACTAAGAGGATCTGTTATTCCCAATGCACCCGAAGCCACTGAATTAAAACCGCCCAACTGCACGCCGTTAACAATTGCGGGATTCAATTCCGCCGCATTGCCTGGCTCTCTGATAAAAGTGGAAGCAGTATTTTCGCGATTTTCATGCGTAAAGCGCAGCCCGGTGGTTAAGGTAATGTCATCCGAAAAATGCCAATTGGCCTGACCAAAAACAGCTTCGCTTTTGTTATGAATTTCTTGATTCCCGGCTGGACTATTAAATGCCATAGATAAACCTGACAAGGAATTTTGTAACAAATAGCGGCCATTGCCATCCACATCTAAACTGGTGTACTGCGTCGGGCTGGCAAACCATGCTGCCGCATCATTCCCCCAAACGCGTTGATAGAGCGCATCGTTATGAACATTGAGAAAAAATAAACCGGTTTGATAATCGACAAAACCGCCCACCGCCGATGACAACCGAATTTCTTGACTGGCTTGTCTGTAGTCGTTAAAGAATCCACCCGAGTTGCGATGAACATCAAACGGCGTGCCTTCATCATTAACGGCATTGAAGTGATAATCTTTGTACGCCGTAATCGACGTTAACTTGTGAGTTCCAATATTCCAATTAACATCCAGTGTTGCGCCATTGCTACCCGTTACTAAACCGCGCTGACTGTCGTTGTTAACTGATTCGCCATTGCGGCCACCCTGCAAATAATCATCGTTGTAAGTGTATTGCGGAGATTGCGTAAACCAACGTCTATTCAAGCGGGTTGCCGCATCAGTGTTTACATTTACTTTGGTCACACCATCCGCATAGAAGTCAGGCGTAGGGGTTCTGATAGTCCGCCCGTTTGTGGTTTCGGAAGAGCGCGGTTGCACATCAGCTTCAAGCCGTACGCTCAAATCTTCAGACGGCGTTAGTAAAAACTGTACTTTGCCGGACACGCGTTCTTTATTGGTATAGCTTTGATCGGTGTTGTAGGAGTTGACAATATCGCCCGTGCCTTTACTTACACTTAAGGTGCCGCGCCAGGCGAGCAAATCATCAATCACCGGCCCGCCAGCACCAAAGCGTCCCTGAACTGTATCCCATTGCCCCAAGGTTACCGAATAAGATGAATCAGCTTTAAATGAAGGGCGTCTGGTGGTGACATTAATCACACCGATACTTGCATTTTTGCCAAGTAATGTACCTTGCGGCCCACGCGCAACTTCCACTGCTTCAATATCAGTAAAATCAAAACTCGATGCTAATGCGTTGTACGCATAATTTACGCCATCGACAATTAAACCCACTGCTGGGTCTTGCGCTTCGGTTTGGCCTTGTTTGCCAATGCCGCGAATGGAAAGACTGCTAGTACGTTGATTGCCTAAATTCCAACTGATATTAGCAAGGCGCTGTGTAATAGCGCTGATATCGGTAGCTTGCAGCCTTTCCAATTCCTGACCACTGACAACGGACACTGACAAAGGCACATCTTGTAATTTTTCAATACGATTCCGACTGCGCACTGTGACGGTGTTAAGCACAATGGCTTTTTCTTTTGCTGTGTTTTTTTCATCAGCTTTTTTTGCAGCAGATGAATAATCAACAATGTTTGGTTCATTTGGCGCAGCAGCATTAACTTCCGCCGCATAACCAGGGCCGGAACTCAACAGAACGATTCCGGCAATGACGGTTGCAATAGGCGACAAAGGAAATGTGGGCAGAATAGCAAAGTGTGGAGATTTTTTTTCATTAGCAATGTTTTTTGGCTGTATAGCTTTTTTGCGGTCTTTCATTAATTGCTCCTGAGCATAGTTTTAATTTCAACAGATGCTCTTTCGCAAAGTCTGTGCCAAACAAAAAATTGGTTTATTAAAATTATCTTTTAAATCGAAAAAACACTTATAAACAAGCAGTTTCACTAGCTTAATTTTTAAAAAAAATTCCATTCAGAGAAAATTATTTTTAAAAGCGATGTTTGTATATCAACACGAAACTCATAAAAACTAGCGACAAAATAACAATTATTTCTTGCAAAGTAACAATCGCATGAAAATACATTCAGCATACTCTGCCGCTACATCATCTTTGCTACTGTTTATATGACAACATAATTCCCCGACTTCTCTACTGTTGTTTGATTTTGACCACAGAAATACAGGCCTATAAAAAAGTGGAATTCCAGCGAAATGAAAAAAATTATTATTTAAATCATGAATCTATGGAGTAATAAAAATAAATTTTATATGTGGCACGCTAACTGCAAACCATACCTATAGATTAGTTTTAGATGCATCGATTCCAACTCTATCAACTGCATCAACAACAAGGTCCTGGATTTAGTAGCTTTAGGTTTAGATGACGAAATCTTCACAAAAAAAATACATCACCAGCTTTAGGAGTGGAATTAATGAAAAAGAAAGTTTTATATTTAGCATTTATCTTAAGCTTGCCGACCGGTTTTAGTATTGCCGCTGAAAACGAAACAGCTGCAAAAACACCGGCCAAAAGCACTGTACCTAATAATTGGGCTTACAAACCGGTACAGCAAGTAACAGCGCCAGATGTTAAGCAAAAAAAATGGGTCAACACTCCTATCGATGCATTTGTTCTCGCCAAGCTCGAAGAAAAAGGTTTGCAGCCATCACCCGCTGCTGAACGCGCTACTTATATTCGCCGCGCCACATTAGACGCGTGGGGTCTATTGCCAACGCCTGAAGAAGTGACTGCATTTGAAAAAGATAAATCGCCCTATGCCTATGAAAATTTGGCGGACCGCTTACTGGCATCACCACATTTTGGTGAGCGACAAGCGCGACGCTGGCTGGATTTAGCACGCTATGCCGATAGCTCCGGCTTTCAAAACGATACCACTCGCGGCAACAATTGGCGTTATCGCGATTACGTGATTGCGTCATTTAATCAAGATAAGCCATACGACCAATTTATTCGCGAACAAATCGCAGGTGATGAACTATGGCCCGACAGTCTTGAAGCTAAAATTGCAACTGGCTACTTAGCAGGTTATCCAGATAATTATAATTCCCGCGATTTAGTGCAACGCAAATATCAAATTGAAACTGACATTACCGACTTGGTCGGTGAATCTTTATTAGGTTCAACCATTGGCTGTGCAAGATGCCATAACCATAAAATCGATAAAGTGAGTCAAAAAGAGTATTTCCAATTACAAGCATTCTTTGCCAACGTTGTTGTGAATGAAAAAACTCCGTTGCCTAAAGGCTCTGAGTTAGAAGTCGATATTGAATACAAAAAACAGCAAGAAATTTATCAAGCTGCCACTAAAGAAATTCGTGCAAAGCAAAAAGATATTTTAGATACAGTGCGCGACAAAGGTCGCAAATATCATAACGAACGTTATTTAACAGATAGCCGCGACGCGATTTTTAAACCAGAAAAAGATTGGACACCTTTAGATAAGTGGGTAAATTTCCGTACCGATGCGGTGGCAACCGAACGGGATATTGTTGCCTATTTAAAACAGTCTGCCGAAAACAAACAGGGCACTGAATATGATGCTGCGAATGAACCGCGTTGGGCAGCCTACGAAGAACTCACCAAAGAATTGAAAAAATTTAGTGAGCTACGTCCGATCAAAGGTTCAAACACATTTACCACGGTTAGCGAGCTTGGCACAGTTGCGCCAGAGACTCGTATTCGTTTCACCGGCATTCATGAAAAACCCTTAGAAGCGGTTGAGCCGGGTTTGCCAGCACTGTGGGCCGGTGCGAACACCACACTTAACATAGTGCCAACTGCGACTTCAACGGGCCGTCGCACGGCGCTCGCAAATTGGATTGCCAGCCCTGAAAATCCGCTCACACCGCGTGTGTATGTTAATCGTGTATGGGCGCAATATTTTGAGAAAGGTATAGCAGCTAACACTGGTGATGTCGGTCGTGCCGGGCCGAAGCCAACGCATCTGGAATTGTTAGATTATTTAGCGGGCAATTTTGTAAAAGAAGGCTGGAGCACCAAAAAATTAGTGCGCGAAATTTTGTTGTCGAGTGTTTATCGTCAGGCTTCTGCTGAACGTCAAGATGTCATTAAAGCAGATCCGGAAAATAATTTACTGGCTGTCTACCCGCGTAAACGTCTTGAAGCTGAAGAAATTCGCGATGCGCTCTTATATGTTTCAGGTAAGTTAGATTCAACTATCGGCGGGCCCGCAGTATTCCCACCAGTACCAAAAAATTTAACGGTCGGAAATACTTTAGCTAACGGTGCTGGCAATACATTGTGGGAAGTCTCTAAAGACGAAAGAGATTTTAATCGTCGCAGCATCTACACCTTTGTTCGCCGTAGCCTGCCCTACCCGCTGACGGCGTCATTTGATCCAGCTGATCCGTCGCATCCGCATCATCGCCGCGATGTCACCACTACGCCGCTACAAGCGCTGACATTATTTAACAGCGATATTGTGGTGGGTTGGTCGCAAGCTTTAGCGGGTCGTATTATTACCGAAGCGGGTCACGATGAAGATGCACAACTGGATCGACTCTATGAAATTTTATTTTCACGCAAACCTGATCGCAATGAGAAGTCGGCTTTGAAATCTTTCTTAAAGAATGAAATAAAAATTATTCAAGCGAAAGCCTGGACGGATAAGTTCGAAGTTGCTGTACCAACAGGCGTTAAAGAAACAGCGAAACTTGATCCCTTTAAAGCTGCTGCTTTTGTAGATTTAGTACACACAGTGGCGAACTCAAATGATTTCGCATATCGCTTCTAAACATTATTAAATTTAACATTTAAGAGGATAAGTATTATGACATCTCGTCGCGATTTTTTAGTACATGCAGGTCTTGGTTTGGGTGGTGCAGCTTTAACGGGTTTTGCACCGGGCTTTGGAATTTCCGCAGCCTTTGCATCAGAATTAATTGATCCACTTGCAGCGAAACAACCACATCTTCCTGCAAAAATTAAATCAGTTATCTGGTTACATCAAAACGGCGCTCCCAGTACCCTGGATTTATACGATTACAAACCAGAGCTGGTTAAATTAGCGGGTACTGAAGTACCGGCCTCGTTTTTAAGCGGCATTAAAACCAGTACACAAGGTGGTGTAGGTAAAGTTTACGCGTCCAATCGGCAATGGAAACAACACGGTCAAAGTGGGGCCTGGTTTTCAGATTTATTGCCTAATCTTGCCAAGCAAGCTGACAAACTTACTTTTATAAAATCCAGTATGACTGTTGGTGCTACTCACGATATTTCAATTTTAAAACTCAACACCGGCGATCTAAATCCTGGCCGCCCTTCCCTCGGTGCCTGGATTTCCTATGCACTGGGTTCAGCCAATCCGGATTTGCCACCCTATGTCGTTTTATATAATGGCAAATCAGAACCGCGTGCCGGTTCAGTGAATTGGAACTCGGGTTTTTTACCGGCAGTTTATCAAGGCACTGCATTTCGTCCTGGTGATTCACCGATTTTTTATCTGGATCGCCCTGATCTGCGCACGCAACAACAACAGCGCGCCTCACTGGATTTACTCAAACATTTGAATCAAGTCGGCAGCGCAAAACATCCTTCTGATACTGAATTAAAAGCGCGCTTACGTTCATACGAATTAGCCGATCGCATGCAAACATCTGCCCCGGAAGCGGTAGATATAAGTAAAGAAACCGATGCAACGAAGGAGCTTTACGGCTTAGATGATGCTACCAGTGCAAGTTATGGCACGACCTTATTACGTGCCCGTCGTTTAGTAGAACGCGGCGTACGCTTTATTCAAGTAGTCACCGGCGAACCTGAGGGCGACAGCGAAATAACCAGTTGGGATGCACACGATGATTTAGAAAAAAATCACAGTGTTATGTCACGCATGGTGGATAAACCGATTGCCGGTTTATTAGAAGATTTGAAATCGCGTGGCTTACTTGAAACAACCTTAGTAGTGTGGACATCTGAATTCAGTCGTACACCCTGGGGCGAAAGTGGCACGGGCCGCGACCACAATCCATGGGGTTATACACAATGGATGGCAGGTGGCGGAGTAAAACCAGGATTCACTTATGGCGCTACTGATGCTTTGGGTGTTCAGGTTGCAGATAAAGATACAGCAGTGGACACCTATGATTTACATGCAACCGTCTTGCAACTGATGGGGCTTGATCATTTAAAAACTACGTACATAAACAATGGCCGTTCGGAGCGACCCACAGTAGTTTATGGCAAGGTTATTAAAGATATTTTGACTTAACCTTTTATTTACAAGATTTTTTATTTTTTATTTTTACTATTTTTACGCTAAATTTTTTCGTTTAACTCTATGCGAGCCACTCAATGCACCACTCGGTGTAGTTAGGGTGGCTCACTTTTTTATCAGGCTTTTTTTATGCGTAGGTTATTGTTGTCGGTGGGAATACTGATTGGATTTTCCACTACTTTTGTCGCAGGAGCCAG
The DNA here is from genome assembly GCA_040386215.1 of Pseudomonadota bacterium. Taxonomy (GTDB): domain Bacteria; phylum Pseudomonadota; class Gammaproteobacteria; order Pseudomonadales; family Cellvibrionaceae; genus Cellvibrio. Next base: position 61,241 of record JAZKFX010000016.1, read on the forward strand.
TTCTGAAGAAATTGAATTGGAAATGGATCTGATGCAAACCATCGAGGATACTAACAAAAGTTTATCTTCCAATATTGCTATGCAAAGGGCCGATGCATCGCTATCCGATGCGAAAGATCTTAGTGGTATGTTTGACATAGTGGAGGCACATTTCATTAAAAAAGGTGACGCGGCCAACGCTGTGGATCTCTCCAAAAAGAGCAAAGATTTAACCCTGGATATCATTAAGCTAGTCAACGAAAAAAACTTTGATAGCGCCACTAATCTGGCCACTGATTTATCGCGCACCTGTAAGTCCTGCCACACGTTTTATAAGAAAGAGTAAGTTATGCTGCGCAGATCGATATTTTTGCTGTTGTGGTTGGTTACGCTTGCATGCGAAGCAATAGCCTTAAATATGGCCAGCAGTGATAAAAATAATTCACAAAATAATTTTCAAGGTGATGCAAACGCTGGAAAAATTAAATCCGAAGACAACCGTTGCCAGGAGTGTCACGGACTGGAAGGCAATGGTCAAGGGCCGAGTAACGGTGGATTGGGAAAATTTGCCAAACTTGCCGGCCAATACCCTGACTATATAACAAAACAAATTCGCGACTTCCGCAGCGGCGCTCGCAAACATGACCTTATGCTTATCATGGCGAGAAGTATTGATGACGTGGACAGTGCCGATATTGCGGCTTATTTTAGCAACCAGAAAACCATGCAAGGTGATGGCACGGGTAAAAATTCGCTGGGTGAAAATGTATTTTTAAATGGCGATGCCAGTAGAAATATACTAGCCTGCAGCAACTGTCATGGTATCGATGGCAAAGGTATTGCAGAACCCGGGCAAACTATCCCCATAATCGGCGGTCAAGAGAGGGCTTACCTGGAAAAACAATTGCGCGATTGGCGCAATGGTGAGCGAAATAATAGTGGTGACGGGCCAATGAATACGAGTGTCAGGCAGCTAACAGATAAGGAGTTACTGGCACTGGTAGATTATATTGTCGGCCTTTGATCGCTTGCGAATGCTAAACTCGCTTACCTTGCCAAGAAGTAGTTTCCGTGGTTATTACCCAATAAATTATTGGGTAATAACCACCTCGCTGCTTGCGGCGAGCTGTTTATGTTGAAGTGCATGGTAAATACTAATTTCGAATATTGACTCAGATTATAAAAATCCACCAAAACTCCGTAACAGTTACAGGGGCTTTGCTAAAAACTCACTGTCGTCGCCTTGTCTTTGATGACGAACTATAAACAAATTTTTTGGATTCTTTTATGAAAAAATTCTTACTAATCAGTTTGCTCACTACTGCAATATCCACCCCTACTTTAGCCGCTTTAAAAGCAGGTGATACTGCACCCAACTTTACTATCCCTGCTTCGTTTGCTGGTAAGTCACAAAGTTTTTCGCTGAAAGAAAGTTTGAAAGATGGCCCCGTCGTAGTTTATTTTTACCCGTCGGCATACACCGGCGGCTGCAATCTTCAAGCTCACACTTTCTCCGTCAATAGCGACAAATTTACTGCTGCAGGGGCTAAAATTATTGGTGTTTCACTCGATAGCATTACGCGCCTCAATGAATTTTCTGCTGACCCGGAATTTTGTGCTGGCAAAATCACCGTTGGCTCTGATGTGGATGGCAAGGTAGCTAGAGCATTTGATTTAGCTGTGCGAGAAGCTGCTGCAGGAAAAATGGATACCCGTGGCGTAGAGATTGATCATGGCTTTGCCGAGCGTACGACTTTTATCGTTACCCCCGATGGCAAAATTGCCGCAACTATTGGTGGCTTGGCACCTGCGGAAAATGTTAAAAAAACCTTGGAAACAGTGCAAAAACTGGCAGAGTCAAAAAAAGTAACAAATAGTAAAGGCTAAGTAGATTTCATTTAAGCTGCAGAAATGAATATAAAAATTAAAGCCTCGCATTGCTAAGCGGAGCTTTAATTTTTAAAGAATAATGTCGTGATTGTGCATGTTGTCAATGTGCATCAAGTGTCAGTGCTGTGCATAGTGCGATTCCTACCCTGATTTTTGGCAGCATATAATGCAGTGTCAGCGTTTTTTAAAGCGCTTTCAAAAGACTCGTTGGATTTGACCATAGCAACACCTATGCTAATAGTCACTTGCAAAGGAGAGCTCGCAGCGAATACATGGGACGCAACACATAACCGAAGTTTTTCCGCCAGATTGATTAAATTTTCTTTTTTAGTTTGCGGCGCGATGATAATAAATTCTTCACCGCCCCAGCGACCAAACACATCTATCTCGCGGATGTTAGCGGAAATAAGTTTTGCTAATCCTTGTAATACCCGGTCGCCTTCATCATGACCATAGGTATCATTTATTTTTTTAAAATGATCTATATCAAAAAGCATAATTCCCAGCTGAGTCTTTTCGTAGTTTCCCTCAAATACTTTGCGCACAAAATTGTCAATTCCGGTGCGATTGGTTATTCCGGTAAGCTTATCGGTAGCCGAGAGAGCTTCAAATTCTTTTTTCTCAATTTCAAGTCGCTGATAACTTTCCGCCATTTCTTTTATTTTTTGATTAGCGCGTTTTGAATCTCGATAAAATACTACGAACCTGATAATTCCCTCACCAACAAGAAGACACATCCACATTAGCAATACACCTAGATACAGCGCCTCCCTGGAAAAACGAGCACCTACGAGCTCAACCTTTTGTATTTCTAATTCCTGATGCTGGTAATCAATAAAATCAAAAACAATGGCAGTAATGTTGCTGAACTCTGGCGCTGAGTGTTCCCGCGGAATATCAAATTGCATAATCCACCATTCGGCCACGCTGAATTCATTGAATTTGATAAAAGCAGGCTTATTGAGATCGGAAGAACGAATAACCGTCTGTTGGCTTTTGGCTGTCGAGAGATTTTTCGACGAATAAGCAGGATTATGATTTTGCATCGCGATTCGATATCGATTGGCAGTTCCGGTGTATTTGGCAGTAACAATTAGTCCATCAAAACTTTCCAGGTTTAAACCTTTATTGCCTTCCTTTGCTAGCAGGATGGAGATACCACAGGAATAGCCGTCGGCCTGCTTAAAATCACATGAAAATTTGCGATCATTAGTGCCGATCAATGGCGCCGCACCGCCACTACCAAATTGATAATAGGGAAAATTAGGGTTCGGAAACAAAGTGATCGTTTTCGTTGGAATATATTGATACGCCAGCAACACTAGCAGCGTTAGCATTCCGGCCATAAGCCGAACCGGAATATAGACACTGGACTTTAAAAATGTTCCTAATGCCTGGATCACGCTTTCAGATATCGGGTATGCCATGGAAATCTATTCCGAATAATTTCCTTAAGGGTAGAACATCTCTAGCGACATGCGAATTAAAATGGCGCATTAATTAACATCTTTATCGCTCAAATTCAGGTGGCAGCGCCTACAGTTGCTGAGGGCGGCACACCCCAATGCAATGCTTGAGCAATATTTTCCTGAAAGCCAAAAAAACGCCCCCTGATGCATGAAGCCGCAGGAGGCGTCGGACACAATGGAAAGAAAAACTATATTAGGCCAAGCGTACTAACACCCAGATTTATGCCGGTGAGACCCAGACCTTTTGGAATAGCACCGTTCAAATCAAGCACATCGCCACCTGTACGAGCAGAGAAGCCCGGTACAAAACCAGGCATTTCCGTAGCAACAATAAATGGTCCGTTATTGGGGGAGTGATCCATACCATTACCCATACAGGTCACCTGTACAACCACTGTGGTTTTGATCAAAGGCTGACCATCAGGGCCATTGGTTTTACGTAATTTGTCAATAAGATAGGCCGGCACATCGCTTATGTAGCGAATCATTTCTATAAACGGAGCGGTAGAGTTAGTCGAGTGACATGAGTTGTGCGCATCTTGTGTCCAGGCCGTGTTATGAGCCCTCCATTCACCCTGATGATTTCCCAGTTGAAGCACTGCCACTTTGGTAATACCGCAGGCTAATGCCGCAACAATAATATCGGCCTGAGATCGACCGGTTTGTTGCATGTTCGAGGTATTAACAAGGAAATTGCTGTTACAAGTGGTAGACGGCGCGCTGCTAGAGGATGATTCAAGCTCAGCTTGCATGTTAATAAGGGACTGCGTGTGTTCCTGGTATTGAACTACCTCTTCTGCGCTTAACTTACTTCTGATCGATTCCAGCGTATAAAGGTGCGCATCGTAGGCAGTATCTGTATTCCCCTTTCCATGGCCCCTGCCCCTGCCTCTTCCCTTGCCCTTGCTACTGCGACTGCTGCTATTGCTTAAATGACTACTGCTAATACTGCTTATGTCACTGCTACTGCTGCTACTGCTGCTATTTATGTCACTGCTGCTACTGCTATTGCCATCAGAGAATATGTTCGCCAATGCCTGTGTTGGACTGTCCATACAGGGCCCGCTATTACTGCACAATTGTCCGGTGGAGGCTTGCGCCCCGAGATAGATCTGTTTTCTCACCGTAGTTGTGCCCAGCACATCGGCGATTCGTTTATCCATGGTGGGTGTCGCGTAGTTGAGATTACCCAGTGAGTTCATCGCCGTTGAATGTCCGCTGGTAATAACATTGACCTGACGAAAGTGGCAAATGTCAGCAACGTTATAATCTGTAGGGCCGTAAGGTACAGTGACCTGGTTCATTTGCGTAGCGCTGACAGGTAACCAGCTTCCAGGCGCCGTGCCGCTGTTAATGTAGCAAAAGACAACTCGCTTATTCACATCTGCTTGCGCCAGCGCGTGGCGATTGGCCAGAATGCCGCCTAACAACGCAGAGCTTTTGATCAACCCGGCTGCAATGCCGGATTTCGCGATAAGACCCATAAAACTACGACGATCTTTTTGAACGAAGGCTTCGCGCTCTTGTTTGGGACCCTGATCGTCCGCTTTCATTTCAGCTCTAAGCGCTGCAGGTGCAGCTTCGCGGAGTCTCAAGTCTGCAGTAGCTTCTATCGCTTCAGTCTCGGGCAGGTGGCGAAATTTGCTATCAATCTTTTTCATAGTGAAATCCTTTGGATGAGGAGGTTATGTTTAGTTATTTGTTATTTCACGTGTATTGCAAAGCATGCAATTTGTTCAGATGCATTTTTTTATTTTCTATCGAAATTTTAATATCCAAGCTAACAGGGCTATGCACCGAAAAATAAAACTCCCCCAACTTGACAGGAGGAGCTTTAAATCACGGCATTTTCACTGGGTTTTTATTAACAACATTACTGGCAAACACCACCCGTCACCGCAGGTATTGCTGCCGCGCCCGAAGGTTTGCTGCCCTGGAACCCGAATTCGACTGTTTGCCCTGGTTGAATATTCGCATTCCAACCCAGGTTTTTAGCAGTGTAAGGATTAGTTCCACTTAAGGTCGCATTCCATGAGCCGGTCACTTTGGAACCATCGTTATATTGCCAATTAACTGACCAGCCATTCAGGATTTGCGAACTGGTATTTTTAACGCGAATAGCGGCAGTAAAACCGCCGCCCCATTGGCTGCCAATCACATAAGAACAACTGGCTTTTGCAGGCACCGACGAAGCGCTACGCGCTGAGCTGGCCACGCTGGATGGGCGCACTGAACTTGAGCCAACACTGGAGGGCGTCGAAGAACTTAAAGTTGCAATCGATGAACTCGAAGGCTTGAAAATCGACGAGCTGGAACGGGAACTTATGCAATCATCAGAATGTGTATGAGACAAGGTTTTACTGGCAACAGCGGTTCCACCTTTGCCATCACTCACCGTTAATTTCACTGTGTAATTGGTGACAGGACGCATAGCAAAATTAATCCTTATGTCGGAAGACTTAAGAATTACGGAGAATCCTTCAGCAACTTGCCAATCATAAGTCAAGGTATCGCCATCAGGATCACTCGATCCCAGCGCCGATGCTTTGCCATTAACAAGCCCACAACCCGCGGATTCAATCGACGTGGTTAAGACAGCGGCGGGCGGATTATTTGCTACTGAAGAACTGCTGCTTGAGCGAGGGGTTGAGCTCGCACTGGAAACGCTGCTCGCAACACTGCTTGAGGTGCTACTAAAGTGAGTAGCGCGTTTTGCAGTGGCCTTTATGCCGTTAACGCCGTTAATAGCCAGTTCGCCCCAGGAAGTCAGCGCATTAGCATCCCAGTTGCTGACTAGATTCAAACCGGGGTTGGTGCTGCCGCTCCAGTTCCAGGCGAAATAACCAGCGCCGTACTGCTGGGCATATTCCATAACGGAAGCCGCCGGTAATTGCAGCGCAACAGCAGTAGTTGGTTGTGGAGCAAAGGGATGGTAATAAGGAACAGGAGCAAAACCGCCGATCACTAGCGGGGCTCCTATTTGAGAAAACCTGGCAATGTAATCGCGTACCTTCTCAGGGTTAGTAAAAGCATCGAACATTTCCACCGAATATATGACGTTCAAGCCACGCTGCACGTTATCTGCAGCAAAGGTTTGCATGGCGTTATCCCTGTCTTGGCCCCAGTGATTGCCATCTATCATTATTAAAAAATTCGGTAGGTAATAGTTTAAGTCATCCAGATAGGTATACATCCGGATATGGTATTCATTTAACTGCGTGGCACCCAAGGCCTGATTACCCAAGCTTATAACTACATAATCTTCGTATCCTCGAAGCGCTTCGTAGCGCGCTCGCCAAAACTTAACTGTAGCTTCGGGAGAAACTCCGGCCTCTCCCCAGCCTGCGACATCGTTGGGTTCAAGCACACACATCACTTTACTTTCTTTACAAGCCTCGATAATAACGCGTAACTCTTCGGCGGTAATCATCTCAAACCATTTGACGTAATTGCCGGCGATTTCCACTTGTACCGCATTGGCGCCCGCTGCTGCGGCATCTTTAATTGCCTGCACAGCTTTATCCGGCGCGCCCAAATGATCAATGGTGATGCCGCGAAAAATAAAGGGCTGTCCATTAGGATCCAGTACCTTCCCATCTTTCACTGTCCAAACAGCTGCTGACGGCAAGGCAAGGCTACATAGACCTGCAACGGTTAATGTTTTCTTGAGAAATTTTTTGAGAGAAGTTTTCATAAATTTTTTCCTTTAGTGATCGTCGACCTTTAAAGTCGATGTACCACATAACGTTATTATTGTTAGAAAATGTATTTATCGAGCTTGATGGAATAACAAAAAGTCTCGTTTTCTCAACGAAACTTTTTGCTAAAAATTACTTAATTTTTATTAATTTTCTTACTGACAAACACCGCCCGTTACTGCGGGAATTGCTGCAGCACCAGCCGGTTTGCTACCCTGAAAACCAAACTCTACGGTTTGCCCCGGTTGAATGTTGGCATTCCAGCTCAGGTTTTTAGCGTGATAAGGATTGCTTCCACTTAGGGTCGCATTCCACGAACCGGTCACTTTGGACCCATCGTTATATTGCCAATTCACCGACCAACCATTCAGCGTTTGCGTACTTGTATTTTTCACGCGAATCGCTGCCGTAAAGCCGCTGCCCCATTGGCTGCCGATCACATATGAACAGCTGGCTTTTGCTGGAAGCGAAGAACTGGAAACACTGGATGGACGCGCCGAACTTGATGGAACACTGGAAGGCTTGGAAGAACTCGACCGTGCAATAGATGAAGGCCTGGACGACGCACTTGCACTTGTTGCGCAAACATCAGAGAAGGAATGAGACAAGACTTTGCTGGCAGTTGCTGTGCCGCCTTTGCCATCACTTACAGTCAACCTCACGGTGTAATTGCTAACCGGACGCATAGAAAAACTCACGGTTGTTCCGGTGCTGGCTTGGACAGTGTCAAGGTACTGAACATCCCACCTATAGGTCAAGGCGTCGCCATCTGGATCAGTAGAGCCAACCGCTGACCCTTTGCCGTAAACTTGACCGCAACGCAGAGATTCGATCGACGTAGTTAACACGGCAGTAGGAGGATTGTTCGCTGCTGAAGAACTGCTGCTTGAACGAAGACTTGAAACGCTGCTCGAAATACTGCTCGAACTATTGCTAAAGTGAGTGGCCAATTTGGCAGTGGCTTTAATTCCATTAGCGCCGTTGATGGCCAAATCCCCCCACGCAGTTAACGCATTAATATCCCAATTCTGCACCAGGTCTAATGCCGAATTTTTATTGCCACTCAAACTCCACGCAAAATAACCTATGCCGTATTCTTCCGCATATTGCATAACAGATTCAGCGGGCAAGCGCACGGGAACATCAGGTAATGCAACGAAATTATAGGGATGGAAATAGGGTGTGGGAGCAAAACCACCAATAATAAGTGGCGCCCCTATTTCGGCAAAGCTGGAAATGTAGTTGCGAATTTTTTCAGGAGTTTTATATTGATCAAAAACGTTAACAGAATAAATAATTCGTTTACTAACGGAATCATTTTGCTGGGCAACTCCGCGAGCAATTTGTTGCATCGCCAGGTCCGTATCCTCGCTCCAAACATTACCGTCGATCATTACCACAAAACCTTGCGGCAATACGCTCATTAAATTTTGCGCATAAGAAATAATCCCACTGGTATAGATCACGGCAGAACCGGGGTTTGCATCAAAATGTTGATTGCCCAAGCCAATAATGACGTAATCTTCCATCCCAAATAACGACCTGGACATATCTTGCCAGTAGCCTATGGTTGCGGTCGGGCTTGCGGAACCCTCTACGCCGCCGAAACCAGCAACATCATTGGGCTCAAGTACGCAAACTAATTTCTGTTCTTTACAGGTTTTAGCAATTTCGTATAGCTGCGCAATCATAGGCCGGGGGAATACGTCAGTATATTTAATTGGAAATTCAATTTGCGCAGAGTTAGCACCCAAGGCGGCAATATCTTTTAATGCCTGCACGGTTTTTTCCGGAGCAAGAGTGTGATCAATGGTCACGCCGCGAAATATAAATGGATTGCCATTAGGATCTAATAATTTTCCATTTTCAACAGTCCATACTGCCGCAGCTGGCAATGCGACAGCGCATAACCCGGCTACAGTTCCTGCTTTTTTAAGAAATTTTTTGAGTGTAAAAGTATTCATATTTTTTTTCCTTTCGGTAATTAAAACAAGGCAGACGCATAAGATTATTGTTGTTAGAAAATATCGTTAACTCGTTTCGCGAGTTAGTAAAAGTCTCGTTTTTTTAACGGGACTTTTACTAATTTTCACAATGGTTTTTTAGATAAAATCTCTACTGACAAACGCTACCGGTTACTACTGGAATCGCTGCAGTGCCAGCTGGTTTACTACCCTGGAAACCAAACTCTACGGTTTGCCCCGGTTGGATATTAGCGTTCCAACCCACGTTTTTAGCCGTGTAAGGATTGCTTCCGCTCATGGTCGCATTCCACGATCCCGTCACTTTTGACCCATCGTTATATCGCCAATTCACCGACCAGCCATTCAGCGTTTGCGTACCGGTATTTTTCACGCGAATCGCTGCGGTAAAACCATTGCCCCATTGGCTACCAATCACATAAGCACAGCTAGCTTTTGCAGCAATCGATGAAGAACTGCGAATCGAGCTGGAAATACTGGATGGCGTTACGGAGCTTGATGAAACGCTAGATGGCCTCGAAGAACTGGAAGGTGCAATCGATGAACTGGAAGGCTTCCAGGACGAGCTGGAACTCGAATTAATGCACCAGTCAGAAAAGGCATGAGACAAGCTTTCACTGGCGGTAGCTATGCCACCCTTACCATCACTTACGGTCAATTTCACGTTGTAAACGCGGATGGCCTGCATGCCAAACTGTATCGATATACCACTCCCACTGAAGTTATTCGTTGAACCGTTAAAGCTACTGGTAACTTCCCAACTATAAGTCAAGGTGTCCCCATCTGGATCTGTAGATCCCTCTGCCGATGCAATGCCACTTACCCGAGGACAACCCAGATTTTGAACACGCGCGGTTAATACGGCAGAGGGAGGACTGTTCGGTGCTGACGAATTGCTTGAGCTAGTACTTGAAAGGCTACTTGAAATGCTACTCGCAACACTGCTTGAGTTGTTACTAAAATGTGTAGCGCGTTTTGCAGTGGCCTTTATGCCATTAGCACCATTGATAGCCAGTTCGCCCCAATGCGTAAGCGCAGCGGCATCCCAATCAGTCGTTAAATTTAAACCGGGGTTGGTGCTGCCACTCCAGTTCCAGGCAAAATAACCGACACCGTATTGCTCGGCAGCTTCCATGACGGAAGCCGCCGGCAATTGCAGCGCAATAAGTGCAGTTGGTTGTGGCGCATAGGGATGGTAATAAGGAGCTGGAGCAAAGCTACCGATTACCAGTGCAGCCCCTGAGCGAGGAAAGGAGGCAATGTAATCATGGACTTTTGCAGGGTCAGCGTAAGTGGTGCCGGACATTTCCACCGAATAGATTACGTTCTTAGCGAAATAGGTATTTTGTGCAGCAAATGCCTGCATCTCTTTACTAGCATCTTGTCCCCAGCCGCTGCCATCGATCATGATGAGAAAACCGGGCAAAGCACTAATATAGTTGCCCAGATAAGTTAGCATCCGAGCAGAGTATTCTCCGTAAGGTATGTCCCCTAAGGCCTGATTACCCATGCCAATGATTACGTAATCCTGCTGCCCAGCGATTGCCTGGCGACCCTGATAACCCCAAAAAGCAAGGGTTGGATCAGGCGAAGATGAGCCAGCCGCGTTGGGATAACCCGCTATATCATTGGGTTCGAGCACGCACACCACTTTATTGTCTTTACAAGCCTGAATCACACTGCTTAATTGCTCCGGGGTGATCCTAGGAGTTTGATTGTAAACATTGGCAGAGATTTCTACCTGGACCGCATTAGCGCCCGCTGCTGCTGCATCTTTGATTGCCTGCACCGCTTTATCCGGCGCGGCCGTATGATTGACTGTTATACCCCGAAATATAAATGGCTGGCCGTTAGGATCTAAAATTTTGCCATTTTGAATCGTCCAGACAGCAGCTGATGGCAAAGCAACGCTGCATAAGCCTGCTACAGTCAGCGACTTTTTAAGAAATTTTCTGATTACAGTATTCATACCCTTTCTCCTTTTGGCCTGCGACAAATCGAATGCAGGCACATGACATTATTGTTGTTAGAAAGACCTGCGAATGGCGAGTGATTTCAATTAAAGGTAACTTTGTTTTTATTCGATCACGTTAATCTCATCAAAACATTTTCTGACAAAACAAACTATTTTTTTAAAAAATAGTTACAACAATTTTATGAGTAAACATATAAAGGAGAAGGACGAATAAACCAGGACAGCATACGAGCATTGTGACCGAAGAAGATTCGGCAGCGCCGGACATCATTATTGTTTTGAATGGCTGGCCTAAAATAACAGGTTTAACAAAAGTAAACACTTTTTGGGCCAGCCTCTTTACATTTCCTAACGCTATGCTCGCATTGAACACAATTTGTGCAAAAAGCTGTCACTTAAAGAATTAATTCATATCCGCTTTAAAACGGAATTGAGGATGATATGATTTTTTTCTTTGTTAAATCATTTCTGATTTTTGTACCTGGCTGCTTCAGTAAACCCTTACTCGGTTAATCTTTATGAAATCATTCAAAAATTAAAATTGGATGTCAATCAAATTGCGGGTCTTCGCGGCCCTGGCGCAGTGAAACTTGCAGATATAAAAAATTTTATCGGTTTGACTCAATAGACAATAAATCAGGCCGGATATAAATCCGGCCTGATTTAAACACTTATATTTAAATTTTTTGCATGTAATTTATTTTTGCAATGAAAATTGTTTGATAATCAACACCCACAAAATAATTTGTACTGATTAAAACAAAGGTCATCTGCAGAGCATATACAACTGCTGACATTTAAACAGCACACAGCAGGCAACCACTCCATTTTTTATAAACTTTGTCACTTGCGCAATCAATTTTTCCTGAAAAAACGACGCAAATATAAACAGCTTAGCTCAACAACTCTTTGATTCCGTAAATCTCACAAAAAAACGATGATTTATCAAACAAAAAAACGAGGTTTTTGAAATGCATATGGCTAAAGCTTTTTATTGGCCTAATGTTTGCTAAAGCCAATTTGTTAATTAATTATTATTGTTTTATCTGGAGATATTCATGCTTTTCCTTCTGCGAAAATCAGCCCTTTTTTTAAAATCAACCTGTGCAATATTTACGCTGACTGGCCTGTTTAGTATTTCTTATTCCACTCACGCACATCACGCGTTTTCAGCGGAGTTTGATGCGCAGAAACCCGTGGAATTAACCGGCACTGTCACCCAAGCCAGATGGGTCAATCCGCATAGCTGGGTTTATATCGATGTAAAAGATGCCAGTGGCACTGTTACGAATTGGGGGTTTGAATTTGGGGCTCCCTTTAGTCTGAAACAAAAAGGTTTAACCAAAACCACTTTGCCCGTCGGTGCAGAAATCAAATTGAAAGGTTATCGCGCAAAAAGTGGAGAAAATTATGCTTACTCTACCAGTATCGTCCTTGCCGATGGTCAGGTGTTTCAAACCGGAGGTGCGCAAGACGCGCCCGAGCCGCCACGTGCAGCGCAATAAACTAAAATATTTTTATTCATTGAATTATTATTTTGGAGAAAGTGTTCTTGAACGTTAAATTTACATTAAGACCGCGATTTACAATAAAGCAGTTATTAAAAGGCAATCAGCTTTTCACCAAAGACAGATTACCGGGACAATTACCGTTAATAATTTTCGGTTTATTATTTTCATTAGCCACTGTCGCAGCGGAAAAAATTCCAAAAGTAAATGGCCATCCAGATTTTTCAGGAATTTGGCAAACGACCAGTGCAGCGGATTATGATTTGGAGCCGCATTCGCTACGCAAAGACGCACCACCCGGTGCGGGAATTGTTGAAGGCGATCTAATCCCTTACTTACCCAAAGCGCTGGAGCAAAAAAAACAAAACTTTGAAAATCGTTTGACTGATGACCCGCGCCTCAAAGGATGGACGCTCGGAGTGCCTCGCGGAATTTATTATCCCGAGCCCTTTCAAATTTTTCAGCGGCCTCGGGACATCACCATCTATCATCAATTTGGTCACTCAGTGCGCACCATTCACACCAACAATACGCAACACCCTGAAGACCCCAATGACTGGTGGATGGGCGACTCTCGCGGTCACTGGGAAAAAGACACTTTAGTAGTGGATGTCAAACATTTTAATGACGGCACCTGGTTTGATCGCGCGGGAAATTTTCACAGCGATGCGCTTCACGTTGTAGAGCGCTGGAAATTTTTGGACGCAAACACCATCGAATATAAAGCCACTATTGAAGATGAGAAAGTGTTTAGCCGCCCTTGGAATATCAGCGTAATTTTACATCGCCATCGCGAAAAAGATTTTCAGATTATCGAAGATTACCGATACACCCTGGAGTACGACAAATATTATCCCTACCCTGCCGAAGCTGCACCCAAAGCAGCTACGGAATCGCAGCCATTAACAAACAACATTACCAACTCTGTTAACAAATCTAATTAATCAATAGGCATGACATGAAATCATTTACTCAACGCGGTGATTTATTCAATCTCGTCATAACCCTTGCAATATTGAGTGTGGCATCAACAAATATTATTGCCGCTGACATTGATAGATCCAGGCTCCCTAAATTTGAACGTGAAAATTTTATTTACAAAGTAGAATCCGGCAAGTGGACTGGGCCTACATTAGCGGATGGCCAACCTGATGTACAAGGTCAATGGTCAAACACTATTGGCAATCATAACAATCTCGTTAATCCACAAGGTGGTCAGGGCAACGGCAATGGCAACCGCAATCCAGGCAAGCCGCTTGCACCCAGCCGCGTGATTGATCCTGAAGATGGCCAGGTACCCTTTCAGCCCTGGGCACGCGAATTGCAAAAAGAATATGCAAAACATTTACTTGATCCACAAAAGCCCGAGCATATAGAGCCTCTTGCGCGTTGTGCACCTGCGGGGCCGTCCAAATCTTTTATGTGGCATGGCTATGAAATTCGTCAGTATCCGGGTTATGTAGTTTTTTTATTTGATTCCGGCTCGCGTATTATTCATTTGGATAACAAACCCCATTTGCCCCAAAATATTAAACTTTGGAACGGTGATTCGCGCGGCCACTGGGAAGGTAATACACTAGTAGTGGATGTTGCCAATAACAATTCCAAATCGCGTTTTGGCCGCAATGGCGAGTTTGCTAGCGAAGATACACAGATTTCCGAAAAATTTATTTTTGATAACAATAGGGAGCGCTTTACTTACCAAGCGACTTATACCGACCCTAAAGTCTATACCGGGCCCTGGACATTGGCCGTACCCAGCCGTCGCGTAGAAAATTTTGCAGAAGATGGCTGGAATAATCAATTAGGAATTGCCAAACTGAATGACAAAAGTAAACGCGGGGATAACGAGTTATTGCTTGAACCTTACGAGCAAATATGTGCGGAGAATAATGGTGGTTTTGGTGGTGGCTCTGGCAAAAAATCAGCGGCTAATACACCGGCTACAATAGTAACACCGTAAAATGTTTTGACGGTAATAATCAGCATTAGCGTCATTAGGTGGTATAGGTCATTCGATGGCATAAGTCATTAAAACCAAAAAATCATCACTGAAAAACTAAAGTATTAACATTATTTTAATTAATTATTAGGAGTATAGATCCATGAAGTTAACCGTAATAAAAACCCTGGGCTTTTCATTGCTAGCGTCCGTCGCTGTAAACGTATTTGCGGCTGACCCCGTGCCTGCCGCTGACAAAGCACCTGCTGCTGCCCCTGGCCCCAATCCGGCCAAGCAAGCCATCGCTGTGCGCAAAGCAGCCTTCGTGTTAATTAACAATAGCTTTAAACCTATTGGTGACGCATCGCAAGGTAAAGCAGAATACAATCAAGCGGACGCTGAAAAGCGTGCAAAACGTATTGTGGTATTGACTGAATTTTTGGACAATACATTCCCCGATATTTCCAATCTTGGCGAACCGGACACTAAAGCCAAAGCTGAAATTTGGGCGGAAAAAGCAGATTTCGATAAACGTTTAAAAGAATTTAAAGAGCACGTTGCGGTCCTGGCACAAGTCACAGCAACAGAAAAAACTGCATCAGACGCATTTAAAGACGCTACTGGCGCTGTAGCAAAAGACTGCAAGGGTTGCCACGACAAATATAAAGTTAAATAATCCAGGTACTGTTGTTTAGCTTAAGGTCTCAGCTCATGAGCGAGGCCTTGTCCACTCTCCATAAACAATATCGATGAACATGAGTTTACCCAACAACAAAAGTGATGACATTACCGAGGAACTAGCGCAGCAGCCGGGACTAAAGGTTTGGGACTTGCCGGTGCGTATTTTTCATTGGGGCCTGGTGATTGCATTTGCTGCGGCTTACATTACCAATTTGTTGGGGGTTAATTATTTTAAATATCACCTGTGGTGCGGCTACACGGTGATTATTTTGGTGCTGTTTCGAATTATCTGGGGTGTGGTTGGAACTTATCACGCAAAATTTATTCATTTTGTGCGCAATCCATTTGCCACCATAAAATATGTGATTAGTATTATTAAAAAAGCTGATAAACACTATGCCGGTCACAATCCCCTGGGTGCATTGATGGTGCTCGTATTATTGCTGACCATTTTAATTCAGGCCGTTACCGGCCTGTTTAGCAATGATGAAATTTTTAATCTTGGTCCGCTCTACGGCTACGTTAGCAATGATTTAAGCCTTACATTAACCGAGATCCATCAAAACTTGTTCTACTGGATTTTAGGTGCAGTGATATTGCATATTATCGCGGTATGCCTACATGTATTTTTTAAACACGACAATATTATTAAGGCGATGGTAACGGGAAAGAAATCCAGCAAAGGATTCGAAAACGAAACCGCAATAACATCGTCACGTATTGGATTAGCGATAATCATACTTATTATTCTGGCAATCACATTGGCATGGGTTATTTATTCAGCTCCGGAAATAGTAGCTGATTTTGGTTAGCTGCTGCAAAAGAAACGTGTCCGTTTATAAATTTCTCGCTAATAGCTATAGCATATTAACTTTATCATGATTACTGATCGCTTCGTAGTTGACCAGTGAGCCCTGGAAAATAGCATCTATAGGCGCAAGCGGTTCGGTCGCGCTAACCATAATCAATGAACTATTGTAAAACGATAACAAATCTAAAGCTCTTGACTTTGCTGCGCCGTGAAAAATAACATCTTTGACAAAAATAACATCTGGCTCAAGGTCAAACTTTTCCAATAGATTCAACTCCTGCGGCTGGATGATACTAATACCAATTTTATAACCGCGATGGCGATAATTACTCAACGCCTTGTGAAAATGTTTTAGGGTTACATCATCGACTAATCGCGTATGCAATAAAACCCGCTCTGGCCCTAAACCACAATCACTCAAAATATTTTCAAACGCTTTTCCGTGATCATCGACAACACTAATAATATGCCGCGGCTGCACAGGTAAGGCTAACAGGCCTTTACTACCTTCATTTTGCTGCAAGTCAATTTGTTGCAAATAGTTTAGCGAATGCAGTGTCCGCACTAGCCTATCCAATTGAATGATTTGACCGGTGCTATCCAGAGAGTTAAAAATATTATCTATATTTAACGGGTTTCCGGCTGCAGACCGCACCAACAATTCACTCTCATGAGCAAATAGTTCATCTTCGTCCGTATAATAAATTGGATGAAATTTACTACCTAAAATCAAATTTCCAAACCGCGCCATATAAGCATTATTACTTTTGAAAAATCCGATTTTTGGTAAAAACTCTATATGGGACTGAGTTTGTAATTGGTCATTAAAATAATTCATCAATTCAGTGAGTGGCATAATATTAACTCGAAAATATTTAGCGAATGTGCTTTTTATGTTGAGTGCATAATAAATGCCATCTATTGATCCATAAAATAACCAAATATTCTCAGCTTATAACATTACCGAAAGTTTATTGTTGCTTCGAATCTATTGTAAAAAAATCACCCCATTACCCTTATAATTTTTCAATTTGATAAATTCTACCTCGATTTAGAATAAGGATAGACGTATATATTCTTTCCCTTGACCGAGAGGCATGATTATATTTCAAGCCCATTCGCGTAATACTTAATTTATAAACGAACTATCAAAAATTCACTGTAAAAAATTAACAATAGATACCTAGGTGTTTATATTTAAACACCTACAACTTAGAGGTGTTGCGATGACTGTGGTAAAAATAAATAGTATTGTTTCTTCAATTGATGCATCCGCAGATAAATTGTTACCCCCAGTGCTTCAAGTTGTAAAAGAAAAGGCGATTGCTGACAATCTCGGTTACTCCGGAAGCGTTGATCCAGAAGAAGCCTGGCGTTTATTTACCGGCGGTGTTGCGCACTTGGTTGATGTGCGTGCGGCAGAAGAAAGAAAATTTGTTGGCCAGGTTCCCAATACTTTTCATGTCGCCTGGCAGACAGGCCCTGCCCTGATAAAAAACCCGCGTTTTGTGCGCGAACTTGAAAGCAAATTATCGAAAGAGTCCATCATTTTATTGTTGTGCCGTAGTGGCAAGCGTTCTGCTGCTGCTGCCGAGGCGGCAACTCAGGCAGGATTCAAACATGTTTTTAATGTGTTGGAAGGGTTTGAAGGTGATTTGGATGAACGTCAACAACGCGGTGCAAACGGCGGCTGGCGTCAGCGTGGATTACCCTGGGTGCAAAATTAGGGCTAAATAAAATTCAGGAACAGAACAATGGCAAACATAACTAACAAAGAACAGGACTTTTCCGTTGTCGCATCATCAAGTTGGGCGCTCGATAAAATCGTCAGCGAATTGCGCGCTGCTCGCAATGATTGGCGCAGCCAGCGCGGTCGTATACGAGAGGCCGGTTTACGCGAATTGCCATCGCGCGATGCGTTGCAACACATTCTTAATGATCTCTGCGGCGCGCTTTTTCCAATGCGTCTTGGCCCGCAAGATTTACGCGAAGAAAGTGAAGACTATTACGTTGGCCACACGCTGGATGCAGCTTTAAATCAACTGCTTTTGCAAGTGCAGCTGGAATTATTGTATGTCGTGCGACAACAACGCGAGATCATCGATGAGCAGGAATTTAAATTACAAGCCATTAATATTGTGCGGCAATTTGCAGCGGTGTTGCCAGGTTTGCGGCGAATTTTAGATATTGACGTACAAGCGGCTTTTCAAGGTGATCCTGCTGCACGCAGCGTGGATGAAGTTTTGCTGTGCTATCCGGGAATTCTTGCCATTATTCATCATCGTCTTGCTCATACACTGTACGAGTTAGGTGTGCCTTTGTTAGCGCGAATTGTTGCAGAGCTGGCCCATTCGGCAACCGGTATTGATATTCATCCGGGTGCACAAATTGGCAGCGGATTTTTTATCGATCATGGTACGGGTGTGGTCATTGGCGAGACAGCGGTGATTGGCGAACGTGTCCGTATTTATCAAGCAGTAACCCTTGGTGCTAAAACTTTTCCTGCTGATGAAACTGGAGCCTTGCAAAAAGGTTTACCTCGTCATCCTATCGTTGAAGATGATGTAGTAATTTATGCAGGAGCAACAGTATTAGGTCGAATTACTATTGGTAAAGGTTCAACCATTGGTGGCAATGTCTGGCTTACGCGTAGCGTTTTACCGGGCAGTAGTATCACCCAGGCTACATCAACCAATTTAACGGAAGTCTACTCATGAGCCCCTCCATTTATTTTGGCCATATTGTGAAAAGCCTACGCGAAGAGCGCGGTTTATCGCAGGAAGTATTAGCCTACCAGGCTGATTTAAATCGCAGCTATGTGGGTGAAGTAGAACGTGGCACCGTGATGCCATCATTGGGAACCGTGCTAAAAATTTCCAAAGCGCTGAATTTGTCGGCTTCAAGTTTATTAGCGCGCTACGAAGTCTATGCACAATCACAACTTGAGTTAACAGAATAAATTTTTAGTTTAATCAGAGATTTTTATGGCATGTTGCAAATGATTTCTAATGTAATTTTTAAAATGGTTTCAAAAAATCCTTCGTATGCTTAGGTTTAAAAATCTTCTTTCTGACATAAAAAGTAAGTTACAGCAGCGGTTTTTACAGATGGCTATAGCCGGTTGATCTCTCTTTATATTAATGAGATCGTGGTTTGGCAATTTCCGCATTTGTTATTTTCATTGTTGAAATTCCAACACCCACCCTCATTCATTTAAAGGATCCCTCACATGTTGAGCGACAACGAAGTGCAATCTGCACTTGGCGATAATGCTGCACGGCAATTAGCAAATGCCACTAAAACCACTCCCCAATTATCCATTATTTCGCCGCGTTGGCTTGTACATTTACTGCAATGGACTCCCGTTGAAGCCGGTATTTTTCGTTTAAACAAAGTAAAAAACCCTGCTCGGGTAACGGTCACCTGCTCAAAACGCGATGAATCAGAAATCATACCTACGTTCGTTGACTACGATGATAAACCGCGTGAATATTTTTTAAATGCAGTGACCAGTGTGGTTGATATACATACTCGTGTATCTGATTTATATAACAACCCACACGATCAAATTAAAGAACAGTTACGTTTAACCATTGAAACCATTAAAGAGCGTCAGGAAAGTGAATTAATTAATAATTCTGAGTACGGTTTGTTAGCCAGTGTGGACGAAACGCAACGTCTTTCTACTTTAACCGGTGCACCAACGCCAGATGATCTGGATGAGTTGTTAGTAAAGGTATGGAAGGAACCCGGTTTCTTTCTAGCTCACCCTCTCGCCATAGCCGCATTCGGTCGTGAATGCACTCGCCGTGGTGTTCCGCCACCGACAGTGAGTTTATTTGGCTCGCAATTTATTACCTGGCGCGGCGTTCCGCTGATTCCTTCGGATAAATTGCCCATCGATGAAAATGGTAAAACAAAAATTTTGCTACTACGTGTTGGTGAAAAACGTCAAGGTGTTATTGGCTTGTATCAACCTGGTTTGTCCGGGCAACAGAGCCCTGGTTTATCCGTGCGCTTTATGGGTATTGGTCGTAATGCAATTGCCTCTTATTTAATTTCTCTGTACTGCTCTCTCGCAGTGCTTACCGAGGACGCGCTGGCGGTATTGGAAGATGTGGATGTTAGTAAATACCACGATTATCCCGACACTTATAAATAACCGCGGCGCAAATTGAGTAACCATATGAGTGACTATCAAAGTTTGCCAGATCTTGAATCATTGGCTGCGTTAGCCAATGAATTTTTTAAGGCTCTGCCCAATGCTGAGCCTGTAGTTTCTGGCCTTAGTTCCACTATTTCGTCACATGTGCCGCAGGCGTTTTCGCAACGCCCGCATGCTAATCATAATATTGCGAATTCCGGGACACAGGCCCCGGATCTTGGGGCGAAGGACGTGCCGTCATTACCTGTTGCGCTAAAACAACAGGCGGCGGCCCTACCCGCTTCCCATTATTACTTTGCTGAAAATTTTTCCGATAATCTTGCCGACGATCCGGCAGGCAAAGTAAGCCAATATCCGTTCAATAATTTTCCTGTTGAGCAATTGACTACGCAAGCTTCAGCAAAAGCGTTTGGCTTACCAAGTGATGAGGAATTAAAAAATTTATTAATGGAAGATAGATTTGTTACCAATCAATCTACTTCCAGACCAAAAGCGCCGCCTGAATTGCGGATTCCTCATGCATTGGAAACGCATGCAGGCAACTACCACCAACCACTAAAAGGCGGTGTTGATCGCACTTCACCTAGTGCATCGGGTTTGCCTGGTGAGCAGGATATTCAACAATTATTATCGGCGGAATTTAATTTCACAAAATTTTCCCCGGCAACACCTGTCGCACCCACTTCACATTTTTATTTTTTGGATTCAGCCGCGCCGCCTGTTTTTGGTAACACACCCAAGGATGGTCAGTTTGCAGCGGAAGTCCAAGGCTTTGATGTGCAGAAAGTTCGCCGCGACTTTCCGATTTTATCGAAACGAATTAATGGCAAACCCTTGGTATGGTTTGATAATGCAGCGACTACCCAAAAACCGAAATCGGTGATTGATCGGGTCAGCTATTTTTACGAGCATGAAAATTCTAATATCCATCGTGCCGCCCATGAATTAGCCGCTCGTGCCACCGATGCTTACGAACGTGCGCGCAATAAAATAGCAACATTTATCGGCGCGAAATCATCTGCTGAAATTATTTTTGTACGTGGAGCCACTGAAGGCATTAACTTTTTAGCAAACACGTTTGGCCAGGAGCAGGTTGGCGAAGGTGATGAAATTATTGTGTCGCAGTTGGAGCATCACGCCAATATTGTACCCTGGCGGATGCTGGCCACGCGCGTGGGCGCAAAACTGCGTGTAATTCCGGTAGATGATACGGGTCAAATTTTATTAGATGAATTTCGAAAATCAATTAATGGTCGCACTAAATTAGTTGCGGTAACGCAGGTATCCAATGCTTTGGGAACCGTAACACCGATTAAAGACATTATAAATATTGCTCACGCAGCGGGTGTGCCGGTGATTGTGGATGGTGCGCAATCCATATCGCATATGCGCGTGAATATGCAGGAATTGGATGCAGATTTTTTTGTGTTCTCTGGCCATAAGGTCTTTGGCCCGACAGGTATTGGCGTTGTCTATGGCAAGGCTGAACATTTGAAAAATCTGCGTCCCTGGCAAGGGGGCGGCAATATGATTGCAGATGTGACCTTCGAGAATATTACTTATCAAGATGCACCTAATCGTTTCGAAGCCGGTACTGGCAATATTGCCGATGCCGTAGGTCTAGGTGCAGCGATTGATTATATTGAACACATTGGTATCGACCGCATCGCGCGCTATGAAAATGATTTATTGATTTATGCTACGCAACGTTTGCAACCCATTTCCGGTGTACGTTTGATTGGTACTGCAACCCATAAAGCCAGCGTGCTTTCATTTGTATTGGCGGGTTATAAAACAGAAGAAGTGGGCAAAGCGCTAAATCAAGAAGGCATTGCAGTTCGCTCTGGTCACCATTGCGCACAACCTATTTTGCGTCGCTTTGGTGTGGAAGCTACGGTTCGTCCTTCGTTTGCATTTTATAATACGCGCAACGAAATTGATTTGATGATATCTATTATTGAACGACTTGCATCGGCGAGGCGTTAATCAAATCTCGTCGGAGCTAACGACAAAAACTTGTCGAGAATTTTGCTCATTCAAAACCTTATGAGGCATGGATGCCGATTAGAGCCGATAGGGACATATTCATTCGTCGCATCCATGCGACTCACCTGCGGCAAACAAGTTGTGCAAATTGCTCCTGCAATTTGTCACGGCGTGTTTTGAATGAGCAAAATTCTTGGCAAGTTTTTGATGGCAATAAATAATAAGTAAACTAACAAAAAAAGGCCTGGACTAAACCTCCGGGCCTTTTGCTGTGTATTATTCACTAAGACGTTTTCTTTAACCTTCGCCCTGTCATTATTTTTGCTCTAAGGAAAGCACAAAAAATTCTTTTAAATATTTTCCTAAACCATCTAGTATCGCAAATGTTTAAATTAATCTATTTTCCCGGTTACAATTTAATTTTTACAGGAGTTTATTATGAGTTTGCGTTTAGGTGATGAAGCTCCAGATTTTGTACAGAACTCCAGCGAAGGTGAAATTCATTTTCACGAATGGTTAGGCGAAAGCTGGGGCATTTTATTTTCCCACCCGGCCGACTTTACACCTGTCTGCACTACTGAATTAGGTTTAACTGCCAGCTTAAAAGATGAATTTGCCAAGCGTAATATAAAAGCGATTGCACTGAGTATTGACCCGGTAGATTCACATCAGCGCTGGATAGAAGATATTAACGAAACCCAACATACCATTGTCAACTTCCCCATTCTCGCGGATGCAGATCGTAAAGTATCAAGCTTGTATGATTTAATTCATCCAAATGCCAGCACTACCGCCACGGTTCGCTCGTTATTTATTATCGATCCTAACAAAAAAATACGTTTGATTATTACTTACCCGGCAAGCACCGGCAGAAATTTTGATGAAATTTTACGAGTGATTGATTCACTGCAATTAACCGACAATTATAAAGTTGCCACGCCTGGCAATTGGAAGTCAGGCGAAGACGTCGTTATAGTTCCATCGCTGCAAGACCCAGAGGAAATTAAACAACGCTTCCCGAAGGGCTATCAAACAGTTAAATCTTATCTACGTTTAACGCCTGATCCAAGGAATTAATTTTTAGTTAAAATTTTACAATTTCATTCCTATCGTTTAAATATTATTAAGGGTGCGGTGCGCACCCTTTTTTATAAACTGGTTTTATAAACTAAAAAAATAAATTATGCCTACTCCCTATATTGTCGATGCCAACTACCGGTTTATTGCCGCTTATCAAGAAGTGAATACGCGAATTAGTCAGCGACAGCAAGCGCTTTCACTTTATGCAACCTTGGTATTAAGTCTACTGGCCGCATTAGTGGCTTTGAAATCCAGTAACGGCGATAGCGTGCCAGTTGAATGGCTATTGCCCGGATTCCCAGCAGCATCACTTTGTTTGGCATTTCTTAATTACAAAGGCGAACGGGCAATTACCAATTTGCGACGTTTTCTTGCGGCATTGGAACAGTTGAATAATGCGCCCGAATATTTGCCCAGCTATAACACTCATCCAATATGGTCGGCAGGTGCTAACAAAGCCCGACAGTTTCACGATTTAACGGCTGTATTATTAGTAAGTGCTGGCAATGGTATTGGTTTAGGTGCGGCTGTACATATTTATCCAGATCGCGTGGCGGCAGCACCCTTGGCCATTTGGGGATCGATTGTTATGGCAATAGTCTCCATTATTATTTTGCTATTAATTCCGCGTTGGCGCTATGTACCTCAGGAAGTGCTTTAATCACAAGAATTATTTAATCAGAACATTTCGAGCGGAGGAGGAATAACAACAGGTCCATTTATAAGAATAGCAACTGCAACTGCCTTTATTTCAACACCCCGAATTAATATCTGCTTTTTTTTAATCAGCAAACTACTGCTATAAAAGCAAATTTCTGTTGCCTTTTATTATTTTCCTCCACTATTCCTAATTTTATTAACTTGTATTCTATTGGTATGTTAATTGCTGGCGAGCAATTACATTATTTTTATATTTTAGGTTTGGTATGTTTGGTTTACGTAAGCAAAGTCTCACTATTTTTAGCAAAATTTTTCTCACTATTTTTAGCCTAGTGCTGGCGGGATTAGCCTGGAAGTTATTTGCAGCGGAACGCACGTCATTGCAAAATTCTAGCAAATCACAAAACGCAGCCGCTTTGCCGGAAGATAGCGGGAGTAATCGGGAAGGCATAAAAAAACAAAGCGCTGTAAATGAAAAACCCAGCGTTATAAAAAAAGAACGCGGCCCTGGTGGTGGAATGCCCATTGCAATCACCGCCGTTCAAGCATCCAGCAGCACCCTGCAAACGACTCGAACGAGCATTGGTACTGTAGTACCCGCAGCCGAAGTAGTTTTACATTCACGCATTGCCGGCCAGCTCACCAAAATATTATTTGAAGAGGGTCAGTGGGTAAAGCAAGGGCAATTATTGGCACAGATTGATTCTCGCCAATTTGCTGCGGATTTAGCGCAAATTCAAGGTCAAGCTGATCGCAATAAAGCACTGCTGCGCAATGCTGAACAAGATTTAGCGCGCTATCTTTCGCTGCGCACGCAAAGCGCTATTTCACCGCAGCAAATCGATTCACAAAAAACCTTGGTGGAACAATATCGCGGTACGGTTTTGGCCGACCAGGGCGCATTAGAACGCGCGAAATTACAACTAAGTTTTACGCAAATAGTTGCGCCTATTGAAGGACGCATTGGCTTACGAAATCTGGATGCTGGCAACAATATTTCACCAACGGATGCACAAGGTCTGGCGATTATTACGCAAGTGCAGCCGGTCAATGTTGTATTCACTTTACCGGAAGATAGTCTTGCGGATTTATTAGCGGCTCAAACCGATACCCAAACTACAGCGCATGGACTGCGACAAAAATCTGGGCAGAATTTGGAAAATAATTTGCCAAATAAATTGGAGCAAAAGTTAGGCCGTGGTCTCGCAGTAGAAGCCTGGGATAAATCTAATCGTCAAGTATTGGCACAAGGTGAAGTTATCGCGTTAGATAATCGTATTGATCCGGCCACAGGCACTATTAAATTAAAAGCGAGTTTTGCCAATAGAGATTCCCAACTTTTCCCCAATCAATTTGTGAATTTGCGTTTGCAATTAGGCGAACACACAGGAGCAACGTTAGTACCTGCTACCGCTATACAACGCGGCAATGACGGCACTTATGTGTATGTAGTGGACGCCGCTGCAATGGAAGACGCCGCAACCGAAAAAAGCAATGCGGGTAAAATTAATGCGGATAAAGAGAAAGCCAACACGAGTAAAGAAAAAACTGTAGCAACTATTGTCGAGCGACCCGAACAACATGGCCAGACTGTATCAGTACGCTTAGTGAAATTAGGTGCATCCGAAGGCAACCAGGTTGCTGTGCTAGAGGGTCTGCAGGTCGGAGAATGGGTAGTAACCCAAGGCATAGATAAACTGCGTGAGGGCGCGAAAGTGATTGTCAGTCTTTGAACAATTATCGAATCCTAATTTATCAATCCCAGTCTACGAACTTTCAATCCATGAATCTTTCGCGCTTATTTATTCTTCGCCCTATAGCCACGTCATTGTTGATGCTGGCTATATTATTTTCTGGCCTGCTCGCCTATCGCTTGTTGCCCCAAGCTGCCTTACCGCAAGTGGACTACCCGATTATTCAGGTTAATACTTTTTACCCCGGCGCCAGCGCGGAAGTAATGACGAGCCTGGTCACTGCGCCGCTTGAGCGCCAATTTGGTTCCATCGCCGGTGTGCAGCAACTTTCCTCCAACAGTGCTAACGGTGTATCGGTTATTACCCTGCAGTTTGATTTAAGTGTTCAGCTTGAAAATGCGGAGCAATCAGTACAAGCGGCGATTAATACAGCCGCCAATTTTTTGCCACGCGACCTGCCCTCGCCGCCTATTTACAACAAAGTAAACCCGGCGGATGCAGCAATTTTATCGCTTGCAGTAACCGCTACTGAGGTTCCTTTAACCCAATTACAGGATTGGGTCGATACACGGCTTGCGCAAAAGCTGGCACAAGTTTCCGGCGTAGGTTTAGTCACGCTGAGTGGCGGCCAGCGTCCGGCAGTGCGAGTGCAAGTTAACCCTGCGGCCCTGGCAAGTTATGGATTGAGCTTTGCGGATTTACGCAGCGCTATTGATACCGCAAATTCCAATCAGGCCAAGGGCAATTTTGACAGTGCCGAACAATCCTTTGCGCTGGAAGCCAACAGCCAACTTAAATCGGCGGCGGATTATGGAAACCTGATTGTCGCTACCCGCGCCGGGCGCTCCATTCGTTTGAATGATGTCGCGCGCGTTATCGAAGCCGCAGAAAACAATGCGCTTGGAGCCTGGATTGGTCAGCAGGCCGCGATTCTCGTTAGCATCCAGCGTCAACCCGGCGCCAACGTGATTGAGATAGTGGACAATATTCGCAAGCTGTTGCCCGATCTCGAAGCCAGCCTCCCCGCTTCAGTCAAAGTCAGCATTATTTCCGACCGTACTTGTAGCGTGCGCTCCGCATTGGATGCCGTGAAATTTGAATTGATGCTGGCCATAGCTCTAGTGGTGATGGTGATTTTCCTATTTCTTCGGACCTTTGCCGCGACCTTTATCCCTGCGCTAGCAGTACCTTTATCGCTGGTGGGTACATTCGGGATTATGTATTTGGCTGGCTTCAGCATTAACAACCTCACCCTGATGGCACTCACCATCGCCACCGGCTTTGTGGTGGACGACGCGATTGTGATGATCGAAAACATCAGTCGCCATCGCGAGATGGGTAAGTCTGCGTTGCAATCAGCACTGGATGGTGCAAAGCAAATCAGTTTTACCATTGTGTCTTTAACATTTTCATTGTTGGCCGTGTTAATTCCACTGCTTTTTATGGGAGATATTATTGGCCATTTGTTTCGTGAATTTGCCATTACCCTAGCCGTGGCAATTCTTATCTCGGGACTGGTTTCGCTGACACTCACACCAATGCTGTGCGCTTACTTACTGAAAGCCGGCCACGAACCTTCACCCTATCGCTGGTTGCAAACGACTGAAAAGTGGCTGGACCAACTGATTGCAAAATACGGCCGTAGTTTAACTTGGGTATTGCTGCATCAAAAATTAACGCTTGGGGTAGTTGCTCTAAGTATTGTGCTGACCCTGTTGCTGGCAGTTTGGGTACCAAAAGGTTTTTTTCCGCAGCAGGACACCAGCATCATTCAAGGAATAACCGAAGCGCCGCAATCTATTTCCTTCAGTGCCATGGCTGCGCGGCAGCAATTACTGACAGCAGCCTTGGAGGCTGATCCAGCCGTGGCAAATATTGCCTCGATGGTAGGCGTAGATGGTATCAACACTACCCTCAATTCTGGCCGGTTGCAGATTGTGCTAAAACCCTACGACCAGCGCGATAGCATGCAAACGGTTATCCAGCATCTAACCGACAAAGCGCAAACCGTCAGTGGTATTCAGCTCTACTTACAACCACTACAAGACATCACGGTTAACGACCGCCCCAGTCGCTCGCAATACCAATTGATTGTCGAAAGTGCTGACCCGGAAGCTTTATCGCAATGGGTTCCGCAGCTGCAAGCAGCACTGGGTGCGCTACCCGAGCTGCGTGATGTCTCCAGCAACCAGCAGAAAAATGGCCGCAGTGTGAATATCGAAATTGACCGCGACACAGCCGCGCGTTTGGGTGTGACAGTGGCGGCAATCGATGCTGCGCTTTATAGCGCTTTCGGGCAGGGTTATGTCTCTACTATTTTTAGCGAAACCAATCAGTATCGCGTGGTGATGGAAAGCCAACCGGCTTTTAACACGGGTTTACAACCGCTGGATTCCATTTATGTTCCCAGTAAAACCGGCCAACAAGTCCCACTGCGCAGCCTTGCCAGCTGGCGGGAAGGCAAAGCCAGCTTGCTTGTCAGCCGTGAAAAGCAATTCCCTTCAGTAACCCTCTCATTCAATTTGGCAAACGGCGTGGCCTTGGGCGAAGCAGTCACTGCTATCGAAAATAATCTCGCCCAGCTGAAGGTTCCTGCCGCAATTCAAACGCGTTTTAACGGCGAAGCTTTGGTATTTAATCAAGCGCTCAAGAACCAACTGTTTTTAATTTTGGCGGCGTTGGTGACTATGTATATCGTTCTCGGAGTGCTGTACGAAAGTTATATCCACCCGCTTACGGTACTTTCCACCCTACCCTCAGCTGCCATAGGCGCGTTGCTGGCACTGATGATTAGCGAGCGCGAGCTAACGGTTATCGCGGTCATAGGCATCATTTTGTTAATCGGGATAGTGCAGAAAAACGCAATTATGATTATCGATTTTGCGTTGGACGCGCAACGCAACCAAGGCTTAAGCCCCCGCGACGCTATCTATCAAGCCAGCTTGCAACGCTTTCGCCCGATCTTAATGACCAGCCTTGCCGCGTTTTTCTCAGCCGTGCCTTTAGTGTTTAGTCATGGCGCTGGCGCAGAGTTACGCCAGCCATTGGGAATAACCTTGATCGGCGGTTTACTACTTAGCCAATTACTTACCTTGTTTACTACGCCCGTCGTTTATTTAAGTTTTAACCGGCTTATCCGTCAGGACAATTCAACGGACGTTGCAGAAGAATTGGAAAAACAGAGAGACAGATCAGAAGAATTAGGAAGGGAGGCATCGACATGAGTGGCTGGTCTATCTTTGTTCATCGCCCCATTGCCACAAGTCTTTTAACTTTAGCCATAGCTCTACCGGGAATTCTCGCGTTCTGGATTTTGCCCATAGCCTCATTGCCCAATGTCGATATGCCCAGCATCAGCGTCACCGCTAATCTGCCCGGTGCAAGCCCGGAGACTATGGCCTCCTCAGTGGCAACTCCGCTGGAGCGTAGCTTGGGGCGAATCGCGGGTATTACAGAAATCACCTCACGTAATACGCAGGGCACCACTAACGTGGATATGCAATTTGAGTTAAGTAAGGATATCAATACTGCTGCCCGCGAAGTGCAGGCGGCCATCAATGCCGCACAGGCAAATTTGCCGATTGGCATGCTGACTCGCCCCAGCTATCGCAAATCCAGTGCCGCAGGCGCACCGATTATGTCGATGGCACTCACCTCGGCCAAGTACACGCGTGAGCAACTTTATGATTTCGGCTTCACGCTTATGTCGCAACAAATTTCCCAAGTGCCGGGTGTTGGTGATGTAGTTGTTAACGGCAGTGCTTTGCGCTCGGTGCGCATCCACATCAACCCGACTGCACTGGGCCAGTATGGTATTAGTCTTGACCAAGTGCGCTTAGCAATCGCCGCATCCAACGCGAATCGCCCCACGGGTTTTATTGAAGATAGTGATTTTCGCTGGCAAATAAATGTGAATGACAAAGCCCATTTAGCCAAAGATTTTCAGGATTTAATTATTGCCACGCAACAGGGTGCAGCAATTCGTTTAAGTGATGTGGCTGAAGTCATCGACTCAGTACAGGAATTCCGCAACGCCGGATCATCGCGTGGCAAGCCCGCGGTGATGGTGGTGGTTTTTAACGAGCCGGGCGCAAATATTGTCGACATAGTCGACGAAGTTAAAGCACTCTTACCGCGCTTACAAGCGCAGCTGCCACCTGAAGTCGATGTGGAAATTGTGATAGATCGCAGCATTACTATTCGCAAAACATTAGCGGAAGTTGAGCACACTTTATTAATTGCCATTGCGCTGGTGATTCTGGTCACCTATTTATTTTTACGCGATGCCCGCGCCACTATTATTCCCACGATAATTATTCCAGCTACCTTGCTAGCGTCTTTGGCGGTAATTTATTTATGCGGTTTTAGTTTGAATAATTTGTCGCTGATGGCTTTGATTATTTCCACCAGTTTTATCGTGGATGACGCCATAGTGGTAGTTGAAAATGTAAAGCATCATATTGAGCGCGGCTTAACACCGATAAACGCGTCGTTGCAAGCGGTGCGAGAAGTTGGCTTCACATTGCTGGCGATGAATATCGCATTGATTGCCGTGCTAGTGCCCTTATTATTTATGGGCGGCGTAATGGGCAGATTATTTCGCGAATTTTCAGTCACCCTCGCCATCGCTATTGCCATCTCATTGTTATTATCAGTCACTGCTACGCCATCGTTTTGTAGCCGCATTTTAAAAGCGCAAGCAACTAAACCTGTCGCCGAGAAACCCAGCAAAAAAAGCAAACGTTTAATTGATTTTTACGCACACAGCTTACGCGGCTCACTACGCTGTTCAGGCACTACATTATTGCTATTTTTTTGCACTATTTTATGCAGCATTTATTGTTACAGCATTATCCCCAAAGGATTTTTCCCGCAGCAGGATACCGGCAGAATTCAGGGGCGTTTGCAAATAGACCAAAGTGCATCCTTTGCCGAAACGCGCAAAAAAATTCATCAGTTAATGGCGATAGTGGGAGAAGATCCCGCCATAGATACTTATTACGAATTCACCGGAGGTCGCGGTGGCGGCACGGCAAATACCGGCTCCATGTTTAGTATGTTAAAACCCGTAAACGAGCGCGATGTCAGCGCGCAAGAAATTGTCAATCGTTTGCGACCAAAGCTGGCGCAAGTGCCGGGAGCCAGTTTATTTTTATTAGCACAACAGGATTTAAACTTTGGTGCCCGCCCGGGTGGTGCGCAATATCAATTCACATTGCTGAGCGATGATATTAATCAGCTGCGCCAACTGGTACAACCGACGCGCACCGCCATGGAAAAACTGCAAGAAATTACCGATGTGAATGCCGACTATGATGAGCGCGGCTTACAACTTTATATCGATATCCATCGCGAAAAAGCGGCGAGTCTGGGCGTAACCGTTGCGGAAATTAATAACACGTTAAACAACGCTTTTGGTCAGCGTGTAGTTTCGACCTTATACGAACCGCTGAATCAATATTTTGTAGTGCTCACACTCGCACCTGAATTTGCAAAAAATCCACAAAGCCTGGAGCAAATTTATGTGTTTAATAATAACAACGAAAAAATTCCACTGGCTACAGTTGCGAGCTGGAGTTTGCGCAACGCACCGCTTACGGTAAATCATCAAGAACAATTTGCCGCAATTACGCTATCGTTTAATTTGGCAAAGGGTATTGGCTTGCAAGAGGCAATGGCTGCAATCCAAACGGCATTCGCCAGCTTAAATCCCCCCAATAATATTCGCGGCGTATTTGCTGGTTCAGCAAAAATATTTCAGGACTCGCTCGCCAGCCAGCCCTGGTTAATTCTGGCAGCAGTGGTTTCCGTATTTATTGTCCTGGGTATATTGTATGAAAGCACACTGCATCCTCTCACTATTTTATCTACCCTACCCTCTGCCGGTTTGGGCGCACTGATCGTACTTATGTTGAGTAATACTGAATTCACGTTGATTGCCTTAATCGGAGTGATATTGGTGGTGGGAATTGTGATGAAAAATGCCATCATTATGATCGACTGCGCATTGCAAATTGAACGCAACCAAAATGTCAGTGCTGAGGCCGCTATTTATCAAGCTTGCTTAACGCGCTTTCGTCCTATTTTGATGACCAGCATTGCCTCCATATTGGGTGCTCTGCCGCTAGCGCTGGGTTCTGGTGACGGTGCCGAGCTACGCCGACCGCTAGGCTTGGCCATTATTGGCGGTTTAATTCTTGGACAAGTGTTAACGCTTTATACAACACCAGTAGTTTACGTTTACCTGGACAAACTTCGCCGCTTGCAGCTGCGCAATATATTTTCTAAAGCTTTCTTGCCAAGGCAACCCGGCAACAGCATTTAAAATAATATTTCACATCCCGCTATTTACAACAACACTTGCAATTTCAACATCACTTACACGAAGCTATTTGATGTAGTAGTTGGCAAACCAATAAAACCCTGCTCAACAATAATTCAATTGCAGCACTGTTGCCATGCCAGCAAACAAGTGTTGAATTTAAAACACATCATTCCACACACCTCCACAACATCAGCATCACTCCGAATATAAGCTTATGGAAATAAGTTTGTTTGGTAAAAAATAACCGTAAAAAATTACCGGATTTTGTAACTATTTCTGAATTTAACGCAGGCTTTTATTATTTTTACCTCTACATTGCATTAACAATAAATCTGGCACAGATACTGCAATTCATTAAATAACACTGAAGGAACTAAAAAATATTGCGGAAGCTTGTTGTGATCATGTTTGCTAAAAAGATATTCGTAAAACACTTCGCAATAGGCTATCAAAAATTCATCTACATTTTTAGTTAACCATAATCCCGAATATTTCGGGAAGGAAATCACTATGAGTGCTCACGCTTATTCAGAATCCTATGCCCATGATCGCCGCCATGCACGCCATGTCTCGCGGCACCATACGGCAAAAACGACACCGCAAAAATCGGCCGATATTATTCAACTGGTGCCGCGCTCAGTTAAGATAGAAAAACCAATTGAATTGGTTTATTCGAAATATCGCCGTTTAACAACCTCAGCTTTGACTGCCGCCATCGTTGGTTTGCATTTAGCGGTGCTGAGTTATTTTCTCTATCAACCTATCGCCGAAGCGGCAAAAAAAATTGAAGCCCCGGTGATTAAATTAGAACGCTACACGCCTCCCGTTATTCCACCACAACAAATTACACCGGAGCTACCAAAACCGATTAAAAAACAAATACCAAAAGTTGTCGAACCTGAAATAGTGCGCGATAACCCGAATGTTGTAGAAGAATTTGTCCCGCCGGTTGCGGTCAGCGAAACACCGACAGCGCCGGTAGAAGAAGTTACACAACCTTCGGCAACCGCAAATTATTTGCACAACCCCGCACCGATTTACCCCGCTCAGGCAGAAGAAAATGGTTGGGGTGGCACAGTAACACTAAGTGTATTGGTTCAACCGGATGGCACCGCTAAAACGATTGAAGTAAAACAATCCAGCGGCAAAAAAGTGCTTGATCAAGCCGCAATCCAGGCAGTGCAACGCTGGACCTTTGTTCCTGCCAAACAAGGCGAAACGGCAGTGGAAGGCTGGGTAGAAGTGCCTATCACCTTCACTCCTGCAAATTAACTTTTCTGTACAGTCATTAACTATAAATTATTAATTTCTACGGCGAATAAATACCAGTTTTCTATGCGTTTTTTTCTGCAGCAATTTAGCTTATAAAGTGAGTAAAGTTATGAATGAGTTATACCAACACATCGTTGAATGGACCCTGTGGTCACTAGGCATTTTTTCAGTGGTTACCTGGACTATTATTTTTATCAAGAGTATTCAGCATTCATCTTTGAGTATTCAAAATAGACGTTTCAAAAAAGATTTCTGGAGCGCAGCCGATTTAAACGCAGCTGCTTCCCTGGAAAAATATGTTGGCCCCACCGCGCGAGTGGCAGCCATTGGCTTTACTACTTTGCGTGAAGCTGATTCAACTACTGCCAGCAATTTAGAAACAAGTTGGGACCGTCAGGATTTATTGGAGCGGCATTTGCGTCAGCAAATTCACAAAGAACGCCGCTCTTTAGAAAGTGGTTTAGCCGTATTAGCATCCATTGGTAGCACGGCACCCTTCGTAGGGTTATTCGGTACAGTGTTCGGAATTATCCTGGCGCTAACTGCCATCTCCAGCTCTTCCTCCGCTAGTATTGAGGTTGTTGCAGGGCCAATCGGTGAAGCTTTAGTGGCGACAGGTGTCGGTATTGCTGTTGCGGTTCCCTCGGTGCTTGCTTACAACTTTTTCTTGCGTCGCCTGAAATTAATTGCAGCAGATTTAGATGATTTTGCCACAGACTTTATTACTCTTGTCCAAAAATCCGGCTTTCGCGTTCACAGTTTAACTACCGCAAAAAGTGCCTCAGCAAAAGCCGTTAAATTAGAGTCAGCGAATCATAAATTAGATACCAACCAAGAGGTGCTTGCATAATGGCATTCTCATCAGGTGGTAGCGATGGCGACGAAGTATTCGGTGAAATAAATATCACGCCGCTGGTCGATGTAATGTTGGTATTGTTGGTCACGTTTATTATTACAGCACCTATGCTGACCAATACAATCAACGTTAATTTACCGGATACACAACCCACAACCCAACAAAAAGCACCGGAAAAGCCAGTCGTTGTTAGTATTAATGCAGAAGGAATAATATTCCTGGACAAAGAAGAGTTTGCCATTAATCTCGTAGAAGCAGAACTACTAAAACGCAAAGCCGGTAATCCGGAAATTCGTTTAAATTTAAATGCCGATGAAAAAGTCAATTACGGTGTAATCGCAAAAGTGATGGCCGCCATTGAGCGCGCTGGTATTGACAGGCTTTCGTTTATCAGTGAAAACGAAGGCTGATTTGTGATGACAGGTGATAACGAGTAATAGAAAAGAGGAAACTTTTGTCTGTCACTCGATCACTGTTAAAAGATTGCGCTAAATAATCTGAAAGCATAATTATTTTAACGATTGCGCAATTTCTTCTATCCAGGTTAATGCCGCAATAAAATCCAAACGATTCATGGCACTATTCAAAGCGGAAACACCTTGCGCAGAGAGGTTTTTGTCGAGCGCAGGTTGGAGCCTACAGTAGAGATCAAATGCCTCCATATTTTGTTCGCGCAATAACTGCCTGAGTTGCTCAAGCTGCTTGGCACTCACAACGATATTCGTATCAGCAATCATGTTGTCCGTTACTGACATTGACTGCGCAGTCAACCACTGCTGCGCAGCTGCTATTAATATTTTTAGTTCATCTTCTACTCGCGTAATTAATTTTTCAATCCGGGTAATATCATTATCCGGCAATGCAAATTCAAGCTCATGCGCCACTGCCATAAATCGCTTCGCACCCAACATGCCGATGGATCCACGCATAGTATGTAGCACAGCAGCCATATCATGCTGCTGGCCGTCACGCCACATTTGACTCACCTTGCCTACACTTTGATTGCTGTTATTAACCAGCTTGCGAATTAACTCGACCGTATTCGCCCTACGTGAAATATCACCCGCAATCATTGAAAACAATTGATCTACATTAAAAATTTCAAGACTTTCTTTACTATTGTTCTCTTTACCATTGCTCTCGTGAATTTTGTTGCTCGCTTTATTATTGTCGGTTACTGCATTTTTATCGCTGGTGGCTTTATAGTCGCTTTGTATAGTTTTATTAGCCGAATGTAGTGTCGTTGATTGCACGTTTACAGCATTGCCATTAACTGCAACATCCACGGTTGTAGCTAAGAAGCGATTAATTGTTGCCAGCATTTTTTCGACATCAATGGGTTTAGCAATTAAATCATTCATTCCCGAAGCAATACATTGTTCCCGCTCAAACTCTGTTACACCCGCCGTCATTGCCAGTATTGGCAGGGTTAATAATAATTCCTTGCGAATAATCTGAGTTGCGGTAAAACCGTCCATCACCGGCATTTGCACATCCATAAGAATTAAATCGTAAGTGTGCTGTTTAGTTTGCAGAAGATCGACTGCGTTTTTACCATTATCAACTATGTCCACCCTAGCGCCGGCCTGCTCCAGCAAACCCTTCGCCACTATTTGGTTAAAGTTGTTGTCCTCGACTAATAACAGATGTCCATTGATGCGGGTGCGAGCATCCAACACACCTGTTTCAATGGAAATATTCATATCACTATCGCCCCGGCAGAGAACTTTATGAAGTGAATCAAATAGGCTGGAAGAGGTAATGGGTTTAAATAAATATGCGTCAGGAAGAATAGCGGACGCTGTGGAATTTTCGGCCTCGATCAACTTATTGTGACCCAAGGTATTGACCATCATGATAATAGGTACAGCTAAATCTGGCTGTATTTCGCGAATCGCCTGCAGAGTTTCCAAACCATCCAGCTCAGGCATTTGCCAATCCATCAGTACTGCATCATAAAACTCACCGTTAGCATGCGCGTCAGTAATACGCTGCAGTGCGAGCACGCCGGACGCAACACTATCGACATCCCAATGCCAGGAGTGAATAGCTTTACTTAAATAATCGCGAGAGGTTTTGCTATCGTCTACCACTAATAATCGCAGCGCCCCGAGCTCATTAGGGAGAGCGGTTTCTTCAGGTCCAATGTTCAGTATGTTTTTGTCAGCGAGCTTCAAGGTAAGCGTCACAGTAAATTCGCTACCCATTCCCAGCGCACTTCGCATTGCAATTCTACCTTCCATCAATTCAACCAAACGTCGCGATATGCTTAAACCCAATCCGGTCCCACCGAACTTGCGTGTTATAGAAGCGTCGGATTGAGTAAAGGGTGAAAACAATCGATCCTGCTGTAGTTGAGTCATACCAATGCCAGTATCGCGCACACTAAAACACAATGTTGCAACTCCCGGCTGCCGCGCAATGCATTTCACCAACACCGATACTTCACCTTGCTGCGTAAACTTAATGGCATTGGTCACTAGATTCACCAGCACTTGTTGCAAGCGATGGGCATCTCCTATCAAAATTTGTGGCACATCGGGTTCGACACCAATGGCAAGCTCCAAATTTTTGTCACCAGCATTAATGCTCATAATGGTTGCCAGAGAGTGAAGTAAATCATCTAACTTGAAGGTGATCGGCTCCAGCTCCATGCGTCCTGCTTCAATTTTAGAAAAATCGAGAATGTCATTCAAAATATCGAGCAGTGATTTACCTGAAGAACTAATCATCTTCAGGTAGCGTTTTTGATCCGGGGATAATGTGGTCCGTTCAAGTAATTGCGTAATGCCGAGTACAGCATTTAAGGGCGTACGAATTTCATGACTCATATTGGCAAGAAATTGACTTTTGGCAAAGCTGGCGGCTTGTGCGTGGTCACGGGTTTCTGCCAAAGCCTGGAGATTTCGTTTGTGCTCGCGAATGTCTTTTGCAATACCAAGATAGCCGGTGATCACACCGGCTTTGTTGCGAATGGTCGTTACTGTTAAATTCACAGACAGAGTTGTGCCGTCTTTATGCACATAGGTCCACTCACGCGACTCAGATTCACTCTGGCGCGCCAGTTCGACAAAAGTATCAAACCCGTCAATGGCGCGCCCTAATTGCAAACTCAGCGCCTCACTACGAGCAACAATTTCTTCACGAATATGAAATAAGGTGGCATTTGCTTTACCAATAATTTCTTCCGCACTGTAACCCAATAATATTTCCGCGCCACGACTGAACAGTGTCACTAGCCCATGCGCATCAGTTTCAATAATCGCAAAATCTTTAGCGGCATCAACAATATCTTGCAGTTGCATCAACACTTTTTCTTTGCCAATTTGCGCTTGCTTCAGCGGCGTTACATCGCTCACAAAACCATACAATCCTTTAACGATTCCGTTTTCAATATCAGGTACGTAAGAAAATACAGCGTAGCGAATATCGCCATTGGCGTATTCAATAGCTCTTTCGAAAGCGATGGGACTGCCCTGCAAAACCAGTTTTAAATAGGGTTCCAATTGCACGAAACGTTCGTCACTAATAATGTCTCGCATGTGCTTGCCGTGCATTTGCTGCGGCGTTATACCGAACCAATCGATATAAGCCTTGTTACCAAAACGATTAAAAAAGTTTGTGTCCCAGGAACCTACCAATGCTGGCATGTGATCAATAATCGTTTGCAGTTCCTGGCGAAAGTGCGTCAATTCAACGGTTTTATTCGCCAACATTTGCACCGTTTCTTGCGTAGCATGTTGCGCTTTTTCCAGCGCTTCCGTCATGCGGTCGAAGGTATTACCCAAGATGCCGATTTCATTATAAGTGGAAAGATTGAGACGAAAACCAAGATCGCCTTTGCTCACTCTTTCTGTTCCTAATCGGAGCGTGGCAACCGGAACTAACACCCGACGCTTAATAATGATGCAGCCAGCCGCAATTAAAATGCTAAGCACCGCAATGCTAAGCTGCATAAATATTGCGGCCTGGTTTTGCGCTTTGGCGAGATCAATGCGATTCAGGTTTACCAATTCGAAGGCGTTATCCAGCATATCCTGCGTGGTGAGAAATAATGCACTTGCCGTAATAGTCGTACGATCCTGAGTTTCAACGGCATAAAAAGGTACGTTTATATCAGATCTGATTTGGGTCAACCTGCCATAAAGATTGATCAGCACTTTTAAATTGTTTTTCTCCTTCGCTAATAATGCATTTTCACTGGCAGTGGAATAGTGTTGTGTAGCCAGCATGGTATTGAAGCTTTCCATGTGCGCTTGCCATTGTTCAAGAGATCTGGCTTCGTTGTACAAGATCGTTTCCATAATCAGAAAACGAAAATGGCTAACACCTTTTACGACATTTTCAGCCATGGTAATTTGTTCCGTCTGCACGCGTACTTCAACAATAAAAAAACGCGTTGCAACAATAACAACAATGACGGCAATAGAAGCGAGCCAGGCAAGAATATTACTTTGGCGATTTAGTGTCATAGTGCCCTGACGAATATCTTGATGTTATTAACGGATAATTTTAATGGCACTGGGGAGCACCGACTCAAGTGGTTCTTGACGAATGTAATCGAGATAATTAGGAATAGGCCCCTGGATAAAACCTTGCTTCATCGCCCATCGCGTTTCATCGCTGAGTGCAAGCAGAAGTGTTTGATCCAAGGTTAGATAAAAATCATTTGCGTCGAAAGCTTTATGGAGCAATATTGGATCCATTTTAAGCGTCTGCCCAAGAATAGCTTTAGCTTGCGCTGGCTGTTCATGGATGAACTCTGTGGCTTCGTTAATTGCCAGGAGAACTTGACGCACCTCAGCCGGATGCTGGTCGATATAATCTTGCTTGCCAACCAAAATAAACCGGTAGACAAAAATATCTTCGTCATAAAGCGTCACAATACTGTCCTGCAACAACTGTTGTAGCCTGGCAAGATCAGGGTGCCACACAGTCACCGCATCAACATCTCCGCGCACCATAGTCTCAACTAATATCTCGGGTTTTATATCAACGATATTGACAGATGACTTAGGTATGGAATGGGTCAGCAACAGCGTATCAACGAAGAATTGTGCATTGGTGCCAAAAATGGTTCCAATCGTCTTTCCACTTAAA
This sequence comes from Pseudomonadota bacterium, assembly GCA_040386215.1. Classification (GTDB taxonomy): domain Bacteria; phylum Pseudomonadota; class Gammaproteobacteria; order Pseudomonadales; family Cellvibrionaceae; genus Cellvibrio. The sequence continues at coordinate 100,314 of JAZKFX010000016.1, forward strand.
TCTTCTGCAGTAGAAATTCCCCGATCCTTGCGTGCAACAATTGCCATGGTTCTGCGCGAGCCAAAAATCGTAGAGAGTGCTGCAATTTTTTCGCCATTCATCACGGCAAACATAAAGGGAGCATCGGCGAGAATCGCGAGGTCGGCTTTGCCTTGTAATACTGATTGCAATGCTTGCTTGCCAAGAAGAAAGGGCTGGATGCTGACGTCAAGTCCGTGTTTAGTGAAAATATTTTGCTGTTTCGCAACATAGAACGCGCCAGCACTGATCTGAGTTGGAATTGCTATAGTCACAATGGGTAGCGGATCTTTGATAGGCTCCGGGCGTTTGCCGGAAATCAACCATCCACTTATAGCACCCAGCACACAGACACTGCTACCAATAATAAACCACTTTTTATCAATGCCCTGTTTCGCTAGCCAACCCATCGGGTGCTCCATTTAATACCGGCTTGTGCTTCATAATTATCTTTGCTTTCCAGTCTAACTCACTCTCGATCACTGTAAAGCCAAGGGCGGTTTAAAATTTGCTTATATCCGGAAGGCCCATGATGAAACAAAGCGGGTCAACTTTTTTCGCCCTATCGGATTCATAAAAACGAGTGTAGTTTTCTGCGTAAAACTAGCACTTCGTCATTTCGCTGCTAGCATTAAAAGCAATATAAGTAGGGCATTTTTAGGGACCTGAGCAGTGAATGTATACCATTCTGTACAACCGGTCGCGTCGATTCTGGTGGTTGACGATGAGCCAAGCAATATTCAGATATTGCGCGAAGCAGTACGCGATATGGGTGAGGTCTATTTTGCTACAAATGGCGAATCAGCATTGGAGCTCATTCATGCGCGCAGGCCAGATGTTGTATTGCTGGATATCGAAATGCCGGGAATGGATGGCTATGCAGTATGTAAAGCCATTAAGGCTGATCCGCTCGTAAGTGACACCGCCATTATTTTTGTTACCTCCCATGAAAGCCACTTGCACGAGCTTCAAGCACTGAGTTATGGCGGCGTGGATTTTGTGCAAAAGCCCTTCAATGTGCCCATTGCCAGAGCCCGGATACAGACCCATTTATCGCTACAATTAAAAACCCGGCAATTGGTACAAGCACGCCGCGATTTGGCCGATGTTGTCACTAACATCCCGGCATTTGTTGCACACTGGAACAATCATTTAGTTAATTGTTTTTGCAATGATAATGCGGGCCACTGGTTTGGTGTAACAGCGCAAGCTATGAATAACAAACCCTTACGGGAAATTCTTGGCGAGAATAATTTTCAAGCTATTCAACCACACATTGATAGTGCTCTACACGGCGAAAATCCCTCCTTTGATATGACATTCGAGCGTAATAGCAATGCTCCCGTCTATGGTCAGGTGTCACTGATCCATCGCCGCGGTGATAATGCAGAAGAAGGATTTCTCATGCTTATCACCGACGTCACTGAGCGCAAGCTGGCCGAAATTGCATTATTTATTGAGAAAGAGCGCTTGCACATTACCTTGAATTCCATTGGTGATGCAGTGATAGCCACCGATCAAAACGGTATAGTCAGTTTTGTTAACCCGATTGCCGAGAGCTTGACCGGCTGGCTAGGATCAGAAGCACTCGGAAAACCCATAGAGCAAATAATGCCGCTGCGGGAAGGCACCATCGGCTACACCCTGCAAAACCCCATTAGGCTTGCACTGAAAGAACGGCGAGTGGTTGGCATGGCGATGAACTGTATGCTGCAGTCGCGAGCGGGTGATGAGTTTGAAGTGGAGGATTCAGCAGCGCCTATCTATGACCATGCCGGGGAATTAACCGGTGCGATTATCGTATTTCATGATGTGAGTGAAGCTCGTGCCATGGCGATTAAAATGACCCATCTTGCGAATCATGATGCATTAACCAACCTTCCCAACAGAATGCTGCTACACGATAGAACTGAACAGGCCTTGCATAATGCACAACGCAGTGGCGAGCGAGTTGCGATGATTTTACTCGACATTGATCACTTCAAAACGATTAATGATTCGCTCGGTCATTCTGCGGGTGATGAGTTTTTACAGAAAATTACACAACGTCTGAAACACATGTTACGCGCAGGAGACACGATTAGTCGGCAAGGTGGAGACGAATTTATTATCTTACTCACTGAAGTCAATAATATTGAGCAGATCGGATTATTTGCCAACCGGGTGCTTAAGACAATTGCTGAACCCTATTGGATAGGAGCAAATCGTTTTGACCTTTCCGCAAGTTTGGGCATTAGCCTCTACCCGGATGATAGCGAAGATAGGGAAGCACTTTATCGCCATGCAGATGCCGCTATGTATTTGGCCAAACGGGAAGGACGTAATCGCTACCATTTTTTCTCTGCCAAAATCGAAGACAATATTCGCGCTCGTCTGTTGCTAGAACATCATTTACGAGATGCACTGGAACGCGGTGTTTTTGAAGTTTTTTATCAACCCAAGATTGATAGCTTAACGCAAGCCATTGTGGGCGCAGAAGCGCTGGTACGCTGGCGGGACCCTAACGGCAATCTGATATCGCCAATGGATTTTATTCCTTTAGCAGAAGAAACCGGCATTATTATTCCGCTTGGCCTAATGGTGTTACGCAGGGCATGCATGGATGCAAAAACCTGGCACCATGCAGGGTTTCCCATTCCCGTTGCCATTAATATTTCCGCTGTGCAATTTAGTGAAGATAACTTTGTCGATGAAGTGGCGAAGGTTCTCAACGAATCCGGAATTGATTTTCATCAAGTTGAATTCGAAATTACCGAAGGTATACTCGCAAAAAATATTGCGAAGTCCAGCAAGACTATTGCCCATCTCAAAGAATTAGGCTTAAAAATTGCTATAGACGATTTTGGCACAGGTTATTCGAGCCTGTCTTATCTTAAAGGTTTCCCGCTTGATGTTTTAAAAATTGATCAGAGTTTTATACGCGATATGATTGCTGATCCCCGTGATGCCGCTATAGTAACGGCTATCATCCATATGGCTAAAGGCCTGAATCTTAAATTGGTTGCCGAAGGCGTAGAGACACAACAGCAGGCAGACATCCTTTTAGCGCAAGGGTGCAATGTCATGCAGGGCTTTCTTTATAGTAGGCCGGTCCCTTATCCAGTCATGACTGAACTTCTCCGTAATGGAATCAGCCATTCATACAATGAATAATGAAGGAATTTAATATCTTAGCTACGCCGATTAGTTTGCTCAACATGGTGAAAAACAAACTAACTGGGCACGAAGTTTACGCAACTGTTTGCGAATATTTTTTTACCGTCAAAACCTTTCAGGATAGCTAAAAGAGATATTGCCAATGAAACCTTTATTAGCACAAGTTAGCTCTCGCCCTAAATTACTTATCGTTGACGATCAGCCATTAAATATCGGCGTGTTACACGAGCTATTGCGCGATGAGTTTGAAGTTTTCATGGCGACCGATGGCTTGCGCGCAATTGCAATGTGTCAGAGCCTTCTTCCAGACATCATTTTATTGGATATTGTAATGCCAGACATGGATGGATACGAGGTATGCAGGAGGCTTAAAATGGGTTCAACCACAGCCGATATACCGATTATATTTATCACCGCGCATTTCGACGAAGCTGAAGAAGTACGTGGTTTCGAACTGGGTGCTGTTGATTTTATTCACAAACCAATTAACCGTATTATCACCAGAGCACGTATACATAATCACCTTTTACATAAACAACAAAAAGATTTACTACGCTCAAATGCCCTTATCGATGGTTTAACCGGCATCGCCAATCGGCGTAAATTTGATGACGATTTACTCACTGCCTGGGCCCAGTGTGCAAGAGAAAAAAATCCGCTGTCGCTGGTTATGCTCGATGTCGATTTTTTCAAACTTTACAATGACCGTTACGGTCATCAGATTGGTGACAAGTGCTTGCAATTAATTGCAAACACCATTGCCGATTCACTGCAACGACCCTACGATCTTGCGGCTCGTTACGGCGGCGAAGAGTTTGCGTGCATTCTCCCATACACCGATTTAAAAGGCGCCGTGTATGTTGCGGAACAAATACTCGCCAGTATTCGCGAGCTTACCATTGAACATCTTGCTTCAAAAAATAACCACATAGTAACGCTGAGTGCAGGAGTTGCCAGCACCACCCCTAAACCTGATGAAAAGCCAGGAGCCTTACTAAAAGTTGCTGACCGACAATTGTATTTAGCGAAAAACAATGGCCGCGGACGGGTGAGTTCGTAAATTTATTTTTTGCATTTATTTTTTATTTACAGAGTATTTTTAATATTGCACTCACTCAAACTACAGCCTCTTCAATAATCCCCTCACGGTCGCAATTAACGGCTGATGAAAAGCGGAGTCAGGCTCCGCTTTTCAATTAGTTTATTTTTTTGCTCGCTCCGCATACATCCCCACCACCGCTCCGGTAAAACCACCGGCCATAGCAGAAGTCAGTACTTTAGCATCAGCATTATCAACCATAGTTATAAACTTTTTTCCATTCAGACTGTACGCGAAATCTATTTCAGCCTTATCCACGTTTATGCGCAAATAAATGGCTTCGGATTTTTTTAACTTTATAATTTCTTCGTCGATAGTTTCACCGTGAACTGGCGTGTTTTTTCCAGCACGTTTACGAACACGCAAAACTGTTTCGCCTGCTGCATTTCTACTAAGGCCAAAGGCATAAAAATATTCGTCAGTTTGTACCGCTAGTAATCCGGCTTCATCGTTTGGAGATAACGGATTAAATTGTAATTTCGTTGCAAAGCTGGCCGTCATATGCGCGAGGCGACGACCAATAAACGAAGGATTTCCAAAGTTTCCAATATGATCTTCGCGCGGCGTTATGACCAATCCGCTATTATCGGTATTCCACCATTGCGACAAGGGAGCCCGGATAAATAGCCAATGGGGAGCAAGTACTTTTTGCGTAAACTTTTCGTGTTCACTAAAATTTCCGGTCATGGCACGAGCAACTTTTTCGGCTTTAGGTAAGTTCGGTTTTTTAACCTGATAAGGCACTGCCTTGCCTTTTTCGAGAACCACGGGCCAACCATCTTTCCAGGTTACCGGCAACATAAACGTTTCGCGCCCAGTGTGAAAATTTCCCGGGTCCTGTTGATCTTTTTTATCCAGATCATAAACGCGCGTGGCAAGAAAAACGGCCCACCAATTCCCTTTGCCATCGTCAAATAAATCTGCATGGCCTGTGGCGGTGACGGGGTTCTCGCGGTCATCAGGCAAACCCAGTTGCGTTAAGACCGGGTTATTGGGATTTGCAGTATAGGGGCCAAAAATTTTATTGGATTTATAGAAAAGTTGCCCGTGGGTATACCCTGTGCCACCGCCCGCCGCAGATAAATAATAAGTACCGTTAACTTTGTACAGATGTGGCCCTTCGATATATTCCGTGTGCCAGGGTTGTTTTTCTGAACCATCCACCAGCATCACATCGTCAGACAATGGCTTAAATGTTTTTGGATCAACCTGCATTACCGCAATTTGCGTATGTGCCGGATATTTTCTGGGCAATGGATCTTTGTGATGAACAATATAGGTTTTGCCATCGTCATCAAAAAAAATTGAAGGATCAATTCCGCCAAGATGCGGCAACCAAATTGGGTCCGACCAGGGGCCAGCGGGATTAGTCGCGGTGACGACAAAATTTCCGTCGCAACCGACGCAAGTATTAATCACATAGAATGTGCCATTGCGATGCTCTATTGTCGCGGCATAAACGCCCGATTGCGCCAGGGCAACATTTTTATAGGGTAATTGTTCAGGGCGATGAATCGCGTTGCCTATCTGTTTCCAGTTAACCAGATCGCGGCTGTGAAAAATTGGAATGCCCGGGAAAAAACCAAACGTAGAATTGACCAAATAATAATCTTCACCGACTCGTACCACACTCGGGTCCGGGTAAAAACCCGCAAGAATGGGATTCTGGAATTCGTCAGCCGCCAATGGCTTACTAAATATTGCATCCTTACCGGAATAATCAAACCAGGAGAAGTGTGCGTTGCTATCAGGAAGCTCCTGTGCAACAGGTTCTTGTGCGTAGGCGCAGATTGCCATTAGGCAAACACTCGTAAGCATTAATTTTTTTATCATCTTTTAGCCTCATATTTTCGTTCACCTGTTCGGCTACGGGAAAATCGTAGCCGTCGCTGTGAGCATTTAGGGTCACTTAATCAAACCGCATTTTATCCTATAACAATTCTATAGTATTTGTTCCAGCATTTTATCGCAGGAAATTTATCCATCCGACTCTATGTGAAATTGCTTCATTCACCCAAACTTTTTGTGGACGGTTAACTACTGCCCTATTTTTGCAGCGATATGTTGACGTGGTACTTAATCCTATGCGACAGATAATCTCATATTTCTCAATATCCTATACCGATCTTATGCAAAAAAGTCGCATGAAACGTGTGCCCGGGTACAGATTGCTTTTTATGATTATTGAATAGTGATTTATGGCTAAGCCTACTGCATAAATTAAGAATTACCCGCCTGAAATGTAACTGAGAGGTAGCGTAATGAATGAAATAACGACTATCGGCAGCCCCTTATTGTGGACAGGTTTTATCATCTTTGTACTAATTATGCTTGCGTTGGATTTATTTGTGTTTGGCGCAAACAATGTGCACAAAGTAAGCGTTAAAGAGGCGGCGAGTTGGTCGCTGGTATGGTTTTTATTGGCGATAGGTTTCAATACGGGCTTGTGGTGGTATATGGAAGGAAGCTTGGGCTCTGAAATCGCTGATCGTAAGGCTTTGGAGTTTTTTACAGGCTACCTCATTGAAAAATCTTTATCCGTTGATAACGTGTTTATTTTTTTGTTAATTTTTTCAGCGTTTCAAGTGCCTGCTGAATACCAGCGCCGGGTGTTAGTTTATGGCGTGCTGGGGGCAATCACTATGCGCATCCTGTTAATTTTGCTTGGCAGTTGGGTTGTGCAGGAATTTCACTGGGTACTCTATGTGTTTGGGATTTTCCTATTGATGACAGGAATTAAAATGATGATTCCGTCAGATAAAAAACAAAACATTGAACACAATTGGGTCGTAAAACTTGCGCGCAAATATTTGCGTATTAGTCGCGAATACAATGGTAAGCGATTTATTCTGCACAAGGATGGTGTGCGTTATTTCACTCCCTTATTCCTGGTGTTAATTCTAATCGAAGCTTCAGACCTTATCTTTGCGGTTGATTCAATCCCTGCCATCTTTGCAATTACGACAGACCCTTTCATAGTGGCAACTTCAAATATTTTTGCGATTATGGGTTTACGAGCACTCTATTTTTTACTTGCTGACATCGCGGAACGTTTTCATTTACTCAAATACGGTTTGGCGATTGTGTTGTCGTTTATCGGTACAAAAATGTTAGTGATGCCGTGGTATCACATGCCGGTAGCTATATCACTCACTGTTGTCGTTGTGGTAATAGGATTAAGCATTGCAGCCAGCCTTTGGGCTACGCGTAACGAGCGGGTATAGAGATGATATTCATTCCCGTTAAAGCTTGTTTATTAACAGAGCGGTGGCGAAATTGCACATGCCGCGTTGTCCGCAATTATGATGTATTGTTTGGGAGACCTGGTTACACTGAATTTTTATTCTTTTACTTTTACTTTTACTTTAATTTTTTACTTTTACTGTTACTGTTTAATCTCGATGCGCCCTCCTCGCCACGCAACGTCAGAGCCACACTTAACCGCTGTTTTTAGTAAAACTTATGAGTCTATTAAAATGAAATTATTTTTACTTTCCAACTTATTATTTTTATCCATCTTTTCAAATGCTGCTGAAATTTCAGTCACTACACGCGACGAGATAAATCATTTATTTAGTCACCTTGCATCGTCAGGCTGTAAGTTTAATAGAAATGGCTCCTGGTATTCATCTGCTGAAGCCTCCGCCCACTTAAAAAATAAATATGAATATTTAATGGGTAAAAATCAAATTACTACTACTGAGTCCTACATCGAAAAAGCTGCTTCGGAAAGCAATAAGTTGGGCAAGCCATATAAAGTTAAATGTGGCGACGAAGGTGCCGTTGTAAGCTCAGTATGGCTTACTGGAGAGTTGCAGGAATATAGGAAAAATAAAGGTCATTAACGAGTGGCGAATATTTAAACGCAGGCGATATATCCTTAATTACCACTCGGGAAGATCATCTATTTTTTCCGCTTGGCCTGGCGCTTCGCGGATGATTGAGCCAACTACCAAATCTTCTTCGCGCGTGTAGTTTAGGTGAATATGCGCGAGAAAATCCCAAAAGGAGGCCATGTGTTTTTGCTCGACCTCCTCGGGAACTATTTCGTCGCGGAACCAGGAATTACCAAGCGCTGCAGGAATAAATATGACTGTCTGGAAATCTATTGCAGTTACAGCTCTATAAATGGGGTTATTGTCCTGATCCAACGAACGTGAAATAACCCAAGGCCTATCATTTATTACCTTTACATAAAGTGTATCTTCGTGAATCGGCTGAAAATCACCATTTTTAATTTGTTCCGTTACCAAACTAAATAAAGCATGTTTGAGTTGTTTAATATTTGTAAGATCGCTAACACCCTCAATATTCTGAAATCTCATCGCTGCTACGGCAAGACGAAAAACTCCTTGGTGCAATACAAACTCGCCAGCATCAATTAGGCATGTCCATTTCATTCGACCAAAAAACCAGGGAACAGTAGTGCTTTCCTCATTCCAAATTTCACACTCGAAAACAGCATCTTCTTTTGGACAGGTGTTAAGGTCATTTATATTAATTTTGTAATCGGCATATATAGGACGGTCTTCAACTCGGCTTTGAGATATGTCGCCCGGAAAAGTTATTGTCGCTGCGGTGAGATCAAAACAATTAAGCGGCATATGATCGAAGGTTGGCCATTCAAAAAAAGGCGCGTTAGTTACAATCTCGCGAATCTCGGCATCTGACGGGGCGTGAAAACTCATGATTACCATTTTCCTTTTAATGCGGACATTGCCGACGTTAAATTTTTCACTATATCGCTAAAACATACCGTCGAACTTCCACGCATATTTAAGACCTTGTTTGCTTCTTTGACGGCGGCATTTAAAGCCATAAACCTTTCTGCCGTTCTCGACAAATTGCAATACACCTGGCTTGAATCAAGTAACTGATGAGTTTGACTGGCAAGCGACATGGAGCCGTCAACGATAGTATGGTCGCGATCAAGGTCAATACCGTTATTGCGGAGATCTTGCTTGAGCAAACCTAATGGCACTTGCGGGTCAACAAAATAAAATTCGTGGCTACGATTTAATGGATTTGTGCTGTGTTGTTTGTATTCTCGTAACGCCTGCTGAAAAACTTTCGCACCTTGCCCAACGATAAACCATTTATGCCGCTCGCCACCCAACTCGCTCGGAGATTTTTTAGCCGTATTTTCAAGTAGTCGTGCAAAGCTTGACGCACAGCTGCCGGAACCACTTGTTTGCTTTTGGTCTGATGTAAGCCAGATACCGACATTGTCCATCACATAAGTTGGGGTATAAAACAGCGAAAATCCTTTTGAAATACGTTCTTTTTGTAATACCCCCGCAGCAAAAGTACTCGCTGTTTCACTCGCATTCGTAACCCCAAGCTCTGACGGTGCCACGGCACCTAACACACCGATCATGTGGGGCATGCTGGTATTGTCATCCGGAGTTGCTTGCCACCTGAACTGACCCCGACCACCTTGTTCCGCTTTATACAACCCTGGACGACCTTCGTCTTTTAAGAATCCATGCTGCAAATCCGTAATATAAACCCCGGCACCGCGCCCTCCACTTTGCAAAACAGTATAAGTAACAACAATGTTTTGAATAGTTTGACGATGCTGGCCAGCATTGCTTTTATTGGAATCCGCAGTGATACCAGCAGCAGTGCTCTGCAACTCAATAATTTTTCGCGCAACCTCCAGGCCTTTTGCACCCAGGGAATCCACCAATTCCATAAAGCGAACCAGCAGCTGTGGATCAATAAATACCGCACGACCGGCACTGCCTTTGGTGGACGGGTGGTAATAAATGAATATGGAATAATCGGCTTGATGATTTGAAGGTGGTGGCAACATACCTGTTTTTCCCTGAGAGTGAGTATTTTATTTGATCAGGAAACTTTAAAGAGATTTGTTGGCGTTGTATACAACATAAATGCTTTTTCTGTTAAAACACTCACACGTTCATATTTCTTAACAATGATTCCGCTCTCTCAAACTATTTTTGTTTAAACCGGCACCTCATGCTTTGTTAAGGCACCGTCAAACTATGCGATAGCGCCGCCTGGAGCTTGGTAAGATCTACCGGTTTTACAAAATAGTGGGTGAAGTCAGTACTGGTTTTGCCGGAAAATGAATCTGGACTGTACCCGGTAACAGCTATGTAGGTTGCGTCTGCGCTTTCGGGTAAAGAACGCAACGCCGCCGCAAGTTGATAGCCGTCCATTCCCGGCAAGCCAATATCCAGAATACAAACATCGGGCGCAAATTCACGAGCCATGGCGATTGCGGAATCCGCACCGTAAGCGACAGATACTTGCTGCCCCATTGCACCAAGGTACAGCGCAAGGCAATCCGCGGCATCGCGATTATCGTCAACCAGCAGTATGCGACGGGATTCGCACGGGTTCGATGACGAATCGGATTTTTTTTCATCCACACTTTCACTACTAACCACTTGATACCTGGGAAGTGACACCGTGAAAGTGCTCCCCAGCCCCTGCCCTTGGCTAGTTGCACTCACGGTCCCACCGTGCGACGTAACCAAACTTTTGACGAGAGCGAGGCCAAGACCCAAACCGCCTTGAGACCGGTCTGATGTACGTTTAGCTTGCGCAAATAAATCAAATACGTGGTCTACCATTTCCGGCGCTATGCCTATGCCGTTATCAACAACCTCCAATACAATTTGTTGCGGGAGCACCTTCAAATACATATCAATTTGACCGAGTTTTGGTGTGTACTTGGAGGCGTTATTCAGTAAATTGGCAATGACCTGGATAAGCCGTTGATCGTCACCAATAACCAGGGCAGGCTCCAGCGCAGGCACAAGATTAAAAGTTTGTTGCTTTGCTACTATTTGCGGCGAAACTTGCTCTATTGCCTGGTTCAGAATATCGCGAATATCCTGCGGTTTTTTTTCAAGCGTGATCAAGCCCCGCGTTACGCGCGCAACATCCAACAGATCATCAATCAGATGGGTCATATGCACCACCTGACGAGCAATAACGTGTGAGGTAGTTATTACTTTGGCCGGGTCTTCCGCAACCATCTCCAAAATCATTGCTGCTGAACTAATGGGCGCTAAAGGGTTTCTTAATTCGTGCGCCAGCATTGCCAGGAATTCATCCTTGCGTTCGTTCGCTGCCTGAATTTCATATTGCCGCAAACGTGCGCGAATCGCAGAACGCGCCGCACTTGTCAGCGTTGACGCTCGCAAGGGTCGCTCTAGCAGGGTTACATTGCCCAGGGTTTCGTAGGCGCGCATGCTCCAGGCTTCATTCCCGCCTGACCTTGTTAGCAAAAGTAGCGGAATATCAGACCAGGCCGGTTGTGAAGCGAGATACTGACTGAGCTTGATGGAGATGTTTTCCGGTAAAGCTTCTTCAACCGTTAACACCGCGCCCGCACCTGCTTCGAGTTCGGTTAATAAATCCTGAAATGAATTACACAGATGGCAAGGTATTGAGCTTTTTTGTAAAACTTCACATGCCAGGCTCGCGTCTTTGCCGAAGGGAACAAAAACTAGAATGCGTTGCGCAAACCCGGCCATTAAAACTCATCCTCAGATTGGGTATCGCGCATCAGTTTGGGGACACCGGTCAGTATCCCTTGAAACTGTCGCAACACCGGCCCTATATGTATGCCATCGCCGGTGATCGACATCCGGCGAATTGTGCGCTCATGCGCGCTGCCGCGTTTTTTGAAAATCGAAATCGCTTGCTGGACTTCACCAGCAGCTTCAAAGTAGCGCAATAAAATCACATTGTCAGCCAGGTAACTGGCATCCACCGTGGAGCTCATGTTGCCGCCAAGCATGCCTTGCTGAACACCAATAAGTAGAGTTATGACGCCGCGCTGCCCTAGATAAGTTAGCAGCTCATGCATGTGCGTAGTCAGCAGCTTTTCACTTGGCATAGCTTGCAAAAAGCCATTCAAACTATCGATCACTATAACTTTAGCGCCATTATCAGCCGCCGCGCAGGCCGCGTGCATAAACTCACCCGGCGTGAGTTGCGCAGGGTCAACTTGTCGTAGCGATAACAGCCCAGTGTCGAGGTGTGGCCGAAAATCCATCCCCAGGCAGCTTGATCTGTTGATTAAATTGGATGCTGATTCTTCAAACAGGAACATAGCCGCACGCTGATTTTGTTTTAGGCAGGCATACACAAAATGTGCGGCGAGTGTTGACTTACCGGTTCCCGGTGGGCCGGAAATTAAGGTGCTACTACCCTCCTCGATGCCGCCACCCAGCAAACTATCAAGCGCCTCAAGACCGCTTGGAAATTGCGGCTGGGCCAAAACTTCCCGCGAATCAGCGGCGATTAAACGTGGAAATACAATAATACCGCCTTGCTCAATCTTGTAATCATGAAGGCCCTCGCCATAGGCAATACCGCGATATTTAATAACCTCCAAACGCCGCCTGATACCACCGTAATCCGTGGCTACCCGATTAAGGGCAATTACGCCATGCGCAATACTGCGAACCTGAAGATCACCAGAATCCAGACTGCAATCATCCAGGAAAAGCGTGGTACAGGAACGCGTAGTTATGAACTGCTTAAATGCTAACACCTGACGGCGATAAATGATGGGCGTTGAAGCCAGCAGCTGAAGCTCCGAAAGTGAATCAAGCACCAGACGCGTAGGCCTAAACTTCTCAATAACATCAAGAATGCTTCTTGTAGTGGTACCCATCTCCACGTCACTGGGATGAAATATGCTGTATTGCTGATCCGGATTAAGGATACTTTCGGAGGGCAAGACTTCGTGGATATGAATGGTATCAATATCCCAACCATGCGAGGTGGCAACCGCATGCAGCTCGACCGCAGTTTCAGACAAAGTGATGTATACACAGGTTTCGCCCAGACGAATCCCCTCAAGTAAGAACTGCAAGGCAAATGTGGTTTTCCCCGAACCCGGCGAGCCCTCAATTAGATACAAACGATCTTTCGTTAGCCCGCCGCGCAGTACCTCATCTAGTGCAGTAATGCCCGTACCCATGAATCTATTGGTAGAAGAGTTTTGTGAAGACAATGGATGCCCCTTATTGTAATTTGATTATGCTTTGAAATTTGATTGCAGCTTGTTGCACAATGGCCTCGCAGAAAATGTTGAGTCGTCGCTAATAAGCCAGACGAAATGGGCGGTATAGAAAGAAAAATTAGAGCATAACGCCATCTATATAAATCACTTTTCCAAACCGCGTTATATCCCGAATTTGTTCCAGCATTTTATCGGCAGAAATTTCTGCGTCTGACGCTGAAGTGAAATTCGGAGCAATTACCCACAATATGTGCGCGAGACTATCTGGAGCTTTGTTCTGGTAACCAATAAGCCCTGCATACCCATGCTCATATTTCATCGCATCAGTCCATGCGGTGTAGTGTGGAAATTCTTTAACCATTGATAGCTTTCCTCAAATCTTACTCATGATAAATAAACCCGGTGAGACACTGAAAAGTCACGGATATTTAAATATCATTACGTCGATTTTATACCAGGAAAATGGCGTGAAATGTGCGTTCGAGTACAGATCGCAGTTTTTGATTATTTAATCGTTATTTTTTTGTAAAGCTAACCTGGAAGTATAAAAATTAACCACAAAAATAGTGTGATTCAAACTCAGGAGAAATACTCACATCGCATTATTTAAATATTTTTCATAGCCTTTGGGCACCTGTCCTATCGCCCTGCTAGTGAGCCGAAATACCTTACGCTGTGGAATATTGGCAAATTGAATTCTCGCATCAAAACTCTTTCGCCACAGACGCATTATCGAACCATCTTCATAGGCAATGACCAGCCCTTCCTCAATTCGCTGTTTTGCCAGTGTGTCGCGATTATTCAAATAGAAGAAAAACGGCATATTGTAAGTCAACATAAAACTTTCATTATAAAAAAGGTTACCTATTTCCCTAAACGTAGCGAATTCTCCAGGCAACTCAGTTACGCTACGACAAAAAAGATCCGCCCTGCCACCGGCAACAACTTTAAATAAATTTTGATAACCATCCAGCTCCAAAACGCGAAAACCATTTTCACGCAAAATAATATTGTCCGTCCAACCTATACCCTGGACTATAGAGTAACGGCGCAGTTCATCCAGTGATGTTACCGCTGCAATTTTTTCCCGATTTTGCGGGCTCACAAAACAAATTCTCCAGCCTAACCGACCAAAATCAACGGGAAAATTAATAAACGTTAAATCACCCTCAGTGTGAAACTCTGTTTCATACGCACGCGTAACCACTAAATTTTCAAACGTACCCTGTTGCAAAATAGCAAAGCGCCGCTTATGAGGAATATCCTCTATGGTCGCTAAGGTAAAATTTCCGTATTTACTGCGCGTTTTTTCCAGAGCCATTTTGACGAGTTCATAACTATATTTATCGAAATCATTTTCTCCTAAAACATAATTCACAATAAACTCAGCCCGTGAGAAATTGCTCAACATAAGTATAGTGAGTACAACAGCTAGACGATAAAACATGAAGTAAGCTCTTGACTAAAGTGTTTTGAATAGGGTTGAGCAAAAAAAACCCACCCATAAAACACTAAAAATTTAGATCAATCAACAGGTATTTTTTTGTAAATTAATTTTCCTAAAAAGTTTCGCAGGAACAATTACTGCCTTGTAAAACTTTATATTTGAATCAATACAATACTGTGGCGCGCAAAAGTCATGAATCACATTAAACCTTCAGTTCATATGGCACTTAACAAAGCACAATATTGTAAAAAGAATCATGGCGAAGATTGTAAAAGTAATCATTGTAACTAATGGTAGTGGTGGATATAAAAGCTCGAAACTGGTTGGAGGTAATGATATAAATGCGTTCCATCTGGCGGAATTTGTCAAAGTTTTGTAAAGGACTGAAGGTACCCCACTACACGCCTGCCATAACAGACTTACACAGAACGCTTCTATTTAAACAACACGTAATAAATCACGTAAAACCATCCTAGAAAGCCATGGATAATCAGCCACAAAATAGACTTGTTAGCGGACCAGGATAGAATTAGCGCGATAACTGTACCCACACCTATACCTGCACCAGCTACTTTTTTGCTCATGGCTTTTTCCTCACGTCTTCTGTAAACATTTCTTCAATTTCAGCCACTAGTTCTTCGTAGGATGGAAATCCGGAATCCTCGTTCCATTGTGATTTGTATTCCGCCCGCAGGTTGTCGGAAGTAACGCCAACTTGCACAAGTAACGCTTTGTAATCGTCCGCAAATTCTGCGTCATTAATGATGTTATCGCTTATATCTACAAGCTCTCTTTCTACGAGTTCAATCAACAACGCCAGGTCATTTAATGTTAAAAGCATAATTTCAGGCTTCCTGAATTGGGTGGGTTTCGCGCATTATTACGCTAATACGGATTAGGCTAGGGAGTCGGCCGCCGACAATCCGAAAGCCTTCCAAGCGATGAATGATAACCTATGTATCTTGGTCACGACAGAAAACCTGTGTTCATTATTCAAATCCTGCCAAAGTGCTTCTAAAGACCTGCCACGGACACATGACTATAAGATATTAATCAGCATGTAACCTATAGCCGCCAATCATTAAATCCTGCCATGCAGGTTTAGCGATTTCAAATTTCCCAGCTGCTACAGCATCGAAAAATATTGATTTAAAATCCTGATTTTTTTCAGAGTTGCTAAAGCCTGCCGTCAACCATTTTGCGTTCTCCAAAAAATATAGATCAATGGAGGTATCATTGGTCATCTCTTTGACAAATAAATATTCAAGTTGACCATCGCTATTCATATCTAACGGCATTAAATAGTAACGTTTAATACTTTCCAGCTCCCACTTATTTTTCGAAGAAATATTTATGTATATAGCTGTCGCGAGGTCATCTGGAATTACGCCTGATGAAATTTTTACAGCGGCAATAAATTCTTGCTTGCTTGATCCAATAGCGTTATTTTTTTTGTCCGAATAAAGACTGTTGATACGAACTACCAGCTCCAGATTGGATTTAGCATATTTTGCTTTGAGATCCTCCAAAGCTAAATAGCCTGGCCTTGCGAGATGTTCACGAAAATAATTTATGTCAAAATCATCAATTAATATTTTTTTATTCTCTAACCGTTGGAGCTGACTGTTTACAACAATTTTTCTAAAGTCGAGCACCGGAGAATTTACCAGTAACATCACGGCTAATACAACCAACCCCATACTGACATTGACTTTGCTCAGCTGACGCAACCAGTTATCGCGATACCTGATTATCCCCACCCAGTAACCTATCGAAAATAAAGCGAGCAATAACCATGTCAACATAGCCCAACAACGCTCTATGGACCAGCCATATTGATCGACCCGCAAGCTCAACCCATAAAAACTTATAGCACTGTAAATAGGCAGGAGCGCAGCGCCACAATAAATAAAACGGTGCAACCACAAATGATAAGGACGCATGTCCGGATCATCTTGATATACCGCATTGATAAAAAATAATATGATGGCCTGCATCCACAATATAAGACCGCTACCACCACTTTCCCATAAGGGGGCTAATCCGGTTAGCGGTAAAGTGCAAAGAAAAAGAATTGAAACTAATACAAGAATAACCAATAAAAATTTCATGAGTGCTTGCTGTAAGCGCGTAATAGTATCAATGACTTGCGAAAGGTTTCTAAAAATAATTACGCCAAAACCATTCGCCAAAGCAACAGCGGGATAATAAAACCAACATTCGGTAAATAAATCGTAAAAGAAGTTAATTTTTATGGCCTTGAATAATCCGGCCCAAAGCATTAATACACCCCAAAAGCAGGCTGCGAATAACAGGGCCAATACCAGCGTTAAAAAATTTCGCCAGGACCAGCGGAATAAGTGGCTATAGCTAAACTTTTCACCGCTTACAAATTGCTGAACATAGATAAGTGCCTTAAAAACGGCTATCCCCATTGTTGTAATAAAAGCGAATAACAATGCATCATATTTTACATGCGCAATCGGAGTGGATTGGTAACCTACGTAATACCCAAGCAGACCAGCGATGATCGTAAATGGCAATGCCCACTTTACTACCGCGACTTCCTGATTTGTTTTTAGACCCAGCAGCAACATAATGGGCCCAACAAAGGCCATGCTATAAAAACTGAACAACCATTGTGGTGAACTGTTTGGCCAGAACTTCAACTCAATAGCCTGATGTAAAAAAAGTAAAATAAAACCCTGGATCAGGGATATTAATATTAAAAGTTTCGCTGGAGACTGAGTCTTTTCTGACATTGGATATTTTTCCCTGGTTACACGAGAGTTAGTGTTTTGTTATTTTTATTGCCCACGCAAATTCCCCGGCCCCCTTTAATCAATTCACTACTACTCTGCAATCCTGCGATCACCGATTCCCAATATGAATAATACTAGCAGCAAGCCTACCAACTTTTATTGAGCTACCTAATGGAGTGTTGAACATCACATCGAGAGAGCCCATAAAAGGGCACGCCGGGGCACCACCATAAGTGACGCGCGAATAATTCCGAGTACTATTGCAAACATCCCCGGAAATTTGCACGAATATTGCTTTAGGGCCAACGTGTACAAGTGCGGGGGCATGATGAGAAATACTTTCAACGAATCGATCCATCCCCTCCATCATCACAATAACAGATCCGGCGTTGCCGCCTTTTTTCCTAACTAAGTACATATTGACTTATGTACTTATTAAACGTTAGCAAATCAAAAGAACCGCGAATTTCAAATTTAACTTTCCCTACAGCACTCAAATAGACTTCGAGCTCACAATCTAAATCCAGTGTGCCTGAAGTCTCCACTGAGAAGGCTTGAATTTTACTGTAAGGCAGCGAAGTATAATCAACTTTTGATCCAGTAAGCCCTTGAACATTCGCCGCTATAATTCGTTTGTTGGTAAATACAACCTGATCGCGAATCACCTTAAACGCAGCAAATATAGTTTCACCCTCAATTAAAAATTTATGAAAGTCGGGCCTTGCTTCAGTAATCTCTATAGGCTTTAACTTAAAAATCGAAGAATTATTAAAATCTATCATAATTATTTTATCCGTATGGTTCATTCCCAAAGTGCCCAATAAAAACTGCACGCCTATAGAACACTAAAAATCTGGATGAATCAACAGGTATTTTTGATTGTTGAAAAATAAGGTATTCGAAGCTCAATGACTAATTTAAATGGCACCATCACTCATTGACCGATGGATTGATCATGTGCGTTTGTATTCAGGAACTGAAGAAAGATATTGTCGTTTTCGCCAGCAAGATTTCTTTTACTGCATCCATACCAGTACATCTCCTTGATATAGTGGTAATTTCTGTTTTCGTTGAAACACCAGAGAAAAAAATGAACTTTGTAATCTCGTTGTAGCTGGGCTTATCGTTCACCGCTTTCTCACATGCGGCGGTAACGAAAAAGATATTTAAGCAGGAATGGAAAGCGATAGAGCTTCAAAAATTTAGTTTTAAAGAGCCGCAAAATAAAAAGTGGCGGTTGGATTTTAAAATAATCAAAATGTTTGAAAATAAATCCCTCAATCACTTTTTATTCTTCAAAAAGCGATCAATAGTATTGCGTATATGCTTGGCAGAAATAATAGAAATCTGAAGATAGAACTGTCGTTATAAAAGAATCACAAAAAATACAGGCGGCCACTTCAAGCATCGCCTGTATTTTTTGTGATTACCTAAACAACTATTTTTTTTAATTAATCGTCGAGTATGTTCGCAGCCTCAGCGTATAGGAGGCTGATCGGTGTTGATGCCGCAATTGTCAGGTGCATTAGCATCGGCGTCGGCAGCGCTGTAGGACGGTGGTGCATCGAGATGGCCCATTAGATCGATCTGGGTGGTGTAGTAAAACTCGTTGTTGCCGAAATCCGGATTGGTATTCCAATGGCCGCGCGCCGTGACCAGATCACCAACCCGCAAACCATCAAAGGCTTCCTCGGGGTCGGATCCAATCGCGGCCCCTATTCCACCGCCGACCCAGCCGCCCGCCATGGCACCGGCATAGGTCACCACAGCGGCCACTATCGCGGCTACGATCAAGGCGATGATGAGACATAACCAGGCGAAGGGTCCGCACGCCAGACTGGCGATCGCAGCACCTGCCAGGTAACCGAGCACCAGACCCGCAACACCGCCCGCAATGGCGCCGACCGCTGCACCTACCCTCGCGCCGCAGGAGAAGGAGCTGCGCACCAGGCAGCGCAACATGGGTTCGCTGCGCCCGTTGCAGACGACGAATCCGGCATCGGTAACGATCAGGTGCTGATGATTGGTGCGCAGCACCAGATAGAACTCTCCGGCGGCGGTCACAGCAAAGGGTGCCAGCACGAAAAGCGCCGTGGAGCTGAGATCTGCTGTTTGTTCGACTATGCCGCTTGCGCATGCGATCTTGCCCTTGTTGGGCACTATGCAACCATCCGGCTGGAACAGGAAGTAACTGACTAGGGCGATAATCGCCAGCACTCCTGCGAGAGGAGCGCCTAGTCCCGCAGTGGTTGCCGGCGCGCTCCCGGCAAACGCCGCGATAATCCCGCCGAGAAAACCGACGACCGCGCTGGATGATAGCGCACCAATAAAGATACCGGCAGCGGCGGCAATGGCCGCGAAGGCTGCCCAGTCAAATGGACCCGCTACTTCACCGGGCTGCTGTGGACCGCAAGTGATATCAGCCATGACGCACCTCCAGTGTCAGGAATTGAAAACGGGCACAGAGCCGACAGAGCAGCCAGCCTGTCACAGCTCCGACCAATAGCCCGAGGATCAGGGCGATAATCCAGTTGGCAGCCAGCCCGCCGATGACTCCTCCGAATAGGCCGACAAATAGCGCGATCCAGAGCCCGAGCAGAATAAGAATCAAGAGTGGCTGGCGCAGGACGATATAGCGGAACAACATCGCCAGCAGGGCGACGATTCCCGCAACGATCCAGCCCGCCAGAATGTAATCCCAGAGGTCGGGCGCCGGGGCCGGTACGCAACAAGGTTGGGTTTTGGCAAAGGCCACGGTTAATGCGGCCGCTCCGCCGGACATAGCGCCGACGCGTGTACAGAGTCGTCCGATCATGATGTCACCCGTCTATTAAGATGAAAATGTTGATGCCGCCAAGGTAGGCACCGTTAAGCGTGGCCAGAACATCCACCATGGTGGTCACTAATGTTCCGGGCGGGGAATTCGGCACGGCGGCAGGCACGCTTATCGAGAGCGACACGTTAGTCTCCGCCCCTGGCGCAAGCGCGAAGTTCGAATCACTCAATGTGGTCCAGGGAGCCGCTGCTCCCGGAAGTATCTGAAGGTTGATGGTTCCGGCTCCCGGACCGGGATTACGCACCGGAAAAGTGAAGCTGCGCGCTCGACCCTCACTGGTGCGCATGCCATCAATCGTCTGTTCACCGGTATTATTGTTTGCATCCTTGTCGTGGGGATGGAAAACCTTAACGAAAAAACTGAAGCGCTTTTCGGTCATTAGCGCGGGAGGAGTAGCGAGTTTTACAGCGCCTTCGGCACCGGACGCGAGGTCGACAGCAATACTGCCAATAGGTGAGCGGACCTGACCTACACCCCAACGACTCCAGGACATATCCACACGCGTCGCCGCTGCAGGCACTTCAGTGGAGAGATTACGCAGTCGCACATGAAGTTCTGGAATCGGCCTTACCGGCCAAAAGTTGATGGTGTCTATATCGGGACTATTGAAGGTGATTGGGAAACCTTCACTCAGAAGTCGCGCCTGATCGTAAGTGGATGGGTCAGGTTTACGCACATCGACATTATCCAGTGGCACACAGCAGTCCCGTTTGCCGCGCGGCGGTATGCCGAGAAGACCACAGAGGCTTCGCCTTGTGCGCGCACTCTCCACCGAAGACCTCGCAAAAAACTTGCTCATCTTTCATCACCTCTCATCCCAATAGTGTTCAATCAACCTTGATAGCAATTCGTTACTGTTATCAATTTATAAAAGGATGTTGGAAATGTATGTGAGATTTTGCAAAAAGTAGATGTGAAATATTCACATCCAAATATCAAACAGGTTGTGATGAAAGGTGACGGAAATTAAACTTATTTTAAAATTTATTTCCTCCGTCGCCTTTTTATAGAAACAATAATTTTTAATGCAGATTTAATAACAAACTTCGTTTCATTTTTAAATTCAAAAATCTTGTTAGTTAATAAAAAATCACGACCCGTTTACGAAGCTAAATTCCAAACTCCCTCCCCTGCTAAGGGAGGGTCGGGGCGGGGTCGCCTTTGCCCTTTTTATATTTTATTTTGTATTGAAAAGCTAATTCATTCACATAGGGATATATAAACGGTGAACACATATGATGAAAACAATAAAATGTCGATCCCTTTTCTTTTTACACTCATCACACCAAACAATAGCTCGCCACAAGGCTACCGGCACATTAGTATGGCCTCTATTGTATTGGAAGCTTGCCTATGCCTTATTTCTATCTTTTTTGCAGCGCACTTATAGCCGCTACACTACTCCCACTGTCCTCTGAGGCGCTGTTGGGCAGTCTGCTCTATCAACACTATTCACCGTTATTACTTTGGCTGGTAGCCACTACGGGCAACACTCTCGGCTCTTGCATCAATTGGTATTTAGGTAAATGGTTTTTGCACCTGCAAGATAAAAAATGGTTTCCCATTAGCGCTAAACAACTAAACCGCGCGCAACCGCGATTTCAAAAGTATGGGCTGGCATCCCTGCTATTTGCGTGGGTGCCATTTATTGGCGACCCACTCACCTTATTGGCAGGAATGATGCGGGTGCAGTTTTGGAAGTTTTTGATATTGGTAGCTATAGGGAAAGGATTGCGTTATGGATTGGTAATTTGGGTAGCATGGAGACTGATAAAATAGTTTGGCGCAGGATAAGTCAGCAACCTATGACGAGTTTTGAAATGTATTTTGATAGATGATTGCAAGTGTAATTACCCCATTCAATAGCAGATCTTCTTGTACACCTATACCCTTTAAATTCAATAATTTCCATGTCATAAACTCACTTAATTATAAACACTGTATTACTTAACATTAATTTCAAATTATCTGCCTGAACTCCTAAAGTAAAAAGTTTAGCTGAGTTAACAGCACTGGAATACATTAGCAATATAAAAATTAAATATTTAGCCATTAAGATTGCCCTGCCCTAAAGTTAAGGTTCCCGGTTATGTAATAGTGAGTAATATCTTTTTGAGTGACTTTCATAAAGGATAGAGACTCATATTTTTACTTTTACAGTAAAAACTATTACATAAAAGGAAAAACTCGATGAATAAATTAATTTACACGACAATAACTTGCTTACTGATAAGTGGCTGCGCAAACCAGGCAGCCGTTGATAAAACGGAACTACCAGCACCAGCAGTAAATTTAGCTACCACGCCCGCTGTTCAAATTTATACTAGAAAAAATGCAAGCACCGCAGCAGCACAAGCGGATTTGCAAGCCTTGAACATCGCTTTGACAAAAATGCGTGCAATGGGCTGCGACGATCCGCGCAGCTGGTACTCCCAAGGAGCAACGCACTCTATTCCCAGCTCGGTTGCCAACCAAAACCCGCTTTGTCCGACCTACACCCACATTTCCCAAAAGAAATGGGGCTGGGAAAACTGCACACACAAAACTAATTCCCAAGGCCAAAGTTCAGAAATTCTTTTCTTGTTGTGGCACAGACTGTATATACAACACTTTGAAGCTATAGTGCGGCAGTTATCGGGTAAAACTGACTTTGCGCTTCCTTATTGGGACTATACCAATACCCAATTTCGCGTAATGCCTGCGCAGTTAAGGGATCAAACATCGAGCCTTTATGAAGCAGCACGTAAAACAAATTTAAATGCTGGCGCCACTATTGATTCATATATGAATCAATATCTTGATACAACCAAATTATTTGAAAGCAACATATTTTCTGTATTCAACAGTCATATTGATAATGCGCCGCACGGTGTGATGCACGGTTATATTGGCACAGGTACTTTTTTCAATAAAATTTACCAGTCCCAAAATAGTGGCTTGATGGCGCAGGTTCAATCTGCCGGTTTTGATCCTGTATTTTGGTTGCATCACTCCAATATCGATTATCTGTGGCAAAAATGGGAACACTCACCCAAAGGTTCCCGCCCTACCAAAGCTGAGATAAGCGCAGTAGCTTGGGACTTCCAATTTATTAGCCCAACAGGTACGCGTGTTACTTATACATCGAGCCAGGCTTATGACACCGCATTTTCACCCAATTATGTTTACGACCAATTAGTCGCGCCCGCTTCGACAGCTACAACTAAATTATTAGCGCGCCGCGAACAACATATTGAAACCGTCCAATGGTCTGATGTTGTTGCCAAGCCGCTAAATAAAGGAAAGTTAAGCTACACACCAAAATCTGCTAATTTGCTTAAAAGCAAAGGCTTAAAATCAGCAGCAGAAGTTGATGCGCTTGCATTGAAAATCAATATCTCCTTCGCAACAGAACCCAAAGGGGTATATGGAGTTTATATCGAAAGTAAAAATGGCAAAAAAGAATTGGCTGGTTTTATGAACTTTTTTGGCGCAGGTCATCATGCATCGATGGAGCATGATCACCATGGAGAAAATACAAAACCCGGTAAGACATTTTTGTTTGATGTCACCGATGAGCTTAACCCGGATGAGCCTTACAACATCGTCATTCAGCAAGAAGCATCAGCAACTGAAGTAACAGCTGAAGACTTAACCCTTGAAAGCCTTAGCCTGCTAAGTTACTAGACCACAAGTAAAACGCTAATAGAACACAGGGAAGTGTTTGTCGTGGTCAGGTAAATTTGGCCAGGATTTAAAAGTTACTTACCTAAAGCCGCTCTGCCATAACCGGAGATAATTTCCGGTTATGTCGATGCGCCTTGTCTGACTGAAAGAACCCAACACATAAAATTTATTAACTAATCCATTTTTGTTTTTGCAAAAAACTGTATTTTTTCCCACGCCTTACCGCAATAACGACCACACCCATAGCTAGCAAAATCATCGGAGCTGGCTCAGGAACATCTACAGATTTTTTTATTCCTATATGAAATTCTTTAACGTCAATCAAGGCACGAGCTCCCATTACTCCACCATCGACAATAGTGGATAAATTTAAGGATGCCAGACCAGAAGACATGGGATCACCCAGATCGTACCAATCGAGTTCCTGAACTATGTCAAAGCTTGTTATTAAAGGGGCCTCGTAAGAAAAAATAGAGAAATTCATAAAACTCGTGAGATCAGGATTTTTATAATTAACGAAAAAATCCCCCACACGAAACGATTCCATACTCGTGCCGCTCACATCAGGATCAAGAGAAGTAAACCCCATAAATTCTGATGCTGATCCTATTGCTGGATCAGCATTAGAAAGTTGGTAAGTCTTTTCATTGACAGAGAAGCTTGAATTTATCCAGTTCGCTGCCCCGCTTGAAAAAGTACCACCATTAGCACGTTGAGTAAATGCTGGTGCCTTCTCAGTATCATAAGAAAACGTCCCAAACACCTTGGTTCCTTCAGCAACAACATCGTAGTTGTCCATTGGTATATCGCGAAGACCCGGGTAGGCGTCAATACCTTGGGGAGGTTTAGCAATGCCCCAAAAATTGGCTTCAATAATCACTGCGTATGCGGACGAAGCAAACAGCGTAGAAATGATTACTAGACTTTTAAATAGGTGGGTATATTTCATAAAATTATTCCTCTTATCTGCAAACGTTAAAAAGAGTTTTTTCAAAAGTCCAAAGACATCAATTCCTTTCGAGCCGACCAGTCAGTGCAATCGTTTGATAAAACCGCCGCCCAAGTAACAAAAAGGCCAGGCTACTGAACAACAATAATCCCGATGGCTCTGGAACCGCTACGGCACCTGGCCCAATGTTAAATTCAGTAAGTTCTGCCCATACACTTTCTTCAAATTGAACGCCATTGGAATAACCCCAAACATAAAGATTTAAATTACCAATGCCAAATAATTCCTCCGACCGCAACGAAAATTGTTGTTCAAGACTGCTTGTGGTCATATCGACTAGCGGAAAAATTCCTGCGGACTTATATATAAAGTCCGAAGAATTATTTTTGACACTGACAGTCGACTCGGTAATATCAAACGCATCCATTACAGCCCAGGGATACTTTTCATCAGAATATTGGGACCAAATTCTTTCTTCGCTAGACTTCAAATACGAATCTGATGCTGCCTCGGAGGGATTAAATTTTTTGTCATTGATTTGGTAGTTGGAAAGAATTGCATTATTAAATCCCTCATATTGTGCAACATTTAGATAAACACCAGGGTGCCCGATAAAGCTGTCAGTGTCGTACCAAAAGGTCGCGTAAATCTCACTTCCTATGGTTGGATTCCCAAAATTCGAGCCGTCGCCGTGCATAATAATAAAATCTGAAACTGTAGCTTTTAGATTTCCTTCAATGATAAGAGCTTTGGCTGAAGTGGTAACTATTAGCAGAACAAGAAAATAAAATTTTATAGCAGATGGCTTACGCATACATTTCTCCTTCCTAGTGATTACCCGAATTGCTTGCAAACAGCGAAACGATTATAAAATAAAAAAACGTTTAACGTTGAAGTCATTCAGCCTATTAGAATTGTGAATCTTGCAAAATTGTCGTGTCAGTTCCGATATCACTTTCCATCACGCAAGCCAACGTTGGTTGCGCCCTAGGCAGGATGCAAAAATGTTTACTCAAGAGTTTCGGGTTCGAGCTTAGCGCTGCGCATAGGTGCTGTGAATGCTGCTGTCAATTGAGTGGTCTGTGGCGAATGTCATTGTGCCATGGAAGAAAATGAATAGCTGAGAGACCGAACCTCACATGTGCCTGGTTAGGTAACATTTGCCGGAAGCTCTATGAAACCCCTTTAAATCCTATTTAAATATCTATTTTTAATGCAAAAAGCCACTAACAAGTTTTTTGTTAGTGGCTTTTGTTTTTTTAAATAATTTTATTAATTTTTAAATAAATTGATTTTTTACAGCGTAAATATGTAGTTAAATTTTTATAAACATATTTAACGTTGCGCTCCATCGTTTTACTTTTAAGCAGTCATCTTTGTCAAATAATAACTGCTTGCAGAGGAGCAATATTAACCGGCACGCTTATTAAACGGTTGCTCGGGTGTGACTGTTGTAGGAGCGTCAGTCGGGCTTGCCTCACCGGTGTTACTGGTGCCTGCACCTGGCTCAGCTTGAGGCGCTGCCGAACCTGGGTTTGAAAGAAAGCTTTTCAAGTCAGCAAGGCGTGCTGGCAGGAATGTGCCAATTAAGGCCGGTGATATTGGGAATACGCCAGCACTTGCAAACTCATTTACGTGAGTGAAGCCTAGTGTGCCTGGCCACGTTTGACCTGGCCCAATAGCATCCCCAAGGGTTAAGCCAAAGAAGCCTGGCTGATGGCAGCCGCCACAGGTCATGGCTGTTGCGCGGTTCATTACCTGGGTGCTGGTTAAGCTGCTGCCCAAGCTTGTGATTCTGTTGGCAACGGCTGTTTGAAATGCATTTGCGTTGGTGTTTGAAAAGGCATTATTAAATTCATTTTCAGCTGTTGGGAAGCTTGCATGGCTCTGCCCGTTGTTGTGTGCATCGTTTGCAACTGTGAGAGAGAAGGTATCAATGCCTGTTAGCAAGCTACCCATGTTAGCCAAAAAATCTGTCCGAAATTGTGGGGCGCGTGTGTCGGTATTGTTGCCATCAAACAAGAATGCGACTGGGTTACTTTTTACGCTAACGGGCGCGATCATGCTAAGGCCTTGTGTATTTATGCCTATTTTAAATTCCTTTAGGTTCCATGAGGTGTTGCCCATAAACATATTTGTGCGAACCTGGCCTGTAGCTGTCGCATAGTTGCGAATATCAATCACTGCGCGAACGTTGCTCGCAGGAATTCCGCTAAAGTAGAAGTTACGCAATGCGGTCGCTCTTAGGATTGCATTGTTTTCGGCGCTAAGATTTTGCCAAAATTGTGCAACGGGTAAGCAGCCTGCAGCCACGCCTGGCGTTGGGTTGGGGAGCTGAGCTTCAAAGATGATGAAATTACGGGCACCGCCTTGGTTTGCATAAATAACACGGTGTTCGCCGCAATCGCTCAGTGAAACTGTGTTGCGCAAATCGAAACGGTTCACTAAAGAGATAGGGATATAGTTGTTGATCGCTGTTGCAGGGCTGTTGGCTTGGGAGCCTTCTGCCGGGCGACACTCCACGGCAAAACCATTTAGGATTCCCGTACATTTTTCACCACCGGCTACCAGGCCGGGCGTTGGGTTTTGCGTGTCCCACATGCGTGCGAATAATTGCTCGGGTGTTGTTGTGTTGTTAGGGTTGCTTGCGTTTAGCTGGTTAACTAATTGTTGCAGTGTGCTGCGTAACGAAAAGTCAGCGGCTTGCAAGGTTGCTGTGTCGTGAACAAATAAGGATCTGTCTACGTCTATAGTGACACTGCTACCGCTGCTGCTTGTAATGCTGCTTCTTATGCTGCTTGCAACGCTACTTCTTATACTGCTTGCGGTGCTGCTCGTAACGCTACTTCTTACACTGCTTGCGGTGCTGCTTGTAACGCTACTTCTTACGCTGCTTGCGGTGCTGCTTATAACGCTACTTCTTACGCTGCTTGCGGTGCTGCTTATAACGCTACTTCTTACGCTGCTTGCGGTGCTGCTTGTAACGCTACTTCTTACACTGCTTGCGGTACTGCTTGTAACGCTACTTCTTACACTGCTTGCGGTGCTGCTTGTAACGCTACTTC
>JAZKFX010000016.1:128421-275063 GCA_040386215.1 Pseudomonadota bacterium
TAACGCTACTTCTTACACTGCTTGCGGTGCTGCTTGTAACGCTACTTCTTACACTACTTGTGGTGCTGCTCGTAACGCTACTTCTTACACTGCTTGCGGTGCTGCTGGTAACGCTACTTCTTACACTGCTACTTACGGTGCTGCTCACTGAGCTACTACTTGTAACGTTGCAAGTGGCACCATTCAAAGTGGGGCTTTCTGGTGGTAAGTTGTTATTTTTGTTAGCGTTGAAACCAAAGGTAATGCTTTGCCCGGGCTGAATCGTCGAGTTCCAGCTCAATGGGGTGGCAGAGGTTGGATTGGTACCAGTTATATTGGCTGACCAAAAATCGAGCATTGAATTAGCGTTAAATTGCCAATTTACGGTCCAGCCGTTGATCGTTGTTGGTGTGTTATTGGTGATGGTCACGCCGGCGGTATAACCGGTGCTCCATTCATGCACTACTGCAAAACTACAGACGGCTGCGTGCGAGGTTGTGCTAAAAAGAGTTGCCGTCGCCAAGGTCGTTGCCAAGGTTAGTTGTTTAGCTCGGCGTGTTAGTGTTCCAAGCGTAGGGGGAAACTGTAAGAATGTGTGCATGACTCTCTTCCTTTTGGATATAGAATGCTAATTCCGTTGCTCAGCTTTTTCGCGCACGACAAAGCTGTGTTCTGGAAAGTTTTGTGGTTATTTGAAATGTGTTTTCTTGTGCGAATTAAGCGTAAAGAAAAATGCTACGCAAAAAATACATAAATGTTTTTTATCATGTTATGCCTTCCTGGATTGAATTTATTATTGTTATCACCCTTCTGATAGAAAGGGAAAATTTTAGTTAAGTATTGTTAAATGAATAAAGTAAGTGACTAGTGACTACTCTATAAATATTTTATTAGAATTATTGTTTAACAATATTATTTACCAACATATATACGCTCAGGTATATATGTGCAGGCTACCTTTTCGGTAGGTATTAACCCCTTTATAGAAACTTAATTTTCATTTCTTTACAAAATTAAATCGCCGGGAAGAATATTTTTAATTTTAATGCCGTCGGAAATATAAAATGGAGTGCGAGTACAGCGTAATAGGCGGGCAAAGTGCGCAGGAGGCGGCGAATGTAAAATAACGTTAGAGAAAAATCTTGCTCTTGACGAAAACCGAGAAAACTTGGTTACCAATTAAATATCCACTCAGGACAAAAAACAAGACTACACCTGCCCATCCTTGTTCGCTCATAAAACTGGCCAAATTTACTTGGCCTACTTCCCTGTAGTTTTCCATCAAAACCATACCAATAGCAATTGCGCGTAGCCTACCCAGACCGTAAAGACGGTGATCGTAGTTCCCTTTAGGTTGCTGCATATTTTTAGGCCCTGGTCGTTTATTATGGTTGCCCCCAATACCCGTCATTCAAAAAAGCAGCTGTAGCTACAATATAACTTGCTCACCGCGTTCAAATAAAAGCTTCCATTCCTTAAATAATGCCATTTCGTCTTTTTTAACATCCGCGAATCCCTGGTATCTGCAAGCTTTTGGAGAATATTTCTATTTTCATATTTTGCTTTCGCAGAATTTGCTACCAGAAAATATAAAAAATATTGGCCGCCAAGCACCATACCAACGAGTAGCTAACAGAACAGCCTGAATGTTTTCACTCACGTTTGATTTATTTGTCACTGCACTTTTAACTCAGACCATTAACTAATCCACATACTATCTGTGCTGTGATTCCACGCGATTCAGTTAGGTCCAACGCTTTTTCTCTGGCCGGATCTGATAGCCTATTACCTCGGCTTAAATTACGATAGTCGCTGTCAGACACTGACGTAAACTCCACGGCCACAAATAGCGAACCTGTGCCCGTCTGAATCTTACTCACCCGATTTGAGCACAATGGGATAAAACTATGAAATCACGCGCCGCCGTTGCCTTTGCCGCTGGAAAACCACTTGAGCTAGTCGAGATTGATGTTCAGGGCCCGAAAGCCGGTGAAGTTTTGGTACGCATTGTCGCCACCAGCGTTTGCCATACCGACGCTTACACTTTATCTGGCGCTGATCCTGAAGGTTTATTTCCCGCCGTGCTTGGCCATGAAGGCGCGGGCGTTGTAGAAGCGATAGGTGAAGGAGTCACGAGTTTAAAAGTGGGCGACCATGTGATTCCGCTTTACACGGCTGAGTGTCGCCAGTGCAAATTTTGCCTATCGGGTAAAACGAATTTGTGCGGCTCGGTACGCGCAACCCAAGGGAAAGGCGTTATGCCCGACGGTACTTCGCGCTTCTCCTTGAACGGCAATCCCCTCTTCCACTACATGGGTACGTCCACCTTTTCCGAATACACAGTATTGCCCGAAGTGTCGCTCGCCAAAGTTTCCAAGGAGGCTCCGCTCGATAAAATCTGCCTGTTAGGTTGCGGAGTAACAACCGGAATAGGCGCTGTCTTTAATACGGCGAAAGTGACTCCTGGCTCAACCATTGCCGTTTTCGGTTTGGGGGCAATTGGCCTTGCTGTTATTCAGGGCGCGGTAATGGCTCAGGCAAAACGTATCATTGCCATTGACGTAAATCCGGATAAGTTTGCCTTGGCAAAACAGTTCGGCGCGACCGATTTCGTAAACCCTAAAGATCATGCTGGACTCATTCAACAAGTGATCGTGGATATGACAGACGGCGGCGTGGATTACTCTTTTGAATGTATCGGCAACGTTAACGTCATGCGCTCAGCGTTGGAGGCCTGCCACAAAGGCTGGGGAGAATCGATCATTATCGGCGTGGCCGGAGCAGGCCAGGAAATTTCAACTCGCCCGTTCCAATTGGTGACGGGCCGCGTCTGGAAAGGTTCAGCATTTGGCGGAGTGAAGGGCCGCACACAATTGCCAGGTTATGTGGATCGCTATATGAAAGGTGAAATCAAGATCGACGAATTCATCACCCACAATATGCCCTTCGAGCAAATCAATAATGCTTTTAAGTTGCTGCATGAAGGCAAAAGTATCCGAACCGTACTGCACTTTTAATGTGTGCTAGCGTTTGAGAAAGTAATTTGAGTTAACAATTCATTCGCGCAAGATTTTTTATTGCGCAAAATCTTAATTGCGTAACATTTTTAATAAAGCAAGTTGAGTATTAACATGTCCAACACTGAATTAACGCTGCTGTCCTCCACCAAAAGTTTTGGTGGCTGGATCAAGCGGTTCCAACATCAATCCAGCACACTCGATTGTGCGATGACATTTTCTATTTTTTTACCACCACAAGCTGACGCCGCAGCAGTTCCCTTGCTGTGGTGGTTATCTGGATTAACGTGCACTGATGAAAATTTTATGCAGAAAGCCGGAGCGCAGCAACTTGCTGCCGAACTGGGAATCGCCATCCTATGCCCCGATACCAGCCCGCGCGGCGTTAATATCCCCGGTGAGGAAGACAGCTACGATTTCGGTTCCGGTGCAGGTTTTTATGTGAATGCCACGAAAACGCCGTGGAGCAAGCATTACAAAATGTACGACTATATTGCGGAAGAACTCCCCACAGTAGCCAGGGAAAATTTTTCGTTCACGAGTAAAGAAAGCATCAGTGGCCACTCCATGGGCGGCCATGGCGCTCTGGTTCTGGCACTGCGTCAACCAGGGCGTTATGCATCTGTATCAGCCTTTGCCCCCATTGTTAATCCGAGCACTAGCCCTTGGGGACGAAAAGCTTTCAGTGGTTACTTAGGTGATGACCAACAAACCTGGGCGAAATACGATGCGTGTGCCCTCATCAAAAAAGGCGAATCAAAGCAGCCATTATTTATCGATCAAGGCGATGCAGACAAATTTCTTAGCGAACAATTACGCCCGGAACTGTTAGAGCAAATTTGTAACGAGCACCAACACCCTCTTGTGCTAAGACGTCAGCAAGATTACGACCACAGTTATTATTTCGTTGCATCATTTATTGATGAGCATTTAAGGTACCACGCTCAACATTTATTTTAGAAAAATAACGTTAATAAACCTGCTCCGTAGTTTCTACAAAAAAATGAATATAAATTATTTGACCGGCGATGCCACGCAACCACAAGCTGACGGAAAGAAAATAATTGTCCATATTTGCAATGACATTATGGATAAAGTAATTTCTTCTCTTTGCTAACTTGAACAAAAATCTGCTTTATGAGCCTTTTTACATCTGGGTCAGACCAGGCTCTAAATTCATTGACCTGATAATGTTTTGCATTCAGGTTGTAGTAGACCGCATTCATCCTATTTGCGACAAAGTTATTCCTGGTCCTTTCTACTTGAGCGGGGTTTCCAACGACGATAGCATTGTCGGGAACGACAGTATTGGGAGGAAGATAGGCACCAGCACCAATAATTACGTTGTCACCGACAATGCAGCCATCCATCACAATTGCACCAACACCAACCAGACAGTTATTGCCAATTTTGCAGCCATGAAGTACTGCCCGGTGTGCGATTGAACAATAGTCGCCCACCTCAGTGTTATATTTATCGCCTACATGCAACATGACAAAATCCTGAATATTAGAAAATTTACCAATAATCACAGAATTAAATTCGGCACGTATGACACTATATGGCCACATCGACGAACCAATGCCGATGCGTACATCACCAAATTTGAGCGCGGATTCGTGTTGATAAATATCTTGGTATAGCTCTTTCATGTGGAAGATTCGATCCTAATACTGGTTGGGTTGACTTTGAAATTCATAGCGTTTGCTCATATGAATTAATAATCCATCGCTTTCTACGATAGAGAGCGGTTCAGTTCTTGCCCCGAAGCGAATTTCATTTTGGCCAAGGCCGATAAAGTGCCCTGTTAAGGAATTTCGAGACCTGTGCTGTGGTGAAGGCGTGCTGCTACCGTGCAGAGTGCTCGATGAAAACAAAAGAACATCCCCCTTTTTCATCCTTGGGTAATACTTTTCCCAACCTGCCTTTTCGATAAT
The DNA here is from genome assembly GCA_040386215.1 of Pseudomonadota bacterium. Classification (GTDB taxonomy): domain Bacteria; phylum Pseudomonadota; class Gammaproteobacteria; order Pseudomonadales; family Cellvibrionaceae; genus Cellvibrio. Next base: position 133,355 of record JAZKFX010000016.1, read on the forward strand.
AGTAGCCAGTATTCTTTTGCAATCGATAACAGATTTAATTTGAGTCTTCCCGTTTCCTCTTTGGTAGGCATCTACGCCTATTGAGCTTGATTGAGCATATCTCTCTACGAGGTCCACGAGTTCATTTTGGTGTTGGCTACCGTCAAATGAATTTCTGTGGCTATTTGGGTATACATAGAATTCACCAGCACAATCCTCAATATCTTCCAATGCTATCCATACTCCAATCAGCGCGGAACGTTCTTTGGAACCAAGAAAATATTTATCGAAGTGTTCTGGCGTACCTTTGGAGCTCTCGAAATACATTGACTGAACTAAAGCACATCGGTCGCCAATGAGGTCGGAAACAGCAGTTAATAGGCCCTTATCAGAAAACACTGCTCTCGCCGAGCTGGAAAACAACTCATCGTTTATGATGTCATTTCTATGCACGTCGAGTAACGCGTTTTCGACGAAGCCACAAACTGTAAATTCGTGCGGTTCGTAGGTAACGGTACGTTGCCGCAATAGCGGCACGCTTTTCTGCTTGATTTCTTGAAAAGATGCCATGAGCTGATGGGTCATGGTATTTGAAATTAAAGAAGGTAGATGTAGGTATCCTAAATCCCTGTAGTCTTGTCTCTGTTGATCGTTTAAATGTCGGAAATTCATATGCTGCCCTCCGTGAAAAGACATACAACCTCATCGCCAACCAGGCAGTTTTTGCTCGGTAAAAACTCATTTGAGGTTGCTGGAAAATTTAAAATGCTAACTGTTCATATTAATATGGCTTGCGAAAAGGGTAAAAAATTCTATTAATCTACGCGACATAAGGCCACTTTACCAAGATGTTAATCCGCATGCAAAAAAATCCAGATTAGGGGTGGAAACCCATGTTATTTCAAAGCACGATCCCGCACAGTTGTCCGATTTAAGACAATGAAAAAACCCGCACCAGGCGGGTTGTTTGCTTCTCTCGTCAATTTCCGTTCTGACAATTTCGAACCTTCTTCACTTGGTCTCCAGTCCAATCAAGGCCAACGTCTCTCTCAAACGCACGCTCTTCAGATTTATCAAATACGTTTGCAAAAATAAAATGACTTCGACCCCTTTAGCTTTGGTATTTTTTCCACGCCTTAGCCTAATAACGAACAAACCAAAAGCTAGCAAAATAATCGGAGCTGGTTCAGGAACATCCACATTCTTTTTGACACCTATGTGAAATCCTTTAACGTCAATTAGGGCACGAGCCCCCGTTACTCCACCATCGACAAGAGTGGCTAAATTGAAATATGCCAGGCCGCCGGCATTAGGATCGCCAAGGTCTTGCCAATCAAGTTCCTGTCCGATGTCAACGCTCGTTATTAAAGGAGCTTCGTAGGAATAAATATCGAGACTCATTACACTCATGAGATCAGAGTTTTCATAATTAACGAAATAATCTCTCATCTGAAAGGATTCCAGGCCCGTAGCGTCCCGCTCGGGATCAAGCGAAGTAAGCGATAAATACTCCCATGCGGACCCCAGAGATGGATTGGCATCAGGAAGATAATAGGTCTTTCCATTTATGGACAAATTTGAACTTATTCAATTAGTCGCGACGCCAACAAACCCTCCGTTAGCGTAGGGCGGTGCTTTATCAGTGTCATAGGAGAATGACCCATACACCTTCGATCCTTTAGCGACAACATCATAATTGTCCATTGGTAAACCCTGAAGCCCCGGGTAAGAGTCAATGCCTTGGGGAGGTTGAGCAATGCCCCAAAAATTAGCTTCAATAATCACTGCGTATGTAGACGAAGCAATCAGCGTAGAAATTATTACCAAACTTTTAAATATGTGGGCGTATTTCATAAAATTATTCCTTATCTGAAAACGTTAAAAAGCAGGAAATAAAATCATATTAAACGCCTATTAAATAAGAAGTTCAATGAAAGATTTTTTGGCGCAATACATTAGATTAAGGAAAATTAAAATGCGGGTTTCGTTTAGGGTAAAGCGTAAAAATAATTTGTTGCAGGTCGCAACTGGAAGTTACATCCAACCCGTTGCAGACTTAACAAGTGTAAACATATCTTCTGGCAACTCGATAACTAATTCAAATGGCAACATGACTTCCTGGTCAGTCTGTTGGCCATCAGTATTAGCGTTTAACAGCTTAATAAAAATATTGCCTTTTTTTGCCAACAAGAATTCTTTCACTGCATCCATACCAACACCTCTTCCCGATATAGTGGTAATTTCGGTTTTCGTTGAAACGCCAGAGGAAAAAATTAGATTCGCGATCTCGTTGTAGCCGGGTTTATCCTCCGCTGTCCATTTACCTGTTTCAATTCCTTTTTGAAAAAGTTTGTCGATGTTAATGCCCTGCCCGTCATCTTTCACATAAATATGCAGGTATTGTTGTTGTGGGATAGCGCAGATTTCTATGGTGCCGCTGATGGGTTTTCCTGCGTGCATACGTACTTCCGCAGTTTCTAATCCGTGATCAATACTATTGCGTAGAATGTGCGCAAAGATATTCGTCATTAATTCAGTAGCACCAGCAGTAAGACGTACTTGATTGTCCTCGATAACAACTTTAGGGGCTTCTTTTTTGAGTTGTACTGCTAGCGACGGCAACGAACTAACAATATCGGCTAAAACGTCGCTTATGGAATTTGATAAAGCGCTATTCAACCATGATTGAATGGGCGCGGATAATTGCTCACTGATGGGAAACTGCCGTGTGGTACTCTCGACATAATGCTGAATAATGTCAATGGCTTTGCTGTCCGCCCATACCCCATTTTGATCGCGTTGTTCACTGTTACTTTCTCTGCGTCCTAATACGTTGTAATAAACATCCTCATATTCTTGTAGTATATTTTCTACACGCGTCAAATCACCTAATAATTTCTGGCGATCCCAGCCGGTATTTGGATTGGTTTTAAGCGCGCTGTAAACAGACTCTACGTCATGTACAACATCGCTAAAGTAGTCGAAACCAAAAGTGCGACAATTACCTTTAATCGTATGTAAATTGCGAAATAGTAAGGCAATAGCTGTATCGCTGCGCTGCTTATTGCGTTCAAGTTGAGTGCAGTTTTCAGCAAGGAAACGCTTTGTCGATTCGGAAAATGCCAGATACTTTTTCGCCGGCACATTGAGGAGTTGACTGATAATATCCAGCTCACGCTTTTTATCGCGCGCCTCAATTTCCATTTTTTTAAGTAGCGTGACATCGCGGACTGACACCATCAATTTGGTGACTCTATTGCCGACAACGACCGAGTTCCAATCCAGTGTTAAGCATTTGTACTTTCCGTTAAAATTTGTCGCGTATTCCTTAATGAGTAAATGCGCATTGAGTTCAAAATTTATTTCGTCTTCACCAATAATCGTATGTATAGCCGTTTCTATTTGCGCAAAGGCATCACTGCCAATATTCGCTCTGCCAAATAATAATGTCATTGCATTTTGCCTGGCAATGTTATTGACCTCAAAAATTTCTTCCAAATAAAGGGAATACTCTGGATGAATATTGCCATCAATTTCAATCGTAAAAAGTCCTTGTTGGATGTTGCTGAGCATGGTTTGAATATCATCGGTTTTCTCGCGTAGCTCGGCAGTGCGTTCCAGCACCTTGGTTTCCAGCTCACGATTTTGTTCTTCCACAGCAAGACGCTTTTTACGCTGCGAGTGAACAAACAGAATAATAATGGCTACCAGCAGTAAGCTGTATACAGCATAGGCCCACCAGGTTTTCCAAGGCGGCGGTAATTGAATGATGGTTATGGATTTCCCGGTTTCATTCCAGACTCCGTCATTGTTGCTGCCTTTTACGGTAAAAACATAAGTGCCTGAATTTAGATTGGTATATTTTGCGGTGCGCTGGGTGCCCGCATTGATCCAATTTTTATCGAATCCTTCCAGCTTGTAGGCATATTGATTTTTTTCGGCATCTTTAAAATTGAGCGCGGTAAAATTAAAGGTAAACATCGACTGGGTGTAATCAAGCGTTAGGGTTTTACTGTGGTTAATAACGCTTTGTAAAATGCCGTCGGTGCCACCCACAACAATTGAATCTGCAAATATTTTGAAGTCAGTGAATGCCACTGGCGGAACCGTTTTGTTTTCCAATATTCCTTGCGGGTTGATAATGCGCAAGCCGTTGGCTCCGCTAAAAATAATTTCCCCCTGGCGGCTGCGAATGCCGCTGTTAGTTTTGAAACTACCGACTAACCTGCCATCGAGACGTCTATAGTTTTTTATTCTTTTTGATTCCGGTTCAAACGAAGAAAAGCCATTGGCGGTGCTCACCCATAACAGACCATTCGCATCTTCTACAATGGCTTCGATAGCATCACTGAGGAAGCCACTTTTTCGATTGAAGACAGTAAATTTTCCGGTTTCTGCGTTAAATAAATTTAATCCAGATGGTGTTCCTATCCATAGCTGTTTTTTTCTATCTTCGGCAATGCTCAATATTGTTGAGTGGCTGATTGACCCAGGGACATTAGCATTCGCAAAAAAAGCGGTAAATGTATCTGTCTCCCGATCCAACAAATTTAAACCGTTGGCTGTGCCTACCCAAAGATTTCCCTTGGTGTCCTCGTAGGATGTCCACACTAAATTCGAGCTAAGCGATTTTGGGTCACCTTCTGAATGTTCGTAATGTGTAAATACTTTACTATCGCGGTTATATTTGCTTAACCCTCCGTTATGGGTGCCGATCCATAAATTATGTTGCCGGTCTTCTTTGATAGACCAAACGAATGCGCTATTAAGCCTTGTGGAAGTACTCACGCGGGAATGGGTGTTGCGTTCCTGAAACGGGTAACGGGTAAATTTTTTAGTGTTGGTGTTGTAACTGGAAATACCGCCAGCCCAAGTGCCAACCCAAATCAATCCTTCGGAGTCAATATGGCTACTGAGCACCGCATTGGCGCTGATCGTTGTGCTGTCCTTTGCATCCATTTTGAAGTGCGTAAATTCGTTTTTCTCCCGGTCAAAAAAATTCAGGCCACCGCCATCAGTACCCAACCATAAGTTGCCGTTGTGGTCCTCTGCTGCAGTGAGTATTGAGTTGTTATTAAGGCTTTTAGGATTAAGAATATTCCTCGCATAGGATTTAAATGATGAACTTGAGCGATCAAAAAAATTAATGCCGGTTGGATAGGTACCTATCCAGATATCGCCATTTCTATCTTCAAATAGGCTGCGCATAGAATTACTGTTTAAGGATCCCATATGACCCGCTTCATGTAGATGATTGATAAATCCATCTTTCTCAGGGTCGTAAACGGAAATGCCACCGCTATCGGTTGCCACCCATAAAATTCCCTGTGAATCCATCAGCAGCTTCCACACTCGGTTCTCGGCAAGACTGAAGCGATTGGCAGGGTCGTGAAGGTAGCGCTTTTGCTGATTAGTGTTTGGATCAAAATGCACCAAACCCTGTAAGGTTGCCAGCCAAAACTTACCGTCACGATCGGCAACCATATCGTAAATATCGCTACCTGCAGGCAACTCGGGGTTTGCGAGGTTTATTGGGTGTGAGGTAAAGGTTTTTGTTTGCCAATCCAGCTTTTCCAGCCCCGCGTTACCGCCAAACCAAATATCGTTATTGCGGTCTAGCAGCGCGCTCTGGATAAAAGCATGCTGCAGCCCGTTTGGTTTTTTGGGGTCTGGCGTTAGGGTGGTGTATTTAAGAGTAAGCGGGTCTATGACAAAAATACCGGCCAGGGATGTGGCCAGCAATTCACCCGTTGGCAATTCAATGATTTTGGTAACGTCGCTATCAGTCAGCTTAATCGCCTGGCTTTCATCATCCTTAGCGCGGGAGAGTGTTTCTTTGCGTGAATCGTAGATGAGTAATCCACTCTTTGATCCCACCCACAAACGCTGATGCCTATCTTCAAACAGCAATCCAACGGAATAAACCGGAGTAGTATCCTTGCGATCTTCACTTAAATTGATATCAACTTGCTTAAATTCATAACCGTCGTAACGGACGAGAGCAGTATTACCACCCAGCCACATAAAACCTTCACTGTCCTGAAAGATAGCTTCGACTTCTCCTATGACAATATCTTTATTTTCAAGAATATCCTGAAAGCTGATGTGTTCGGGAATAGTAGCGGCACTCGCCAGGTTTGCAGTACCAGCGCCCACAAGCATTGTTAAAGCTATAACCGATATCAGCCGCACTAGCTGTGTTGCGCAAGAGAAGGATTGCATAATATTTTTATTTCTTACTGGTGGGCAAGGTTTTTACTGTATTCAGTGTAGCAACGCGGAGGTGGGCCGCAAGCAAGTAAGCAAGGATCACAGCTAAACCTTTTGTTTCAATCCTGATTAATGGAAATCACGTGATTTCAACGCAAGGTTATGCAAACGCTCGGTGATGTCCTGAATATGCCCCGCGATCACATGCACAATAGGCGCCGCCACACTTCCGTAAATATCTCAACAGTCCCTTTGATGATCAGTAATTTTCCGGTCAGAATCTGCGTTCTAAAATTTTCCTGCGTTAAATTCCAGATCACCAGGTTGCTGTGCCCGTCTCATCCTCTAAAAGTGCGTATTCGAAATTTTCTAATAGAATATTTAGTAGACTCGCTAATTAACTAAACTGTAGCTCAATCATAGGTGGTGTTATAGGTAGGTCATTTGGGCCGTCCGTCAGCCGCGCCCGTGCAGACGTGACATGTGAATATCTCACACTTTCCAAGTGCACTAATCCACTCACGCTTATTTAAACTTAGCTTAAGTTAGCTTAACTTAGCTGCTACAAAAAGATCGGCCATTATAATTTGACTTGCATGTTGAGCGAGTCGAATAGTCATAATGTAAGAGAATGTACCTGGATTACCTAACCTCTTTCAATGAAAACGAACGAATCAGTTACTTGACGGTTGTGGTTCTAAGGAAAACTGATTCATGAAACTTGAAGCGCCGAGAGAAGATCAAAATAATAAAAGCCATTCAATTTCCGCCCCTTCTATTTCTCTGCCAAAAGGAGGTGGAGCTATTCATGGCATGGGCGAAAAGTTCGCGTCAAATCCCGTCACTGGCACGGGCTCGATGTCTATCCCCATTGTTGCTAGTCCAGGACGGGGGTTCGCCCCTCAACTATCACTTTCTTACGACTCAGGTGCGGGTAATGGTCCATTTGGCCTGGGTTGGAATCTATCCTTACCCGCTGTTACTCGCAAAACAGACAAGGGACTGCCGAAATATCAAAATATCCATGAATCGCAAAATATTGACGAATCCGATATTTTCCTGCTGTCAGGAGCTGAAGATTTGGTTCCTACTTTGGCCGACAAAGGTGACGGTCATTGGCAAAGAACTAAATTACCTACCCGCACCGTAGGCGGTAACGTCTACAATATTCAATCGTATATTCCCCGTATTGAAGGGCTATTCGCCAGCATAGAAAGGTGGACAAACCAAAGTGATGTGACTGAAACATTTTGGCGATCGATTACGAGAGACAACATCACTACTTGGTACGGAAAAACCGCGGAAAGCCGAATTGCTGATCCCGCAGATTTAAGTCGTATTTTTACGTGGCTAATTTGTGAAAGTTATGATGACAAAGGTAACCTCATCGCTTATCAGTATGCTGCAGAAAATTCTGATGGTATTAACTTGTCACAAGCGCACGAACGCAATCGTTCACTAAGTTCGCGAACTGCAAATCGCTATTTAAAATATATTAACTATGGAAATATTAAACCCTATTTACCCATATTAACTGCATTGAACCCTTGGCCTGTGTTACCTGATGATAAGCAGTGGATGTTTCAAGTAGTATTTGACTATGCCGAGCATGATAACGATGCGCCTTTGCCAAAAAAGTTAATCAATGAATGGCAAGTAAGAAACGATCCATTCTCGTCCTACCGTGCCGGCTTCGAAGTGCGCACATATCGTCTTTGTAAACGTGTATTGATGTTCCATCATTTTCCGGATGAGTTAAATGTCGGCACTGATTGTCTCGTACGATCAACAAATTTTACTTACTCATACGAAAATAATATCGCAGATAAACAAAATCCTATTTTTTCTTACCTGCTTGCTGCAACTCAGATAGGGTACAAGCGTAAATCAGATGGCGGTTATTTATCCAAGTCCCTACCTCCTGTGGAATTCGCTTACAGCAAAGCTAAAATCGATGAAATAATTCATGAAATCGATTCTGAAAGTTTGGAAAATTTGCCGTATGGTTTGGATGGTTCAAATTATCAATGGTTGGATTTGGATGGTGAGGGACTGAGTGGAATTCTTACTGAGCAAGCAGGAGCCTGGTTTTACAAACGCAACGTCAGTGCAAACCATCAGGTTCTCGATTCTAAAACAAATCTTCCGCGTACCATCCCGCGTTTCAATCCTATCGAGTTAGTAGCAAGCAAGCCTAACTCGACTCTGGATTCAAGACATGCTCAATTCATGGATTTATCAGGCAATGGGCAAATCGATCTTGTTGCTGTGGAAGGACCTCTACCAGGATTTTATGAACGTACTCAGGATGAAGGATGGGAACAATTCCAAACTTTTGCGAGCTATCCCCATGTTGATACGCGCAGCCCGAATTTAAAATTTATTGATTTAACGGGCGATGGTCACGCCGATATTTTAATTTCAGAAGACCAAGTATTTGTTTGGCACTCTTCATTAGCAGAAGCAGGTTTTGAACCAGCGCGGCGCGTACAAAAAGTGTTTGATGAAGAACACGGGCCTCGCATTGTATTTGCTGATGGTGTGCAATCCATTTTTCTAGCGGATATGTCGGGTGATGGTCTCACAGATCTTGTGAGATTTCGCAACGGTGAAATATGTTATTGGCCAAACTTAGGTTATTGCAAATTTGGCTCCAAGGTGACGATGGATAATGCCCCATGGTTTGACAATCCAGACTTATTTGATCAGCGCCGCTTACGTTTAGCCGATATAGATGGATCTGGTGTTACCGATATTTTGTATTTGAGCGGGAAAGGCGTTCAAGTTTATTTTAATCAATCAGGCAATGTTTGGAGCGAACAGCGCCTTCTAGCAAGTTTCCCTATACTTGATAATCTTTCAGCGATTGAAACCGTTGATCTGTTAGGCAACGGCACTGCTTGTTTGGTCTGGTCATCCGCGTTATCTGGAAATACCCGCCGACCTATGTTTTATATTGATTTAATGGCAAATGGTAAGCCGCATTTGTTAACTCACATGCGTAATAATTTAGGTGCAGAAACACATATTGAATATGCACCTTCAACCAAATTTTACTCAGATGATAAGTTTTCAGGTAAACCCTGGGTTACTAAATTACCGTTTCCTGTTCATTGCGTTGAAAAAGTTACTACTACAGACAAGTGGCGAAAAACCAGTTTCTCCAGCACATATTCATATCATCATGGTTATTTTGATGGCATTGAACGGGAGTTTCGTGGCTTTGGTCGAGTTGAGCAAATCGATGTAGAGTCCTATGGTGAATTTACGCAAGGTAAGGTCGCAAGCCCTTACATTACGAATGATAAGACGTTATACCAGCCACCTATAAAAACTACTAGCTGGTTTCATACTGGCGCTTTTTTAGATCGCGAACGCATTCTCAATCAGTTTGAAAAAGAATATTTCCCACACTGGTTAGAAGATAAAAATCCCGGGAAAGTCAAGATTCTGAATGGTTTTAAAGAGCATCTGTTGCCACAACCAAATCTGCACACTAACAACTTGAGTGTTGACGAATGGCGCGAAGCGCTACGAGCTTGCAAAGGCATGATGCTGCGTCAAGAAGTTGTTGAGTTAGCAGTCGACGCAGTAGAAAACTTCAAGCGAAAACAACTGCCCGTTAAATTATTTTCTACGGCAGATCACAACTGCGAAATTCATCTTGTGCAACCCAAAGGTGTAAATAGGCATGCTGTATTTGTGGTTACAAAAAGTGAAGCCATTACCTACCAATATGAAATGGACATTCAGCAAACCGAAATCAGTCGATTAAGTCCTGATCCACGTATCGCGCATACACTCAACCTTCAATTTGATAAATTCGCGAATGTTTTACAATCGGTCGCAGTAGTGTATCCGCGCATCGGCCAATTCAAGGATGATAGCCTCAGTATTACTGATATAAATCGTATCAAAGGCGTCCAGCTGGAAAGCCATTTGGCATACTCAGAGACACGCTTTACCGAAGATTTTGGTAAGCGGCCTGCTGACCAAAATGCAGCTTTAGACAATCGCCGTTTGCGTCTCCCTTGCGAAACACTTACTTATGAATTAACAGGTATTAAGCCTAAATCTCTGAAGCACTTTACACTCAGCGAATTACGAGCCTTTCAGCTGAGCTCAGTCCATCAAGCCTTTGGCACACCGGTTCAAGACATTGCTTACCAACAAATTGCAAATAATGACAACCCTCAAAAGCGCCTTGTCGAACATGCGCGCACGCTTTTCTTTAACGAAAATTTAACTGAGCCCTTACCTTTTCGTGAACATGGTCGTTTGGGCTTAACCTATGAGTCATACAAACTGGCATTAACGGATAGTTTACTAAACGCAGTATTCACGGATTCGGAAGCCAACAACAAACTTAATCAAACGGTGGATGGTGTTTTTACGGCGCTTGAGAAACTGCGTGATCCTAAAGTGAGTGGCTATCTGAGTGGAGCAGATTTAATTTCACGCTTCAATACGTTGCCAGTGCATGAGCTTAGAGAACAATACTGGGTACGTTCAGGCACCGCAGGCTTTGCAGCTGATGCGGCACAACATTTTTATTTGCCCGAACGTTATACCGACCCTTTCGCCAAGGTCACCACTTTAGAGTACGACGGTAAATACGATTTATTTGTCAAGTCCAGTACTGATGCGATGAGTAATACCACCCTTGTACAACAATTTGATTATCGCGTACTCGCACCTCAAGAAATGCGTGACATTAACGACAATTTATCAGAAGTGTATTTTGATATTTTGGGTCTACCCACCGCCACGGTTGTTAAAGGTAAAGGCAGCGAAGGTGATAATTTCGCAGGCTTTACCGATGCATTGGCTAACCCCGAATTAACCGACCTTACCGTTTTTTTTAATCAAGCTGATCTTGATGAAACCCGGGCACGTGAGTGGCTTGGCAATACCACGGCGCGCCACATTTATTATTTTGGCGAAGTCATTGAAAACGGCAAAACGTTTTGGGGTAAACATCCTGCTTGTGCCTGCGGAATTGTGCGTGAAAAGCATATCAGCCAATTGGCACAGAATGAACAAAGTGCAATTCAAGCTGCATTTGAATATTCCGATGGCATGGGTAGCGTGATAGTAAAAAAAGTCCAGGCCGAGCCGGAAAAAGTTGGGCAACCCATGCGCTGGGTCGCCAATGGAAAAACCATTTTCAATAACAAAGGCAAACCAGTTAAACAATACGAGCCGTACTTTAGTTCTGTAGGGCATCAATATGAAGAGCCCTTGGAAGAAGGCGTTACGCCGGTTATTTATTATGATGCTGCAGGGCGTGTTGTGCGCACGGAAATGCCCGACGGCAGTTACAGCTACCTTGAGTTTTCGCCTTGGCATGTGAAAACATTTGATCAAAATGATACGGTGAAAGAACCTGACAATGCATGGTTTGCAAAAAATAGTACCGGAACAATTGCGCAAAAGCGTGCGGCGCAATTAGCCGCTGAACATGCGAATACACCTTCGCTTGGCATCCTCGATAGCCTTGGCCGAAATGTGATTTCTATTGCACATAATCGCTTCAAAAATTCCGCTAATGTATTGATAGACGAAAAATATATTACCTTCACCAAACTGGATGCTGAAGGCAAACCCTTATGGATAAGAGATGCCCGCAATAATTTAGTAATGCAATACATCACACCACCAGCAGCCAACAATCAAGTCTCTGATCCTACTAATTTTGTACCTTGTTATGACATCGCGGGTAATTTGCTTTATCAACACAGTATGGATGCAGGCGCCCGGTGGATGCTCAATGATGCCGCCGGTAAACCTATGTTGGGATGGAATAGTCGCGGCCATATTTTTCGAAATGATTACGACAAACTGCATCGCCCAACGGGTTCGTTTGTTAAAGGGGCGGACTCCGTAGATAAAAATAAAATTATCCAGTTTGAAAAAATTATCTATGGTGACTCACCAGAAAGTGGCTTGGCAGATGCGAAAAAAATTAATTTGCGCGGCAAACCCTACAAACATTTTGATACCGCAGGTGTTGTTACCAGCATAGCGACTAATCCTACAACCCTTCAAGACGAAGCCTTCGATTTCAAAGGCAATATATTGCGTAGCACGCGACAGCTAATCGCGAATTACAAAAACACCCCGAATTGGTCTCAGATGCAAACGCTTGAGCATGAGACGTTTACCAGTAGCACCCAATACGATGCGCTTAATCGGCCAATACAACTTGTTGCACCCTACAGCAATAAACCTAACGCCTTGTTAAACATTATTCAACCGCGTTATAACGAGGCCGGACTGCTCGAAAAATTACATGTTTGGCTAAAACAAACTGCAGAGTTAAAAACTTTGCTTAACCCAACAACGTCCAATGTAAACGCAGTCACTAATATTGATTACGATGCAAAAGGTCAACGAATAAAAATTGAATATAACGAAGCTGGTCACTCGATTGTTACTCAATATAATTATGATAAAGAAACTTTTCGCTTAACACGTTTGCTCACTACCCGCCCCCAACACATCGAGGGTAATAAGCGCACTCTACAAGATTTAAGCTACACCTACGACCCTGTTGGCAATATCTCCGAAATTCACGATGCTGCCCAGCAAGCAGTTTTTTTTGATAACAGCAAAATAAATCCAAGTAACATTTATATTTACGATGCGCTCTATCGCTTAATCCAAGCAGAGGGCCGCGAGCACGCAACGCAGAATAATATACAACGCGACGCTAAAAATATTGGGCCTAGCATAGGCATCCCCTCTTCCAATAACCCGGAAGCTTTACAAGGCTACAAACAAGATTATGAGTACGATCCTGTTGGCAATATTTTAGGCATGCACCACACCGGTGGCGGTGCAAAGAGTTGGGTTCGCTGGTATCAGTATGCGCTCGATAGCAATCAATTATTGGCAACAAAGTCGCCAAGTGATCTCGATAAATTGTCTTTCTATATCGCCACGCCGGGTTATTCCTCTAAATACAATTACGACGCGCACGGCAACATGATAAGCATGCCGCACTTACCGGTTATGGAGTGGGATTTTAAAGATCAGCTCCATGCCTCACAGCAACAAGTGGTGAATGATGGCGCTGGCGAAAAAACTTATTACGTTTATGACGGCGGCGGTGAGCGAGTAAGAAAAATTACTGAATTGCAAAATGGCAACCTTAAAGACGAACGCATTTATCTAGGCGGGTTTGAGGTCTATCGCAAACACAATGGTGCAACTAATGCCGTTGTACTAGAGCGCGAAACTCTGCACCTTATGGATGATAAACAACGTATCGCATTGGTAGAAACTCGCACATTAGACACTGCAAATAATGACTCGGCACCGCAACAATCAATCCGTTATCAGTTAGGCAATCATTTGGGCTCGGCTTCGCTGGAGCTAGACGAATTAGCGCAGGTGATTTCTTATGAAGAATTTCATCCTTATGGAACTACGGCTTTTTGTGCCGGACGTAGTGCTGCAGAAGTGAGTTTGAAGCGGTATAGATATACGGGCAAAGAGCGGGATGAGGAAACAGGGTTTTCTTATCATTCGGCTAGGTATTACGCGGGGTGGTTGGGGAGGTGGACTAGCTGCGATCCGATTTTTCTACCACCCAACAAAATTCCCGGCCAGCAGTCGACTACTGCATATAGCTACGTACGTAACCGTCCGTCGATGCTGCATGATCCCGACGGGCAGCTGGACAACGAAGCGGTCGTTATTTTGGACCATTTACAGAACCTCGCGGATGAAATTCCGGAGCGGGAATTTCCCGATCTGAACGCTAGCTCACAAGGTACACGGGCACACCTTGCGTTGGAATCTGAGATCACTACGGGTAAAGCACCGGCAGGCGTAAACATCCAGCGAATTGCTGCTGAGCTGCTGGTTGACGAGAACGGAGTTATTCAAGGTGTCAGCAAGCCGCCTGGCGCAGCGAAGTCTGGTTGGCGGACGATTGACGCCGCACTACTGAAGAAGGACGTCTTCCACGTTCAGGGCAGAGGCTTTAGTAACCTTGTTGGCCACAAGGCCTCCGATGTAATCGAAGTGGCCGTAGACTTCAAGACAGGAAAAGCGACTATGAAGAACGTGGCTGCCATGGAGAAGCTAATCGGCGCTCCCTACTTAAAACTTCAAGCACGCGCCTTGGGCGGTAACCTTGCTGAGGCCTCAGCGATAGCTTTGGGAGAAGGCGCAACTGCGGATGCAAGCCTTCGAACAGCGACTGCCCCGAAACCCATTGAACTGGCTAGACCTGCTACACAACCCACTGAACCGGCTAGACCTACTACACAACCCACTGAATTGGCTAGACCTGCTACACAACCTACGGCTGCAGGGTCTGGCCGTGCTGCAAAAGCCGCAGCATTGACTATGGAAACCGCACCTAAAGTGCTGAAGTTTGCGGGCCAAATGGTCATAGCCGTTGGTGCTCTCAGCGAGGGGGGACGCACTGCCGATCTCATACAAGAAAAAGACCCAGGTAGTATAGCTGCGGGGTTACATGGGACTGTGGTGACATTACTGACATTACCAGCCGGTGTATTGGATGATGCTCTTGTAGCAGGCGCGATCATGACATCTGGGTCACCGGCCCCAATGATGAGCTCTTACACTGGCTTCTCCGGCCCCGTTCAACATGGAGTAGGCGAGGCCTACCGAGATTTTCTAAAGTGGGCTTATAAGTAGAAATTTTTTACCGAAGCACCTTGTGCTATTACCAAATCAAGATTAGTCGCAGTAAATAATTCAATGAAAAAATCTATCAAAGGATGCTAACAATGATTACAAGCAATAAACCCTACCGTATTAACGGTGTGACCGTTAATGCGAGCGGAAAAGGAATAAAGAATCTACGCGTCGAAGCTTGGGACAAAGACTTTTTTTTCGACGATGCCTTGGGTTTTGCATATACCAACGATCAGGGAATTTTTGATATTAGTTTTGATGAAGGTCGCTTTGAAAGTTTTTTTGAATCCGCCCCTGACATTTATTTTAAAATTTATTACCGTGATTCCTACGTGGGTAGCACCGAAAATTCCGTGCAGTGGAATTTACAATCTGGTGATACTTCGATTCGCATTGTTATCGATGAATCAACCGATGGCCAATACGATTTCTCGCCTAATCACCAAGAAGGTCAACAACCGGAGCAACGAGTAATTCCAGATCGTTTTGTTCGCGGTCGGCTTACAGACATTAATAAAATTGGGCTCGCCCAATACAGTGTAGTGCTATCAGAATTTGATATTTATGGCATGACAAAAATTGACAGCGTCATCACTGATTCGCATGGCTCATTTAATAGTCATTTCAGTTTCAACAAAAATTTGCAAAAAGCGGATGGCGGTACCGAGCCTGATTTAGTCTTTCAAGTGTATGACTCCGTGGGTACTCAACTTGATCTGATGTCGATTTTCATTCTTAACGGTGAAAAAGAAACAGTTGTTGAGAGGCTCTCCGAAAGTAAGCAAGCACCCTTCGTATTAACGAATGCGGGCAGTAAGCTAGAGCTGCGGCTGGTAATTGATTTACATCAGCGTCCCCTCACTGAATATGAACAATTAGTAGCGAAACTTAATCCGTTTATGCATCAAGTCAGTTTTATTGATTTAAAAGAAGATGAAGAAAATTTTCAAATTTCTTTTTTAAGTAAAGAGAGTGGCGTAAAGAAAATAAAGATTGAGCAATTGCGCGATTCTTTCAAACAAGAACGTGAATCTATAGATATACCTGCATGGGCATTTTTTGGGCTGACTACAACAAACACGCTCTTAGAAAGTGTGGATTTAATGACGCAGGAAGAATTAATTTCTGTTTTAACGCCGCTGCAGCCGAACTACGATAAGCGCGAACTGGCGGCGATTGCTGATAAACTTTTGCAATTTGTAAAAGAACAGAATATTCGAGTCAAAATTGCTGACCTGAAAGCGTCACTAGGTGATCTCCTGCAGCCCCTTTTAACAACCGAGACAATGTTAAATACATTTCTTGAAGTTTACGCTCGACACGATGGCGACTTAGAAAGTTTTTGGAAAGATATGAGTGATGACTCCAGGTTCCAGTCAGTGATCCCCCAAATCCAGCTTAACCTACAGCTTTCACAATTAACGCTCGGCAATAAGGGACTTATTGCTTCCCTAATCCAAGCGGGTACTAAAAACACTCGGCAATTGGTTGATCTCTCAACTGAACAGTGGGACGCATTAGCTTTCGAAAATAAGGCAGAAATTCCACTACACATTATTGGTAAAGACGATGTCGAGCGATCAAAAATATATTCCAGGGAACTTCAAACACTTATAGAAATTAGCTTCCCTACCGACGTTATTAAGAAAGGCATTCAGAATCCCGAGGTGAATGTTTTCCTCGCCAACAATCCAAAATTTGATTTTACTCTCACTCCAGTAGAAGCCTACTTGCAGGATCAGGAGGAGCAAGTACTTCAAAATATTGAAGATCCCGAGTCGGTAAAAACCCATTTAAGAAAAATACAGCGGTTATATACCCTTACAGCCAATGCTGCGGATATGAATGTGTTGATGGATTTGGGATACGAAAGTGCTCATCAAATTGCAATGCTCTCGGTTGAGGACTTTCACCAAAGTATGGGTGAAAAAATCTCGGAAGATAATGCTCGTGCATATCACGCCAAAGCTCTAGTGGTTAGTGATGCGTCAGTAATGGTGTATCAGCAGCTTCGCGACTTAGTGGGAACCCAAAGCCTCAATGCAGCCGAAAATCTTCGTGTTAATTTTAATACGCCTATTGGCGTTCCGAATGACTTGGGCGAAATCTTAAATATTTTTCCAGACACTCCTGGATGGGAGATTCCCAATAATTTAATCCCCCGTACGAATGTTTTGCCTGGTATTCCTGATTGGGAAAGTTTATTCGGCGCAACCGGTATGTGCGCGTGTCAACACTGCAAATCTGTCTACAGTCCGGCTGCCTATTTTGTCGATTTACTCCATATTCTGCTAGGGAAAAACAAAGGTGCAGCTCGCATTGAAATTTTCCGTCGTCGTCCGGATTTAATGTATACCAAGTTGTCCTGCCAACACACCGAAACACTTATTCCTTATATCGATCTTGTGAATGAAGTGCTGGAAACTTATGTGGCGCAAGATTTTATTGGCGATAAGGCTGCCAACAATCACGCAAACGGTTCAACCAATGACACTTCAAACTTTTCAGAGTCCGACCTCGCCGCCAACCCTCAACACCCTAATGCGGCTTCTCTCAACGATGCTGCAACCGCATACGACAAGCTCAAAGGCGCCATCTATCCCATGGGCCTGCCGTTTGATATGGATGTGGAAGTAGCGCGACGATTTTTACAGAAACAAGAAAGTAGTAGATTCGAGGTGCTTGATACTTTCAAAGTTGCCTCGGCAAATGCTGTTGCCTCCGAACGCCTGGGAATAACAAGTCGCGAGTTTGAGATTCTTACTTTTAAACAGTTTGATGGCGTCACAAACGCGTTCATCATCGACGCACATGGATTGCCCAGAGATTTTATGGCTAGGGACTTATGGGGCATCCCCATCGGTAGACCTTTCCAAAAAATGTTGGCCAATGTCAGGAATTTTCTAGACTATACAAATATAACCTACGTGGATTTGGTCAGCTTGCTAAACACCCGCTTCTTAAATCCGAACTTCCCAATTAATATTTTTTTGCAACAGCTTTCAAAGATAGATCGAGATAGTTGGCTATTAGACCACCCAGCTGAAGATCAGCTTGCGCTAACGGTCATTGAATTAGGTGCAACTAATCCGGAGGCTCGCTGTGATTTAAATCAGACACAAATCCAACACCTTAACGGTGATACTTTGAATGATGAAGAACTGAGCCGCTTCAATCGCTTCATACGGCTTTGGAAAAAATTAGGTTGTAGCATTTCTGAATTAGATAGCTTATTGATGTCGATTAATCCGGCTGGATCAGCTGAGATTACGCCACAAATTATTCATGATTTATCTGTTGTATGGGAGGTGCGCCGAGAGCTGGACTTGCCTTTAGATCAAGCGGCAGTATTAATGGGGAATATACCGACCTATGGGAAGGGATCATTGTTTGCCAGACTATTTTTAAATAAAGCCATTTTGCAAATTGATGATAAATTTGTATTAAAGGTCGACCAAAGCGAAATCGATCATTCTACTGAATTTCTTAAGCCTCACGTGCCTGCCATCCAGGCAGCCCTACAAATATCTGAAGAAGATTTTAATCACCTTATTAATTACATCAACCTGGATATTACCGTCGACACCCTAACGGTGGAAAATTTATCCAAAATATATCGCTATGTTATTTTTGCCAAAGGACTTAGATTAAAAGTAAAAGACTTAATCACTTGGTTTGACCTGCTCCCACAAGCTCCCTGGAAAACTGTTACAGAGTTAGCCAATTCTACAGAGGCATTAAAAAAACTTAATCGCTACGGATTTAAGGCTGATGACTTTGCTTATATTTTTAGCAATGTAATGTTAGTGGGAAACATGCTGCCTCCCAAAGATGATGTCATTCGTCAATCCTCGAAAACATTGTTTGAAGGGTTGCAGAAGATTAGCCAGGAAAATACACCATCAGACGGAATAGTAACGAATGATTTTTTACGACGGGTGTTGGGAAATATATTAGAGGTAGAGGAAGCAACCAAAATTATCGGTGTTTTGGATGGAACAAATACCGTCCATGCCTTTGACAGTCTGGCTAGCCCAAAAATCTCTGAAAATTACCAAGATATTCTGAAACACTATCTCACACCACCGGATGTCGCCCTATTGGCAGCTACCGCCGATATTCCACAGCGATTAAAAATATTTTGGGAGAAAATCGCAGCCAGGATTTTGCCTGTTTTGAAGCGAACCTTTGTCCAGCAGCATGTTGCAGCAGCATTTAAAACCGAGTTAGGTCTAGTCACTTATTTCCTAAAAGATGCTGCCGTTTTAAAAGCGTGCCTGGATGTAGAGGCGAAAACGACAAACAGCGAAAAGGCTTATTTTGACTCTTATGTATTATTGTATAAGTGTTTATGGTTGGTTGATTACCTAAGGCTTTCGGAAAAAGAACTATCGCATTTTCAGGGGAATGCCAATTTCAACAATTTCGACTGGAAGGCTTTAAATTTTGCTACCTGGTTGCGAATTGCTGATTTTGTTGCGCTGCGTGATTCTTTGCCTACATCCGAAAAAGATCTGTTATCAATTTTCGAGGTAGCCAAGGCTGGTGAAGCAATTTCCAGTGCAATCATCGACGTTACAGGATGGGATAAACAGAATGTGGAATTTTTTGTTAGCCAATTGCCTGCCACTGACTTCCTCAATGAAATTGCGCTAATTATTTTAAAAAAACGAATCGATCTTAGTCAGGTAATTGGTGTTTCGATTGAGAAATTAGAATCGTGGGCCAATGACAGCGTTACTCATGATCAAGCTCAAGATATAAAACGTAGCTTAAAAACAAAATATGATGAGCGCTCCTGGATAGATGTTTCAACGCAAGTTCATAATCTTATTCGTAATGATCTGCGAGATGCATTAGTGGCTTACTTGCTGCAGAAGAGTGAAATTAAAGCGGCAGGTTTAAAGAACGCTAATGACCTCTATGGCTATTTCCTGATTGATATGGAAATGGATGCCGGTATGCTCACATCACGTTTAAAGCAGGCAATCGCATCTGTGCAGTTGTTTGTACAGCGATGTTTGCTCAATCTTGAATCACATAAGACCATATCTAAACAAATCATTTCACCCGATATGATTGATGCTAATCAATGGAAATGGATGAAAAATTATCGCGTATGGGAGGCAAATCGCAAGGTGTTTTTGTACCCGGAGAACTGGATTGAACCGGAATTACGGGACAACAAAAGCCCTTTTTTTAAAGAATTAGAAAGTGAGCTATTGCAAGGCGAAGTCACTAATGAAAGCGCCGAAAAAGCGTTAATGAATTATTTAGAGAAGTTGCATACCGTAGGTCGCCTCGATATTTGCGGCACTTGTGAAGATTATGACGCACGAGAACTACATGTTTTTGGCCGCACCTTCAATTTCCCGCCGCAATATTTTTATCGCAAACTTGATTTAGAAACGCAGGTATGGACAGCGTGGGAAAAAGTTCAATTGGACATTCAGGGCCATGAAGAGGGAGACTCTGCGGGCGTCCATCTTATGCCAGTTGTGTGGAACCGAAGACTGTATTTGTTCTGGCCCATTTTTACTGAAAAAGTGGATGAAGAGGAAAAAGAAAGACAAAGAATGAACGGTTATGCTGAAATTACATTTTCCTATTACGAAGTAAAGCTGGCATGGAGTGAATACCGTTCAAACAAGTGGTCGAATAAAAAAATAAGTCAATCATTCATCGAAACACTGAGAGAAGTCAATGTTGCCGCACCTACTCACTCGTACCGATTTAAATGCATTTTAGGTGATTCTTTAACGATAGAAATATATGCGTTAGCGCGGAACGCCCTTATGGGTGAATTCCGATTCGATTGCGGCACAAAAATCTCAGCTTATCATCACATAGATTTCAAAATTGATTGGGCAATGAAGCCTGTGCAAACTACCTTCTATCAAGGTTTTCTGTCCGCAAGTAGTGGCCAATCTATTTTGTGGCATGAAAAAGAATCGTTTCCTTTAATTTTACGAGATGGAAATAATAATATTCCGACCCTCTCTGCCAGTGTGCAAGAATATAAAGTTGTATTCCCTTCTGACCATGATTTCTCATACAACAGTTCTGCAAGGTTTTTTTATCAAGATCACAAGCGAAGCTATTACGTAGAACCACAATTTGAGATACGCACCAATACAACGATTGCTGAGAATACACCAATCACGTTACCAACGAAGAAATTGGGAGACTTGCCAATCTATACTCCTAAAATTGACACTACAGCAACTCAAGCAATCAATAGATTCTATGATCTAAATGATATAGATGTTAAAAAGTTGCAGTTCAAACCTTTTTTCCATGCGTATGTTTGCAAATTTATAGAAGTTTTAGATAAAAATGGTGTAGAGGGTTTATTGAATATCCACAACCAAAGGTTTTCTGACTTGCAGATTAAGTTTGCGACAGGATCGAATCCGCCGGTCACCAATAATTTTTATAAAGTTTATTCCCCCAATAAAACCAATGTTGATCCATCCTACCCAATGGAGAATATAGATTTCAGTGCTACGGGAGCTTACAGCCTTTACAATTGGGAATTGTTTTTCCATATCCCAATGCTGCTGGCTAATCGATTAAGCAAAAACCAGCGCTTCGACGAGGCCACTCGCTGGTATCACTTTATTTTTAATCCCACGACCAATGACAAGCTCAGTTCTTCATCAAGGTATTGGCAAGTTATTCCTCTTCGCAACTCCAGCAAACAAACACTTGATGCACTCCTTGATCAACTAGCTCTGCCAGCCAACAACCCTAAACGACGCGAACTTGAAAACGCAATTACGGCATGGCGTAAAAGCCCTTTTAACCCGCATCTAATTGCAAGAATGCGTTTGAGTGCTTATCAAAAAAATACCGTGATGAAGTATTTAGATAACCTTGTTGACTGGGCTGATACCCTTTTTCGCCAGGACACGATCGAGTCCATCAATGAAGCAACTCAGCTTTATATCCTTGCAGCAGAATTAATTGGTAGACGCCAGGAAAAGATTCCTGAGCGAGGAACTATGCAAGCCCTTAACTACGCCGAACTTGATAAAGGCCTTGATGCATTCTCAAATGCTCTCGTGAAATTTGAGACTATTTTTCCCTTTTACAATCTTCAAGTAGTACCCTCAGGTGTTCCAGGTACCGGATCCATTCTTAATTCAACAGCAAAAAGCTTATATTTCTGCGTGCCAGACAACGATAAGCTATTGGGTTATTGGGATAGGGTTGCTGACCGTTTATTTAAAATTCGCCACAGCCAAAATATCGAAGGTGTGGAGCGACAGCTGGCGCTCTTCGAGCCAACAATCGAACCCGCTCTGCTGGTGCGAGCCGTTGCCGGTGGCGTGGACATTAGCAGCGTCTTAGCTGATTTGAATTCACCATTGCCTTACTACCGATTTAACTACATCGTAATGAAGGCTTTGGAGATTTGCTCTGAACTTAAGTCCTTAGGAAATAGTTTGCTATCAGCGCTGGAGAAAAAAGACAACGAAACGCTTTCAATGATGCGAACCCAGCATGAAACCTTGTTACTAACCTTGGTAAAGACCCTTAGAAAGCTACAAATCACAGAAGCGCAACGAGTTAGAGAGGGATTAGAGAAAACGCGCGCGGTGACAGAGATGCATGCAAATTTTTACACGCAATTGATAAAAACCGGGTTGAACTCAAGTGAAATGGAGCATCAGCTCTTAGGCTTTTCGAGCATGGCCCTTTCTGTATCCGGGCAATATTTGGAGATGGCTGCCTCAACGGCTCATGCAGTGCCAGATCAGTTGGTCGGTGGAATGGCGGGGCCAGGAGGTGGTGGCATTACCCTTACACATGTTGGCGGAGGTGAGAAAACGGCAAACACCCTTAGCGCGTTCGGACGATTCTTTAATATGCTTTCGACTATGACAAGTTTTGCCGCTAACTCAGCGCAAGTCAATGCGGGCTATCAGCGTCGTAGCGAAGAGTGGAAACTTCAAAAGGATCTTGCAAACAAAGAACTCGCTCAAATTGACAAACAAATTCTGGCTTCACAAATTCGCGAGCAAATTGCTGAGCAAGAATTAAGTAACCACGAACAGCAGATTGAAAATGCGAATCAGGTTGAAGAATTTTATCGCAATAAATTTACTCAGGAAGAACTCTATGGCTGGATGGTCGGCGAAATATCTACGACTTATTTTCAGTGTTATCAATTAGCTTATGACCTTGCAAAAAAAGCTGAAAAAACTTACCGCTACGAGTTGGGACTGCCTACTTCAAACTTCGTGCAGTTTGGTGTTTGGGATAGCTTTCGCAAGGGTTTAATGTCGGGTGAACGGCTCTATTTGTGCTTAAAGCAAATGGAGAAATCTTACATGGATCAAAATCGTCGCGAATTCGAAATAATCAAAAATATTTCGCTGGTGCTGCACGATCCAATGGCGTTGATTACTCTGAAAGAAACGGGAACTTGTGTTGTAGGACTACCCGAGACTTTATTCGACGTTGATTTTCCTGGCCAGTACATGCGCCGCATCAAGAGTGTAAGCGTCACCATTCCGTGTGTTGCGGGGCCTCATACAGGAGTGAACTGTACCCTCACGCTTTTAAGTAGTGAAACACGAATGAAGAGTACACCGCAGAACCCTTATGCCCAACAGCCAGATGATAATCGTTTTGTCCAGAATTTTGCTGCCACGCAATCCATAGCTACCAGCACTGGTCAAAATGATAGTGGATTATTCGAGTTAAATTTCCGCGACGAACGTTACCTGCCTTTTGAGGGGCACGGCGTCATTTCAACATGGCGAATAGAATTACCAAGCGATTTCCGTCAATTCGATTATGAAACAATGTCAGATGTGGTGTTGCACCTTAAGTACACCTCGCGTGAGGGTGGTAAACAATTACGAGAAATGGCAGAAGAGAACTTAAAATCATTTTTAAAAATCAAAGATTCAAAAGGCCAGCACCCGGAATCTAGAGCTTTCAGTTTGCGTCATGAATATCCTACAGAGTGGCATAAGCTACTAACAACTACGGATGATGCAGGTGACCATATTCAGTCGTTTGTAATTGATAAACAACGATTTCCTTTTATATATAAAAATGGAAACATTTCAGTGCATAAAGTAAAAGTGTTTGGGTATCCAAAATCTAATAATATAAAACCCAAGTTATTAAATAAGCTTCTTTTGATTAGACCAAACGGAGGAGAAATTATATTTAAAGAAAATGCAGACTTTACTGAAATAAGCTCCATTGTTTCAGAACCAGATTTCGCTGTGGAAATTAAGAACCCAGGCATGAGTAAAAATGATGTCGAGTGGTTAATTAAGATTAAGAAAGAAAACGTTGGAACTTGTTTAGAAACAGTAGACGACATCCTTCTACTATTCGAATACACAGTGAAAATATAAAATTAATGCGGCAATCATCTTGTCTTTATTAACGCATGATAGTTCGTTGCGGCACTGGTAGTGGTTGATATCTAGTGCCGTGACTTTAGCAGTAGGTTGTTGTCACTTAAATTAAGGCTTATTAAATATGCCATTTGATTTACTAATGCGCAGCTGTCTAAGGGAGCTTAATGGTGGATTATTGATTTTTTGGCTTGCTGACACAAAGCAATGGAAGATGTGTAACAATTTTTTTATTTTTTGTTAATGGAAGTCACGTGATTTCAACGCAAGATTATGCAAACGCTCGGTGATATCCTGAATATGCCCCGCAATCACATGCACAATCGGAGCAGCCACGCCGTCCGTTAATATCTCAACAGTCCCTTTGATGATCAGTAATTTTCCGGTCAGAATCTGCGTTCTAAAATGTTCCTGCGTTGAATTCCAGATCACAACATTGCTGGTACCCGTCTCATCCTCTAGTGACATAAACATCACACCACTGGCAGTACCGGGTCTTTGTTTACCGGTGACTATGCCTGCAACACGAACAAATCCTTTGTGACGCAAATGAATGAGATCGCTGTAACGTGTGCATTCATTGAAAGGTTTTTCTGATCGCAGTATTGCCATTGGATGAGTGCGCAACGTGAGGCCAATCGATGCGTAATCGTCCATCACGTTTTGTTCCAGCGTTGGCCCACTCATCACTAACTCATCATCGTCTGCTTCACTGGCTGCTAACAATTCTGAATGTGGCATTAGGGCAGACGCTTCCCAGCGTGCGCGAAAGCGATCCCCCGCGATTTCACGAAAGGCATCGGCTGATGCAAGGCACTCAAGGTTTGCATCACTGAGTGCGGTGCGTCTCGCAACATCTTTTAATGAGGTAAAGGGAATATCTGCGCGCGCGGCTTCAATTAATTTTGCTTCTTCGTTATTGAGTGACTTCACGGAGATAAAACCCAAACGAATTCCGCGTTGTCCTTTTTCATCCAGCATTAAAGTATTTTCATAAATGCTGCGATTGATATTCACTGGCCATACGCTAACGCCGTGGCGTCGCGCATCCTGAATTAATTGCGAGGGGCTGTAAAATCCCATGGGCTGGCTATTTAATAGTGCGCAATAAAATGCAGCGGGGTGATGGCATTTAATCCAGCTCGACACATAACACAAAATGGCAAATGAGGCCGAGTGGCTTTCGGGAAATCCGTAACCGCCAAAGCCTTTCACTTGCTCAAATAAACGATCCGCAAAATCCTGTGTGTAGCCGTTATCTAATAAACCTTTTTTAAATTTTCCTTCGAACAATAATAATTTTGAATTCTTTCCCCAGTTTGTCATTGCCCGTCGCAGCTTATCCGCTTCACCACCGGTAAAGCCTGCCGCAACCATGGACAAGCGCATCACCTGTTCCTGAAAAATGGGAACACCTAGCGTGGGCGCAAGCACATCTTGAATTGCTTCACTGGGATAAGTAACAGGCTCCTCACCTGCACGACGACGCAGATAAGGATGAACCATATCGCCTTGAATAGGCCCGGGCCTGACAATCGCAATTTCAATCACGAGATCATAAAAACATTTTGGTTGCATGCGTGGCAGCATGGCCATTTGCGCACGCGATTCAATTTGAAACACGCCCACGCTATCGCCACGAGAAAGCATCTTGTAGGTGGCAGGATCTTCGCGGGGAATATCCTGAATGCAGCGAACGACGGGATCATAAGACGCAATAAAATCCAACGCTCGACGCAGTGCTGACAACATACCCAGCGCAAGAACATCCACCTTCAACAAGCGCATGGTTTCAAGGTCATCCTTATCCCATTGAATAATCGTGCGATCCGGCATGCTCGCATTTTCCAAAGGAACCAGGTCGCTGAGTTTTGTTTCAGAAATCACAAAGCCGCCGGTGTGTTGGCTCAAGTGTCGGGGGAAGCCATAGATCAATTGCACCAGATTAAAAAAATGCGCGAGCAAATCACCATCCACTTTTACACCCAGCGATTCAATGCGATCTTTTAAATCATCACTCTTATCCCACCACGCAATATTTTGCGTTAAATGATTCACTAAAGATTCATCCATGCCGAGCGCTTTGCCAACATCCCGTATCGAACTTTTGCTGCGATAGGTTACGACCACCGCTGTAATAGCCGCTCGCTCGCGGCCATATTTTTGATAAATATATTGGATCACTTCTTCGCGACGTTGATGTTCAAAATCCACATCAATATCAGGCGGTTCGTCGCGCTCCTGTGAAATAAAGCGCTCAAACAAAACGCTGATTTGACCGGGTGCAATTTCCGTAATGTGCAAGCAATAGCACACCACAGAATTCGCTGCGGAGCCCCTACCCTGACAAAGAATGCGCTGCTCGCGCGCAAAGTGGACGATGTCATGCACCGTCAAAAAATAATATTCGTATTCAAGTTCTTCGATTAAGGCGAGTTCTTTTTCTAGCAAAGCCTCAATCGATTCCGGAACACCTTTGGGCCAACGTTGCTGCTTGCCAGTATTCACGAGATTGCGTAGATGATCGATCGGTGTAAGGTTTGCTGGCACCAACTCGCGTGGATATTGATAGCGGAGTTCCGTCATTGAAAAATGACACAGGTCCGCCATGACGCAAGTCTCTTCCAATAATTCCTGCGGATAAAGTCGCGCTAACTGATGCAGCGATTTTAAATAGGCTTCGCCATTCAGTTCGCGTTTGGTGCCTAATTCCTGAATCGGTGTGTTGTGACGAATGGCGGTAAGAATATCTTGCAAGGGTTTTCGTTCAGCGCAATGCATTAAGGCTTCGCCACAGGCCATAAGTGGAATATGTTTTTCAATTCCCAAGGCCTGCCAGCGCTCAAAATCCCGTTGCTCGCCACCATGGAGTTGGTGATTGATGCCGATCCATAACCGGCCTTTAAATGCGTTCGTTAATTCATTCGCAACCTGATCGGAAATGGTTTCGTGAAGTTTTGCAATCCAGATAATTAAACAATTTCGCAAGCGAAATCGTAGATCGTCAAAGTGTGCTTCGTAGGAACCTTTCTCTGCGCGCCTGCGAGCCAGTGTGATAAAGCCTGACAATTCTGCGTACGCAGTGCGTGAAGGCGCAATTGCGATCAAGTCCATACCATTGGATAAGCGAAAGCGACTACCCACAATTAATTTAAAATTAAGTTCTTCTGCAGCAGCAAAGGCTTTCACGATTCCGGCCAATGAACATTCATCGGTAATCGCCAGGGCGTCGTAGCCTAATTCATTAGCGCGCTGAATATAGTCAGGTGGATGTGATGCCCCGGTCAGAAAGGTAAAGTTGGTGGTGGTGTGCAATTGGGCGTAGCGCATCAGGCAAATATTCCATGCACATACCACTGCTTGTCATACAGATTAAAAAAAATCCACAGGGGTAAATTGTCGTGACGTTTCGCCAAATAATAATCGCGGGCAACAGGCTCTTGCCACCAATTGCCAATCACGCGCTCAGGGCCCACTAATGTCGTGAGATAACCCTGCCAATAAAGGCGATCACTGCGCTCTTCAATAATTTCAGGTTTGGATAACAGCCAGGTGGGACGCAAACCCTGAAGGTGAATCTCGGGCAATTCCTGATTACATTTTTCAGCCAGCGCGACCATCACATTCGTCAGTTCTGGAACGCAGCTATCGTGGTAACTCAGTTTATAAACGGCAGCATCGCCGACGCGCGCTTTTAGTTTTGCCATGGTGACGGCAAAGTCCTGTACCGATCTTTTTTTCTGTTTGCTTTGATCGAAGTCTAAAAGTTGACTGCACTGCTGCAGCGGCATGGTGTGGTTGCACAGGAGTTTGATGGCCTCCACTTCAAACGGCAGTTCTTTGTTATCCAATTGAATCAGCGTTAAATCGTAGAGTAATTGCCAGTGACTTTGCGGCATATCACTGTTGACCTTGATGGATTCTTTTTTGCGATAAATATCGGATATCCACCATTCAATGTATTGGCATTGTAGCTGCCGTTTACGGAGGTAATCACTTAACTGCTGAAGCAAGTTTTCAATCGCCGGTTTTAATTGATCAACAATACTGACGGGATAGTCGAATTGAATTTCTTCTGCAAAGGATTCTTTGGGACGATAAATATCACGGGGCTTTTCAAACAGCGAGCTTTGCCGAAAATTTTGATCAATATCATAAATTTCACAGAGCACATCCGTAAAAGCCTGCCCCAAACGTTTCTTAAAACTGCTGATGGATTTGCCTTCAATTTGCGTGGCAAGATCACCAAAAGTTTTGAAACCGGTTTTTGTGAGCGCCTCCACTGCCTTGGGATAATCAACCAATAATTCGATGGGTAATTTTTTAAGCCGCTCCACAAAAAGCGATTTGGTTTCATCACCTGATATTTCATAATCCCTAAACGAAAGATACCAGGATGCTTTTGCGGTGTGACCAAGGCCGTAATGAAAACTATAAGGCGTGGTTGCAAGATATTTCGATATTCTGGCTGATAATTTTTTTAACCCGCCAAATAATTTAAGACAGCTCGAAATTTCCAGCAGCAATCCAAATTCGACGGCGTTGACACTGCCATAGCGATCAATGTAAGGGCTGAATTGGTAGAGCTGCTCCGACACTTCATGCAGTGCTGATTGCTCTTTATTTTTATCGCGCGCGACCACTTCACAATCACTTAGCAGCTGCGCGGTCGTGATATCCATACCCAGTTGTGCCCCGCCCTCCTCGGCTAATGCATTAGCAAAGACGACGCGTTTTTTTTCAATAACGACGATGGGCTTTTCAACAGAGCCTGCGATTTTCAGAGCGGTTAGCGGGAGGTCAGAAAATCGGATCGCGAGCCATAGCCGTGAGTAAGAAGCATTCACGGCTTACCTCGAAGAGGCGTCACAGTCGCGAGACGCTGAGGCTTGTTTGCGTGTTTGATTCCTTCCGCGTGTTGATTGAGTGCGTGATAGGAAAGCGCCGGTTTCCAGCTGTCAGGAAGTGCCAGCACGATCGGGCGCGGTTGCTGCATTTGCAGATGGCCCTTTTGTTTAAAGATCGTAATCTCCAAACCCGTTGGAATAATTTGCGCAAAAAGTCGCAAGGCTGCGGGTGAGCTTTGTTGCTGCGCGGTTGAAGGCCGAAACATTACGGATAAACCTGTACCCTCCGATGCGGCCAACAGACACTTGCGCAACTCTGTATAGGTCAAGGAATCCTTAGGCTGCCACGCCATCACTGACCCGACGCTAGCGCGCGTGAGTTCAATAAAGCAGGCAATAAAATGATTTTTGTCGGGGGCGGATATCACCACCATTCGCTCCAAATCGATACCCGCCTGGATAAATGCTTGACTGAAGGGCTCGGCAGGTGGATTCAACAATACGATTAAGCCGGGCATATTCAGCAACGCCGGGGTGAACAACTGCCACTCGCCTTGCATGCCTTGCTGGCACACCTCCACTAAATTACCGAGCGGCCAGCCACGGTTTAACAATCCCTCATTCAACCCCTCATAGCCCGTATCCATCGCGGAGCGCGTGGTAAAGCGCTGCGAGTGGCCCATCCAGATATCGTCCCTCAGCAGCAATTGCTGGAGGGGCACAGAGGGAGAAAAATCGGGTGGCGTTTCGTTCATAGGAGTCACTATACTGAGGTGTCGCACAAATCATTAGCTGTATCAATGTACAGTATAGTGCCACTCCCCCCGGGATCGTCAAGCGCAACGGTCAATCAATTTTGAATAATCGCGAAAGGTTTTAGTAGCGTCTAAACTTGGGTAGCTGCAAGCCCCCTTAACTTGATTGAATGGAATACTGAGAATGTGCGGAAGATTGTTTATTAAGCCCGTCACCGAGCTTCAAGAGTTACTGGAAATGCTCGGTATATTGAATATCACTCTTCCAATGCTAAACAACATTGCCCCCACCGAAACCATTCCCCTTATTCATCAATCTTCAACCGGCTTAGCAGTGAGTTCCGTACGCTGGTGGCTACATCCCCACTGGAGCAAAGAAGAACCAAACCAAAAGTTTGCGATGTTCAATGCGCGAATAGAAACACTCCTAACATCCCCATCCTTTCGCGGACCCGTGCGATCTCACCGGGGCATAGTACCGGCCGCCGGTTTTATTGAATGGAAGCGTGAGGGCAAACAGAAACAACCGTTTTATATTGATGCGGGGAGTGAACCCTTGTTGCTCGCGGCAGTGTGGGATATTTGGCAAGAACAGGTAATGAGTTGCGCCATCATTACACAAGCAGCGAACACCGATTTTGCAGAAGTCCATGATCGTATGCCGCTATCGCTTACCATCGCGCAAGCCCAACGTTGGCTGGACCCAAAACAGGATGCAAAAATGTTAGTTGAAGAGTTTGCGGGTGCAAGCTTAGCGTTACGTATGCGTGCTGTGACTACTGCTGTTAATAACGCTCGGCACAAAGACGAACTAATATTTTTGGATGCACTGGCTTAATTGCTCACTAACTACTCATCACTCTTCTCTGTGTATATGCCGAATGCGGGCACGCGTCATTTCTGCCAGGCACTCGAGTAAATTGAGATCAGCTTTACAGAATCTGATTCTACGAGACAGCCACTTTTTTGTTCGGTAAGAACGATGAGCCAACACGATTTTTTTTGGATTAAATTAGCACGATTGAGTTCGTTGCCAAAGAAACTCAGAACTTCTTTAAATTGCAAACTACCATTTATTTTTGAGAACTCACTCGCCAAATAATATTGCCAACATCATCCGCAACCAATAATGCACCGGTTTTGTCGAGTGCTACGCCCACAGGACGCCCGAAAGCAGTGTCAGCATCGCTAAGAAAACCGGTCAGTACATCCACCGCTGCGCCCGTCGCGACTCCACTTTCAAAGGGTACAAAAATAACTTTGTAGCCGCTAAGCGGGCGGCGATTCCATGAGCCATGCAAACCAACAAACATGCCCTTAGCAAAGCGCATGGGTAAACTATTATTCGCCGAGTAAGCCAAGCCCAGGGGAGCCGTATGGGCGCCCAGGGAATAATCAGGAGCGATGGCTGAGGCCACTAAATCTGGCCGCTGCGGTGTAACGCGTGAATCAATATGTTGACCGAAATAACTATAGGGCCAGCCATAAAAACCACCGTCGCGCACAGAGGTGAGGTAGTCAGGAACTAAATCGCTTCCCAGCTCGTCGCGCTCATTGACAACTGTCCAGAGTTTGCCGGTTTCAGGCTCCCACGCCATACCGTTGGGGTTGCGCAGGCCGGTAGCGAAGAGACGATGCTTACCCGTTTCGACGTCTACCTCCCAAATCGCAGCGCGCCCTGCCTCAGCTGCCATGCCGCGCTCCGCTACATTACTGTTTGAGCCGACAGTAACGTAAAGCTTGCTGCCATCGGGGCTAGGGATCAGGTTTTTAGTCCAGTGATGATTGATAGGACCGGCAGGTAATGCCAGCAGCATCTCACCCTTGGCGGTAATCTGCGTAACGCCAGTGGTGTAAGGAAATCGCATGACGGCATCGGAGTTGGCGATGTAAAGATTGTTACCAATCAGTGCCATGCCAAACGGTGAATTGAGTCCTTCTAATAGCGTCGCACGCTGGTCAACAATCCCATCACCGTTAGAAT
Source organism: Pseudomonadota bacterium (assembly GCA_040386215.1). Lineage (GTDB taxonomy): Bacteria > Pseudomonadota > Gammaproteobacteria > Pseudomonadales > Cellvibrionaceae > Cellvibrio. Next base: position 165,186 of record JAZKFX010000016.1, read on the forward strand.
CGCGCAGGAGCGTGATCCGGTTTGCACTCACACCGGCTGAACCCGCTTTTTTCATTACCAAGCCCATTACCCAACCTCTAAGACCTTTACTATCATCAGGTTTCGGTGGCGCATTAGTTTCAGCCACCAGCACATCGCCATTAGGTAAAACATAAAGCCAACGTGGGTGATTCAACTGATTAGCGAAAGCTACAACTTGAGTTCCTGCCGTGGCAGTTGGCGTTGCATTTTCTGCCCAACCAACAGCCGGGGCAATATTCACTGTAGGGATTAAGTTGTGTACGGGTTTAGGTAGCACTGGTTGAGTGCCACTACCTTCTGCAATAGGAACGGTGGCTGTTTCAGTGCAGGCGCACAGGGAAAGAATTATGGCAATTAGCCACAATTTTATTTTAATCATCACTGAATACTTTGATCGCAAACACGCAATTTTTTTCATTTTCGTTCACCAGAAATATTAAGCAGTAAAATTTCAGTGCGATTTTTCTCTTCCGATGCACGCGCTGCTATTGCTTCAGAAAAGCCAATATATTTTTCGTTATTTTTATAGCAATACAATAGTGATTCCAGCCAGTAAATTTCGCTCTGGTGCCGGTTCAAAAGCGCGGCCATTGCTTTGATTGACGATCACTGAACCTACATAAATTTCATCGGTTATATTGGCAAGTTTAATCCACCATTGACTGTACATTTTATTAGGTTCTGCGCGGCCCAAAGGTAATCGACCTGAGAGCGCAATATCTGCTGTCGTGCTTGCAGGTGCTTTTATTAGATTATTATCATGAGTAGCAACGGCACTTCGATGTGCAAAACTAACTGATGCTTGCAAATAATCATTGCTCAAAGGCTGCCAATTAATTTGTAAATAATGATTGATTGCTGCGACACCCGGCAGTTGCATTCCGCTCCATTCACCCTGGGTGTATTTCGCACTTAAATAGCTTGATGCAAAACGGCTGTTCCATTGCGAAGACCATTGCCAACGACTACTTAACTCGATACCTTCGCGTTGCGTTTCAGCCGCATTGCGATAACTGGTGCGGCCATTTTGTGATTGATCAACGACTATTTCATCTTGCGTATCAATCCTGAAAGCAGTGAGTGCAGCATTAACGTCCGCCTGTCGGTATTCAATTCCCACTTGCTGCTGCCGATTTTGTGCAGCCTCCAGCGTTTGATTAAAACCATTGTCACCCGAGGTATAAGCAGTTTCGGTTAAGGTTGGAGTTTCAAAACCACCACCGATACCCGCATGTAATAGCCAATCCTCAGTGAATTCATAACGGGTTTCTAGTGCGTTGGATAAATGAGTGAACTTCCGATTTCCGCTGTCATCGCTATTACCTGTTACAACAAAATCATCCTCGACTGAAAAATTAATATTGGATTTTCTTAATCCTGCCAACCATTTCCATCGCGCAATGGGTTGCCATTGTGCAATCACATAGGTATCGCGGCTATCGACCTGCCCTACTTCATCCCGACGTAAATCACCGCGCTCGCCAGCAATATTAATGTAGCCTTTGCGCTGGTCATCCATGGTGGAATATTCAGCGCCCAAGGTTATGCTGGCGGGCTGATTATTCAGCGCAACATCCCAGGTGTAATTTCCATTTGCACCATTAAAATTACGCTGCAAGTCCACCACCCCACCCGAACTAGTGATTGCATCGCCTTTTAGTGCAAGGAATTGTTCAATGGCGCGCTTGCCGTTCCACAGAGCGATTTGCCAGCGCTTATCGCTTTCTGCCTGACGTAAACTCAATGAGGTTTGTTGATGATGAATTTGTTTGCGGGTATTAAAAAATTCCGCTGCTGAATTAAGCTGTTGCGGATCACTTTCCCATTCGGCCAGCGTAAGCCCTAATGGATCTTCCAATTGCGGCGCATTCTCTTTATCCAAACGCAATTGCGCCTGGATGTCATTATCAAAACGATAATAAATTTGTGCCCCTAATTGATCGCGCTCTGCACTGGCGTGGGGGCGATCACCAGTAGCCTGTAAATGATTGGCTTGACCCCGCACCGCAAAGTCACCTTGCTGCCATTCGCCCACCAAATGCTCACGCTCCAAACCTGATTCATCCATGGCCCCACCCAGCGTCAGGGTATTTATAACGGGTGCCTGGGTTTGTAACCTGATAACTCCACCAGCACCATTGCCATAAAGTGCCGCTACGGGTCCCGTTAATACATTAACCTGGCTAACGCCATCCAACACAACACCTGAAAATTGCCCTTGGCCATCCGGCATGCTCAGAGGAATGCCGTCTATTTGTAAATCTACACCGCGCACACCAAAGGCTGAGCGAGCACCAAAACCCCTGAGGGTAATACGAGTATCCTGCGCATAATTAGAGCGACTATCGGCCTGAACTCCGGGCAAGCCCGACAAAAATTCGGCAGCATCATTTCGCGCACCCGGCATCAGCTCTTTCACTAACGTAAAATTTTCACGCTCATCGGCCTCGGAAACCCTGGCCGTTACGACCAGGGTTTCTACCTCAGGAAATGCTAAACACCGCAGTGATAATAGTGCACATAACAATAAAAAATATTTCATCAATAACAGAACCCATCGATATAGCGGACAGCCAGTATAACCTGACAAATTTTATTGTTCCCAACAGCACCATGACACTTAATCATTGATCATAAAGTCCAGTGATCGACCCGGTGGCTACTACGTGCCCCCGCATCGCATTGATTAATTCTTCCCTTGTCGCGCCCACCGGCAAATCCAACATGATATCGAGCGCGAATATTTGAAAATAATAACGATGCGCAGGATCAAGTGGAGGCGGATTCGGTCCTACATACCCGATAGATCCACGATCATTTTTGCCTTGGCGCACCCCCGGGGGTTCCAGCAGTTCGGGTAGCGCAGGAATTCCCTTCGCTAATTCCTGCAGATCCGCCGGGATGTTGTAGACCGTCCAATGTACGAAGGGTGGATTTTCTTTTACATCGGGATCTTCCATAAAAATGGCGTAACTTTTTGTGCCCCTGGGACCACTTGACCATGTCAGGGGTGGAGAAATATTTTCCCCTTTCGCCGCGAATTTAACAGGAATGAGCGTGCCTTCGTCAAATGCAGGCGACATTATGGATAAGGCGATCTGGTTCTCCTGGCTTAGCAACTTTGATGCAAGATCACCCTGATGAGGCCCACCGGTAGGCAGCGAATCGGCTTTAATAACACGTACATCTGCGCCCATTGAATTCGTTGGTGGGCCAAGCGGCCGGTTCGTTTTATGCGCTCCTGTGTAAGCAATGCGATAAATGATTCCATTAGTATCGTCTGTCAGTAATAGCGCACCATCCTTTGTTTGAGCAAGCCCCGCCAACCTTCCGTGATGCGCCCAATGATCACCTTTTCGCGATAAGAAGCCTTGCGCAAATGTCTCAAATTTGACGGGTTTACCTGCGTCAAATCGAACGCGTGCCACCTCATATCCCGCTGGCGGTTTTCGATTCCACGAACCCCGCATCGCAATAAACGCATCGCCGCGGTAGTCGCCCGGAAATTGAGTGCCGGTGTAAAACGTCATTTGCATAGGAGCAGCGTGCGGCGTGTAATAGCCAACAGGTTCGATACTGCGGGAGGCCCACTCTTGCAGAGAAATATCACCAGGAGGCTCATCTTGCGGATTAAATTTTCCATCATCATAAATATAGGGCCAACCATATTGTTTACCTTTAACAATATGATTTAACTCTTCGTGCTGTTCATTATCACCGAGCCAGTCAATGCCATGGTCCATGCCATAGAGCTCACCGCTTTCGGGTTCAAAATCAAAACCAATCGTGTTACGTAAACCGGACGCAAAAATTTTACGACCGGTGCCGTCAGTATTCATTTGTAATATCGTGGCGCTTTCAGGATTAGTTTCATCGCATGCATTGCAGGTGGAGCCAACAGAAACATAAAGTAGACCATCCGGGCCAACGGCCAGAGTTCGATTGGGATGTTGCCCGCCGTCTGGTAAATCATCCACAAAACGCTCCAAGGGCCCGAACTTCCCGTCGGGTTGAATAAGTGCTTTATAAATATCATTAACCGTTACCAAATAAACCGTGTCGTCCTTAATAGCGATGCCGTGCATTCCTGGCCGGTTGGCAACAACCTCCTGATTGTCAGCGACTCCATCTCGATTAGTATCCTGCAGTTTAATCACATCACCGACATCACGCCGAGTAACGTAAACGTTTCCATTGTTCGCGACGGCAATCATGCGCGGATTGACTAAGCCATCGGCAAAAATTTTGATCTCAAATCCTCGCGGCAATGCAATATTTCGCAGCAGATCTTTCGTCGGTAATTTTTTTGGCTCTAGCACATGTCCCACTATGGTTACGTCAGCGGCTTTAGGATCTTTTAGTTGCGCTGAAACAGGCTGCTCCTCTGCATGACCCCGAGGATGACCATGTCCATATCCATGTCCACGAGCGTGATCTTGAGCATGATCTTGAGCATAAGTGTGTGCTGTAAAAATAAGCGCCGCACCCAATAAACCAAGTTGTTGTAATGTCAGCTTCATAGGCACCTCTCTGGAGACTTTTGAAATTAAAAAACCGAAGCAGAGATGCTATCGCCGATTGCGGTAAAGTTACGTTGCTTATCCCACATAATTGTCAGCATCAATAACGAAATTTTAAAATCGCCTTGCCATCAAAATAAAAACGCGCTTAAACACGCACATCAACTAAATTTTTTACTATTTTTTAAATTAACATCAAGTTTGATCAGGCTGGGCTGGCTCAGTTGGCCCCGAAGCTTCAGACGGATCGATTGATCTTTTTAACTTAGCTTGATCCGGGCTGCTCGCTTTTGAAACAAGCATGGTGGCTCGCTCCCAATGTGCGTTAGCTCGTCCATCTGGCATACCTTCAGCCTCCCAGATTTGATGAGCTAATTTACGAATTATTTCTTCGTTGTATTCCATAAAAACTCCGGAAGCGATTTGAGTAATATTGAGTATTTATTTGTGCAAATGTTAAACCTTAATAACAATGCAATTGCCTGGAACATTAACCAAACTGGTCTTGTGCTGTTATGAGTGCCACTTCAGCAAACTAGCTAGTCCTTTTCCAATGCATTGATAAGCTGTTGTTTGCTCATAGTGGAACGGCCAGCAATATTTTTAGCGCGTGCTTTTTTCAGCAAATCTTCTTTTGTTTCCGTACTGTTGGATTTCTCACGTGGAATCCCAAGCTTGCTGGCTATAGCCTTATTAGCAGAGTCTTTCCGCGCCGCCTGCTTCGTTTTTTCTGACGTATGCTCACCGGACCCTCCACGCTCACCACCACCTGATTGCTTGTTTACCGTAGCCCATGCACGTTTCTCAGCCTCTTCTTTTGAAACGCCTTTATTTTCGTAACTCTCTTCAATATGTTCTGCTTTACGTTTTTGTTTATCGGAATATGTATCTTTATCGCCGCGTGCCATGATAAGACTCCTGTGAACTAAAATTTGATAGATTAATTTTTAGTGCAATATGTAACGGAGACCTGATTCTGTTTTGAATGACTGATTACTTCTGTACGTAATCTCACAAACTGATATTTTTGGATGCGTTGGATTAACTGTTCAACCAACTATTCATCAGTCTTTTTATTTAAATTTTTGTAAACTTATTCATTATAAAAAAGCACTCTATGCGTAATCTGAAAATGCAATTTATAAACAACTACCCTTTTTTCGAAGTGAGTTACCACCTCCCTTCCCTGTCAAGGGGAGGGTTGGGGGGGGGTCGTTCTTCAATTGGGAAATAATCACTGATCAAGTTTTTTCGTACTTTTTATATGAATCAAACTTCTGAAAGGTTAATGGGCTCATCTTTTTATCTAAATGTTCAGATGAGCCATTTTTTATTGCAGCATGGTTTTCAAGGATTTCTTGATTTCTTTTGCGCGAGTGAAAGCTCTTGTAAAAATGAATTTGTGTTTTCCAGATGTTTCGCAGGAGCTTTTTCTTCAACACTATCCTGAGCGAGGCGAATCCCCTCGCCCAGACTGCTCGAGTTATTGTCGCCAGTGTGTCCTCGCACAAAGATGCGGCTGGATTGTCCGTCGTTCCCATAACTGCCACCGCGATGGATGAACATTGGCCCCATGGTATAGACCTTTCCCCCGTGCGTTACTTGCGATACGGCACAGTCAGTAGTCCAGGCTGAACCGTCTGAGGGCGCGCCCTTGAAATCAAAATGTTGGCAATCCTCAAGCAGCTCCCCAACGTTGCCGATCATATCGAATAACCCAAAAGCGTTTGGCTTGTACATGCCGACGATTGAAGTATATTCCGCCTTATCATCACAGTCGACGCCAGTCCAATCAAGGCCAACGTCTCTCTCAAACGCACGCTCTCCAGATTTATCAAATACATTTCCATATTTGCAAAGTTTTTTGGGATCATTTCCAAAAAAATAATCATCTTTTGAACCGGCTCTAGCGGCATATTCCCACTCGGCTTCAGACGCGAACCTGTAGGTGTTCCCTGTTTTTTTGGACAACCAGGCCATGTACGCTAATGCATCATCCATTCCTACGCACATAACAGGATGAAAATCGGAGGGAGCATACTTGGGTAAATCCCAACTTCCTGCTACAAATTCAATTTCGTGTGTGCCTTGCTTTTGTCTCCAGCATTCTGACTTGGTTTTGTGATTAGTGTCTTCGACAAATTTCCGAAACTCTCTCACCGTGAGTTCATATTTTGAGAGTCGAAACGCCTTGATATTCACTGCATGCTCTGGAGAGTAGAGTAAATGCCATGCCGCTTTTTTTTCGCTGCCCATAATGAATTTGCCAGCAGGAATGTCGACCATGGGTGGAACAACATAATTTTCTTGTGCTTGCAAATCTACAGCAAATAAAAATAACAATCCGATTGAAGACGCTTTTAACCAATTCATAGAGTTAACCTTGTTTGATATTTCAACGTTTGAGTAAGAATCCTTAAGCCACTGAAAAATTATTCAGGGCACGAAGCGTGATAGGAAAAACAAAGCCCCAAGGTAAATACCGCTGGAACGATTTTTTCAACATCACTTTTAAATACAAGATTTGGCAATTTACCCCAACTGCCATCATCAGTAGCTGCGAGAAAATTGTTGTTCTGTAGCCAATAGGTTCGAGCCGAATTTGAACAGGATTGTTGAGTAGAGTCCTATTTTTTTTCTATTTTCTGAGTAATAAGAAAAAAGATAGAAAATGAGATCCAGTCTGGGGGAGATTCCATTCACGCATCAAACAGGATTTAATTGACAGTCATTCACAGCCGTAGCAGTCGTATAAAAGAATCCCGGTGCCGCGGGATTCTTTTATAGAATTTTACTGGGGCGATAATTGCAATATTTTGCCATCGCTTTCGTCTGTTGTTAAATAAATCAAGCCGTCTGGCCCTTGCACCACTGTACGCAGTCGTTGACCCAGCTCGTCTTTTAACAGCCTCTCTTCTTTAGTGATCTTATTTCCATCCAATACCAACCGTACCAACGTTTGTTCGCGCAGACTGGTCAGCAAAATATTATTTTTCCATTGGGGGAATTTGTCACCTGTATAAAAAATAAATCCAGCTGTCGCAATAGAAGGCACCCATTTATAGATGGGTTGTTCCATACCGTCTTTATGGGTCCCTTCGCCAATTTTACCGCCGCCGTAATTCTCCCCGTAAGTAATAACCGGCCAGCCGTAATTTTTCCCGGGTTCATCAATATTTAATTCATCACCACCTTGCGGACCATGTTCTCCCGTCCAAAGTTTTTTTGTTAGGGGATTAATAGCAGCGCCCTGTATATTCCTGTGGCCATAGGACCAAATTTCCGGTAGCGCGCCAGCTTTTTTAATAAATGGATTATCTTCCGGCGTAGACCCATCAGCATTTACCCGAACAACCTTGCCCTGGTGATTATCCAGCGTCTGAGCTTTGTCTTTTTGGCTGTAACGGTCACCCAGCGTGATAAAAAGCGTTCCGTCCTCCGCCCATACTAAACGAGACCCATAATGAGCATTAGAGTCAACCTTGGGTTTTTGACTGAAAATGCGCGTCACTTTTTCGAGACTGTTCCCGTTCAGAACGGCATGACTCACTGCGGTACTATTTGTATCTTTTTCCCCGGGTTCTGAATAACTGAAATAGATTTTTTTACTGGATGCGAAATCCGGCGCAAGGACGACATCGAGCAACCCCGCTTGCCCCTGGTTGTGGATTTTCGGGAGACCCTTCAATGGTTCTCCGACTTTTCCGGCCGGTGTTACTATGCGCATACGGCCGGGCTTTTCAGTAACTAACATGTCACCATTTGGAAGAAATGTAAGGCTCCATACTTTTTCCAAACCCTCGGCAACCGTCTTGACACGTATACCGCCACTTTCAGTTTTGACATCGACGGGTTTAGCCTGCGCTATCGGCAATACCAGCGTGAAACACAGGACAACACCAAGTAAGGTATTCTTCATCAGTTACTCCGTTTGCGAGATAATTAAAAAAATCTGTCGAGCGGCCGCGCGGGACACACACAAATAACCGCAGTGTAACAAGCCTGCCAACTACTCATCACTCTTTTCATTTAAATTTTTGTAAATTATTTATCAACTCCCTCCCCTGCCAAGGGGAGGGCCGGGGTGGGGTTGCTCTTTACATTTCTGACCAACCAGCTTTCCGCTTTCAAACAATAAATTTTTTAAAGAAAATTCAATAACAAACTTCGCCGAATACCGCTAACCCTTAAATTATTTACCATAGCCGCTTTTATGATCACTTCGCGAAAATACTGACAGTAAAATGCGCAGTAGCACGGATTATAGTGCCACCCCTTTGACAAGCCTCCCCCAACCCATTAAGGTTCGTCTCACTAGAAAACATAAGCGGTCTTCCGCAACCGATAGCTTTTTTTGCGAGTTAGAATTTTCGTAGGAAAAGTGGCGCCCGCCATATGGCCGGGTGGAGAGGCGTAATACAATACCCGAAAGGGAAATATGCCCGGAGCTTCTTATGTTGCTCTAGTTGACACCCGGCTTCCAGCCACTAACTGGAAGCCGTTAACTAAAATACATAAGGAGCCTTACCATGAATAATTCAACTACATCGACCCTTTCCGAAAATCCCCCTTCACGCATAAAACAGGACTTAGTTGACCTATGCGATTCCTATAAACGATTCCATCATTATTGTGCGTTTTATTGTAAATCCAGCAGCGTGCTGGTCCGCTGTTGCAATATGGAGCTGGATGAAGATTACGCAGAAGGTATGGCGCGCTTTGCGCAGATGGTGATTGAGCAGTCGCAGGAAATTGATCTGCAGTTAAAGAAATTACTGCGTACGATTTAATTTTTCTTGCTTTTGTTTTTGAAGAATATGCAGCGGCATTTTGCCGCTGCTATTGAGATTAATAAGAGCCAAACCTATCATTTTAGTTTTAGAACGTATTTTTAATTTCACTCTACCTCACTCGCTTTTAACTAACACTGGCCTGCCTCGCTTTACATGCTCTAACTTTCGGTTTAACACTGTGGCGCCCCCAGTTTGACGGATACATTTAATCAGCGACTTCCGAGCGACTTTTATTTGAATTAAATTGCTTAAGATTCTATTTGGTTAGTTTTACTCACTTGTTTTTCGATTTCAGCTCTAACCCTTTTAGCAGAGTGAAACGGTATAGACTGAGATGCAAGCAGCATTGCAACTGCCAAAAAAGCCAAGCCTGCACCAGCAAAAGAAAACGCTTGAATAATAGATGTTGGCTTGGAAAATAAAGGTGTCATAAAAAAAGCCCATCCGAGAAAAATAAATAGTATTGACCCAAACGCATTAAAAACGAATGAGAATTTATCGAAAGCAGTTATTTTTACAATCACATCACCATCTTGATATTTAATAAATCCAGAAGCTCTACGAAAGTGAAAAAATGGTAAATTTCCCTTCGAATTTTTGTGAATTTCAAATAATCTATCCCGATACTGCTTCTCAGCGGCAATCCTTGCAATATACAAAAAATACTCCCTTTGTATCTCATGAGTAATGAATTCTTTAAAATTTTCATCCAAAGAAGTACAAGTTGCGACTTCTTGTAATCTTTTTATTTGGGTTTTCTTCCGATTCTCAAGAAAATCAAATATTTTAGATGCGTTCATGAACGTTGCTACCACAAGGAAAACAGCCAGCCAAAGAACATTTTCTGACTGCACAGCTTCAAATATTTTTCCAGACAACTCAATCATTTTTAATCCTCAAATTTAATTAATTATTACAGTAACTATCATTTTTTAAAAAAGGACTTTACGGTTTCATAAATACTAAGCTTTTTTGGTAGTAATCTTGTTTTCAGAATTCATAGAATTTTTTACGATCGCACTTGACGCTTAAAATTTTTCATATTGCTGAATTTTTAAAAGAAAACCAGGATCAAGTCTTGCATTTTGCTTCAGATTTAAGCATGACCTGACCCTAAAATTCGTTGTTATGATACTAATGAGCTGCAATAGAGCCGCATTCCAAACTCCCTCCCCTGCCAAGGGGAGGGCTGGGGTGGGGTCGCCCTTGCCTTTTTTAATTCTTGGAAGAACTTTGAATTACCCTAAGCATTAAACACCCCTCACTCACCTCAACACTAATATTTGTACCAATAGTAAACCCTGCCTTATGAAGCCAATAACCTTTGAGCAACATATAGGGAACAGGAGGCGGCGCTCTGTAAGTGCTGGGACTACTGCTTAAAACATAATCGTAAAAGCCCAAACGGACTTTAAGTTTGCGGGTGGGGAAAGATTTTTCTTGGGCCGAGCGAGGCTCTGGCGCTATAGTACGTTTAGCCATGATTGATATCACCTTATCGATTGTGGTTAGCTGCCTCTGGGTGTTACAAGCACTCAGGGGTGGCGTCTATTTAAGTTTAGAATTTACAGTTAATAAAACCTCCGATTGAATAAAAACTGCTCGCCTATAGAACACTAAAAAGCTGGGTGAATCAACAGGTTTTTTTGAAATTGAAAAAATAATTGTGATGGATTTTAAAAATTAATAATTTTTAAAATGGTGCTGACTCTATAACATCAGAATTTAACTTGAGGTAGTATAGTCTCGCTGCATAAATCTAGATTTAACAATTTTTGTTTATTGAATCAGGGAGCAATTCGCCCTACCCTTACTTGTTATATTTATCTCAAGGAGCATGTATGTCGAGAATTCTTTACCATTACACCAGCCAAGCCGGTTATGAGGGCATACTCAAAACCAATAAAATTTTACCTTCTCTTAAGGCGAATAATCCAAAAGATGCTCGCTTTGGTGAAGGCCAGTACCTAAGCGATATAGTTCCCAACACTAAGCGTCCATCCCAATTGTCGATGATATTTTTTGGTATACCTTGGGCAGGCAAACGTTTTCATTATCATATTAATATTGATGTGGATGGCCTGAACGTAATTTATGGTCGGCAATATGTTTATGTGATTCAAAGCGGTGAACCGCTTGATATCTCAAAACGTCTCAGTGGTCACGGCCGCAGCAACTAGGAGTTTTTAATGAGCACATATATTTATTCAAAGTGGAAAAATAGCCCCGCAGGAAGCCCCGTAGAATTTTACAGTGAGCTAGATCCGAATCGATATGAAACGCGAAAAGTTGAAGTGTTTACCAATGGAAAATTTGGTTATGCTTCCAACATTAAAGCAACCGATGGAACCCGGCTAGGTATTACGCCAGTTCCGCATATCAGTGAAATACGTAGCCAGCCTGAGTTCGACATTAAAGAAATTAGCAAAAAAGATTTTGAAGCAAAATGGTTAGAAGCTACAAAAAAATGAATATAAATTATTTGAACGGCGATGCCACGCAACCACAAGCTGATGGAAAGAAAATAGTTGTCCATATTTGCAATGACATTGGCAAATGGGGCAAAGGCTTCGTACTGGCAATCAGCAAGCGTTGGAAATCGCCTGAAATGATTTATAAGAGTGCATTCTCGACCGGTGAGAAACCAGAATTAGGTGACGTACAATTTGTTCCTGTTGATGGAGATATTATTGTTGCGAATATTATCGGACAAGCAGGTGTCCGCTCACCTCGTGATATTAAATCTCCCGCACCCATTCGTTACACTGCCGTTCGCAAAGGACTAATTGCCGTTGCAGAATATGCGCTGCAACATAACGCCTCGGTACATATGCCCAGAATAGGTTGTGGTTTAGCGGGAGGACGCTGGGAAGACATAGAGCCAATTATTGAAGAAACACTCATACAAAAAAACATTGTGACCAATGTTTATGATTTTTCATAAAACTCTAAACCGAGCAACTGTCGCCTCAATAAAATATTGATTAATTTTATTGCAAAATAAAAGTGACAGAGGGATTTAAAATGATCAAATTGTGTGAAATTAAATCCCTCCGTCACTTTTATTTTGTGGCACGCTTCACCGGAGACTTCAACCATTTCATGGCCTCCATAGTTGCTCCGGTTGCTTTCGGCTGGAGCGATAGCCGAGAGGGATTCCACCCACGGGGAAAGCGCCGCCTTATCACGGCGCACGCCAAGAGCGGTCATTATTTTTACTTAATTTTCTTCAATTTCCCGAATAATTTCAGCAATTAAGACATCAATATCTGGAGAAAAATTCACCTGATTCAAAGTTGGAACTGTGACTTTCTTTCCTATGTCTTGGTGCAAAAGGCCATCTGAAATATTGCGGCTGCTGTTTTCTAGATTAGTAAATGTTTTTTTTACCGACTTACCTCCAGAATAGTTAGAAGCCAGCTCTTTAAACGTTCGCTTACCAAAGACAGGTGGGACATGATCTATTAATGATCTAATTAGCATTCCCAATGCTAGATAGTTTTTGTTTTTAGCACAGTTATTAATCTCATTACAAATAACGATTAATCTAGTGAGGTCAAATTTTTTCGGAACCAGAGACCTCAACTTTAAAATTCTTTCTTGATTGATAAAGTCATGACCTTCATAAGGATTCATATTTTCATTAAGGTTTTGATATGCACTGCCATTGCCGAGTGATGGCTGTTGCATCATTTCGATGTCGTCCACTACTTCCCTAAAAGAATTAAACTTTAATATTCGCTCCCCAGGAGTTACGCTAGCATCTTCCTCTTCCGTAAATTTTGTAGTATATCCTCCAAAAATATGGCTTTGCACCATGTAAGAAAGTGCTTTGTTCACATCAGTACGAGAAATGTCTGCACGCTCTGCAATTTCATTAAGTTTGATACTTTCTCCAGGCTTTTGTCTATAAAAGAAATGAAGCTCTCTAAATACAAAATCGCTCAAAAATAAAATATGCTCTGCGTTATGATTTGTTTTTGAAAGTTTTAGCAGCGGAATTAAACGTATGTAATAATTACCATGCCTATCTTCAATATATTGTTTGTTCTCGAGGTCGTCTAATTGTTGGATGTACCGATAGTTGTCCGCTCTAAAGCGTTTCGTGCTTACACCATTGCTTTTGATACTTTCCAAAAACAATTTTTCTAGAAGCTCTAATATCTCTTTTTCCATAATCATTCTCTGAATAATGAAATATACCGTACAAAGGCGAACATTCGATTTTACTCCGACCTCAGTTGCTTTTTATTTTATTTATTTATTTATTAGTTCAACCCCAGCTTCTGTAAGAATATTGAAGAGATCGCCTACTTGCTCTCTATTAGTTTGTGCAGGTCGCCCCCACTTTGGGCGTTGATGAGAGAATGTAAAAAAAACAGAGTTAATCGCTCTGGAAAATGCAACAAAGAATGCTCTTTTCTCCTCTTCGGGTTGCGCTCGGAAATTCCACCACTGTTCATCTTCCAGCCCCATAAATATTACAATTTTAAATTCGAGACCCTTACTTTTGTGAATAGACATAGCAGGTATGTTGTTTTCTCCAATGAAATCTGCAACAAGGGCTTCGATTGATCCGGCATTGTCCAAGCTATGAGTAAGTGCAGCACTTAAATCCTGAATTACTTTTTCCAAGTAATTACCATTCATATATTGACGATAACATGCTCGATAACGTTCCACTCCAATCAAGGATACGATACCTTCTACGATCCCCGTAATATCCAAATTTTTTTGTATACAATTACTTACCCAATTTTTATGATTAATCACCAACTTTTCAAGTTCAATGCTATTTGACTCATCAGACAAGCCAGAAAGGATGCTTAGCTCAGATGTCAGATCACACCAAGCAGTGGCATCGCGTGTTGATATCGCTAAGCGTAAGGCTAACAGAACTATGTTGGTTACAGGTTCAACACGAAGATCTTGCAAAAAAGATTCGTCTTGCAAAGTTACTCCACGAGCGCGTAACTCTTTCTGTAATTGAGCAATCATAACTCCGGTAGCTTGTCGAGCCAGTATGCAAAAGTCTCTCGGATTCGCACCGGCCTCAATTTTTCCATAGATAAAATCGGCAAGATATAATGCTTCAGCTTCAGGTGTTTCGAAGCCCAAAATAGAGCAAATTCCTTTTCCTTGATGTGAGCTTGCGGATTCCGGCAATATGGTATTTTTCTCAACTGCCTGCGCAATAACATGCTGAATTCCGATTAACTCTGACACCGATCTATAATTTCGTATTAAGGCTAATGGTTTAGCATTAAATTCCGATTTGAATTTTTCGAAAATATTCTCGTCTGCCCCTGCCCAAGTCATAATGCGTTGTTTTACATCTCCGACAGCTGTCACTACGCAATCTGAGCCAGCAAAAGCAGATGCAATCAAATCCCACTGAGAGGCTGTCGTGTCCTGAAACTCATCAAGGAACACATGCGAGTAAGTCATGCGAAGTGCCCTAATTATGTTAGGGTTTATACGTAGTAAATAAGCTGCTAAACGATTTAGCATTGGGAAAGTCAGACTAGGTTCGGTAGATGGTAAGGCCAACTGCTCCACCCACCATTGGCATCCCCAAGCTTTATGAATCGCAGTTGTTTCAATCTCATAGGGTAGCTGAGCGCCGTGCATGATTTTATCTATATCCGCTGCAATTTGAGTCTTGCTGCGTACTTCCATCCTCGGTCTTGAATGCCCTATCGGGACAAATGCTTGATTGAACCAAGCTCTAGCACTTTGTTCAGGAATAGAAGTGGTGCGAACTAGATAATTTGGTCTCGGTCTCCACTCAGCAGGTATCGCAGGATAAAATCGATCCACCAACTGCTTGGCAAAACTATCTAAAGTAAACGAATCGAATCGCTCCGAAAACTCGCCGCTTCGTGCCTTTACTCGCTCAGAAAGATTCTTTGCTGCATCGCGTTTGAAAGATATTGCTAAAATACGTTTTTGCTTCGGACAAATGCCCGTCGTCAAAATGTAGTTTGCCCTTTGCGCCAAGAGTTCAGTTTTACCCGCTCCTGGACCAGCAACTACGAGCTTATTATCAGTTGATCGAACAACGTCATGGGCATTCGGCTCTAGATCATCTACGCCAACAGGCTCCCAACTATCCTCAGAAATTAATTGTGGCATCTGGAGTCCTAACAGGAGTTACCTTAGTTCTAACATTTGTAATTAGTTCTTTTAACTCTGTTGGCATTCTTTCTACCCAGTTCGACCCATCAAGCGCAACCATCGCACGCATATGGCAGACAGGTTTTGAACCATCTAAAAAAAGATACTTGTACCATGCAAATAACGGAACCTCATTTACAAGGTCGTAACTGCCTCCAAGAGTATGAGGCGCATCTGTTAAATTTGCTGCTAGAACTTGCCGCATCCTGTTAGCTCTGGCTTGAGATAATTCTGGTTCGCTTGGGGGTAACCGAGGTCCTCCATTCGCTGGTGCTTGTGCTTGATAAACCTGCGTAAAACACTTTAACATTGAGAAATCGATATCTAAAGGAGATGCAAAAAAAACAGAAAAATTTCTTTGAAAGTGCGCAATCCATGCCGCCATATTCACTACATCTTGGTCACCACTACCTAGGGCATCGTAATTTACAGAAGCTAAATTATGAGTGGAATTATCTTTTGCGTTAAATTGAAGCACTGGTGAATTGGTGCCATGAAGTTTTACTAACTGATCCCGAACATATTGCAAACGGCCCCAGCCAGCACCTTCTTTTTCTCGATCGAGGTCAAGTAACGTTACATACGGAATTCTAAGTCCATGTAAAAGCTTCCAGAAATGGTTTACGTGACGACCACCAAGAGGAACGATAGAAACAAAAAGGGAATCTACAGGAGCACCGCTGGCCTCGAATGCTTTGCGTAAAATAATTTCTTCAGATGCTCCTTCTCCCAGAACAACCAAGCGAGAAAAGTATAGTTCGGGGTATCCTCGAATCGCTTCCCGTACATATTTAAACGATTCATCAGTTTTATTTTCGGGAAGATTTAATCGAATTACTTCAGTAAACAGCCTAGCTTCTCCACCAAGATAGTAACGGACGTCGTCTGGTTCAATGCGTCGCATAATTGAAGGCGAATGACTGGAAAGTATTACTTGAGAGTTTGGGGTTTGCACAATCTGATTAAGCTCATTAACAACACGACCAAGATAGTGTGGTGATAAATGGTTTTCAGGTTCTTCAATTGCAAAAAGAGTTAATAATGGAAGATTGTCTATAACCTCTTCACGAAATCCAGCCGCCTCCGCTGCAATTTTTAATTGCTCTTCTATTCGATAAAATCCCAGAGGTAATGACAAGGCGAAGAGCGACCTCAACCCATCACTTAGGTCTGCTACTTGAATAGCCTGCCCTTGTTCATTTGGTGCGAAGGTAGGTACAAGCATCCCTAGAAGCGTTGAAGCATCTGACTGTTCACTTTCAAAAGAAACCTTTGCTGCAACTCGTCCTTCGTAAAGATTATTCCAAGATTGCTGTATGTTTGCATTCATGGTCGCTAAGCCAGTCAATTGACCTAAATCAGATTTAAGAGCATTCATCTTTTCCTGAATTGCACCCTGTTGTGTTCCCCAATTTATCGCTTTAAGTAAACGACCAAACACTGTTGTTGAAGAAGAACGAATTTGTGCACTCGGATCTCTAGTTGCCGGAACATACACCACTCTCAAACGCGATCTTTCGGCGGGCTTAACCGGACGAATATTATTCAGAATAACTTCAGGCGCATAAGACGGCGTCAGTATCCATGATAATTTTTGCTGGACGTCACCAAGGGCAGTTCCGTCTTTAATCCAAGTAGCTTCCAAGCGTATTCTGCAAAAAAGCTCGCCATTTGGTTCCGCAACTACCATTTGATTAAATACCTCAGGAATTGCTGACGTATTCGTTGGGTCATCAGTTAGCTCAGGAAATTCTAATTTTATTTCAATGCTTAGATGCCTTTCGTCTACATTAAATAACTGTTCGCCAGGATTGAGATGAAAGTCGTTAGCTTTAATCGTCCGTTCGCTTTGGCTTTCGCCAAACATACGAACCAAAGCAAGCATACTGGCTGTCTTTCCTGAAGCATTTGGTCCTATGAAACAGGCAAACTTATTTAATTCAATCGTCTGTCCATCTGAATTAAAACAACGAAAACCTTTAATTTTTAATGAACTGATATGCATATTATTTCCATCCAAATTATTTAAGTATATGTAATAAAATAGCGTATCAATTTCACATTCTACAAGTCGATACTTTTGGCTAAATATTTTTCAAGGTTTTGCTTTGCATCATTTTTCATCATATAATTTAAAACTAAAAAATAAAGACATGAGCAAAAATCTACTTATGTTTTTGAATTTTTCAAAATATTTATTTCTTCATAAAGCTCAACCCTATCTTCGTCATTGCTTATAATTAAAGAGGTCGTAACGATTTATTTTTGATCAGCTTACTATCCCATCTGTAGGTTCGATAATAAATTTATTATGATTAAAAACAATTCACTTCGACCCCTATAATTTAAATTTCTTTGTTAGAAAGCCGCAAAAAACTATAACTCAAACTTATTCAACCAGCGAACGGATGGTGCTTGGGTGCTTGATAAACAATTTGCTATTCGCAGCCTAATATAATTTTTTCCCTTTGGAGTTGGAGAGCGATGCAAAGGAAAGTAACAATTTATTTTTTTGATCGGTTCAATATTTTATCTGTATAGAAAAGTAGGGTCAGGTCTTGCGTTTTACTTCAGATACTTTAAGGTAAAAAGTAAAACCTGACCCTAAAATGGTGAAATTTACACAAGAGAAGACAGGCTAAGACAACGATCAACTAAGCGTGACAAATCGCGTTCTTCACCTAGCGAATCGATTTCCAAACCAACAGTACCCAATGCAGGAAGAGCTGGATAACCGCCAAAAATTCCGTAGGGCGCTGCATGGTAATCTAAATATACTCGATCATTTGAACGATCTTGGACTGGATGCACAATAAATACCCCCTTAACTACACTCCGTCCTTCGTAATCATGTAATCCATGAAAATATTTCATTGCGCAAGACGGTAAGTCTTCTGAGTATGCTGACTCAGGATCTTTATATTTCGCATCAAAAATCCAAACAGACTTAATAACTGAATTACTTCTAAGCACAAGGCTAATATCAGGTCTTCTATTGTGATATACGTGTGTCCAGGCTTTAGTTTCGCTATCATTAAGAGCATCTTTTCTACGCTCTAAATCTGAGTTTGTGAGATATTGTTCTGACGCAAGCCTGTGCCTAGGCTTATAAAATGGGTAGTCATACAACAATTCAACCTCAAAGTTACCGATGGTACCGTTGAATAAACTATTGTTTAAGCTATCCGCGATTTTTGTGTGGAGCTGGGCATTAAGAGATAGGATGCAATACAATTCAAAAAGTTTTGGGGTATTGTTGATATTCACCAACAAGTTAAGTTTGTTCCACTGCACCAGCTTAACTTCGAACCAATTCTTAATGATCCGCATAATTTCCAAATAAGACCGATTTTTCTTTATGCGTTCTGTCACTGTAAAACCACGGATTTGCTCGTTACTAACAGGAATTTTTTTTTCAATGATGTTAGTAAGCCGCCGCAGCCTGTCTTCAAGAATCGAGATTCTAGTTCGATAAAGTTGTCTAGTTCGGCCTGTCGTAGTATCAATAAGCTGAAAAAAACTGACATATCCGGCAGGTACAGCGCGATTGGATGCTGCCTTACTAGATTCATTTAAATTCTTTAGAAATACATCAAGATTAATTTTCAGCTTTTTAAGAAATACGTGAATGATGCGATTTTCATAGATATCGGTTGATTCAACAGGAGAGTAGATCATTATTTCTGGAACTTTGTACCAAATATCGTCGTATGAAAACTGGGCTTCTTCAATCGAGTCAGAAGGCTGACAAGTACCTACATTTTCAATTATCCACACTAAAGATTGTTCATCAAGGTGTGTGCTTTCGTTTACGTAGTGATAAGACGCCACATTTTTAAGTCGTTTAATTGGATTTCTAGTGATTTTGCTAATCAATAACTCAGCATTTTGAACGGTGACCTCTAAGTAGCTTAACAGCTCCCCTGGTGTTATACCGTTATTCGAAATTTTAGCGCCAATGGAAGTGGGGCTAATCAAACTCAATATTTGTTCATTTTTTTCATTTAACAAAAAATTAAGCATTTTATTAGTTCGTTCGGCGGTAAGCTTCTTAGCAAAAATTTCTATCGGCTCAAAAGGAACTAATTGCGATGTTATTTCGTTGGAAAGCTCTATGGAGATTGACACAAGACCAAAATAATTATGAAACATTGATTGCAGTCCATAACCATTTTTCCGATATGCTGGCTCCCAAATGAATTGGCTTTCTGCTTCGTCACCTTCTATTCGTCGGCATAAGAACTCATACTCACCAATTAGCAATGAGGCAGAAGTCCAGACAGGATCGCAAACTATTCCAATTTTGATTACGGAATTTTCCAGTAAAGAATAACGAGCGGCAGAGTGAAGCTTGTAAACCTCAAGCTCTATTTCTTCACAGTCTCTCCCACCTTGGATCTGAGTAATCGTAAGTTTCATTACAACCTCACACGAAGGAGTAACTGTGAAGATAGGATTCGCCTTCAGTGATTATACGCTTAAGCAATTCTTCAGAACGCGACAACTCGTAACGTGAAGCAAGGGCCAGAAGCTCGTCGAGTCGTGACTTAAAGTGGCTTGATTCACCCTTAATTACAGGAAGCAAGAACTGAGATATAGCAAAATCTTGAGCAATGACTTCCGAACTCATAATCTTAACTGCCGAAGAAAGATAATTACGAATAGCAATTCGCTTTCGGTAGCTGATAGACAGAGGATCACCAAACTTTTCACTTGTATCGGTTGCTTTCTCGATGAACATTTTAATAAGACTGTAATCCTCAGCATCTTTAAAGGTAGAGCTATCAGTATTGTTCACACCGAAGAAGTCATCCATCATGCTTTTAGATACAGCACCATCAAGCTCGTAGCGACCCGCGAAATCCGTATAAGTAGAATTGACATCTAAGTTGATTATCGCTGCGCGATCAATCAAGCGAGGAGAAAGAGGTTCTGTTGTATCGTCGTTGTTAAGTGTAGCAATAAATCGCATAGCGCCGCTGTTTAGTCCATTAGGTGCGATTAAACCCGCTTTAGATGGAAGACCAAGATCAATAGATTTTGACAAGCCTTCAGCATCGCACATAGAGATATAATCACTCCAGTAATACTCAATTTGCGATAAGTTAGCCTCATCGAGCAAAACTATTCTGAATGCATTAGAGCACGAAATATCCTTACTACTTATGAGGAAACGATACATTCCAGTGCGAGACGGTTGATATAAACCCTTAAGACTATTAAAGAATCCAATAAAGTCTCTGGATGAAGACCAACCTCTTGAAACACCAATGTTCAAGAAGTTATCGCATAGGTCATTGTCATTAGATAGTATGCCAAGGGCTTGGCCAAGACGAATGGCAGTAGATGTTTTTCCCGCACCGGGCTTACCATGCAGCATGGTAATTAGATTTTGTTGCGTGCAAATCAAAAGGTTAGTCATTTCAAAATCTGACATAGCCTTTCCGGGCGTCTCATTAAATTTATGATTAATCGCACTCACCAAGTCGGCACCAAGAGTTGGAGTTGACGTCGCATATAAAGGTGCAGTGTATTTATTTTCTTCAGGTACATCTGGGTTGTAAGAGCCCTCTTTAAGAATTTTGGCAAGTGTAAAATGCTGAGCTAAATCTGTGGGAAATGTATGGGTTCGTAATTGCTCGGCTATGGCCTGAATTGAGCGCTCCAAATCATGTTTATTGCGATCTAGTCTATTAAATTCTTCGCGGAGGGCTTCAATTGACTGAGCAACATGAAGGCGGACCGTAACTTCTTCTAGTTGTTTTGACAAAGAAAGAAATTCAGAGTTAGCAGTAGTATGTTTTTCAATTAAACGCTGAATTTCTTCAGAAAGGTTTGTAGAAACAATTGCTTCAGATTCTGCTAGTTTTATGGCCAAATCTGATTCGAGTTTTTTTATCTTTTTCTCAAGTTCATCTTCAAGGGCAAACATTTTCGCCATTCGTGAATCATGTTGGCGCTTCAACTCATCACTTTCTTCGTGCGAGCGTAAACTAATCGCATCTTTCTTAGATTCTACAGCGGGTAGAGATTCCGCAATAATTTTCAAAGCTTTTTTGCCGAGGGGTGTATTAACTGCATCATTAACAAGTTGTTCTGCAAATTGAAGAACAAAATCAATTTCTGCATCTTCTTGTTCAAGCAAGCTGATGGCACGGGAATATCTAGTTAAAGAAAGATCTTTCTTGTCTGAAAGCTTTACATCTCTAAGATCAGCTAAAAGGGAATCGATAACTTTTTTGCTGGCGATAACCTTTTGGCGCTCACCTTTTCGTTTTGTATTTGAAACCCATTTAATGAGTTTACTGCTGTTGATATAGTCAACTTTCTCCCAATGGTCTCTGCATAAATTTTTCATTAATAATAATGATTCAATAAATCCAGGAATGTTTTGAAAAACTAAAGAAAAATTTAAAAATGCACCAGAGGAAAAAAGAATTTTCTCATCAATTTTAACGATATGGTCTGCGTCCAAATTTAATGCCATCTCATACGGCGAAGCGATAAACTGACCATTTTCATTTTCAGAAATATTAAAAGGACCGTATACGAATCCTTCATTTCTAATAAGAATTCTTAGATAGGGAATCTCCTGTTGGCTATTAATAATGCCAGTATTTATATCTGGCAAAGGTAAATCAAAAATTGGAACCAGCTCAGACTCGGATAATGAACGTGATTCTTTTCCATTTGCGCACCAATCACAATAGTCTTCAGGTCTAGTTGAGTCTTGCTTTTCAAAAGCAGTTTTATTTATACTTGAAAGCTCAAAAACTTTGCCTTCCTCGAACTTATGATCAATAGCACTATAGTTAGCTCTTATCCAAATATTTTCTTGAATAAATATATTTTTATTTGGTGTTTCCCAATGTTCATGTTCTTCATTGTAAATAAAAAGTAGTTTTACAAGCCCCATTTCTTCTTTGGATAGTGGATGAAGCTTTACGCAAATAGCACGATAATTTTGATGTGGTTCAGTCATAGGAGTCCGTGTTTTTAATATATGTTTTATTTTATAGAGTAAGGTTCACCGTAAATGTATAGGTATAAGCCTCGCATGTGAGTAAATAGATGTCTAAATAGAAAGCAATGAATTGTTGAATAGGCACTCAATTTCCCGATTGCTTTTGTTGTGGCTTGGGAACATTTTACGATAGCTGTAAATAGAGAGCTGGCCAAAAAATACTTTTGCCGTTTTTATCTTGAACCCTCTATTTAGCCTCAAGTTTTCTTCAACGGCTAAAGTAAAGACCATAAACCCTATGTACGCTAGTAACCATTACAGAATATTACGACTTTCGCGCTTTTAATTTGCGACATGGACCAACACTGACTATTAATCAAACGAATTGAGCAGCAATGCTGCAAGCTTTTATAAGGGGAATTATTTTGCGAGAGAAGTAAAGGCTGCCGCGTTTGGCCAACCGCTTGTGTCATTTGTGATTAACAGGATGCAATCATATAGCGCGTTTACAAAATGCTGACCAAAAGCAAAGCAGTCCAACCTTGTAGTTGTGCTTAAAAAATAAATTAATCTAATTGTTTTATTGCAGGTGCACTGAGAAACTCATGCAAATCTATTTTCTACTCTGATTGCATTTTGAAACCGCATTCATTTTGATTTGTGCAAGTCTTTCGGGAGGCGCCGTTTCATCAATATGATTTATTACAAATTTTTGAAACTCGGAGTCTTCCTTTGCAAGTACAATTAGTTGATCAATCATCTCCCATTGCTCAGCAATAAGTAGGGATATAGATTCACTAAACCCGTCTCCGATTGCTCCTTCATCACAATGACTATATTTTTGAAATGCAGCATAGATCTCATTCCAGAGGATAGCGAAGCTGCAATCAGTTCTACCTCCCTGGCTTCTGATACAGAACATTTTTTAGCTTGTCCTCCAGCAGCTGCTAAATTGCTTATACAGACGAGTATTAAAAAAGCCAACTTGATATAGCGAGCATTTTTTTTCATACACTTATACATCTCTTTAAAAATTTTTATCAGTGCTTACTTTTAATAGCCTCATCAAACTTTGATGTTAATTCACTACGATAACCAATTCTTTGCATTACCGAACAACGACTAGTGCTTAATTTCCCTTTTTCACTATAAACAAAAATAATATATTCTTCGTTAACATTAAAATCCATTCCGCAGGCAGGTGTGTCCTTTTCACTCCAGACATGTATTGTTTGAGACGGATTGCCTTTATATAACTGTATTATTTGTAAACTAAATTTATTTTGAAAAAAGGATTGAAATCGGGATTTCTTTAAAATTTTCGCCTCTACAACATACTCAGCAGCCTCATACGTTTTTTCAAAATTCGGCTCCCTGACACAGCTACATGCGAGGCACTGAAAGGGAAAAAACAGTACTAGCATAAAATAATATTTCAAAACTCACTCCATTTCCAACAGTTTAGTCAACGGCCGAAGCCGTATATCTACAGGCAGCTTGAGTTTCGGCCCCTTAAAATTACGTTAGTAACAACAGCTTATAAGAAAACATAAGTAAAGCCGGAAATATATGTTCCAATATATTTTGAAATATACAGCTTGTACTTTTACACAAGACGCCGCTTTGGGCACTTAAGAGACCTTTAAAAATTTCAAGAACAAAAAAGCAAGAAATACCATATTTAAGTAACAGCCAACAAAAGAAATCGATTGAAGTCTTCATTACGTCCCATATTTAATGCCGCCAACTGAAGCTCAGCCCAGAACTGCGAAGGCGCATTACTAATTGTACCTAGCATTTCTACAGATTCGAGAGCCAAGCCAAATTCGTTAGCATGCATATACTCATTAAACTCCTTTTCGTACTCAATGGCTTCCTCGAAAAGAAAATTTTCTTGAAGATAAAACCGTGATGCAGCCAAATGGCGGCGAGTAACTTTCCATGATTCTTGCAATTCTTTATTCATACGATGCCTAACGTTAAATATCGTTTAAGGAGCGCAGCGACTGATGCTGCAACGCCTTGTATGTGTTAGCTACCTGCACTTTATAACTACTTAGAAATAAGCGACAACTAGCTTATGCTTCGTTTTCCGTAGAGCCTACCGCAATCAAACGAATTGGCGTCGAGAAATTTTTTGAAAGCGTATTAGAGATTGATTCGGCTAGCTCAAATATGAGTTCGGCAACTTCTTGGCCTTCTTCAAGTTGCATGTAATAATATTTACTTGAATAGTAATAAAAGCCCCAGATTGTATTAGCAATTTCGACCTGCCCCTCACCTTGGCCATAATTCAAAGCACGGCCCGAAAACTTCTCTGGGATTGCTTTTTCTAGATCGGTTAGGCTAGAAAAATTTATTTTCATTTCACTTCTTAAAACCAGTTTCACTATTTTCTTACCTTAACTTTTTAAGCTATGCGCTAATAGAATTCTAACTGTAGATTACTGAGTCACTTAACGCCGAGCCAAGCGGCGAGTTTTACGTTGTAGTTTTGTGGAATATTTTTGCACAGCAAAACCGCAAACTGCGCGTTTCAGCAATTGTCAGGCATTACAGCTTATAAATTGCTTTCAATTTTCGCTGAAGCCCATGAAAGCCTGCCTCAATGCTACCTTTAGGGTAAGGCACGCAAGCTACCCCCGCCAAGTTTGTAGGAACAAGCTTTTGTTATTTTTAAAAAGGTTTGCTCCGATTTAGATTTCGTCATTCGGTAGCCTGTTGCAGGCATTAGAATTTTTTTATGGTAGTCATAAAATTGCCTTCACTAATCGTGTTTATTTTCCCTATAAAAGCGAATTTTTTCAGTCATGTTTTTAACTTTCATTTTCATATCCATATCTGTATCGATATTCTTCTCGACAGGCAACAACTCTGTGAACATTTGGGCACTGGAAACAAGAAGCCAGGCTGAAAATTTCAAGGCTTCTATGGTCTGATCATTCAGAGATGGGTACTGTTCAAGTAAATATTTATTGAGATCAGGTGCTTCAAATAAGGTTTCAATGAAGTCTGCCAGAAATACCTTTCCATCACCGCTGGTAATTCCTTGTTTAATCAGTCTTCCGTCTTCAACCTGACTGCCCCACCTGACTGCGGAAATTAAATCAAAATTATCATCTGATGTAGATCCATGGTAAAGCAGTCCAGAGCGAATTTTATCGGTTGCGGAATCCATGTCTGCATCTGTTGTTATCCGGGTAGTTAATTCGGACAAAATATTATTAAGAATTTGTTTTCCACTACTCATTATATTACCGTCACGTTCGTTACTTGTTGATTAAATTCCGGGATGACATCGTTACCCACTCCGAAGGCTCCGGGTTCATTTGCTTTGGTGAGTACGCTTCCCGGTGCACTGGCCTCCCCCGCGACAGTTTCAAAATCAACCGACTTGGATTTTAGCATGTCGGTAGTGCCCGGTTTGACTTCCATAATTACGGTTTTTTCATGGCCTTTTTTCTTCAGTGTGGATTGTCCTTGTCCTTCTGAAACCCATTTTGCACTTTTGCTTTTGGGCTTTTGAACCAATCCGCCTGCGGCGACCATTGCATCGGCTTCTTCCGCACTGGTTCGTCGCACTATGATTTCCTTTTTCCCTTTTTTTCCACCGCCATAACTTTTCTTGCCAGCCAACCCTAACGGATCAATCCACCCAAACGTATTTGGCCCATACTCAAATAAATGTTCCCCACCCCATAACCCAATCGGATCCTGACTGATAAACCGCCCAATCCCCGGATGATAATACCGAAAGCGATTGTAGTGCAAACCTGTTTCGCTGTCGTAATACTGCCCCTGAAATCGAAGATTATTTTCAATTTCTTCCGTTTGATAGGCAAGGTTGCCATACACTTTGTAGCGCACCTGCCAAACAATTTTTCCCGCTTCGTTGGTGAGCTCGGTAGGTGCGCCAGCTTGGTTAAGTTGATAATAATGAAATTGATCATTTTCAATTTGGCAAAGCGGTTTAAAGGAATCCGGCTCATAGAGATAGATTTTTTCCTTGTGCTGGCGTTTTTCACTCAGCAATAAATTGCCGTCCCAAAAGAATCGTGTTTCCCCAAAACTGTCGCCTTTGCTAATGCGTCTTCCAAGCGCGTCGTATTGGTAGGTAAAACGTTGGCCACCGCATTCGGCGGCGATCATTTGATTTTGGTGGTTGTAAATAAATTGTTTTTCTTGCTGCTGTTCTTTACCGTAACGTTCGCGAATTAAATTGCCGACATCGTCGTAGTCAAAATGCTTGTCTTCAAAATGCAGTAGGCGATTGCCTTTGCTGTAACCGCGATGAAGCAACTGCGTATCATCGGCCAGGTTTCCGGCGGGGTCATAGACAAATTTTTCGGGACTGTGGCAGGCTGTGTTTAGCACACGGCCAACTGGATCATAGAGGACGGTCATGGACCCATGTTGCAGATCTTTAATGTGAGTCAGGTTGCCTGCGGCATCGTAGTCGTAACCGCGATCAATAATACGCGTATGATTTTTTTGGACGGCGAAGTTTTTTAAACGCCCCATTACGTCGTATTCTTTGCTCTGGATGGTCTCGCCCATTTTTCGCGTGAGCTCGCGGCCAATGGCATCGTAGGTGGACTGGCTTACCAAACGGCCGTTATATTCGATTTTTTCCAGATCGCCAAAGTGGGTGTAGCTGTAGCGAATATTTCCGTGATTGGGCAGTTGGCTTGCGGTGCGAAAGCCAAGGGCGTTGTAGCTGTGGCGCAGCTCTGAGTCGTCTTGAAATTCGCGCGTGATATTGCTGAGAGCATCGTAGTCGAAGCCGACTTTGCACGCCGGATTTTCGGCTGCAATCAAACGGCCTAATTCATCATACTGATAAGCAGAGCGCTCACCATCGGAGCAGATTTTTTCCAGCACCTGTCCGGCGAAGTTGCGCAGGTATTGTGTAGTGCGGAAGTCGCCATCGTGGTGTTTGATCAGGTTATCAATTTCGTTGTATTCGTATTTTTGGCGGCGACCGTCGTAGGCGATTTCTTCGACTAAACGCTCGTGTTTGTCGTATTTAAATGCGCAAAAATCGTTGTTCTCGTTAGTTAATTTAGTCAGGTTTAATTCGGTGTCGTAGTCGTAAAAGCGGGAACGACCATTCGCCAGTGTTTTTTTAACCAAGGCAATATAGCGATAATCAAAACGCGTGCTGCGGTGTAATGGATCGGTGTGGCAGATGAGTTGACCGCGTGCATTGTAGTCGTAATATTCCTTGCTGCCGTCGCGCTGGGTTTTGGCAATCAGTTCGCCGCGCAGGTTGTAGTCAAAACGAAATCCCTTGCCGTCGTGGTTTTTAATTCGCAGGAGTCGCCCAAGATAATCGTGTAAAAAATCCTGTCTTACGTGGTTGTCGTAAGTTATGCAGGAAATCATTCCCCGCTCCCAGAGGAATTCCTGGGTGAAGTCGCCCTGTTTGGCGTAACACAAAAAACCGACATTGTTGTAACGGTATTCAACACCCAGACTATTGGGCTGCGTGCTACGAATCAGGTTGTGGTACTGATCGTATTCAAAACGCCAAACGCTGCCTTTGGGGTCAGTAATGCTGGCGATATTGTGCTGAGCATCGTAAGTAATGCGCGTGCTTGTGCCATCCGGGTTGGTCAATTCAGTCATTTGGCTGAATTCGTTGTAGACAAAACACGTGGCATTGCCCAGCGCATCGATATTGCTGGTTTTATTGGCGAAGGTGTCGAAAGTGCTTTGCGTTTTTCCGCCGACCGGGTTGACCTCGGTGGTGACTACGCCCATGTCGTTCCAATAATAGTGGGTAGCACCACCTTTGGAATCGATGGATTTGGTGTACTGGTTCTCCAGATCGTAAGTCAATTCACGATAAAACAGATTACCGTCGCCCCAGGTTTTTACGCACCAGGCCTGAGTGTGGTCGCCGCTTAATTTCCATTTGTTGTCGAATTCGAAATAAAAACTAAAGTGCTCGCGATCAATTTCACGGACAAGCAAATGATTTTCGAAAACATACCGGAAGGGTTTGTCATGGGCGTCGCGCACTTCTATTAAATCGCCCTCGTCGCTGTAAAAATAACTGAGCAGGCAGATCTCTTCATTAGCGACCCTGGGGTGTGGCCCCATGATTTTCGTAATGCGCTGATACCGGTCGCTGTAAAGGGTGAGAACGCGGCCACAGCTATCAATAATGCGTCGCAAACAGGCGCCGTCTCGTTCGAAGACGATGCGGTTACCCTGAGGGTCGGCTTCCCACAATAAATAGCGTGTGCCTTTTTCATCCTGCGGTTCGCCAAAGACTTTGAAATTGCTTTTAAAATCTTCCAGGTAAAAACGGCCGGCATTTACTTTTAAATAGAGTTTTTCCTGTCGGTTGAAACTGGGGGCATATTCGCTTGGGGTGCGAAATTCGGCAACACGGCCGTCGGCCAATTGAACCAGAGCAATATCGTCAACGACATAAAGTCGGTAGTCATAGCTGTGGTGCCAACCGCTACCAAACTCGCCTTTATGATTGGAGGTGCTGCGCCATACTCGGCTCAGTGTGAAAGCTAGTGGGCCTGGTAGTTGTAAATCGACAGCCTCGGTGTAAAGTTGACCGGTTGCCACATTCACGGGATGGCCGGTAGTTGAGCACACGGCGTCTTGCACTTTATTACGGAATTTACTGAGCCCTAGCTTATCCATCGCTGCGCCGACTTTTTTGTTAAATCGCGTGGCGAGGTCTTTCCATTTACTCGCGAGTTTGCCGCCGCTGGCACGGTTGGCAACCTTCGCCAGCGGGCCGATGGCCGCGAACACCCCTTTCATCGCCATTGCCGCCATATCGATGGTGGGCACAGCGCCTATCGATCCCACCATAACGGGCATGCCGCCGGGAATGGCGGTGACCATGCTCAGTGGCAAAACAGCACCAAAGGATTTCTTGGCCTTTTTTGCTCTTGGCGCTGCGATCATGCCGATGCTTTGGCAGGTTAATACAGGCAAGTTACTAAACGTGAGTGGTGAACCATCGGCCACCACCGTCAGGCTGCCCATGAATATTTCGGCTTCGTTCATCGGTGGTAGCACCCATACTCCGCCCATCGGAATATGGGGAATCTCTTTACCGGCAGTACCCGCTTGCGAACGCGGAATTCCGTTAATACTCACGGTTGAGCCAATAAATGGAATGTAATCCGCTGGATCGAAAATCAGCCCCAGGTGCGGGTGCGGAACGGGGACCGGTGCTGGCGCAGGGGGGAAGGTAAGCAGATGAATATCAATGCCCATCACCGGGTCACCATGTTTGGAAATTAACATGCGGACTCCGTTTTCTTTTCTGGCTGGGCAATCAATTTTCGCCACTCATCGCCGAGATAGCTGCGCAATAATGTATCCGTGCGGGACATTTCCTCCGCGCTGGGAGCGAGGCGCATGAGTGCATCGCCCACATAAGGTAAAGTGGAATTGCTTCGGATTTCGGGTTCTATTGCGGCCGCCGCATCCAGCGCATTCAACGCGCTTTCCCAGGCTTCGGGTTTGAGTTTTTGTCGCTCCTGGCAAAAACTCACCATGCGCCAACAATCCATATGAAAAAAACTTTCGCCTATTTTTTCTGCCAGCACGGCGCAATGCTGATAAATAGCCGTGGCCTCAGGCAATTTTTGTTGGGATAACCAAGCACTTGCCTCGCTTAGATAGGCTTGCAGGCAAATTTTATCGCAGCCGGGTTTACCCGCTTCTTCGCCCATTTTGGCAAACCGTTGCGCATGGCGATAATCGTTGATCGCATCGTCAAAACGCTGATTAGTGAGATAAGCGCTTGCGCGATTTAATAACACCGCCACCCACAATTCGTGCCACTGATGTTTGCCGGCTATGGCTAGTGCCGCAACCGATTCGCGCTCAACGCTAACCAAATCGTTTTCCTCAACGGCGTGATGCAAGGCAACAAAATGTTTGCGGTAAGCCGCGCCGGGGCTACCATCATCGGCGTCGGAAAAAACCTGATTCATAGCGCCTTTGAGATCGACGGGCGGCACCATGGATAGCATGCTGGTTTTATTTTCCTGCGCGATTTTATTTAATTGCGCCTGCTTTTGATCATCGAACACGACCAGCTTTATACGTTGTGGCCAACGTGTTTTATCGCCAGTGAAACCTGCGATTCCTTGCCACCAATCGCGCCATTCGCTGGCGGAGCTGATTTCACTAGGGCGAATCACCAGCACCAGATTTTCAAAGCCAGTACCCAAGGCTTCGATAATGTGTTGGCCCGTAATTGCCAAGGCGGCGTTGGCGTTGCGGCAGTGCGAAATGTCGGGTTTTATCCACGTAAAAGGCTGGTTCGATTCTTTTTCAACGGTTTCGCGACTGGCTTCCATACGCCCGTTAATTTCTCCCGCTAAATCAAGAGCGAAGGATTCGGGATTTTTTAAGGGGGAATATAACGGCAGAAAAAAGTCGGACACGGTAACGCCCATATGTTCCTGCACTTGAATAAAGGTCGATAGCAGTTGATTGCTGCCAGGTGTGACTAGCCAACGTAAAATGGGTAAGCCGGTAGAAACAAAGTCTTCCCACTGATTTTCAATTTTGTCGACTTCCTTTTCGATCGCATTTTTTTTCGCCACGATACAAATCTCTGGTTAAAGGAACCCCCTAATTCAAGGTGATTTTTGGTCCCATTGCAGTTACGCCGGCCATGTCCACTTTCACCGAGCTGGGGCCGCAAACCAGTTCAATTTTGCTGGCTTCGATGGTGATGCTGGCCGCGCCCACGCTAAAGGTAATTTTGGAATCGGCGGAGAGGTTAATTTCGGTGGCTTTTAACTCAATTTTTCCACTGGCCGTTGTTGCATGATCCGCCACATTAAATGCCTGTTTACCTTTAACTTCGATGGTCTGGGCACCTGCGTGGATCATGTGGTCTGCTTTGACGGTGAGATTTTGGTTGTTAGTTTCAATATTCTGATCGGCTTTGATAGTGACGGTTTGATTTTGCGCGGAGATGGTTTGGTCGCCGGTAATAGATTCGGTTTGATTGCCTGCCACCGTGAGGTTTTGATTGCCTGTTACCGATTCTGTTTGGTCTGCGCCCACGGAAATCTTTTGGTTGGCGACCACGCTCAGGCTGTGATCGGCGCCGACGGTCTCGCTTAAATTAACATCGACTGAGTAAGTGGCGTTGTTGACAACCGCCGTGCTGAGGTCGTTATCGACCGTGAAATTGCAATTGTAGGAGGAATGAATATTCATCGCCTCATTGCCTTTAGTATCGTCTACACAGAAGCCATTTTGCCCCGCAGCACCTCCGGTAGATTGCGATTTCATACCGGTCTGATTTTTACCTGCTGGCAAAGTAATGGGCGGCATGTTCTCGTTATTAAAGACACTGCCAATCACCAAGGGGCGATCGGGATCGCCTTCAATAAAGGTCACGACCACTTCATTGCCGACGCGGGGGATGCCCACCACACCCCATTTATTTCCGGCCTGTTGACTGGCTACACGAACCCAACACGAACTGGCGTCGTTGCGTTTGCCATAACGATCCCACGGAAACTGAATTTTGATGCGCCCGTATTTATCGGTACAAATTTCATCGCCTTGCGCGCCAACCACCAAAGCCGTTTGCACACCATCAATTTTGGGTTTTGGCGTAATCAAAGGTGGGCGAAAATTCAAGGACTCGGAGATGCAGGTAAATTTATTGCTGTAGGGCACATTGGTATCGTTTTCCAAATAACTGCCTTCAACAACGTGATGCAGTATTTCCGTAACGAGGAATTTTTTTTTATTGTCGGAATCCATTTCATCGGACAACAAGGTAAAAAGTTTGCCAATTTCCACATGAGCGTAGGAGCTGCGAGCATGAATGATATCGGATTTCAGTTCTTCTTTTTCCATGCGCACCGTGGCGAGTCTGTTGCCGTCGGTGGTATTTTTGTAATCGCCGGGATAATGATACAGCTCGTAGGCTTTAGCATTTTTAAAAGGAGAAATCGTTTCTCTCTCAGTTAATAGTGAGCCTGAAAATTTTTCAAAATCAAAATCGGATTGAACCCACTTGCCGGGGAAATACTGGTGCCGATGTTCCCAGTCAAATATTTTTTCTGAAGCTCGGCTACCTGAACTGTGTTCCAGTTCTTTAGGTTCAAGGTAAGTGTGCGTTGTTTTATGGTCGCAAAAAACTAATTTGTGTTGGCCTTTAATATGAGAAAAATAATAATAAATTCCTTCATGTTCAAGCAGGCGATTTATAAAATCAAAATCAGTTTCATTATATTGAACGCAGTATTCAATTTTTGGATAGTTCCCTACCAGATTGAATGCAAAGTCACGAAACCCCAAATGGGTCATGACTTCTTCGACAATTTCCATGACGGTTTTTTGCTGAAATACTCGGCAGTCTGATCGTTGGGTCAAAAACCAAAACCACGGAACCAACACGGCTTTATACGAATAAAAGCCTTGAGCAAGTTGGGCAAGGCGAGTAAAGCTGCGCACATAACCGGAAAAATAACGTGGGGTATCACCGTTAATCACAATGACAAATTGTTCGCCGATAACGTCCGTTGGGCCGATATCACCTTTATTGGAGAGTAACTCAATTTGATATTCGAACAAGCAAGAAAGGGTGTCTTTGCCGGAAAAGCTGCGCAACAAAAAGGTATCGTCACCCAGTGTGGTGCTTACAGAAATGGATCTATTTTTTTGCGTAAAACTACGCAATCTTTCAAGTATGGCTGCCATTTTTAATCTACCCAATAAAGTAAGACTAACCAAAGGAATGCTAAGTCGGCTATAAATCCAAAATAATCATCGCGATTAGTTTCCATACACGTATTTTCTATATAAATAGCCATGTAATGTTTCCCTTGTTAACACGAGAACCAACATAACCGTTCAATATGTATAACACCATCCGCCACTGGCTAAATTGTGCGATATGTCGCACTAGATCTTTGCACGACACCGGTGCCAGGAATTGTGGCGTTAAAATTTGCCTAAAAACATTACAACACTTCTTCGCATCCCTGTAAGTGAAAAAATCCCATTCAATTCGGGAAAAATTCCGGATGGCGCCCAATTAGTCTTTCCAAACGGGTAAAACAATCAATCAACATCGGTTGCGGTGCCAACTGACTCTTGCATGATTGAAAGGGTTTTTTCTATCCTATTCTCAAGGCGATCAACTTTTTCCTTAATTCTTCATAAGAACCTTTGGGTTCAAGATAATAATAATCTTCACGCTCACGCTTTTTTATCTCTAACCGACCTTCGTATTCAACCAGATTCACTTCAAAAAAACGTTCAAATTTTACACCCGATGGAATATATAAAATATCCTCAACGCTATCGCCACGAGAAAGCATTTTGTAGGTGGCAGGATCTTCGCGGGGTGCGAACGACGGGGTTATAAGTCGCAATAAAAGCGCGACGCAGTGCCGACAACATGCCCAGCACCAGCACATCGACCTTTTAAAAATAATAGGATCAACATTAAAAAATACTTGAAGACTCAGATGCCAATATTTTTTCTAACAAAATTGAAAAATATTTTTTTTAAATTTTCACAATAAAAACACACTTAATTTAAGAAGTTGTATTGCACCGCAATAATTTAACTGTTAGATTTTGGCTGCATTTACACTCCCTTACGATTTTTCTTTCACCTGTGTATTCTCTCTGCGGTTATGAAATCCGACCGCCCTCTTTTCTATCACTGGTATCAATCCAGGAGGATTTCAATGCCTAACTTCACACAAAAATTTATGCATGTGTTGGTGACAACGACTATTACAAGTTTATGTCTCAATGCCTATGGCGCTAAAAAAAATGACAGCAACATAGCTGAAATTACATCGGTGCACATCCAGCAGCAACGGAATGTGTCGTTGAAAGGTGGTAGCACTGCAACAACCGATAATACATCGGCAAAAGCTGCGGATTTCAAAAGTGAAACCGGTGTGACTGGCATACAAACTTATATTATTCGGTTGAAAGAAAATCCCGTAGCGCAATACAAAGGGGGAGTTACTGGTTTAGCGGCGACATCGTTGCAGTCTCCGTTACCTAGTGCACAAACCAATGTCAATGCGCGCGGTGTGTTAAATGCAAAGAGTTCAATCAGTCGTGTTTATGCTGACCATCTTGTAAAACAACAATTAAATTTCCAGACTAAGGCAGAGCAAAAGCTCGGCAGAAAAATTCGGAAGATCCATAACTTTAAATATGCGTTCAACGGCATCAGCGCAAAAATGACGCAGGATGAAGCCGCACGCCTCGCATCTATGCCAGATATTGTCAGTATTGAACGCGATGTCGCATTTCCATTTGATACTGTAAGTACACCACGATTTATTGGCGCAACGAATGTATGGAATGGTATTGGCACTGGATTGCCTGATGTAAAAGGCGAAGGCATGTTGGTAGGTATGATTGATGCAGGTATTGATCACACCAGTAAATCTTTTGCAGCTATTGGCGATGATGGTTATGCACCTGAAAATCCATTTGGCAACGGAATATTTTTAGGTGAATGTTTGCAGTTTGTTGGGTTGTGTAACAATAAATTAGTGGGCTCTTATACATTTCTTGCCGGACAAGTAAACGGCACTGATCCGCTTGCGCAAACGGGTGATCCCGTATCAAAAGACACTGATGGACATGGTTCGCACACAGCGAGTATTGCAGCAGGTAACCTTGTAAATTCTGCAACAGTGTTTGATTTCACCGGTAAAGATACTGGTGTTGGTTTCGGCCCCATTTCCGGAATCGCACCTCATGCCAATATTATTGCTTATAAAGTGTGTGCTCCGAGGTGCTTTACGTCTGACATTATCAGCGCAGTTGATCAAGCAATTGTTGATGGTGTGGATGCAATTAATCATTCGATTGGTTCATCGCCAACAAGTCCATGGGAAGAATCTAAAGCTCTCGCGTTTTTGAACGCGCGCGCTGCCGGCATCATGGTACAAAATTCTGCCGGTAATACTGCAGGTGCAGGCCAGGCTGCTAGCAGTGGTAATGCTCCATGGGTTACTGGCGTAGCCTGGAGTACTCACGATCGCGATTTTGGTGAAAAATATTTGCAAAATTTATCGGGTGGCGACACAACACCGCCAGCAAATATTCCCGGAAGATCTCTTAGCGGCAGTTACACCGGTCCCATTGTTTCTGCGGGTAATTTTATTAACGGTGATGCAAATCCCATTCAATGTTTAGTGCCCTTTCCTGCCGGAAGCTTTACCAATCAAATCGTTGTCTGTGATCGCGGTGGAATTGCGCGCACAGAAAAATGTGCAAACGTTGCAGCGGGCGGTGCGAAAGGTTGTGTCCTTGCAAACGTTACAGGTCAGGCGACAAGTGTTGATCCCGATATGATGCCAATCCCTGCAATTAATATTAATGCAGCGAATGGCGATGCATTAAAACTGTGGCTATCCAGTGGTACTGGCCACACTGCAACAATTTCAGAGAGCAGTAAGGTTATCAGTAATCCTGCGTTGGCAGATATTATGTCGCCAGACAGTTCAGCGGGCCCCTACACGGGTTTTGATTTCCTTGCTCCCAGTGTTGCTGCTCCCGGAATAGATATTTTTGCAGCGGGTGCTAACTTGCATTTTTTACATCCCGGTTTTGCAACTGCAGATCCGGAAGATGATCCATCGGTTCCCGGCAAGTACGGAATTATCAGCGGTAGTTCGATGGCGGCACCACACCTGACGGGTTCAGCGATACTATTAAAACAATTGCATCCTGATTGGACACCTGCAGAAATTTTGTCAGCATTTATGACAACTGGCCAAACAAATGTGCGTAAAGCTGATGGCGTAAATCCGGCAGATCCATTTGATATGGGTGGTGGTCGTGTGCAAGTTGATATTGCCGCACGTGCTGCATTAGTTTTTGATGAAACTGCGCAAAATTTCTTTGACGCTAATCCAAAAACTGGCGGTGATCCAAGTACATTAAACATTGCGTCACTTGTACAAGACCAATGTAATGTTGAATGCAGCTGGACTCGCACTGTAACAGCAACTGCAAACGGTAGTTGGACGACTAGTGCAGCGGGTTCACCCGATATAACAGTGAGCCCTGCCAATTTCGAACTCACCGCAGGTCAAACACAAGTGATCACGGTAACTGCACGTGTTGTTAGCTTACCGGACAATATATTTTCCTTTGGCCAGATAAAGTTAACGCCGAAAGATACTAGTCAACCAACAACAACGCTTCCGCTGGCTGTCAAACCTGCATCGGCAACTAACCCAAGTTTATTTACTAAAGTGGTTGATAAAACCGATGCAGGCCGTGGTGAGAAATTAAAATATACACTGACAGTCAATAATCCTGGTGATCAAAATAAATTTAGTGTTACAGATCTTGTGCCAAAAAATTCTCGTTATGTTTCAGATTCAGCCACTGAACTTGTCACACGAGGTACTACAACAGCACGTTTTACTGAAGCAAATGGCAATTTAACCTGGAGCGGAATTCTTGATGCAAGCACCGGATCGCTCATTGAATCAGCATCACCCTTTGGTTTTGTTCCCATGTCGGCGCTCGGAGTTGAACCGCTTGGCTGCCCAAACAATTGTGATGATGGTGGCTGGTTAGTGAATAACGTCAACATTTCCTATTTTGGTAAAACCTACAACGAAATATTGGTATCCGTAAACGGTGCGATTGAACTGGGAACTGTAAGTGGTGCAGCTGTACCAGCGCAACCTGTTGGCTTACCCCATGCCGATGATCAAAATAATATCCTGGCTCCATTCTGGGCAGATTTTAATTTGGGCGATGGCGGGCAACTTTATTCTGTCACGCTAACAACAGATGACGGTACTGCGTTTGATGTTGTTTCCTGGGAAGACATTCCACTCTTTGATACCGAGGGCAAGCAAACCTATAGCTTCCAAATCTGGTCGCAACAGGGCACAGAAAATATTTGGTTTGTATATGGATTAATTCCGCAAATTCCGCCCACAGTTTTGACGGGTTTTGAAAATAGTACAGGCAACATAGGCGCAACTTATTTCTTCAGTGAAGAAGGTACTTCAGTTGGCACACTGCCTGCTGTAGGTGTGGATTTGAAAACGCAAACTGCTGCGGGTGGTACAGCGACTTTAACATTTGATGCAATAGTGAGTGGCCCTGTTGGCGGCAGCATTTTAAATGAAGCAACAATGACGAGCGCAAATGGCAGTGAAAAAGCCATTGCCTACACCACTATTAACAACACGGGTATACCTGATACCGATGGCGACGATGTTTATGACGATCAGGATAATTGCACAAAAATTCCAAATCCAAACCAATGCGATAGCGATAGCGACGGATATGGCAATCTGTGCGATGCAGATTTCAACAACAATGGCTTCGTCAATAAAAAAGATAGAGAACTCATAACCAAAAATTTATTCACGAAGAGCAAAGCACCACAATTTAGTCAATACGATATGAACTGTTCAGGTGGTCGTGTAGATCTGGAGGATTATTTCCTTGCCCTGATCAAACACGGCACTCAACCGGGCCCAAGTGGTTTGGTAGGGACGCACAAGGTTAAAAATAAACACGACTAAATAGTTCACTTTATGTCGTTGTTAAATCGGTGCTATTAATATCAATATTGTAAAAAAATAAAGATCAGCCGTTATGCTTTCGCAATGACGGTTGATCTTTTATTTAAGTCTCAATATCTATAGAAACAAATTGTTTATTAAATAGCCCAAAGAAGACCTCACCTTTTATGAGGTCACTTTGAGACTCCCCCTTTTTCGTTTTTCAAAATATTTATTCTATAACTTATTTAATTACCCAAGCGGATGCGCTATCGGTCAAACTCACGTAATCAACCTCGCCGCGCGCGCACAAATAGGTTTTTTCATCCATGCTAGACAACAACACTGTATCGCCAATATATATGCTTGCACCTTTAAGTGCTTTTTTCATATGGGCATCAACTTTTTCTATTTTCCATTTGTGAACATTAGTCGGGTGCTTGACATCTTCATACCACACATCATTACTCGGTTGACTACTGCTACGCAAATAATGGTTAAGGATGCGGGGTTCAGTTGCACGAATATAGATGGTGTCGCCTGACATGATGCTGCCTGAGCCATTAGTGTTCGCTAGTTTATGTTGTTGCTGATTAGCTGTGTTGGTGTAGGCATAATCACCATTCGATTGATAAAGAAACGTTTTATGATTAAGGCAGAATAAATTATGTTCACTACCACTTTGTAAATTTCGATACAAAGGTTTTGCTGTAAAATTTCCTTGCGTGTTTGGTGTAACCCCATCCCAGGTTACTGACGCTGGATCAAAATGAAAACCGGGGCATGAAGGTGTCAACGTCATTGCGGATCCGTCACTGGGAAAACTGTAGTATCCGCGACGGCTTCTCGGCTTAGGAAAGGATAAATTCTCGTCAATGTCCCAATCCAGATAAGAACCTCCCAAGTGTTCAGAAAACGTTAATTTTTTAATGCCTTCCCAAGTGATTTCTTGATTGAAAAAATGATTATTTTGATCTTTAACTTCACCAGTGATGCATAGCTGATTATTTAACTCGGCTACTGTTTGCGTTGTATCGTAAACGGGTTTTTGATTTGGTATTGACTTAAAGAAATCGACAGATAATGTAGGCCTTGCCCCCTGCATTTTCCAGGCAATCAGAGCTCTCGCTTTTAGGTATTTATTTTGATTAATACCTGCCGCTGCCCCTGCAGAACCAGCAGCGTAAGTCCCAGTGTCAACAAAGTGATTTAAATTAAAGAATGCTGCGGTAGCAGGGTTGCCTCGAGTCGTAGGGCTTAATACATATGTATGCGTTTGCAGATCTGACCAGTAATTACCCTTATTACTATAAGGAGTTTCTAACCAATACTCCCACATATCGTGATACCAGCCCATGGTGACTGTTGTACCAGCATTACTTGTTAATCTACCTTTTCCATCATCAGTTTCACGAAATACGATGATATGTTTATTTTGTTGTACTAAATCATTGATACTCGGCCATGGCTTACTTTTATCGTGCGTGTAAAGAAGAGTGCTAAGGTTGTAATCTTTAGTTCTTGTTGAAGGGCCGTTTCCTTCAAAGGTTTCTTTGATCCACTTGGGATCAACATTACCATCAACTTCCAACATTAAAATAATAACTTCCGAGCTATTATTTATTATCCATTGCTTTAACTTGATTAACAAATCACACAGATCTTCGAAATTAAGATCTGCATCCATGATTCCTCCTACATGGCGAACACGAAGACCATTGCCATCGGCATGAATATCAATCATGAATGCACGCACACCCGCATTTAGTTGCGCAATAATGCTGTGATTTTGATTAGTACCACCCGCTTCGTGGGCTCCGGCACCAATTTCTGCATCGCTATTAAATGCATTGTGGGTGCAAGGCCAGCTAATCGTATTTATGGGTACTGTTCTAGGAAGTGTGCTTGACATATCGTTGTTGTCCTTTAGTTGTTGGTTTTTTAAATAGAAAGTGGCGGAGGGATTTTAAAATAATCAAACTGTTTTAAATTAAATCCCTCCGTCACATTTAATTGTTACATTTAATTGTCACTTTTAATTGTCACTTTTAATTCATTTCACCCTCAGTTTCAACATGTGCAGCCCAACCTTGCAGTTGAGCTTAAAAAATAAATTAATTTAATTTTTTTATTGCTGGCGCACTGAGAATATTCATGCAAATGTATTTCCAACTCAGACTGCATTTTTAAATCATCTATTAATCCGGAAGTTCGCATACTGTAGTAACCGTCCATCGTTATGCTGGAATTCCCATCATTAATATCCCACAGCCTTATAGCGTCGGCATATATTATTCTAACCACGCCAGCCAATGATCAAATTCAAGTTGCATCCTGCAAATGGAGTGTCTACACTTGGATACAATCTTCACCGTAACTATTTGGCTCATGGATGCACAGCTAGATGAATACTATACTTAAATCGCTTGAATTCGATGCTTGGCTTATTGGATTGAAGGACATAATTGTCAAGGCCCAAGTAATAGCGCGCATACGTAACGCACAAATCGGTAATTTTGGCGACCATGTACCGGTAGGCAGTGGAGTTTATGAGATGCGTATTCACGTTGGCCCCGGTCACAGGGTGTATTACACCCGAACAGATAACGTTGTGTATTTTCTATTGCTTGGCGGTACTAAAAAAAGCCAGCAACGTGATATTGATAATGCCATTGCTATGGCCAAGGCCATGAAGGAGTAATCTATGAAACCCACATTTACCCCATTTGATGCTGCGGATTATCTAACCGATGAAGAAACTATTGCAGCCTATTTAAATGCAGCTGCTGAGAATGGTGATACTGAGCTTTTACTGATTGCGCTTAAAGATGTTGTCAATGCTCGCAGTATGACTCAGTTAGCTAAAGATTCAGGTTTGGCCCGCGCAACTCTATACAAAGCTCTTGCCCCGGGAGCAAAACCACAGTTTGAAACTGTGATGAAAGTAGCTGGAGCATTAGGTTTAAAGTTAGAGTTTCATCCTGCACACTAACAATACATAGCCTCGCCAAATACAACATCTGCTTAACATTGAAGTGGTTTTATTTTCCTGATGAAGTACTACTTATAACAAATCAATAGAATTACAAAATTCAAGTTTTGGAACTATCACAAAGTACTAGTGATATCTTTCATTTCACAACAATTTTAGTTGTGCTTAAAAAAAATTAATATAATTCTTTTATGCTGGTGCACTGAGAATATTCATGCAAATGTATTTACTACTCTGACTGCATTTTTGAAAAAGCATTTATTTTGATTTGTGCAGGTCTTTCGGGAGATTATCTACCTGCTGTAATATTTCTGAAATGGTTGTTCCCGTGCGAGTGCACGGGAACAACATCAACGCGTGAGTACCAGGACCTTAACGTCGGCGTCCGGTCATCAGCTGGGCTCTTATTTTCCACTTGGGCAATCATAAGTGCCCGCTGGGGAACGCCGTGCGGGCTTGAGCACGAAAGTGCGAAACTGTTGGCCGCCATCGTAGGACGATGCCGTTATCCAACCCGCATCGTTAATTTTCCGCGCATCGCCCAAATACAGAGACTGAACGTCAGGTTCATCGCGGACGAGTAGATCGTTCAGATTGTGAATCTGACCATCTGAGTCCCAGATAACGGCCGCCCCACCACTCTGGCTCGTGGCGTATCCAACGATCTGCCGGTGATTGTTGATGTCGGAAGCAAAACTGTTCTCGATGCCGCCGGGCAGG
The DNA here is from genome assembly GCA_040386215.1 of Pseudomonadota bacterium. Classification (GTDB taxonomy): domain Bacteria; phylum Pseudomonadota; class Gammaproteobacteria; order Pseudomonadales; family Cellvibrionaceae; genus Cellvibrio. The sequence continues at coordinate 206,903 of JAZKFX010000016.1, forward strand.
TCGCCAAGGTCCACAGCTCCCGTCGCCTCGCTCCAGAAGATCGCATGCGAACCGGAATTTCCGTTAAAAAAGCTGCTGGCACCCACGCCCTCTCCGCGATCGTTGATGGCATGAAGGATGCCGGGCCTGCCGCTGATCAACCCCTCAATCGCGCGAAGGCCACTTTTTCGGTCCCAGATATAACCGAGGACTACGCCCGATGCGTCTGTGGCACCAATGACCTGCCCGGCGTCATTCATAGCGTAGGGCCGACCCCCTGTGCTGCCGGGGAGCAGGGGAATGACGGTTACACGACCGTGGCAGTCCCAGATGACGGGACGTTCACCCAGGGTCGATTCATTCGGGTAAGGACCGGTTATACCTACCACCTCGCCGCGATTGTTAATGGCCACTGCCACACTGTTGTCATCTCCGGGGGCTGGCTCCAGGAATTGTAAACCTTTGCCCTGTTGCCAGATTACTGCCCGTAGAAACGCACCGTCCGGTTCTATAGGTTGAGTGCCGACGATTTGCCCTCGATCATTGAAACCTGAGCCGGCACCTGTTGGGATTTCTAGTTCGTGCGCGAGCTCATCAATAAATTTATATCCATGTTTCCGCTCCCACAAAAATACTTTAACTCCCCCGCCCAGATAACCCCAACCCAGCACTTGACCACGTCGGTTCAGATCGACAGTTTGAATGTAATCCAACCCGCTATCAGTAACACTAAGCTCCGTAGCGCAATAGTGAGTTATATCCGGAGGGGTAGCACGTTCGACTTCGTTCGCAACTGCGGAAGTCGTGATCAATAAACCAATCAGTAAGAATTCGCTAAGAGTTCGCATAATTGTCTCCTCATTAAGAACGTGTTCGTGAAAGATCAGTTAGGATTACCAGCTCGCTTCGGGTTTATTTCGAGCTCTGCAAACTAGAATTGGTGAAATTGAATTAGAAATACTGCGGTGTTGCATTAAAACTGCTGGCGAAAAATCACAGCGAAATTGATTAGCTTAAAAGACTTAAAATAAATGCATTGAAAAACGCCGTCCGTAAGCTCGTAACAAATATTTTTGCGCCAATGTTAATTAATACTGAATCCTATCAAAATCGTTTGCGATCGCATCTAGCAATAACACGGCCTTTATAATCTGGCAAGAAAGAAACGGCGCCAATTTTTTAAGATGAAGTCCTCTCTTTTTATTAGAAATAATCGGTCCCGTCTATTCCAAACATTCGAAATATAGATGTCATATTTTTTCAAGGGACGGGTAAGTATAAAGCTTAAGGAAATTCACCCAAAAGCCAATACGATAAAATTAAATTTATAGTGCAAGTTGAGTAATCCTATCGAATGATTGAATAAGTATTTTCCAGCGTGGAAGGGTTTCATCAGCGAAGCTTGTAAATCAATGGTCATTTAGATAGCGTCGCACAGCACGTTTTTCCTCAGCCGTAATAGTATTTCCATAAAGATCTCTTGAAAGTTGCGTCAGTTTAATATTCGCCCAGCGGCAGATTCCTTGATGCATTGCGCCGTGATGAATGCCTGATGGATTCGGTGCACCAAGACAATCGAGGTGATGTATTAATCGATTTGAATTAGCACGACTTCTTATTTCATAACGAATAATATTTCCAGCATACTTGCCATTGTTGTTGTTGAATAAGGCAGCTGAAACTCTCATCTCAAAAATATTTTCCTGGCGATACATTTGCAACGCATTTTCAATAATTAGTTGCTCGGAATTATTGCCTCTGCGAGCCGCGACAACATTTTGGTGCTCATCTCGCCCTCCCATTGAGTGCGCTTGAAGATGACACCATTCCCATCCCGCATGGGAGAGACTGCGATCATTTATCCACAGAATGTAATCTAGTGCCGAACGATTGGCACCGGTCAGGTTAATCATCGCGTGTTTCATTCCCTGATTTCCTGTGCGTCTGCTGACGGATCTACTTCTTGGTAAATTAAACCAATCTGTTTTTCTTATCTGTGCCTCTGGTGTGTTTAGGAAAGCGGATTCCAGGACGCTGCTAGAGCGAACACTAGCCGTAAATCTTCTTCTATTTTGCCAATCAAATCTTCCGTAAGTCGGCCCCGCTGATGTCACTGTGGACCCAGAAGGATATGCATTTCCACCTCTAATCCTGAACGCTCGACACCGCCCTTGCTTATCCCGAACAAATATTGTGTCTGGTTCAAATCGCTTATAAAAAACATCTGGAATAAATGGCATACAAAGTTCCTTGGTTTCCGATCGTTAAATAAAATATGTTATTTTCCAGAACCTCAACCTTAAAAATGTTCAAGGAGGAGCCTGACGACATGTATCAGCAAACTTATTAGTCATTCTTCTGCTGCATAGCTGCAACTCCATTTCCTTAACCAATTTTATCGCTCATTCGACAACTGCGATGGCTTACACCTACAACGCTTACACTAACTGGATTTGTGATTTTCATTTGCAACCGCTGCAGTAAAGACTATAAACGCTGTGTGCGATAGTAGCCATTGCGTAATATTACGACTTTTTCTTTATTATTTTTTTGCGGCCACCAGCTTTGTTTATTAAACATACGGTTTGATCAAAACTGCGCGTGTGGTTTATAAAAGTTAAATTTAAGGATCATCGATTTATTTTATTGGACTTGTTTATACAGGCCTTAGGAACATATTTTTGATATTGGTTTAGTTGGGCTTCATATTTTCAGGTATCCACCCATCCCAAATTGCTGATGCATTCGTAATTTGATAGTGAATCAAGCCATCATAAATATTTTTTGTTTTATCTTCATTTTTTTATTACCAGTGCCATTGCGTCTGCACACCAAAAAGGATCTTTGCCAAGCGTAAACTACGAGTAAAAAAGCTGTTGTAGCGAGCTGTTACAAGGTGCTCAATATCACCGGGGATTGTCTCCGGTGATGGCAGAGCGACTTATGTAAGTAATTCTCAATGTAAGTAACTCTCAATGTAAGTAGCTCTTAAAGTAAGTAGCTCTTAAAGTAAGTAACTCTTAAATTGTGGCCAAATTTACTTGACCACTACAAAGTTCTGCACCCCTATTTCAATCGCATTTTCCGTGCGAACATTCCAAAAATTCCCAATGCAAGCAGTAAAAGAGCGGAAGGTTCAGGAACAGGAGCAGCTACTTTGCGGGTAAATGTTAAATCATCTATCATTCCGGAAACTCGCATATTGTAATAACCTTCCATAGTTACGCTGGAAATTCCCGCATCATTGCTAAAACCTATATATTGCTTATGGGTGTACTTGTAGGTGGGCTCCCCGTCTGCACTACCTCCATGTCCTTTTGTTGCTTTCGATCCTATTAAACCCGTGGAATTGTAGGCGTTCAGATACATTGGCTCTTCATAAAACGAGCTAACGTACATACCTACGAAAGTTGGCAGGTCTCCAGTAAAACTCAGCGTTACAACATTCAAACCGAGTAACCAGTTCGGACGTGATTTTATAGCTGCCGGGTCAACGTAGGTATAAGGCATGAGAAACGCGCCATCAATGATAAGCCCCTTATCGGCATATTGGTCATAAAGAGGAACGTCAGAAAATTGCTGCGAATCGGGATCAGGAATATAGTCAAGGTCATCGAAATCAATAAAAACAGCATGCGCGCTACTGGCAATTATTGAAAAGCTTAAGGCTGCGATAAAGCGAGATGCACAAGCCCGAAAGGTAACTGGCAGAATAATATTCATAGCAACTCCTCATTCTTTCGTGATAGGAAAAACAGAATAGGCGTAAAAAATTTTAAAGTCTATTCATTTAGGATGTACGGTGCGTTGGCTTTATTTTTAATTTTTTTTGGGCAATCATGCAATCTGTCACTATGCCACAATAACTAAGAAGGGAGCTTTTTGAAATTATGAATCATTAAAAGTTTGTCGAAGTAATTTACAAATTTGAAAGTTGCGTTTTTGCCATTTTTCGATAGCACGTTGATTTACCAGCACTAAATAAATATGGCTCGCAAGATGCTTAATTTTTCCATCTAAAAAATTGCTAATGACAGGTGAAATCATGCGACACATTCTTTTTCTTCTGCTTGGTTCTTTATTGTTTATTTCGCTGAATGCAAGTGCTTTTTTGATTTCGGATGCTTACCTTGTAGAAAAGCAAATTACGATAGGTACATGGGAGGGGCACAAATTCGAGCTCATTCCAGCCGGATACGCGCCTGCGACTGATTCTATTACCCGCATCAAAATAATTTATGACTTCACCGAAATTATGTCTCCAACGAATCTTGGCGATGCAGATTTTTTCAATGAGGACGACCCGGAAGATTTATCAATCGATATGGCTCTTTATGAAAATGAGCCTGCCACTTTTCATTCCTGGATATTTGAGCCACGCGCAATGCACCCTGATCTTGATACAGGTTTAACCATTTTTGAAACCAGTTGGACTCGCAATAACCTTTGTCAATTTGAAGATGAAGAAACAAGATTGTGTGAATACAATATTGATATGGATGGAACCATGAACGCCTATGTACTTTCCCAAAGCGATAATTTGTGGTTGCATTCGATTAAGGTAGAGGTAGAAATTGACCGCGCCGAAGTTCCGGAGCCTAATTCGCTTTTGCTGTTAGGTGTTGGGTTGTTTGCGGTAGGTTTTTTACGCAAACTTAAAAAGTAATAGCTAGAAATTCAACTGATTAGATTAATAAAACAAAGTTTAATCAATTAACATTTCGTAAGACTTGCCACGTTTTTGGCAATTCCAAGCTGAAGCTGGTGAATGAGGGGAATGTTGGGGTGGGGCTTACGCCTTACGTGGCCCACCCCAACCTACTTATTAAAACCTGGTGCAAAATATTACGGAAATTATTTAGGCAAATTCACAAAGAGCCGCATCGACGCGGTTAACTCTTCCAATTGGAAATGCGGTTTGAGGAACAGCGTTGCGCGATAGGAACCAGGTGCGCCGGGGACCTCAGTCACTATGACATTCGCTTGACGTAGCGGATAACAGGCTTTGATATCTTGCGAGGCGCCATCATCCAGCAATACATAATTGGCGATCCAGGTATTGAGATAAAACTCAACATTGCCTCGGGTTAAAAAGCTCCCGACCTTGGTGTGCACAATGGCTTTTAAATAATGGGCGAAGCGGGATGCCGCCAACATATAAGGCAAGCTTACCGATAATATTGCGTTCACATTGGCATTTTTTTTCGGCAGGTTTGCAACTTGCTCGCTGTAAAAAACGGCATTGTGAGTGTCTTTGCAGTAGGATAAAAAAACGAAACCGAGTTGGGTGAGTTCTTTTTCGAGTTCATCAACGAGAGTGGTTTCTGTAGGACAAAACAGCTCAGTCTTGCCACTGCTGGATAAGTAAGTATAAGCAGGTAAGTCTTCAACCAACCCGCCGCCTTCACTATCACGAATTGCAGCAGTCCAGCTGTGGAGTGAAAAAGCTCTAGTGATGCGTTCTGCTAAGTGGTAAACCGGATTGCCCCACAAAAAGTGTTCTTGCAGTGGATCTGCATAACGCAATGCACTGCCCTGCTCTTCAGCTGATTGCTCATGCAGATGAATATTATTTTCGACAGCAGTCACTTGCTCCTCGAAATTAAAACCTACACAGGCGAGTGTATTGCGTTGGTTGGGCGTGCCGTAGGGGAGCCGCAACAAAACTCTCGGCGCGACTAAAGTGATATAGCGTGAATCTTCCAGTTCGCGAAATGTTTGCCAAGCGGTTGCATGGCTGGCTTCGCCCGGCTTTTTCAGGTCATGGAGTTTATCGAGACCACTTGATTGCAACAAGGCGAGGGATGCTTGAGCGATAAAAGGCGCATGGTTAGCAGCAGCGACCTCGGCTATTTTGCCAAGAAAATCCATATCCTCACGGCTATTGTTAATCGCGTAATCACCCACTAATAAACTGAAGGGCTGGCCACCGTAAGTGCCGTATTCAGCTTCGTAAATTAGTTTAAACAAGTGACTTTCAGCAATGGCTACTGCGGTTAACAAATCGTTGCGCAACTCCTCTTTGGTTGCGTTAAATACCTTGAGCTTGAGCATCGAATTGGTTTCGGTGTTCATCACTAAAAAATGGAGACCACGCCAGGTGGACTCCATTTTTTTAAAGCTTGCACAATGCATGATGGCTGACAAGCCGCGACTTAGTTTCTGGTCGATTAACCCTACCGCCTCATTGAGCGCCGCAGAAATATCGCTGTGTGATTCTGCTTTTATTTGCAATTGACGGATCTGGCTGCGCATCAGGTAAAGCCGCGTGAGCGACGGCAAGGCCTGAATAATTTTCGTGGGTGTAAAGGCATCGATGTTGGAAAATACAAGTTGATCATCCTGCGGATCTGTTAATAATTCCTTTAAAGTGGAATTTTCGTTGATGACTTCGCGCAAGTCGACTCGTGGTGCGAAGCTATACATCACGTCGTTGAAACTGTCGCGGTCGATATCGATCATTGAACGGGTGGTATAACTTTCATCCTCGGCGGCATCCTGACGATCACCCTTTAAATCTGCAAAAATCCCCAGAATAAACGGAAGCTCTTTTTTCTCCGTAACACCGCCGTTTTGGATATCAAAGGCAATACGGACTCTGGGCAGGCTGCTGCTAGAGATTTTTTGTTGGGTGTTATCAGTCATTTGGGAGCTATCAATCATATTGTCTTGCTTCTGAGGTCAAGGGCGCTTGCGTACTGGTCAAAAAAAATACGAATAGCGAGTTTTATTTTTTCGTAAAATTCCTGCCTGGGACTTATTGAGCAACCATAGCAAAATTTTCTTTCGGGCACAGGGTTTTTATTCAGTTGGTTAACTGCTACTCATTAGGCCTCTTGGGAGTTGATTGAGGGCGGTGATGTTGCAGGCGCTCGGTCATTGCCTGTAGCTGGTAGCTGACCTAGATAGGTATCATCTTCATTTTTTTCATATACCGATTCAAAAAAAGCCGTCAGCTACAAAAAAATTGAAATTAAATTTATTTCATTTATTTCTATTTTTATACCTACACTTCTAATAAAACACTAAGGCAATTTGAAACAAACCTGCGCAACAAGATTAATTGCTATCGAGCATTGCGGGAATAATAGTGTGCGTAAAATAGGCATATTCAATTGATGGTTTTTGTACCTGACATTGATTAAAAATACATTTTTCCTTTCTTTACTCACGCACTGTCGCATCAATCGTCTTGCGTGTATACGCGGGCTTTAAGTCCATGGTATAAATCATAACTATTAATGGCTTTTGAAATAACAAATAAAAATTGCAATTATTGTTATGTATAAACATCGTTTTTAAAACTCGTTTAAAAAGTTGTACGAGACTTAATTAAAATAATTAGGTAAAAATTTGCTTTAAGGAATAGCCTGCAAAATACCTAAACCCATATTTTGTACGTGTTAAATCATGAAGGGAATGGAACAGGGGTCAATTTTAATTTTCTGGAGAAATGTAATGCGTAAAAAAATTGTATTTGCTGTTGGTTCTGTTCTTTCTTTTGCTGCAGTTAAGGTGCTTGCGGCAACTCTTTTAGTATCACCTAGTTACGTTACTCCATATTGCTCCTGGAGTAATATCGGCGGAGGTCTCTATCCACCTGTGACAGTTACTGTAACCGGATTGTTTTGTTACGGTGTGGGCCCCATCCTCGTTAAACAAGTTATCTCTCAGCCTGGAAGCCAGTCCTGTAGCTTGTTTCCAGGCGGCTTCACCCATATTTTTACGCTTTCCGGCGCATTAACTTGTGATAGTTATTCAGTAACCACAAAATAATTAAGCCTTAGATTAACGCAAACTCTTCTCATTAAAGAAAGAGTTTGCGCTTAATATCTATTATTTAATTTCTCTACAGATTCATATAAATTTTCATAGTCAGCACTTTTTTAAATATTTGCTCGAAAAAATTTATTGCATTTAAAATCCATTAGGGCGAACCTCTTAAATACCAACGTTTAAATCGACCACTTAAGGTATACCCGTGTTAAAGATTCTAATTAGTTTAATAATAGGAGTTGCTATAGGAACCAGCGTTACACTGTCATTAATGCCTGACAAAAGCAGCATCCGAGATACGCTCGCATTATCAACGACCTGCCCTGCAACCCATCCAGAAAATAAAAATTTACGTGGCGATCTGCAACAAAACAATATTGCTTTAGCAGAAGCACTTAAAAAAGCACAGGATCAACTCACCAAGACTTCGACAAGTTCTATCGCGAGTCATTACACAGGCCAGGTTGCCCCAGACTGCGCGGCAGAGGTGAACAATGCAATTGCAGCGTTTAATGAGAAAGATAAAATTATGACCGAATTCCAAAGCGTAAAATCGCTGCATGAATACGATACCAATTTATCCAATCAATTTAACAGTGAAGAGCCAAATGAGGGTAGGACAAAAACCATCGAAACTAAAATTTATGATGTACTGCGTAAAAATCCTGATACTCAAACCATCGTTATTTCTTCGCTGGATTGCAGATCAAGGACCTGTAAAATAAAAATACCTGCGGCAGATCAATCAGCTAAAAATCAAGTTGTGGAAGCCATGTCGCAGCCAGCGTTTCTGAAAGCTCTCGGATTTAATAACGCCACAACACGCCCTGCTATGGAAATTATTGGCGGCGAGATGACGTTTTATATATCTAACAGTCAGTAGTTTCAATCGCAATATGATGGAGGTCGAGGATGATGATTTGCCCTCCATGATTTTTTTAAAATACGTTTGTAGTTGTATTGCTCGACACTCAATTGAAAATTATTTTTTTTAATTTATTTCAACCTGCATGCCTTTCCTATCAATAAAAATTAATGCAATTTAACTCCCCCTCAACTAATGGCATCGTAAACTTGTTAATGATTGGTTTGAAAAAAACATAGGCGTATACTTTATGGGGATTTAATGTCTACCCTTCGACGAAAATGCTTTTTTATCATCACATCCTAATCATTACAATACAGATGCTCGTTCGCTACATCGACTAAAGAGGAATTATTATGAAAATTAAAATTATGTTACGGAAAATTTGTCTTGCTATATCTTTTGCTATTCCAAATTTTTTTACCGCAGACACCGGTAAGCTAAATATATTTAGCAGTTGAACACATCACCGTTTGACTGCGACTCAGCTATTTCTCGGACAAAATAGTACAGCAATTTCTTCCTTTTTCCTTCGATTGGTAAAGCGCCCTGTCGGCGCGCTCGAGTGCGTGGTCGAAGCTCTCCCCAAGACTGCTCTGGGTGACTCCTGCGCTGATGGTAATGAAAATTGGATCAGGATTGCCGTCTATGAATATTGGGTTTGCGGCAACTTTTTCTCGTAGTTTGTCAGCGTACGCAAGTAAGTTCTCCGGGTTGCTTTCACGGGTGACCACTACGAATTCTTCACCGCCCCATCGAGCGATTTGGTCATATTCGCGTGACGCTTGTTTTAATGATTGGGCAACACTGACCAACACTTCGTCCCCGACGGCATGACCGTAGGTATCGTTGAATTTTTTGAAAAGGTCGATATCGATAATGATAATTGAAAGGCCCTTTTGGTTTTTGAGGTCCAAACTTTTGCTAACAATCTCATGTATCGCGCGGCGATTAAGCAATTGCGTAAGTTCATCTTTGTAAGCTACGGAACGTAACTTCTGATTGTGCTCGTTGAGTAGGTCCAGTGATTTTTGCGCTGCGCGATGCCGGTTGTAAAGCGTGTAAACTCGAAAGGCACCTTCCAGGCTAAGCAAAACTGCGAAAGCAACAGCGATGATAAAGTAAAAATTTTCTTTGCTGATCCATTCTCCAACGAACGTGATTGACCTAACTTCCAGGTAATGTTTGGTGTGAGGTGTCAGCTCTTTAAGCTCAACAGTGACTGCTTTTATTCTGTCGAAACGCGTTTGGGCCTCCGCGCGGCGAAGACCGAACTGATTCACCCACCAATCACTGGTTTTAAATTCTTTTAGAAGAACGTAAACGGGCTCGCGAAGTTCCGAGGTTGCAATACCTACACCTTGGGGTCGAAATTGGCGATTGGCATCCGGCAAGCCAATTGCGGGTTCGTGATTTTGCAGTGACAAATGAATCAACTTTGCTGGACCCCGGTAATCAATATCCACCCAGGCACCGGAGTAGCTACTCAGGTCAAGGGTTATTTGCGAAGAAACTTTGACTGCAAATGGGAGGTCGGCGAGCAATCGATCATGGGTCACCACCGTGTTATCAGCAAATACAGCGCTATTGCCACACATATTGTATGGGCCTGCATCGCCCATTGTGCATTCAATAGCACTGTTGATCCCATTCTTGTAATCAAACTTACTGTTACCCCCAGAAAAAGAATCGGTAAATGCTCCCCACCACACCTGAGAACCTGGAAAAATTTCCAATGTTTTTTTGGGAATATAGGGAAAGGCAAACAACGCCAGGATCATGGTTATTACTAACACAAACTTTGCGGAGTTCAAGAAGCGCGAGAGTGATGGCGTATTTATCATTTGAATCCTTTGCCAGGCTTGTATTCAAATCGAAGTATAGTGGCGCGCCGCTGTCCTTATGGTCGACTTTAATATTAGTTAGCTTTTAAAAAAGAAGATTTCTATTATTTAAGTTATATGAAGACTAATTATAGTGATGCCATTATCAAACCCGAGTTCGCTAATAGAATCAAGGATAGGTTTGTATGCCAATTAACGGCTTGGGTGAGGTCACCCATATAATTTCAGAATTGGCTCGCCCGAGAGAATACCGGTGGTTATTCCTGCAGCTTCCATGTTACTAATTTTTATTTCTGGTTTGTAATTGATGCAATGGAAAAGAAATAAATTATTTGCCTAATCGTCATCTCAACCTAGCACAAATAAAAAATCTAATATGCGCTCCGAAGCTGGAGCCTGGAAGCGAGAGCTTGCCATTTCATTTCTAATCGTTTGTTAAAAATTTTATTTCAATTAAAAATGATTCACTGCGACGCGCTTCACTTCAGTTGAAGTTTCTTTTCCAACATTTGTAGAGGAATAAAACCCCGTCAAGTTAATCCATAGCTCTGCAATAACCAGACAATAATTTTAATTTATTCTAGATTCTGTGGAAAAGTTCAGAAACCGCTAGCAATGCCGTATGATGAGAATACAGGCGATTTTTTCTTGTTTATCATCAAAAATGGGCTGGGCATTGCCCTCAACCGTAATCATAGTTCCATCAGGGCGTTGGATTTTCCAGCGCGAGTTAAGCACAAACTCATCGCGTAATACAGCGCGAGCCAAAGGCAAATCTGCCGAGGGATAAAGCTCGCCTTCAAGAGTGAACAGCTGGTAAGAAGCTGAATAATCATCTACTTCAACGTCAAGTAAGGCTACGCCGTGCATCGCGCGCGCCATGTCATTAACAAAAGTTATTTTTCCTACTGCATCGGTAAGGATCACGCCTTCACTAAGTTGTCGCAAGGTGGCGTCACGCTCAGCCGCGAGGCGTGACAACAGATTTTTTTCTGCGATCCGCTCTGTAACATCAACGCCCACATGCAGAATTCCATCGACCCGGCCGTTAGTATCAAAAATGGGTTGGTAGGTAAGATCAAAGAAGCCATGATGTAAAACACCCGAGTTATCGTAATCATAGACTAGCGGCATCTCGGTTCCGGCGAAGGGTAAGCCGCTCTTATATACTTCATCCAACAGCGCAATGAACCTTGGTTGCAGCGTTTCTGGTAGCGCATTTCTTAGCAACATACCTTCAACATTGCGTCCATTCACTAACTGGCGTGACCGCTTATTTTGCACTTCTATTCGATGATCGGCGCCGTGCGTTATGGTAATGGCAAGCGGTACGTTTTCAAGCACCTTACGAATTCCCTCGCGCACAGCTTCCTCTTGCATAAGCCGCATCCGGTCCGTTATATCACGGCAATAAAGAACCAGATCATCACCTAAACGTACAGCAGATACGGAATGCCACGAGTAAAGTGAAGGAATAAATTGTTCGAAGCTCACCGGGCGGGACGAGCTCGCTGCATCACGTAAATTAGTTTCTGCCGATGTGCCGAGCAGTTCAGGATATTTTTCCCAGTGCTCGATCCCTAAAAGATCTTGACGTTGGCAGCGGAACAAGGATTCAGCAGCTTCATTGACAAAAATATATTGCCATAAGCGATTAAGTATCACTATGGCATCGGAACTGTAGTCGAGAATCGCGTGAATATTGTTAGGGTTCGGCACCCAGGTTTTCTGTGGAGGTAGTTCAGATGACGTCATTTAAAGTAAATATCTAAAAAAGATCCGCGAGTATAAGGTCGGGCATGATGTATGTCGATGTTAAATACAGGATAGGCCCTGTGTGAACCATATTGGTGCTTGATCCAATCAGTAGCTTTTAGTGATTTATATTTAACGGCAAGCAGCAAACCTTGCTATTGCAGGCGGGCAAAAAATTTAGTGTTAATTTAAGGCGTTTTGAAGTTATTTTTGGAAAATTTTTACAGCAAAAAAATAGATGGGTGACTGAAACATTATTCTTTAACTAAAAAATTACAGCAGTTGAAATGAAAATTTTATGGCGATACAAGTAATAAAATACCCAAAACAAATTCACTCCAGGCAGGAGCTTTAATGGCGAGAAAAAATTGACGGTTTGACCAAAAACTCATGTCACCAATACAACCGCTGCTTGTGTGCAGTTGTATTGGTGTGATCAAGCTTATTATGAGTAAGCGTTAAAATCCTTTGCGTTGTACTGACCAGCCGGCAGCGTTGCAGAAACCGCAACTAGCGCCTTCAAATTGTTTGGTTGCTTCTGCATTGCCATTCAATTTGTAGAGGAACCAGGCAGTGGTGATGCCACGGAAACCACCGCCATTGTTAGTCGGTTCGAAATGCGATGCTCCGGCCAGGGTCGCCCAAAAGACAGCTACGTTGGTGCGGTTAAATAGCGGGCGATGATTAGCTGTCGGTGACACGAGTTGGTCGGCACCGCCAGACAGCAACAACATGGGTCCATTTTGCCGTGTGTGCGAGGAACTGTTATGGCCGAGCCCCAGGGTATAACCTTCAATAGGCGCAGTGGTGGTTACGCGCGGATCAACACCCGCCATGATAGCGCCACCGCCGCCCTGGGAATGGCCCGAAGTGCCCACCTTGGATAAATTAACACGACTGGCAAGCGAAGAACTTTGTAACCAGTCAAGGCACGCACGCATTTCAGTACCCGTACCTGCGTTAGCGGTGTTAGCCGCAACTACAACAAAACCCCATGATGCCCAGTGCCGCAATAGACCGGCATAGCTGCTCGGTGATGCACCTGTGCCATTTCCCCATAAAATGATTGCATTGTTATTGAGAGTGGTTGGGCGATAAACCGTACAGCTGGCTCCACCGCGTTCTGAAGTTACTGCTTGGCCGCCGCCTTGGCTGTAAGCACCATCTGTACCTCCGCCTCCACCCGAACCGCCGTAGGCCAGAGCTGTGGTTGATGTCGCGCTGGTGATAAACAACAGCCCTAATGAGTAAAGCCATTGATTTTTTATTGAGTACATGATTGTCTCCAAATTTTTTTTTAATGATGTAATGCGCTTGTGTATGGCAAGATTGCCGGCGAGGATTATAGAAACAACAGCTAATGGGTACGATCACCGTAAAAACGCATTTCAATCAAATCTGGTAGCTCGTGTAACGCAAGCGTTAAATTTGTTACAGGATTCAAACTTTTTCGGGTTATTGTCAGCGATTAGATATTTATACTGTGGCGAGAATTAGCCTGAACAAGAATTAGTGTGTACAAGAATTAGTGTGGAATAAAAAAATACATGTGCATAAAACAATGTTATTAAATGCGCGCAAGCTGTGGTTGTTACTACTGCCTCTAGCAGCGATGGCTTCGTGGCTTATGCAAGATAAACCCATGGCAGTTGAAGCTGCTATCTATGCAAATTCAGTAGCGCCAAATAATGACAATAACTTTTATCCACTGGAACAATTGCTGAGTGAGGCATATGTCATTGATGGAAATAAGTTAATCATCAATGCACACACTGAAAAATATTTATCGCAAGCCGTAAATCGTTTTGGTCTTGAATATGATCAAAAACTTTTTGCAAAGACCTTTCCTTCTCCGCAGGGACACAGGTTCGGCAAGTTATTACATTGTTATGAACAATATAAGCGGGTGGAGCAGCAAATAGGCGAAGGTTATTTAGCGACGCAAGCCGCTGAGCAATTCGTGGATTACCGGGCATTGCAAAGCCTTTTTTTTGGTGAGCTTGCGAGAAATTTATTTGCTGATCACTCCCAATTTTATCAAAACCTCGAGGCCACAGGCGCACAGTTAATATCGCCCCCTTTGACCGGCGTAACCGCAGCTCCGGCATGCGCGGAATTTCGCGGAGCAACTCATGATTAACGGGTTCCCGATATTGCGCCAAATCATTTTAATATTGCTCTCAGCACTTAGCCTCGCAGCGAGCGTCATTAATGAAAATTTATTTTTATTAACCTGGGTTGGTTTGGTGCCATTTTTATTTTCCCTTGAAGGTGTGTCTTTCAAGCGTGCTTATGGTTTGGGCGCAGTACTGGGCTATCTTTTTTTTGCCATTTCAAGTTTTTGGATCATCGAATTTTTACAGAAATCGAGTGAATTGAAGCTGGCGTATTGTGTGTTGCTAGCAAGTATTTATTGGTTTTACTGCGCGCAGTTATTTGCGTTATTAGCTTGCTTGATAGTGGGGCTCGCGCGCTGGCGACCACAGAGTCAATGGTTTAGCCTGGCACTGTGCGGAAGTTTGTTGTTTGTTGCCTTACCGGTTGTATTCCCCGCAGATTTATCGATTACGCAAGGTAAATTTCTGCTTGCTTTACAAGCCGTCGATATCACTGGTGCGGAAGGTTTGCACTTTGCAATCCTGTTGCACAACGGCTTGGTGTTTGCGCTGTTAAGAAAACGTTTCACTGCAGTTGATCCTTATCAATATGCAGCGCTGGGGTTCATATTGGCATGGTTTATTTACGGCTTTTTTGCTTATCGCTATTGGTCCGCTGAAGAACAACAATGGCCGTCTATGAAACTGGGTTTAGTGCAGCCCCATTCGCCGCCCAGCGTAAAAATTCCGCTACCAGAAAAAGGTTATAGCCGCGCATATCCACTCGAAATGGAATTATCACTTGCGCTAGCGAGCGAGGAGGTAAAGTTAATCATTTGGCCGGAGGCGCGCTACGTAGGTTTTTACAATGAGAAACACGTTAGAGAAGCATTTACTCACCATGCAAATATTGCAGGTGTTGCATTACTGATTCAGGATTTGCAGAACCGGGGTGATGAAACTTTTAACACCAGCGCGCTTATTGATTCCCAGGGGATTCAAGAATATCAAAAACGTATGCGCATTCCCTTCGGTGAATATCTCCCCTTGGCAGATGTACCTATTCTAGGTGATGCCATTAAAAAACTTTTCGGTAATTTTTATACGCCTTTAGCGGAAGGCGCGCCAGGCAAACCTATGATTTTTAACCCACTAACAATGCAATCCCTTATTTGCTTTGACGTTGTTCATCCGCGTTATGTGGCCGGTTTAGTCTACGCAGCAGCCGAACAAAAACACGCGGTCCAGTTATTAGTAACACAGAGCAACGACAGTTGGTTTGGTACTAGCATTCAACCATACTTGCATTTAACGAGCTCGCGATTACGTAGCCTGGAGCAACGCTTGCCATTAGTTCACGCGCTCAACAATGGGCCCTCCTCCGTATTTTCGGCGAGCGGAAATATTACAGCGGTCATGCCAGCTTATGAACGTGCCACTGCGGTAGCCAAGCTTGCTTATCCTATAGATCCATCGCTAACCTGGTTCGGTCGATTTCCTTATGGTTTTATTTTTTTCGTGCTGCTGTTAACGTTTCTTTGGGTGCTAGCACCCTTCGCTAGAGCCAGTTATATATCTTCACGCGGCACTAAATCTTCTGGTTCTTCGCTTTCCTGATGATATTTTTTTTGCAGTTCAGCGGTGATATTACGTCGCATTTCTTCCGATAAGTCCGGCGCGGATAATTTCTCGGTTAATTCAGAAACATAGTTGCTGTAACGTTTTTCTTCGCCGAATAATTGTTCCGCAAGCTCCTGCCCCATATAACTTTCGCGCATCGCTGAAAGTGTTTGTTCATTTTTCACAGCATTTATCGATTCGGTTTCGCCAAGCGTGATGGCGTAATCCTGCTCGGCAATTTTATAAGAATAATAGCGCTGCAAAATATGCTCAACGGTTTCGGCTGTTGCCAACGCGAAAGTTTTTCTGATGAGTTGGTTAATCTTCTCGAGTTCCGCGGGGCTTCGCTCATTGCCGATCAAGTTCACGGCATCATCTAATTGCCGTTTTAAATGGTTATCGACCATGGGGCGACCTTGTTCGTCGAGTGCTATTTGTTGCAACAGCGCTAATGCCAGTTTCTCGTTAAAACTTTCCTGGGGGACAGCTGCTTTCGCTGATGCTGATTGCGTTTTATTTACTTTAGGTACAGCTATTGGCGCAGGTTCAAGCGCGGGCGATTGCTGTTGGGATACTGCCGATTGCTGGTTGGCAGACTTCTGCTGCGGGGATTTCATGAATAACAAAACCAGCGCAAACAATGTCAAACAAAAAATCAGGATTACAAGTGCGCGACGCTTAAAGAACATGCTCTTCGCCTCCTTGCGTAGGTTGCTCTTCATAGGATTGCTGTGCATCCGCACTTCGCCAGGATTTTACCGCGCGGCGCAAACTGGCTGAACAAGAAAACCCTGTTATCTCGGCAACTTGATCAACGCTTAAACTGGATTCGCGCAAATGCAAAATAGTAAATTCCATACGCACGCGATTAAAAATTTGGCGGAAGCTGGTATTTTCTGCGGCAAGCTTACGCGTGAGCGCACGAGGTGTGAGACGCATTTGTTGGGCTATATCTTGTAGCCGTACATCGGGTTGAAAGCTTTTATGAATAAGCCACTGCACTTTTTCGGCATAACTATTGTCCAGATTGGCTTGTGCAAATTCCTCTTCGCAGCGCTCGATAATTTTATCGTACAGCGGCCTGCGTAACTCTCGCCAGGGAATGCAAAAAAATTCGCGGCCCACGGCAATATAAGGAAAGCGACAGTTAAAATTTATTTCTGTCACTGGCAATTGTTTGAGCAAATCAACATAGCTCGGCTTGGGATAATGCAGCCCTATCACCACCGAGGTGTCTACCGCAGATTTATTGCCACACAAATCATAAAGGCGTAGCAAAATCGCCAAGCGATATTCAAGTTCAAATCTGGCAAGTTGTGGCGACAAGGTTTCATCAACCATGGTGTGGATGGGGCTGACTAAATAGTTTCCCTTATCGAAAAAATAATCTGGCTGCGAAAAAAATAATTTATAGAGTGGCTGGGCAATTTGCAGGTAGCGCCGGAAACTTGCGCAGGCATCGGCAAGGCTGGGGCTGCAATTAACTATGCCGCCGAGGCTGCCGTGAAAACTCCAGTCCATATTGCTGCCAATAATGAGCCCCATTCCAGGCGTGGAGCATATACGCAGACCATTTTCTACAATGCGGGCCTGCTGCATAAATGAAATTTTCAGCCCTTTCACCTGCAACGAACGGTCACTTAAACCGGTGTCGCGCAGCAGCCCCTCAAGCTTGGCGCCTTGACTGATAAAGCTTTCAATAAGTCCCAAAGGGTGCAATGAAAAAGGAATAGTCTTCGCTTTAAAGTCCATATGAGTTGTCTCCATCAAGTAATATTTCCATGCGAAACAATAACTTCCAGCACCGGGTAGGTTGAGACACGGCTAATGACAATAAGTCTTGAAGGCTGCAAAGCATATGTCTCGGTACCTACTTAGTAGTGAATAGTTGGCTCAAATTGCCGTAAATACTATTTCTTCCCTAAGTGCTTGGCGCGATTTTCATTGTACCCAATTAAAAATTAGCTGTTAAGTTTTGTAAGCATTTCGCAAAATAAGTGTTACCAATAGCAACACAATTGATAAATTGAATGATTACTCCGTACCCGAAGGGAACGTTGAAAGCAGCCAAATGCTGCGATTACGGGCAACGAAAATAACAATATGGTTTGAAAAGTGAAGCGCCTTCATTGCAATCATATACAGGTATCAACTAGAGCAAATTTCAAAAAAACTAACGCAGTGCAATCGCGTGAAGTGACATTTCGGAAAAATAACTTTGTAGATTTTGCTATCGGCGTTAATTTTCTAAATTGATTTTGTCTAAATATTTGCAAATATGCAATGTAAAATAATTTATATTTTATTTTAAATTATTTTTTTCTTAATAAAATAATGTCTAAAAAAAACATAGCATTTGATTGTTGTTTTTAAATTTGCAAATCAATTACACTTTACTTAAATTGAATTTATTTTTCCTGGAATTTTTATCCTTCTGCTGTAATTCATTTTCAACCGTCGCTTAAATAATTTAATTTTCACATCTTTTAAAAAGCAACATACACTTTCAAGGAAAATATTTAAATTAATGACTTGGCATCAAAAAAAATATTTAATCGGAAAATTGATGAAACTTTCTACAATAAAAACGCAGATATGATCGCTATGGGACATAAGCCACACCAAAATAATTGGCTACATTGATGCTTGCCTAGAGTCGAATTATGTAGCTGGCGGTTTATCGAATAGATTTTATTTGAAAATATACCTATTATTGTGAACAATGATCACCCCGCGCGCATCTTAAGATGATGGGTTTATGTGTACGGATTAGACATAATTTCTAGATAGAGAGTGTACATTTTAAAAATCCGCGAAAGACGTATAGTTTGAATTACATAATCTACATTTGATTACATGAAAATATTTTGAGTTGTTAATTTGTGATGAATTTTACAAGGCAACTATGATCTGCAATCTATAATATTATTTTCTGCCAAGAAGTTGTAAAGATTTTAGTGAACAGTTTTTATAATACAAAAATAAAATATCTGAAGTGTGCGTACCTCAGCTGTAGCCTGGAAGCGAAAGGCAATGTATGCATTCCCAAGCTGGAGCTTGGGAACAAGGTGTAACGAGAGAAACGAAGAATATGAGTTGCAATATAAAATTTTATTTTCTACAAAAAATCTACTTGGATTGTAATGAATAGTTTTTGGATATTGCAATTAAACATTTGAAGAGTGCGCACCCAAGCTGGAGCTTGGGTGCGAGAGATGTAAGCTTTATCTGAGACTGCTGAAGATAGAGGTTGGGTGCGAGGGGTAAAATATAATAGCTGTTAAATTCAATTTGGTATTTCCGGCTCTACCAGTTTAGCTAAAAACACCAGCGATTCCTGCCAGCCGAGATAGCAAGCTTCTGTAGGTATAACACTCGGAATGCCTTCTTGTTTTATTTTGACATCAACACCGCATGACACTTGCGTTAACTCTACCGTTGTCCGCATTTCGCCGGGTAAATCAGGGTCATCAAATGTTGCGGTATAACTTATTTTTTTACCTGGGGTGAGTTCAAGATAGGTGCCGCCAAAGGAATGGCTTCCTCCTGTTGTGAAATTAGTAAATGATATCTGATAAGACCCCCCTACTTTTACATCCATATGATGGACTTTTGCGGTAAAACCACAGGGTGGGAGCCATCTGGCCATTGCATCGGCATCCGTGAATGCGCGATATACCTTTTCTGGTGTGGTACAAAGTACACGATGTAAATGAACGCTATTGGTCGTCGTCATGCTTAAGGGCTCCAGGATAATAAGAAGGGAATTAGATAACCATAATCTGGTATTAATAGTCGAATGACTTATCCGTATTTCGACAGTACGATAAAAATTAATGCCGAGCCAAGCGGCCAGGCATTTTGTAATGCTGAGTTAAATTGATCCTCAGGCCTTAATTGACAGCATTGATTGTCAGGAATAGATTGTCACGGACTGCCGCATTCAATGTGAATTTTTTCCTCAAGGTTTTGAATTTCTGCTTCCATTCCTTGCAAGTGTTTATTGTGTTTTTCTGAATCATATTTGAAGTCGGCACCAATAACGCTGGTGTCCGCTCCTTGCGAGATCAAATAGTCCGCTAATTGTATATGCCCGAATTCCAGCGCAAGGTTTAGGGGTGTGAAGCCACCCTTACCATGCTGATTAATGTCAATGCCTCTTTCCACCAATAGCGTAGCGGCAGCTATATCTCCCCACACACAAACACAATGCAGCGCGTTATCACCGAGCGCATTGGTGTCATTAATCGAGTCAAGTGCCACATCATAAAAATCTGCTGTGCTTTTTATTTTTCCCAGAAGTTCTTTTAAATCTTTGTTCATTATTTTGTTTAACCGCTTAAAATTTTTTAATATAGTTTTGATAACTCTCTATACGAGACAATAGCCTTTCAGACAAAAACATATTAGCCGTATGCAGCTCTTCGTGAATGATTAGCGCTTCTTCTCTGTAACTTATTTTCTTTTCTCTAGACCAATAGAAAGGTGGAGCAGAAAGATTCGTAATGCGATCAGCCAGTTTAACCATCCAAACTTCCACGGGCTGCTTTTTTATGCGCTGTAGAGAATCCAACATTTGTTCATGTTTTGTGGCCAAGCTTTCATTTTTTGTTAAAGCTCTAACTCCTTCAGCAACATCTTGACCAAACATTGAAACCACCTCTTCATAGGTAATTTTCGTATCTTCCAAGGTGTCGTGAAGTAGTGCACATTGAATCGCAAGGTTGCCGTCCGCTTCGGGGGTATTATTTAACGCCCAAATTAATTCCATTGCAACGCTGCCAATGTGATTAATATAATCAAATTTTTGCCCCTCAACTGGCCCACCATAAGTTTGACCGTGATGCGCTAAAGTTGCGAAGTCCCATGCCTTCACAAAAATATCCTGAGTCCAGTTTGATGTCATTTTATTTCTCGATTTAATGTAACGCAGCGCGAAGCTTTGACGGTTGTGGTACGCGAAAGATTGCTGCATTAATAGCCGCTAGCACCTACTACCCGTACTGTAATTTTTGCGTACTCCGGGATCGTTCTATTTGTGCAACCGCATTTTATAGCAAAATTTTCAACTTCGTTAGGAGCCAGACTTTTACTAACATATTCAGTCTCCTCATATACAAACTCGCCCTTATCATTAAGGAATTCAGCTTCTAATTTTATAGAGCTAATTTTTTTGCTGCCAGTATTCTTTACGGAGCCAGTCACCATAACAAAATTACCATCTCTGGTATCTTTAAAGCTTTGGATCTCAATGTGCTTTATATTTTCCTCTTCTGTAGACACATAAGATTCATGGGCAGGACTATCCTTCTCATAACGAGCCTGGACAATTTTGTAACTTATTATATTGTAGGTAATTGAACAAAGAGCCAATGGTATGAGCAAACCGAATCCAAAAACAATTCCCTGGCGAAATACACTTCTATTTAATTCTTGCATTGTTTTATCCTTATGAGCGAAATGTTAATAATAAATTGTCCGGCGATCACTATCTCTTTGCAAAATCTGATGCTATTGCTGGATATCTATTAGGATTATCATGTCATACTTGCAGATGTATAAGCAATCAGGATGCTTTAGTTGAGATTCCGGCCATTTCTTCATTAAAATAATCTCAAACACAGAATGTCGAGTACCCTTTTTAATTGAATAGCTCTGGTCACCCCAATAAATTTTATAGCCTATTTTCACATAGCAGCAGGAAAAAGGTAAACCAACACACCTTAACAAGAAATCATTACTTCAAAAATCTTATTTTCCCCCTAGCCGTAAACTACATAGTATCCATTTTGAAAAATTATCAACCCTTGGCTGACGGCAAATTGTAGCTTCTGTACTATAGAAAATTGCAGATCGTGTTTTCTTTTATTATTACAAGTGCAATCAAATTCCGATTTTTCTTGAATACAACTTCCGTTGGCAAGTGTGTAATGCCAACCGCGACCCGCTTCGATTGCAGCACATGCCAGCCCGGGGTGATTAATCATAAGGCCTGAAACACAGATGGTTTCATCGGATACGCGCTGAATAACAACTCCTTTCAAAAAGATCGAATTGTCGTGGTAAATTGGCGAACTTAAAATCCCCTTCGATTCGATTGTTATTATGTTACTTTCCCCAAAAAGCCTGAGCACATCATCAATCGAATTTGGTAAATCAACTTTTGCATGATGCAAAAAGCTGTCTGGAACTCTAACCACTACACCAACATCTGTTTTTTCCGGATCAACAAAATATTGTGGATTGTAAAACGCGGTATTTTTTGCAGGACGCTTATTAAAGGTGTAATCATATTCGAGAATATCTATTTCCCGCTCATAACGATCAAAACCGCCAAACGAAGACTCAGGTTGCTGTGATCTGATGAAAGGTGCTGCCAACAGCATTTTATAGATTGGATCTTCGTTTCTGCCGGGAAACAAAACTTGCTGAGATAAATGATTTGAGTAATCGCGAAGCAATTTAATCGGCACTTCCAGCACATCTAAAACAGCTGACATTGGCAGAGCCGACAGTGGCCCAACCATGGCGACACTTTGCTTTTCAATTCGAGATGTAGGTTCGCTACAACGGAACCTCTCAAATTCTTCTATCCCGATATTGATGTCTGCCAGCATTGATGGGTCAACAACATATACATAACCGTACCCGGCATGCTCACAATAGGCTGCCGTTCGATGGCAAGTCATGAGCCCTACTTCCTGCCAATCCTCTACCAGCGCTTGCTCAAGTTCGGATAAGCATTCATTCGCGGCAAACCAACAGGCGACGTCGAGCTTACGCGAAAAATCAAGAAAGGATGATCGCCAGCCATAGTGCTGAAGCATGGCCTGACTTTCCGCCAAATCTACATCGCCGTCATAACCTGGGCCCTTCAGTTGAAGTAAGATTTCTTCACAATAAAGATTCCACTTTTGCATTAAGGGGGGCATCCAGCTCTTAGAATCAAAGGACGTGTTGACGTTCAATTCCCCGTCTTTCGAAACGTATTGCTTTGTTTGGCCACGAAAAATATATCCTGATCCGTATTTAGCGGCTATGGCGCGAAGGTCCTTTAATGACTTGATTGTACGCATCATGAAATCTACAGAAGTAAAATAATGAACTCCGCCCCAATACGCAAAGCGGACCAGATAAGTGTGAAATACACCTGGAACTCTTACGGCGATCTTCATTCAGACGTTTTTATTATGACCCACCGTACCTGTATATGTAACCAGCATACAGAAAAGAAATCAAGAGGAGGGTTGAATTTCTTACAGAATAAAAAAGAATTTTGATGAGCTGTTTCCCTTCTGTGCGAAAAAATTGCTTATCACCAGGTTTGTTAAAGCATCAGGCCAATACCGACTCATATCATTGAAATATGCGTACGGCCTATTCGACGACTCATTCCAACGGAACCTTCGATCTATTTAAAGACGAGCGCAAGAAAAGTGTGATTGTGGTATGACCAGCACCACCTTGCAGATTGCATTACATTATGGAGTTCGGTAGAAACAAAGATGGAAAAGAAGCTTTATGCCCCTAATGATACTCGCGTGGACAATCCTCGGCGTCTTTAGTCGAGGCCGCAAAGTGCAATAATAGTAGATTGATATTTTCAATAAAAATCTTTACAAAATTTTGTTGATAAAAAAATGATTTCGAAGCTCCTAAAGCTTTCCGCAACTCTTCTTTTTTTAACATCCATTTCTAAAATCTAATCATCCATTCCTATGACATTTTTATAATCAATAACAAATTCCAATACGAAGCTATAAATATTATTACAATATAATTTTTATAGTGCTGCGACATAAAATAGAAATTCGCCAATTTTCGATCGCGACAGGCTTGGAAATCTATTAAATAGTTGATGATAATTTACGAATCGCATCATTGATTTTAATTTTCTTACATCATAAAGCTATCATATTAATATTCCTGCTCGCTGGTCTTGATAGCTGCAAAAATAGCAAAATCAAGCACCAGAAGCTATCCGCAAAAAACTGTCGCATGTGAGACTTTTTTTACACAATAGTCGCTATAGATTGTTTTTTTAAATAACTAATTTATTTTTTACACAACTATATTTATATTTTTCGTTAAAAAATAGATATTATTTTTGATGAATAATTTCATTTATACACATTTTTTGTCGCGTTAATTTATGTTGTACTTATTTTTTTAAATTAATTACAACCATTTGTCATCGAAAATTTCTTTTTAAAATATTTATATTGTAAAGTTTTTATCGTGTTGATACTTTTGCTACGTATTTCTGATTTCTGCCATAAGCAAGAGAAATAAACCGCTTTTACATTTATCAAAATCCCATCAACGAAAAGGAGTTAAAATAATGAAAATTAATAATTTCATAAATCATTTGAACAAAATCGCAGTCTTATCCGGAGTTGTGTTAATCAACGCTGCTACGTCAGTTTGGGCGCAACCTGAGCCAGCACTGCGCGCTGTAGTATCGGCAAACGCCGCGCCAGCACCTATGTCGCGACTGTTTGATAAACTTGGCGCTGGCGACAGTAGAATTTCAGTGCCAGGCGCGACATGGCTACAACTGCAATTCGCAGAGGTGAACCTCGGTCCGCAAGGCGTGTTAACAATCACCGACTCCACGGGCGAGACCCAAACATTTTCGCAGGCTGAGATCAACGCCTGGGGCGGGTTAAGCGCGGTGTTTAACGGATCGGAACTCACCGTCAACCTAACGTCAGATCAGGATGCGGCAGACGTTGTTTCGGCTAACATCAAGGACATTATCATCGGTCTACCTGCGTCCACCGTAGGTGGTGCAGAGGGTGTAGCACCACAGAACCTACAGAACCTTCTCGGTCCCGACATCAAGCGTTTTATTCCCAATGACTCGTTAAAAAACCTGGCGCCGCGCGAGGGTGGCAGTATTGAAACCATATGCGGAACGACCGACGACAGAGTCGCCTCAGCTAATCCGCGGGTGGGGAGAATTATGCCGATAGGCTGTACCGGCTGGTTAATTGATGGAGGTAGTTTCCTGACTGCTGGACATTGCATCGGCGCTGGTACTCAGACGGTAGAATTCAACGTACCAACCTCACGGGCTGACGGCACCACAGTTGCGCCGCCGGTC
Organism: Pseudomonadota bacterium; assembly: GCA_040386215.1. GTDB lineage: Bacteria > Pseudomonadota > Gammaproteobacteria > Pseudomonadales > Cellvibrionaceae > Cellvibrio. The sequence goes on from JAZKFX010000016.1 coordinate 231,944, forward strand.
AGCGACCAATATCGCGTCATTTCGCAATCGATAGTCAGCCAGAATGGAGGTATCGGGAATGACTGGGCAGTGTTCCGGGTCATGCCGAATACGCAGACTGGCCTGATGCCCACCAGTGCCCAAGGTGCTACATTTCAGGTATCGAATGTGAGTAACCCAGCTCAAGTCCGGATCACCGGATACGGTGTCGACGGACCGGCTCCTAACTTCGGTGCAGGTTCATCACCGCGCAATTCTGACAACCAGACACTGCAGACACATACTGGCGCGCTGTCACAAAACACCGGCGGAGCGACCTCGGGTATCTTGCGTTATGACGCCGACACACAAGGTGGCAACTCTGGCAGTCCAGTGATCACTGCAGGAACGAATACCACCATTGGCATCCACACCAATGGCGGATGCACTTCGAGTGGCGGGACAAATTCCGGAACGAGCTTTCGCAACGCTGCGCTATGGGGAGCGGTGAACGCGCGCACCGACGACATTATTTGGCAGAATGTCAATGGTATAGTGCATTACTGGCCAATCCAGAATGGCAACCGTCAGGACGGATTCGATATTGGCGCCGCCGGAGCAGTTGGCCCTGAATGGCGATTGATTGGTTCCGGGGATCTGAACGGAGACAGGACTGACGACATTATCTGGCAGCACGCTAATGGCACAGTGCATTACTGGCCGATTTTGAACGGTCAACGCCAGGGCGGGTTCAACATTGGCGGCATCGGTCCAGTTGGCTCGGATTGGCGGCTGATTGGCGCAGGCGACCTGAACGGTGACGGGACTGACGACATTATCTGGCAGCATGTCAACGGCACAGTTCATTATTGGCCAATTCGTAACGGTCAGCGTCTTGACGGGCTCAATATCGGCGGCACCGGAGCGGTCGGAGCGGATTGGAAGCTGATTGGCGCGGGCGACCTGAATGGTGACGGGACTGATGACATCATTTGGCAGCACGTCAACGGTACAGTGCATTACTGGCCGATCCTGAATGGTAATCGCCAGGGCGGGTTCAACATTGGCGGCGTCGGAGCGGTTGGCTCAGATTGGAAACTGATTGGCGCTGGGGACTTGAACGGCGACCGGACTGACGACATTATCTGGCAACACGTTAATGGCACCGTACATTACTGGCCAATTCTGAATGGCAATCGCCAGGGCGGATTTGACATTGGCGGCGTCGGAGCAGTTGGCTCAGATTGGAGGCTGATTGGTGCTGGGGATATCAACGGCCAATGATCCAGCAGCAGGCAGGTAGTTTCGACTAATCTGCCTGCCGTTGCAGGATGTGGGAATGAGGTCAACGGAGTCGGTCGCGACTTGATCGACTCCAATGTTGCATTTCGGTCACGAGCTCTAGAAAATCACTAGTGAAGCATTAGGATAGCTCGTCGTAATACGCAATTCGTAGCCAGGATTTTTTTCTAACCACAACAGTTCGAAATTTCTTTCTTCTCATACTCATCGTGCAGCTTCCACCATTCATAGGGTTCGGTTTGCGGCCAGCCGACAGGCGAATCCTCCCAATTTTCCTGGCGACCCAGTGGTGTTAAGTCAAGGAAAGTCCAGACGCTACCCAAGCTTTCAACACCGCGCCCGGTACTGAAATAGGTGTGATAAATATTGCCGGAATCTTGCAAGAAAATACTCAAGCCGTGACTTTCATTACGCAAAAAGTCGGGGTTAAAACTGTCGTTGGTGGAATACCACGGAATGTCCCAGCCCATGCGCTTTTTGAAGGAAACTATTTCATCGATGGGCGCACGTGCAACTAAAACAAAAGTGGTATCGCGAGCATTCAAATGTGCAAGATGCCCGACCATATCCGTAAACATACAGCAACCTGGGCAGGGCTCGGTGTCGGCAGGTTTAAGCATATGGTGATACACAATCAACTGCCGACGCCCGACAAATAAATCCAGTAAATCAATCTCACCATTCTCTCCGGTAAACACATATTTTTTTGTTACAGCAACCATTGGCTGGCGCCTGCGTTCAGCGGCTAAAGCATCACTTGCAAGCGTATGAGCTTTCTCTTTTGCTAGCAATTCTTCGTATTTTTTTTGCCACTCAGCCTGACTGACAATGAGCGGTAGCGCTTTTAAAGGAGCAGAATTTTTTGCGGAAGATGACATGAAGTTCTCCTGTGTCGGTTTATAGCCTAATTGAAATGCCTGGCAATTGAATCTGCAAAAAATTTGCAGATTCAATTGCATATCTACCAAAGCTAGTCGAATAAGAGATCCTTTGCTCGACATTCATTGCATGATTGATCGAAATGCTCACACAGTCATTATGACAATTAGGCGACAATATTTCTTATCAACATAAGACGTTGCAAGTCATGGAATTCAGGCTAGAATCCACGCTGCATAAACCCGTCTGGAATTGATTCATGCTACGACTATTGGCACTGCATATCGCAGCTGCATTTTCACTTTTTTCTCTCAACAACGCTTTTGCAGTTGAACAAATTACTCCGTTAGCGAATCCCGACACTATGGTGGTGCGCTATTCCGAGCCTGGTAATAGCGATGTCGCTCGCTTCGGATACCAGTATGCCCTTATGCATTTAATACTTGAGGAAACTCGTGAAGAATTCGGCGGCTATACCATAGAGACTTATCGCGGCCCTGAGTTATCCATACAACGATATGCCGTATTGTTAAACGAAGGCGTCACAGTGAATGTGGGCTGGGGTCCTCCGGGAAGTCTGATATCCAAAAGCGACTCAACACCCATAAACATCGATATATTTCATAATTTATTGGGGTATCGCATCTGTCTTACAAACAAAAACGGGGCTGCTGACTTAGCGAGTATTAAATCACTGGCTGAGTTTCGCCGGGTAAAAGTTGGACAAGGCGTCAATTGGGCTGACATTCCTATTTACGCTCACAATGAAGTAACGACTGTAGCTGCTCCTACGTTTGAAAGTCTATTCCAAATGCTTACACTCAATCGCTTTGATTGCTTAGCGTTGGGCGCCAATGAGGTCCAGAATCTTTACCGGGAAAAAAAAGATATTTATCCTGCGTTAAGAGTCGACGAACATTTATTGCTGTATTACAGTTTTCCTATTTATTTTTATGTTAGTAATAAAACGCCAAAGCTAATAGCGCGAATAAAATCAGGCTTAAACAAAATACAAAAAAATGGCGAGCATGATCGACTTTTTATTCGTCATCATGGCAACGACCTGGAATCGCTTAACTTAAAAAATCGCAACATTATTTGTCTTAAGTCACCTTATTTGCCAACTGTTGGTCAGTGCAGCAAACCTATTATTCTTCCAGAGATGAGTAATAAGTATTCGAACCAATAGCCCGGCGTCTGTTAATTTATAATTTAAAATAGTCCCGCAGCCCTGCCCTTCGCATTTTTCAATGTGAATTTGGCAAGCTCATGAATCTACTCTTATGCTTGCTACAACATTAGTTGCATTAACGCTGCCTAGAGCGTGGGCCTTCTCCCCGCTATTTTGGTTAAATAATCTCGCCAATGACTCGGGGGATTGACGGCAGCATCCAGATATTGATATGTCAGATTAAATGCATCGAGACTATTGTGTTTGAGGAGATACTCTTTGATTGACATATTATTGAGGAACGCATAATGGGCATGGAACCATTCATAGGCCGACTCATCTGCAATACATTGCAGCGCGTTAGCAATTTTCAGCAAAAGATTTATGCGCTTGAATATATTTCCATTGAGTTCAATAAAGTGATGAGTAGTCGCTTGGCATTTCAGGTCCAGATAAACCTCGACAGGGATATCCCCTAACAACCTGCAAATTTGCGCATGACTCAGTGCCCATTTTCGCGGAGACGACATATTATCCAGCCACAGTAAACTTGCAGCCGCGAGTTGGCTAACAACGGAAGGTGTAAGCGCGTCATCATAGGTTTCAAAATTTTGTAAAATTTTCTCTAGCCATTCCAATTTTTTGCTCCGCATCGTCAGTAGGTTTTTGATGGGTTATGTGCATTATTGAATCGCAACATGTTTTGCATTAAAAGGAGCTAAATTTCTCAGCACCAAAACGCCATACGAAAGTATGCACTCACACAAATAAGCTTGCTATGGTATGCAGCGTCAGGCCATACAAAATAATTTTTATTTCATTTTTGGAAATGATTATTTTTTATATTCATGATAAAAAATTACCCTCACAGGCATAACATTTTTTTTGGAGAAACATTGAATGAAGTCTGAGTATTGATTTGTGTTGATCAAGCGATGCGAGCAATCGCTCCGGTAAGCGTGACAGCGCAGCTTTGTAGCATTTAAATGAAGCAGGTAATCAAATGATCGCACTCTAAATGGCGATTTAAATCTTCTGCCAACAGCGGATGCGGCAACAGGTATTCGAGTGCCGCCATTAAATGAAGTCACGTTTTTTGTTTTGAATATGTAATGTCATCAAGATCATGCAAATGGCAATAGCAACTTGCGTTGTCACAATCGTTATTGCTGTTGAATTCCAAACCATCTTAGGGCTATATACATGGCTCCTGATTGGTTCAAGATAAACAACAATCCATAAATAAGCGGACGTACCCATTTCCGCGGCCATTATTGAAAAAATCGTAATCCCGTGGGATTGAAAAATCAGGCTAGCACTCAAGATGCAGGTGTAAGCAACAAATACCCCCAGAAATATCATAGTGATAAATGGAACAGTTCCATAAGGAAACACACCAAGCCCGAAAACCAAATAAAATGCCACTCCACTAGCCAGCAACCAAAATACAGTAAATATTGGAATATTTATTAGCAATTTTGACACCGTAAAATCTTTCAGTGTAACGGGGAGACCCATAATAAACGACTGAGTGCATTTTACTTTTTCCATAATAATTGTTCTCATAATCAACACAATTCCGCAGGTCATACCGGGTGCAAATAACAAGATAAAAGCCAGGTTATAGAAGGCCCAGTTTGGCACACGCCCAAATAGTATGATTACGACGAGAATAGATGCGAGCTGCACTAAACAAAAAATTAAATTCATCTTGCGCATTATTAAAAAATCTTTTTTGACGAGCTGAGGGATGATTGAAATGCTCATAGCGCAGAATCCTTAATGTTATTTGCTTTGGCGCTGAGGACATTGCCAAGAAATATTTCCTCTAGCGTTAAACGCTCAACGTTATTTACCTGCAAACCAGCATTGGTAAATTGCTCAGCAATTGAATTATCGTAATTATTTATTGTCAGGGTACACAGCCGACCGCTCTGCTGTATTTCTTTAATATTGGATAAATTGGGTAAAGGATTATTATTCATATTGGTCAACCGCAAGCGTCGCCAACCATCCATAAAATCTTCTTTGTTACGCGATTCAATAATGCGGCCATCATAGATAAACGTTATGTAATCAGAAATTTGTTCGACATCTAAAGTATTGTGCGATGAAAAAAGAATCGAATGGGTTTCGTCTGCAAGAGAACTCATCATTTCATCGAGCACTTCTTTTCTTACTACCGGATCCAGCCCTGTAGTCGGCTCATCAAAAACCAATAAATTCGGTCGCCGAGCCAAGGCTAACAACAAAGTGGCTTTTACCCTTTGCCCGTGCGACATGCCTTTGACTTTTTGCTCTTTATTAAGATCGAAGCGACGCAATAAAGTTTTTGCGTATTCATCATCCCAGGAAGCGAAAATAGATTTCACAAAATTCATGTGGAACGCGATGGTTTCACTTTCATAAAGGCGCATATCTTCAGCAACAAAACCTATTTTGCGTTTCGCAGCAAGCTGGTCTTTGGGCATTGAGTGACCCAAAACTTTGATTGCGCCGCTATCTGGCCCTATCAAACCCATCACAATTCGCAAGAGGGTAGATTTGCCAGATCCATTCGGGCCCACCAAGCCCATGACAGTGCCTTGCTCAAAGGATAGATTCACATCCTGCAATTGAAACTGCGGATAACGTTTGGTGATGCCTTCACACTCAATCGCCAGGGATATGCTCATGGTACTGACTCCTTACTAAATATATTTTTTTATCATTTGCAGCAGCTCGTTCTCTGGTATCGCAAGAGATTTTGCTAATTTACCGACTTGCTGTAAGTGCTGAATTAATTCTTCTTTTTGCAGCAAGTTCAAGTCGAGTGATTCACTTACCCAACTACCCTTGCCTTGCTGGGTAGCAATAACACCCTCTCTCTCCAACTCCAGGTAAGCGCGCTTGATCGTAATAATGCTGACTTTGGTTTCTGTTGCCAGCTCGCGAATAGACGGCAAGGGACTTCCAGGCGGCCAATCACCTACGGCTACCCGCTGTGTGATTTGCTCCATGATCTGTTGATACATGGGGCGTGTGTCAGTTTGAGAAAATATAAAGTGATATTTCATATAGACGAACTAATCTCGGCGACTCAGAAGAAGTGCAGTAACGGAGCGACCGGCACTACGCCTTGCTTGAGAGTTAATGCTTCATTTAAGGCAATTGATAGTCAAACTTTTCAGTGCACTGAAGCTCACCACCTGCTCCAGCGGGTTTGCATTTGAATGGCCCCTTCCCCTGAATTCCAAGGTATTTGCCTGTCCCGCCAATGATTTCGTTAATTCCGGCTGATGCACCACTGGACGCATAATCGCCCGTGTATTGAACAAAAAACTTGTCACCGTCCGCATCGCCAAAGGTGCAAAAACCCATGCCCTTTCCGCGCGTGCCTACCACAAAGAAAGTGCCAGAACAGTTAGTGGGCCCAAGATGTAATGGCCCCTCTCCCTTATCATTAAAGGCGGTTCCCATAACCATCCCTTGTGATTGCCAATGCTCACCAGCGGTCTGCGTGGCTGTACCCACACTTTTAAAATTTGTACGGATGCTAATGGTTCCGAACCTTGGTAACTGTTGCGCGATAACGCTGACGCAAACACTTCCGAGCGAGAATCCCATCATCAAGATAGCTATTATTTTGCGCATACTTCATCCTATTACATGTATATAAAGCACCTGGATGACGCAGCAGGTGCGTCTCTGCTGCCAACCATAGATTCGATATACACAGTATACACAGATGACTTGAGAGAGCAAGCGGTTGTCATAAAGACTTTTTGAAGAGTTAAAAGAAGGGGATAGTTTCACTTGTCAAATATTAAAGTAATAGCCGCTTTGGAAATTGAACTCCAACATTATTTTGAAGAAAATTTATTTCATGTTTTTTACTCTGGCTTGGGAAAAATTAATGCCGCACACTGTGTAACTTCAATTATTCTTCAAACTTCACCTACTCACATAATTAATGTTGGGACGGCTGGGAGTTCCAGGTATGCCGCTGGAACCATTATCGAATGTAGTGGCACTGTACAACGGGATATGGATGTTTCGCCACTTGGATTCCAAATGGGTCAAACTCCCTTCGATGAAATCGATGGCTTAATTGAAATACCGACTTATTTAGACGAACTTCCTCACGGAATTTGTGGCACAGGCGACAGTTTTGAAATTGCCGTTTCCAGAGTGGCCTGCGATCTCGTCGATATGGAAGCTTACGCCATTGCAAAAGTGTGTAAAAAAATGGGGATAGGTTGTTCGCTTTTAAAATATATTACCGATGGTTCAGACGATACTGCGAATACCGATTGGAATGAAAACCTGGTGCATGCTGGCCCCAAATTATTTGAGATATTTAAGAGGTTAAGTGCTGTCATTACTTCTGATGGAAAGTAGCTACCCTCTTCTTCCAAGCAACTGTGATGAATTACAACCATAATAAACCTCAAACCTCAGTGGCCAAGTGCAGCGAAACTAGACACACAAAAGCCACGTAGGGTTTGACGTTGATGTGCTATGCGTTTTTATCTGAACTCATTTTTATGTAAGCGATACTTTCATTAAGATATTTTAATTTCATCCCATCTGCCATGTGCATTTCCCCGGCCAGACCAGAATTACCCCTGTATTCCGCTGACTTCTTTACATCATCCTCGAATTTAGGAATCAATGACTGCATCACTGAAATTATTTCTCTGCACTCATGGCTAAGCATCAACTCATCGAGATCAGATATAATTTGATCGGGTAGTCCGTCGAATTTCCAATAACTAATGCCCATTATCCCTTCTATTTTTTGTTCAAAATCACTTTCCACTACACCATCTCCCAAGGCTATATTAAAAAAATTTATTATGTGGACGTAAAAACGAGATTGTAAAAAGCTAAATTTAATTTGAGCTTCCTATCGGTGGTTAATTTAAAAATATCTGGTTTGCTGTGATATTCTTATGTGCTTTACCAAGCTTTCTAGCCTCCCCAACAACGTACAGATCATTAAGAATGAATATTCGCCCTAAAGAAGCCGATGAAAAGCTTGGATATAATTGAGTGAACCCAACCGGATTTGAATTTAAATATGCAATAAAAATGACGGATTCGCCATGATTAAACCTTTCCAAAAGAAAGCTGCGAGCCTCATTTAAATTAGTTTCTTTCCCGGAAAATTGCCTATATAGGTCAAAAAGGGCCGCCACCGTATCTATTTCACTTAAGCCTGCTTGCTTTACGATTATATTATTCATGATTTATTATAATTCCTTCATAACGAGACTGTAGAAAACACCAAATTTAACCGAGCATCCTACCGCAAATTGATTTTAAAAAATTTGGCCTACTGTGATATTTTTTTCTCATTTTTACAATAGAAATTATCGTCCAACTCCAACAGCCCTAATTGTGCATTTAATAAACAGACGCAAGCGCTAATGCGCACGTTTTATATATTTACGCAGAAGTCGTAAAGCAGCGAATCAAAGACCGTTCGACCCAGAAGTGCCGAAGCGGCACTGCAAGACTAGTTAAATTTGGAGTCTTATCAACTGCCCTGAAACTCCCACTTATTAGTTTTGAAATTAAAACTGTAAGCATCAAAGGCAATCCATGTTGCAGGATAAAACAAAAAAGGTGTTTCATTTTCGTAGGAATAATGTAAACGGTACTTTTTCAATGCTTGCATGTTAAAACCCAAAGATTCAGCAGAATCTGGATAAAATCCGGTTTTCTCGTGGTACTGAGTCACAGCTGTAGATAGACTTTTTGCAAAAGACTGAGTGGTTTTGTACAGATAAAGATGATGAATAATGACAACTGAACATGTAATTGCCCAAAGAAGTGTTTGTATAGCTCTTTGACGCCTTTCAATATTTTTGAAGAATATTAGGTAAAGACTTTTTACTAATGAAGGCATTAAAAATATAGAAATAAACCCTAGTATGAAACCACCATGTTTTGGAAAGCTAACTAAGAGTGTACATAGACATAGAATGACTGTTTGTTGGATTGGTTTCCTAGCAGGTTTTAGCATAGCCACCTTTAGGTTGCGATTTTATGAAACACTTTGCGCAGAAAAACTATAAAACTGCAATTAAAAAATTGTTCATGCTAGGCACGGGAGTCCGAAACGGTGCTGAAAAGACTTGCATGAACATTATTTGTCATAGATGGAGGGATACTGCCTCTTTAAGGCTAATGTTTTTTTGACAAGTTCCTGAACAGAAAATTTACCATTGCTAGTTTCACCACACAATCTTTGCCCATAGTCATCAAAGACATATTTTGCTTTAGCTAAGATACGATTGCTACGACGGTCTTCAATGACAATCGTACTTACTTTTAAATTAACTCTTTTAGGATACGTAGTATCTTCAATTACTATTGACACGTCACTAGTAATTTCATTTACGTATTCATCACCATTTTTATTTGAGTTTTTCTGAGATGAATACCTAGTATAAAGTGTATTTGTTTCGGTTTTTGAATCGTTTCGGCTATAGTTGTATTCTTCTCCGAATAGCAAATATCCGCTGTTAACATATGCATTTATATAAAAGCCGGAGCTTTGCTTTTCCCAGGAAAGGAATCGCCTACTATACTCTCCAGCATGACCCTTAAAATATACACTTTTAATATCGTGACCAACATCATATATTTTCGCTCCAGCGTCTCGACATTCAAGCTCGTAAATCCGATTTCGCTCCTGCTGAACATAATATTGTGAATCTGCATTTGTGTAATAATAACCATAAATAATGTATCCAATGCATAGAATTGGAATACAGGTAGATATTGGTATTAGAACCGCTGGCGCGTCCAAAAATTTGAATACTTGACCAACTAAAAAAACGGATATCGCCAAAACCCAAAGAAAATAGCCCCATCCAAAAAAAGTAATCTCTTTTTGAAAGTCAAAGTTTACGTACATAACCCTTTTATATGAAATGAAACTTAATGCCAAGAAAAGTGAAAATGCAGAAAGCATAATTGAAATGAATTTTTTATTTTTAACTACCGCAAACCAAAAAAAAGGGTTTGCATACCAAGCGAAAGCGCCTACCAGGATTCCAAATGGACCACAAATTAAAAGCTCAGCAGAATCTTGTGCTTGCCTCTCTTCACCAAGGTAACATGCGGGAAAAGCAAGCGATGCAAGATACAAAATACCAGCCAAATAGATATGGAAGTTGACAATTGAAATTCTTTTCATACTTCTCCAACTTTGACAGCTTTTAAAAAATTGGCTGCCGCGTATTTAAGGTTTCGATGAACGGAACTATAAAGTCTTTTACCTCAATGCTTATTTAAACAATACAAAATAAAATTGGAATATATAGTTAATAAAAATGGTGGAGGCGTGCAACTGAAAGCGAAAAATATAGGGGGTTAAAAATACCCCTAAAACTTAATCACATTTTCCTTAACTATTTATTGGCCGAAAGAATTAAACAAGTTGTATCTGCCAAACTACAACAAAAACTCATTACCTGATAGATGTGCAATAGCTAAGTAAAGACTATGAATGCTATGTATGCCACGTGGCATTACAGGACATTAGATTGGAACTTCCTTGAAGACGGAACTTCCCCCTATTCCTCGCGAATATTTACCATCTCCATTATCTCTTCTGACGAGACAGTCCATCACATTCACGTTGATTTATCTCAAATTCCCAAACCTTTAAAGTGATCCCATGGATGCAGCCAGAAACCTTCACAAAAGAATCCGGGCGCATTCTTTCACTGTATTTCCTTTCCAGGAGGCTTTTATGACTCGCTTACCGACTATCTTTTTGTCCCACGGTGCACCAAGTTATGCGTTGAACCCAGGTTTGGCTGGACAGCAGTTGCTAGCCTTAGGTCAGCAATTACCAAAACCCAAGGCGATACTTGTTGTCTCTCCGCACTGGATGACATCGCAATCCAAAGTTGCTACGAGTATTCAACCGGAAACCATTCACGATTTTGGTGGCTTCGCTCCAGCACTTTATCAATTGCAGTACCCGGCACCCGGCCACCCGCAATTGGCGAAACGCGCTATTGAACTGCTGCGCGCGGCAGGCTGGCAGGCAGCTGCCGACAGCAGTAGAGGTTTGGATCACGGTGCCTGGGTGCCGCTGCGCTTTTTATTTCCCGCCGCTGATGTACCGATATTTCAGGTATCGCTACCTGCCAATTTAACGAGTATTGCCGCACTGAATTACGGTGCTGCCTTGGCACCGTTAGCTGATGAAGGGGTTTTAATTATTGGTTCTGGTAGCCTCACTCACAATTTGTATGAGGTTCGCAGTGATCAGGAACATGAAGCTACTTATGCGCGGGAGTTTACGGCATGGATTCGTAACGCTGTGCAACTGGGCGATCAACAAGCTTTGGTCAATGCCTTAGAGCTGGCACCTCATGCAAAGCGTGCGCATCCCACGACTGAGCACTTCTTACCGCTGTTGGTTGCGTTAGGTGCGGCTGCATCATCCTTACCAGCAACCGTATTGCCAGGAGGAACAACTTACGGCGTGTTATCAATGGAGTCCTATTTGTTTGGTCAGTCGATAAGGCTTTCTGTTGCGGCAGGCCAGGATAAAAAAACTTTGGCTATTTAGTGTGTTGGAGTTGCAGTGGGTAGAAATAGAAGCTCGGTCTTTATTCCCATCGCGATGCTTATTCCCATCGCGGTGCTTATTCCCATCGCGGTGCTTACCCCCAGGTAGCACCGCGTTTTGCCAATTGCGCTGTTAAAAACTCAATCAGCAATCGCACTTTTGCCGAGACATATTTGCGGGTTGGATAAACCGCATAGATGCCCAACTCAATGGATTTAAATTCTGGCATTAACTCTACCAGTGTCCCATCTCTAATATCCTGCCCGATTATAAAAGAGGGTTGCAGAATAATGCCATGATTCGCCAACGCGGCAGCCCGGCAGGTATCGCCGTTGTTGGTATAAATACCCGGATTGATTTTTACACTCTCTCGCCCTTGCGGGCCGTCAAACTGCCATTCATCTTTGCCCGCCCAATAGCTATAGGAAATAATTTCATGCTGCGCCAGCTCTTTCGGGTGCAGTGGGGTACCGTTTTTCTGGAGGTAGCCAGGTGATGCGCAGAGAATTACGCGAGTAGAGGCAAGTCGTTTGCTAATCAGTGTTGAATTTTCCAGGGTGGCAATGCGAATGGCCATATCGTATCCCTCATCAACCAAATCCACTATGCGATCTGCGAGGGTTATATCCAACCTTATCCTGGGATATAGGGCTTTAAAATCTCCCCACAAAGGCGCGAGATGAAGAATGCCAAAGGTAAAGGGAGCATTGATTTTCAGGATGCCACTGGCGTTATCACTTTGCGCCGTAATTTCATTTTCTGCATCCTCCAAATCAGTCAGCAAATCCTTTGCACGGGCATAAAAAGTGTGCCCCTCTTCCGTCAGTGAAAGACGCCTTGTTGTGCGATGCAATAAACGCACGCCCAAACGGGTTTCCATTTCCAGCACATATCTCGAGACGGCAGCCTTGGAGATATTCATCCCATTAGCAGCTTTGACAAAACTCCCTGCTTCAACCACGGCAACGAACGTTTGTATTTCAGTAAATTTATCCATTGTTCCTCCAGATGGAACAGACTATCAATTTTATAGGTATTTATCCCATTACAAGATAGCAATAAACTCTATCCCATGCACTGCAGAATTATTGCCCTGCACATAATCAACAACAAACACTTAGTTAACCAAGAGGAAAACATCATGAACATAACCATTATTGGCGCTGGCAAGATGAGTTCAGCCTTAGTAAAACAACTGACTCACGCGGGTCACAAGGTCAGCATTACTTCTCGCTCAAGCGAAAAAGCCGATGCCTTAGCCGCAAGCTATGCCGGTGCAACATCTGTCGCTGCTGTTAACTCAGTTGAGAATGCCGATGCCATTATTCTCGCTTCTGGCTACGCCGATGCAGTCAATGCCTTAAAAAGCGTGGGAAATTTAACGGGGAAAGTCGTTATCGATATTACTAACCCATTAACTGCCGATTACATGGGCTTAACAATAGGCCACACCACATCGGCGGCTGAAGAAATTGCAAAAGCCATACCTGAGGCTGAAGTGGTAAAAGCATTTAACACTTTGTTTGCGCAAGTGATTGCCAATGGAGCAGATTTTGGTGGAGGACAAACTGCTTCGGTTTTTGTGGCTAGCGATAGCGAAAGAGCGAAACAAATGGCAAGTGTTATAGCACAGAGCATGGGATTTGTTGTGCTGGACGCTGGTGGTTTAAAAAATGCGCGTTATTTAGAACCCATTGCCGGCTTTAACATTTATCTGGGTTACGGCGCTGGTAAAGGTACCGCAATAGCACCTACCTGGATTCAATCCACCCACTAAGTCCCTTTTTTATTACGTCAGTCATATTACGTCACTTATATTAAGTGGCTTGCATTAAGTCACTTGCATCAAATCATTTGCATGAGGAATATTAAAATGTCGTTAACACTACAAAACAGTTTTACATTGGTGGGCCGTTTGCTTTTAGCCGCATTATTTTTACCCGCAGGCTTTAGTAAACTTTTTGGTTTTGCGGGCACAGTTGCTTATATAAATTCTGTTGGCCTGCCGTTTCCTGAAGTCGCTGCAGTTGCTGCTTTAGTGGTAGAAATCGGAGCTGGTTTAGCACTTTTATTTGGCGTAGGTACACGAATGGCAGCATTGGCGCTTGCGGGATTCACATTCGTAGCGAGCTTTTTCTTTCACAACTATTGGGGTGTTCCCGTTGAGCAAGCTTATATGCAAGAACTTATGTTCTTTAAGAATATTGCCGTTGCCGGTGGATTGTTGATTCTCGCTGTCAATGGTCCCGGCGCATGGAGCATCGAAAATTATTTAAAAAGTAAATCAAATTAATTGCAGCCGCAAAACCAGTGGAGCTTGACTTGAATGGTGCTTGCAGCATTCAAGTATGGCCCTGTTAATTCTTAGGTTTTTTCTCCCATTCAACATCCAACCTATAGGCGTATAACGCACCAGGAGTTGAAATCATCGGCGCCAATTTTCAGGCCGTGCAATTTATCTTCCAGGCTATCGCGCGCGTTAGTAATTACATAGCCGCGGATGCTCTTGCAGGAAAGCAATGTAAAAGTAGTGCTAATAACTTTTACATTGCGATTTAAACTTATTGTTAAACAATTGACGCCCGAAGTTCTAAAGGACTAAACATGCAATTTTTCGTAAAACCCGATGCAAATTTCAGGTTAATGCAACCCTTAAAAGGCTAGCTATAATTCAAGCTGTTGGGGGCATTCCAAGTATTGGTGATTGGATCACACTGGATCACACTTCTCTTGATTTCAATGCGTGTATAGCCAATATTATGATATAGTCAATTTTACCATTATGACTCCATTTCGGCAGCTTTTCACTTTTATAATAATCAGCTGTCTTTAGGTTTCAGGGTATCCCCTTTATTAATGTTTCTGAGAGCGCATTGCCTTAAGGCAATCTGCAATAGGTATGGAGTCAATGAGCGGTTTTGATTTATCCAGCAGTGAGATTTCTCAGAGATGCTGAAGTTTTATCGAAACGCAATGTTCGCACTATTGATGCTGTTAATCCTGACCGGGTTAATCATCTATGCAGGGTATATAAAATCCCAGCTGAATACTTCAGTGTTTCCCGCGCGTGATACGGAATTTCTTTGGGATGCAGCGGTTGAACCGAAAAAGCCGATTACAGAAACCCGGCTAGCCGTCAAAAATGAAGTGGGAACCATTGAGTATGAATTCTATTTAAGCTCGCAAGAGGCCTTTCCTTATACTCATTACTCCATGTACTTTGTCAACGCTATTCAGTCCTTCGTGAAAGTCGACCTCACTCGCTATTCAAATATCGCCTTTAAGATTCAGTGCGATCCAAAAAATGTATTATTGCTGGTGCTATTTAGCTTCGATGAAAAAGTCACCGTTTTAAACGATATGACTACTCGCCGCGTATCCTCTATTGCTTTCTCCTGCGATAAACACTGGTCCGATGTCAGCATTGACTTTGACGATCTTGATACACCGCATTGGTGGCTGGACCGTTACGGTTTTGAATTTAGTGATACCTCATATCAACTTGATAAAACTATGGGATTTGCCTGGGTAAACTCTTTACAAAGTCCCCTCAATACACCATCGCATGTGCGGCTGACCGACATAAAATTGCAAGGTAAGGATTTTCGCTATCTTTATGGCGCGGGCGCCCTTGCCCTGGCGATATGGATATTATTTTTTATCTGGCAGATTCGCCGCTATTTAGTGGTGTTAACCATTGAATTGAAAGATAAGGTAAGGAAAGATCAGCCTTTGCTCGCCTATAAAAAACTATCCATTGAGCCGCAAAAGGATAAAGAAAAAGGCTCGTTACTGCGTTACGTGGCTACCGAATACGCCAATCCTGAATTAAGCCTGGAGATGGCAGCCGCTACTTTGGGAATCAACAGGACTAAAATTAACGATATTCTGAAGGACGAACTAGGTCTTACCTTTAGCACTTACCTTAACAAATTGCGGCTTACCGAGGCTGCGCGTTTATTGTCAGAAAATAATGAGGCGAATATTTCCGAAATTGCTTACTCGGTGGGTTACAACAACGTTTCCTATTTCAGCAAACTGTTTAAGCAAGAATATGATTGTGCCCCGAAAACATTTAAGTCTTTGTACCTGGCTAAAGAGGACATAAAAGAAGAGACATATTGATCTTGTAAAAACAGGATTCAGCAAAAGGCCAAGCACATCACACTTGGCTTTTTTTATTGCTCACGATCAATATATATACTGATTATCGCCTTTTAATTCCTTACACCAAAAAGTTGATGCGCGTCACAATGTGGCTTTCAACGCCGCCAGATACGTACAAATATTTACAGAAACTATGCAAATTTTTACAGTTTTATAAAAGCCTTTCAATAGTTAAAGCCCCCCGCTACGCATTGCGCTACTTTAGCCGTCGAGCGCCGCCACCTGTTAGTTTTGTTGCGGACCTTGTGCTGTAACAAAAATTGACGATAACACTGGATAACAATAGCGTCGATTTTACGTTTTGTTGCGGCTCGAGTATCGGCGCTTACCGGCGATATATGTCAATAAAAAAAAGCTGTCGGTTGACCAGTAAAATAAAAAATTACAGCTGTTTCTAGCTTACTTTTTAAAAAAACCAAATCGGGTTTCTCTCGCTGTACCAGTGCTCACCCCACAAGGTTATACGTTGTCGGTGGTCCTGGCTTTTTTCCCAGCCTTCGGGCTGGGTGTTTTACGCACAGCGCGAGCGAACTTCCAAACTATCCTGAGGAGATTCCAATAATGATTTCAGAAAAAAATCCCAACCGAAAGCTGACCAAGGCTTTGCGCACTTGCGGTGTGCTTGGCGTTAGCGCTGGCTTGGCTGCCTTTTCGCTCAATACCTTTGCCGCCTGTACTTATAATGTAGACAATCAATGGGGCTCAGGCTTTGTAGCAAGCATCACTATCAAAAATGATACAGGTGCGGCGATTAATGGATGGAATGTGAATTGGCAATACGCCACTAACCGTGTTACCAGTAGCTGGAACACTAACCTCTCCGGCAGCAATCCTTACACTGCTTCCAATATTGGCTGGAACGGCAGTATCGCCGCTGGCCAATCTATTTCTTTCGGATTTCAAGGTGAGACACGTGGCGGTAGCGTAGAGCGTCCAACGGTGAACGGTAGCGTTTGCGGCACCACGCCCCGCTCCAGCGTTGCACCAAGTTCAGTTCCGCGCTCCAGTGTTGCACCCAGCTCTATTCCGCGTGTATTCAGCTCGGTGGCGTCTAGCAACTACTCTGTACCGACCAATAACTTTGCGCAAAATGGTGGAGTTGAAGCTGGTATTACCAATTGGGGTTCTACTGCAGGAACTGTTGCTGTTTCTACTGCCGACAGACACAGCGGTTCAGCCAGCGCATTAATTACCGGCCGTACTGCGGCCTGGAATGGCTTGACGTTTAATGTTGGGCAATTAAACAACGGTAATCAATACGAAACTGCTGTATGGGTGAAATTAGCTCCAGGTACACCCGATAGCGTTATTAGCTTGACTGGAAAACTTCAAGAAGATGCGGATACATCTACCTACAACGAATACACCCGTGTAGCAACAGTAACGGCATCTGCCAATGAATGGCGCTTATTGGAAGGTTATTACACCCCATCAGGCACCACTGCTTTCCAACATTTCATTATTGAAGCTACAGATACTACCGTCAGCTACTACGCGGATGATTTCTCTATCAGCGGGCAAGTGACACCAGTGTCGAGCCGTTCAAGCGTTCGCTCAAGCGTCCGTTCAAGCACCCGCTCAAGCACTGCTACTCCTACCCGGAAATTTGTTGGCAATATCACTACCTCTGGCGCAGTGAGATCTGATTTCGCTCGTTACTGGAATCAAATTACCGGTGAAAACGAAGGCAAATGGGGTTCTGTTGAAGGTACACGCGACGTCTACAACTGGGCGCCCGTCGACCGTATCTATGCATATGCTCGCGCAAATAATATTCCGGTAAAAGCCCATACTTTTATCTGGGGTGCACAATACCCAAGCTGGATTAATAACCTGAGCGCTGCCGACACTGCGGTGGAAATCGAAGAGTGGATTCGCGATTACTGCGCCCGTTACCCGGATACTGCAATGATCGACGTGGTTAACGAAGCTGTTGCCGGCCATCAGCCAGCGGCTTATGCGCAGAAGGCGTTCGGCAATAACTGGATTTCGCGGGTTTTCCAACTGGCACGTCAATATTGCCCTAACTCGATCTTGATTCTGAACGACTATAACAATATCCGCTGGCAGCACAATGAGTTTATTGCGCTCGCAAAAGCACAAGGAAATAATATTGATGCGGTCGGCCTGCAAGCTCACGAGTTGAAAGGTATGACAGCAGCACAAGTGCAAACGGCGATTGACAATATTTGGAATCAAGTGGGCAAGCCCATTTACATCTCTGAATACGATATCGGCGATCTCAATGATCAAGTTCAACTGCAGAACTTCCAGGCGCATTTCCCTGTGTTCTGGAACCATCCTCACGTTGTCGGGATTACTATCTGGGGCTACGTGGTCAATAGAACCTGGATCGAAGGTTCCGGTTTGATGCAGGATAACGGCACCCCGCGTCCGGCAATGACTTGGTTGATGAACTACATCGGTAAGTAATCACGCTTTTTGCAACTCACCCGGGAAGGAATTCAGGTGAGTTGTGTTTTCCCCTTCAAAAATATTCCATTCAATTTACACATCGGGAATCCTCACGAGAATTCCAGGCAGTTTCCGTTGCGTAAAAAACGTAAAATCGGAGATCCAAATGAATAAACAACAATACTCCTCCCATTTATTGCTCAAACAATTTCCGCGCACTTGCAGTGCTATTGGCCTTGGTGCCACATTATTAGCCCTAACAAATGTCGCATCAGCGGCTTGTACCTACACCATTGATAACCAATGGGGCAGCGGCTTTGTAGCCAGCATAACCATTAAAAATGACACAGGTGCGGCGATAAACAATTGGAATGTGAATTGGCAATACGCCACCAACCGTATCACTAGCAGTTGGAATGCGAACCTCTCAGGCAGCAATCCTTATACCGCAACCAACATTGGATGGAACGGTAATATCGCAGCAGGACAATCTATCTCCTTCGGGTTTCAGGGTGAGACACGTGGCGGCAGCATTGAACGCCCAACTGTAAACGGCATCGCGTGTGGCGGGTCGTCCAATTCTGTGGCAGGTTCCAGTGTTGCGCCGAGTTCTGTACCCCGCTCCAGTATTGCACCCAGTTCTGTACCGCGTTCCAGTATTCCAGCCAGCTCACGCAACGCAGTATCGTCCAGCAGTTATTCGGTACCGGCAAATAATTTTGCGCAAAACGGCGGAGTCGAAAGTGGAATTACCAATTGGGGTTCTACGGCGGGAACGGTTACTCGCTCGACAGTCGACAAGCGCAGCGGTTTAGCCAGCGCATTAATTTCCGGCCGCACTGCAGCCTGGAACGGTTTGACTTTTAATGTAGGGTCATTAACCAGCGGCAATCAATACGAAACTGCGGTTTGGGTGAAACTGGCTCCGGGAACTCCCGACGGTGTTATTAGTTTGACTGCAAAACGTCAGGAAGACGCGGATACTTCTACCTATAACGAATACACCCGTGTCGCCACCGTCACCGCATCTGCAAGTGAATGGCGTCTATTGGAAGGCTATTACACGCAATCAGGTACAACGGCCTTCCAACATTTTATTATCGAAGCCACCGACACGACCGTAAGCTATTACGCGGATGATTTTTCGGTTAGCGGTGAAGTTATTCGCACCTCAACACCATCGAGTTCATCCAGCAGGTCGAGCAGTAGTGTAGGACAAACCTGTCAATTAACCGCGCCACTGAGATGGGTTTCAACTGCACCAGTGATTAGCCCGAAAACCGCGGGTTGGGCATCGATTAAAGATCCTTCCGTCGTGAAAGTAAATGGCAAATATCATGTGTATGCGACCTACTACGATACTGCGTACAAATCCATGTACACCAGTTTCACGGATTGGAATACTGCACAGCAAGCGCCGCACATTTCCATGAATGGTAGTCGCGTTGGTAATAGTGTTGCGCCGCAAGTGTTCTTTTTCAAACCGCACAACAAATGGTATCTCGTCACGCAATGGCCAGGCACATACGCAACCACTGACGATATCAACAACCCAAACTGGACCTCCAAGCAAAAATTATTGCAAGGTGAGCCGAGCGGTTCGTTGGACTTCTGGGTGATATGTAACGATACCCACTGCTACTTATATTTCTCACGCGACGATGGTGTGCTCTACGTTTCCAAAACCACTATTGGCAACTTCCCCAACTTCTCGGGTTATTCAATCGTAATGGAAGATCACCGCGGCAACGGCAACCAGTATTTGTTTGAAGCACCCAACGTTTATAAGTTGGATGGCCAAAATAAATATTTGTTGATGGTTGAAGCATGGCCTAGTGGTCCACGTATGTTCCGCTCCTGGACTTCAACTAGTCTGGATGGCCCTTGGACTGCGCTGGCGGACACCGATGCCAATCCTTTCGCAGGAAATAACAATGTGGAATGGCCAACTGGAAAATGGGCTAACGGTATCAGTCACGGTGAATTAATCCGCTCCAGTAATGATGAGAAAATGACGATTGATCCTTGCAACCTGGAATTCCTCTATCAAGGTGAAACCGGTCCAGGCCCAACCTACAACACCATTCCTTACAAGTTGGGACTCTTGAGAATGAAAAAATAGAAATAAAAAGTAGGAATAAAAAAATAAAAATAAAAAAGTAAGAATTAAAAAATAAATTCATGGAGGAAATTTACTTTGGGCAGAAATTAAAGCTGTTTAAAAATTTCTGCAAGTCAGCAACTATTCCGGTACTAACCGGAATAGTTGCCTAATTTTTTTTGCGAGGATTTAACTATGTCTACATTAAATCTGTTCCAACTCAACAAATTTCCAACCTTAAAACGTTTTTCATTTTTCGCTGGCGTAGCGATTACAGCCTTAACAACTGCACACAACGCATCAGCCTCCTGCACTTACCAAATCGATAACGAATGGGCGAGCGGATACGTTGCCAGTATCCTGCTAAAAAATGATACGGCTGCTGCAGTCAATAACTGGAGTGTAAATTGGCAATACACTACTAACCGAATTACCGGTAGCTGGAATGCAAATCTATCCGGCACAAATCCTTATACCGCAACCAATATGTCCTGGAACGGAAATCTTGCGGTTGGTCAATCCATTTCGTTTGGATTTCAAGTGGCGAAAAATGGTACTACCACTGAACGCCCGCAAATCAATGGCACTTTGTGCAGGTTAATGCCCATCAGTTCTAGTAGCGTGCCAGTAGTTAGTTCTGCCAGATCAAGTTTTGCGTCAGCCAGTGTTTTATCATCGCGAGTCAGTTCGTCTTCATCGCAGCTTTCTTCAGTACAACCATCTTCAGCGCGACTATCTTCTTTAGGATTATCTTCAGCGCGAATGTCCTCGTCCGTTGCATCGAGTACTCCTACAAATCCATGCCCCAGCGAAATCAAAAATGCATTTCAAATGCTAGCACCAAGAATTCCTGCAACGGTACAAGCAGAAGATTTTGATCCCGCCGGTTATTCTGATAGCACTACCGCAAATGAAGGTACCGCTTATCGAACTGACACAGGTGTCGATATAAAAACTATTACCAATGGCAATGCAGTAGGCTGGATGACCAACGGTGAGTGGTTGGAGTACACCGTCTATGTGGAAAGCGAAGGTGATTACGATCTCACGATTCGTTCCGCTGCAGTGGGCAGTGGGCGCACGTTTAAAATTTCACAATGCAACACAACCCTGGTTGAAGCTTTTAAAGTACCGAGTGTAAATAATTGGGGTGAATTTAAAACCTGGTCCGCAGGTAAAATACATTTGAAACCTGGTTATCAAAAAGTTCGCGTGACAGTGGGCGCTACTGACTATGCCGATCTGGATTGGATTCACATTGGACCTTATTCAGGCATTATCGATATGCCAAACACAGACCCCAATGCCAGTGAAGGCTGTGGCAAAGCGCGCACTCTACAAAATGGACGCATTAATCTCAACGTGAATAATGTCAATCGTTCGTACATTTTGCGCGTACCGGATAATTACAATAATCAAAATCCCTATCGTTTGATTATTGGTTATCACTGGCGTGGTGGAGATGCCGCACAGGTTGCGAATGGCGGCAACGGTTCCGCGACAGAAACGCCTCATTACGGCCTTTGGAATCTTGCGCAAAATAGCACTATCTTTATTGCACCTGAGGGTATTGATCAAGGCTGGGCAAATACCGGCGGCCGTGATCTCGCCCTCACCGATGCGATTCTTAGCCAGGTGCAATCAAACTTGTGTATCGACAAGAGCAGGATTTTTGCCAACGGCTTTAGTTATGGCGCCGGCATGTCAAACGCCGTTGCTTGTGCTCGCCCGAATGTGTTTCGTGGTGTAGCGCTTTACTCAGGTGCGCAGTTAAGTGGCTGTGATGGTGGCACCTCACCCGTCGCATTTTTTGCTGCCCATGGTTTGGACGATACCGTATTGAATATTTCGATGGGCCGCACAGTGCGCGACCGCTTTGTGAGAAATAATCAATGTACAGCGCAGAATCCAATAGAGCCTGCACGCGGTAGCGGTACTCACATTTGTACTTCCTATCAAGGATGTCTGGCCGGCAAACCGGTTCGATGGTGTGCATTTGATGGCGGTCATTGGCCATCGCAACATGACGCCGGAAGACCTGAGTCATGGATTCCTGTCGAAGCATGGAATTTTATCAGTCAGTTTTGATAGATCAATTTAAGGTTGTTATAAAAAAGCCCGGCCTATGCCGGGCTTTTTTATTAAGCAGAGTTAATTTCATACCGTAAATTCGACAGCATTTGCCAAATACTGTAAAAATTTTATGGAAACGTGCAAATATTTTGTTGGGTTAAAAAGAAAAACTGGAATAGTGCTCCCCTGTTGTCAAATCCTAATTATGAATAATTACACGCAGGGGAATTCGAATGCGTCATTTCACGTTTACTTTCTTTTTATTTCTAACATCTGTTTGTTTACCAGCATTCGCCAATCATGAGATAAAACATTTTAAGGATATTGTGTGGGCCAGCCCCAAAGGTTTTGATCTCACCCTTGATATAGCTGTTCCTGAAACGAAAACAAAAGGTAAAGCGGTGCTGGTCATTTTTCACGGCGGCGGTTGGCTACTCAATAGTAAATCCATCATGACGGATTTAGCGGATGGCATAGCCACTCGAACGGACATTATTACCGTGAACGTAAATTACCGCCTGCTTAGCGATGTCGACAATACCACCACCGTGGATCACATCGTTGAGGACGCTATGGGCGCAGTACTTTGGGTAAAACAAAATATCAAACGCTACGGCGGTGACCCGAAAAAAATCGCCGTCACCGGAGACAGTGCCGGAGGACATTTGGCCGCAATGGTAACCGTGGCTGGCCGCAACCTGGATAGCGATGGCTTCGCGAAAAAGCCGCTGGGTTTTAAACCAACCTACTTGCCCAAAGGCGTAACGGCAGAACAAGTTGCCCGTAAAGATGGTTTGAAAATACAGGCCGCGATTTTAAGTTACGCGGGATTCAGCATGGTCGAGGTCGCCAAAAATAATTTCGAGAATGAAGGCAATCAACTTTGGAAATGGGCCAAGGCAAAGCCTCGCGGTATATTTGGCGAAAAAATGAATGTGAATGATAACCTTGAGTATTATCAAGCGGTATCGCCCGATCAATACCTTCTGAACGCGGATAAATACACCCTGCCCAATCAATTCGTGCATGTTGGTGAGCTAGACGCGTTAACAACTCCAGACCGCGCAACAGCCTATGTAGAACGGCTAAAAAGTTTAGCGCAACCCGTACGCTTCAAGATCCACCAAGGCAAACGGCATGGTTTTCTGGATAGCGGATGTAACGATTACAACAACGGTTGCTTTAAAGAACTTTCCGAGCCTGCGGTTACCGACATGGTTGAATTTTTAAATGAAGTATTTGATCTTTGATCAATGTTGGTTGGAGCGCCTGAGTCCAAATATTCAATCCATACTTTTATACAACCCTGGGAACGAAATAAGCTCTTGTAGCCTGAATGAAGTGCAACGCAATATGGAAATTTATTGTACTAATAAACCGGAATAGGTTTCACTTCTTACGGGCTACTTACTTTCTTATTATCATTGGTGGAAATTGTTAACGGAGGAATAAATTTGTTGCAGGCAGAGAGCAAACTCAAACCGTCATTCTCATCATCAGACAAAACATCAAACAGAAAAACACCGCCTACTCCCATTTTTGCCACATGAAGACACTTTTTGGATATGTATTCGCTATTTTCAAAAAATAGCGTGCCCAATTTACCTTTCGCCAGGGCGCGATGATCACCGCCAACTTTTTCAACAATATCGCTATAGGCCACATGTTTAATCTGATCTTTTTTACCATTGATGAATTCAATACCGTAAGCCGGTAAACCGACCAAAATCTTTTCTTTAACAAAGCCTTTACTGATTATATATTGCAAGGCCTTTTTAAATGTTCGAAAATCGGAGTGATGGGCGACCCTGGATTCGGGCCATGCACCGGTAAAATCGAAAGCCATTAAATTCACAAAATCAACATGATTCTGTAGTTCTGTTAAATACTGTGGACCAACCCAACTGCCAGCAGATACATCGACGGTGAGCAAAAGATCGTCGCTCATCGCTTTATTAATATCGGAAACTAATTGAAGTAACAAGTTGCTTTCAACCGGATCGTTTCCACCTTTGCCAAGTTCTGACTGATATGTCCAGTATTCCCAATCGATATCGATGCCGTCAAATCCATTATGTGCAACATATTCAAGCAGCATAGTTATAAATTGCAATTTCTTCTTTTCATCACTTGCTATCACTTTGAAGTGTTTACTTCCGTCGCCAGCACCACCTACCGATAAAATAACTTTCTTTCCTTTGCTGTGGGCCAACTCGATAAGATCATTAATGAACGGGTCCAACTGATCTGATTTAATGGAACCGCTCTCTAGAGGATACACTGAAGCAACGGCAATGTGACTGAATTTATCCCACGGCAGTTTTGCTAAAGATAAAGTGGTATGTTTCCAAGAGGGGTACACAACTACTACAGGTTTGGGAGCAGATGAATGATTACACGAACAAGAAAAAAAACAGAAGATGCATAACAATAATTTCTTCATATCGAAAAATGCCAACTTTTAGTAATTAAGTAATGTTTCAGCAATCGATGTCATGTTGCCATGCTTTACATGTATCTGAAGACTCCATCCGAGTAAGTCATTATAAAGAGACGGATTAGATTCAAAAAAAAGCTTATGTTTAAGAAATAGCCGCTCGTAAATCTGCCCCTCTGAATACCGCGCATAGTGGCAAGAAAGTCGATCTTCTCTCAACTCATCCTTAAATACTCCCATTTTCGCCGTAGGTGAAATGCTTAATCCATTATCAAGAATTCGTATAAATAAATCCAAATCCTCCCCCACATTGAATGCGGTATCAAAACATCCAACTCGCGAAAAAACTTTTCGCCTCATACAGACGCCGTAACTGATACCAATCGTTAAAAAAGCTTTTTTCAAATGATCCGCGCCAGCACTTGAACCTGGAAAGCATATGGCATCCAGCATTAAAGTTCCAGCAATAGATTTTTTTAGAACGCTAACGTCGCTCCAAAATACATCTATATCCGGCTTATCTTCGATGCACCTATCAAGATTCACAAAAAAATCTTCAGCCAAATAATCATCGTCATCAAGAAACACAACCCAATTCGATTCAGAAGACTGTATACCAACATTTCTTGCCGCTGATACACCAAGTGACGCATCCAGGTGAACGTAATTTATTTTATGAGAAAATTCTTTTAGAAAATTTTCGTAAGAATCAGCTGACCCATCATTAACAACAATCACCTCAACATCCGTACTTGAATTTTTAAATATACTTTCAACAGCCCTGCAAAGAAGGAGTTCTCGATTATAAGTCGGAATAATAATGGAATATTTACAGGTCACAATAATTGCTCACATGTCAAAATTATTTATATGCGCGTTGATAAAGATCATCAATATGTATTACAAGCTCTCTTCCTACAGCCTTTCCCTGTTTATACGACTGAACTCTGAGATGTAAATCACCGTAATGGATAAGAAAAGGATCTGTGTAGCGACATCCAAACTTTGGTGGATAAGTGTTATCAATTGTATAAAAAACTTCTATATCTGGTACATCCATCTCTAAACTAATTGCAAGAGTACCATCATGTAAGTGTGTGATAATCTTTGGTTCGTATAATGCTCTACATACATTGAGCTTTCTGAATTCAAAAATATCAATATGACTTATAACCTTTGAAATAAATTGCGAGTATATAGGCTTATCTCCTCCGCTCCACAACTCTTCAATAATTGCAAACGCTCGCGGAAATGACATATAAAAAGCGAAATCAATGTTGGGGATCAGTTCTGTCCACAAGTTAGCCTGCCCCCCCAAAACATTTTTATGATTACAACTGACAGCATCTATTTTAAAACTATAGGCACGCCGAAGATCAGTAGATCCATACACAACATTTTCAACGGATGGATCACCCTGACAAAAATCAAGGTAAGTATATTCCTTGGGAGTATAGATCACTGAGTAGCCATCTTTCGACGCATTATCAGCTAATTCCTTGGAGCGCCATGCCATAATAACTGCTTCTCCATCCGTGACACTATCGGTTATTTCATCCCAGCCTATTGGAATCTTATGATATTTTTTTACTATTGCGCAAACACGCTGATGAAAATAAGACTCCAACTCTTTAGGGGTATTCATGCCGTTCTTTAACATAAACTGGTGCGAAGACGACTTTTCCCAAAAACCAAGAAAACATTCATCGCCGCCTATATGAATATAGGGTCCTGAAAACATCTCAGCTATTTCACGGATAACATCATCAATTAACTCATACACACGTTGATTGCCTGGATCCAAGGTGTTTTCTGTGTTTACTGTCAATGTACCATCTGCTTGCCAATCACAAAATTTATGCCCGACACTAACAGAGACAGGGGAACCGCCACATGACAAATCAGGATATGCAGCTAAAAGTGCCATACAATGACCCGGCATATCAATCTCAGGAACAATAGTTATACCTAGAGATCCGGCGAATTCAACAAGCAAATTTATGTCATGTTTTGTATAAAACCCACCATAGTCACAAACCTCATCTGCACTCTGTGCCTTCCGCCTCTCCCCAAATCTGCCGATCCTGCCAGGACGCCAAGCACCAACTTCAGTCAGCAGTGGATGACTTTTTATTTGTATTCTCCATCCTTCATCATCGGTAAGATGTAAATGAAGAATGTTAAATTTATATTCCGCAAGGATCGAAACAAATGTTAAGACGTCAGCTAAAGGAAAGAAATGCCGACTCACATCCAACATAAATCCTCGCCATTTGAAAGCTGGATGATCTTTAATGTTACAACAGAATAACGAAATGCAATCATCCATCAACTCCGCCTGCCTTAAAATTTGAAGTAGCGTATGCTTCGCATTAACAAATCCAATACGCGAGGATGCAAGAATTCGAACACATTTTGCAGATACATATATCTCATAATATTCTTCAAGGCGTAATGTATCTTTTGGCAATAACTCAAATAAAATTGTTCCCAAATGATCCTCGGAAGCATCAACCTCTATGTAAATACCAATCGAGGAAAGATATAACTGAATTTCACCCGCAATACTCTCTAGACCATCAATTCCCTCTGGAAAAGTGAGTAAGGCACTGCTATCCAGAACAATCGAATCTGCCGAATATTGTGAATATCTCGGTTCAGGTATAATTTTATACATATGGCTCTTTCTAATTAATTTTAGTCTTGGATCATGTAGCTTTTTGAGCATCACCATTCACGTTTCAAAATCGCTAGGGATACTTAAAACATTATGGCTGCCACTATTAAAATAGATGCGAACTTCAATATCCAAGGTCATAAATAAAAATTTTAACTTCGATGATATTCAAATCGCTTATTCCTTCATTCTCTCAGTAGAAACAGAAAAAATTCCAGAAAAACGCTTAATTCAACTCATTTGTATTCTCTCAAGCGACTCGTGGCGTTGAGGCACTCCGCGTAAAGATCAAGGATTTCTTTTCTAAAGTTAGGGTTATTTGAATCTATACATTCAGCTACGGCGATAGAGCGTGCCAACTCTAGCGCTACAGCTTCCTTTGAATTCGACTTTTCGACTGGATTTGAATCTGACATCTTTTTTCTCCTAAATAGGCCGCATTTTAAAAAAATTTCTAAAATCTTCTAACTTCGCAAAACAAAGAGTGGTCGGATAAGGAATAATATGCGCATGCCGGTATCTATCCCCCATTTTGTACTGAAAACTATAATCGGAGGAGATAAACTGTCCCCAACATCCTAAATTGCCTTTAATATCGTACGAAGGACCAATTGCACTTTTGCGCCATTCAACAGGAAACTGTCGAGAAAAAAGAGGAAATAAATTCATCCAACCAGTACCATACATACCCATACATCCAGTTTCAGCGATATCGTCAATCAGCTTAACAAGGTTCTTTCTAAATACAGCTGGTTCATTGAGATAGGATTCTGGATATCGATTGTTCCATTGATGCGATTTCATGTATCTGCCACCATTGCCAAAATTCGCACTCAAATACTCACTCTCAAGAGAGTTATCCGCATCGCTAGCATCAAAGAAGAATGAACTACCCTCTCTTGACTCTGCTGAAAGATAAGTGATGTTGAATAGACTCAAATCTCGATCAATTCTTTCATTAATATAAGGTTCAACAATTTTTATTGCTTCGGATTCATAAAGCTCATAATTTCTTTTTACCTTAAGGACATTGTACAAATGTCCGATCTCGGCAATAAAATTGCTCCAATCAGAAGTTTCTGGAATAGTTGCAAGATCAGCATTTAAGTCGAACTTATTAAAATCAGTGTAATTCCGCAGGAGCGTCCTATTTCGGATAATATCTTCCACAGATTCTTTTGGGTTTTCATATTTCCATTTTGCAACAAACCAAAGCATTAGGCTGGTCATTTGAAAAAGAAATTCTTTATGCTCTTCCGCAGTTTTAAAGTAGCTCATACATACTCTCTCACTATCACTTCAATTCGTTAAAAAATGTCGATATGTAATCCAAATCATTAGTTTTTTTTTGTAAACAAGAAAGTGTTGTTAACTCATGATTATTCGCCACACACCAGTCAATGATAATTTGCATTTCTTGTAATGACGCATCATTTACCTCATCACGCAACAAAATACTAAATTCTTGAGGGTGCATCATCACAACACACCAGTCAGCTTTTGATTGGAGTTGTTTTTCTATTTCCTCGATAACAAAGTCAGCCGTTCGAAACTCAGAAGTAGCACCTTGTGAGCCGCTTGTGGATGTAGAGCAATGAAGCAGTGCAGGCTTTGTAAATAAATCTTTTACAGTATTAATACCGGGTAGCGCGGAGACACTGCTGAATTCATATTTCTTCACAAGACTCATAGTCGTTGAATTAAATCTATTGAAGGGTGGAATAAAAGATTCAACTTTATATCCAGGCAATACATCTTTAATCACCTTAAAAAACTCATCGAACTCATAGCACTGATCCGTAAAATGTAATGCAGAAAAATCACGATGAGAAAAGCCGTGACAAACTATCTCGCAATCCCATTTATTGTTTTCAATGCTCTCACATACAAACTCGACAATTGCAGTGCCTTTCCTAAAAGCCCTTCCTATTACTCCGATAGAAAGAGGAACACTTCCATGCTTGTTATTCCTAAATAAATTCATTACCGCAATTTGTGGCTGCACGAGCCAATCGTCTTGAATATCATCAAGCCGAAATACAACGATACCCATGATAAGCTCCTTAAATATAAACAAAGTAACGGCTGTTAGGCCCCAATCATGGAGTGGAGATCTACAACTCGATCTGCCGAAGCAATCGTCTCTTTTCTATGTGCGATTATGATTCGAGTAATATCTAATTGCTTTATATGCTTGTTTACCAAAGATTCCGCCTGTGAATCTAAATGACTTGTTGCCTCATCTAGAAATAATATCTTAGGCTTTCGATATATGGCGCGGGCAAGCACAATACGCTGCTTCTGCCCGCCGGAAAGAGAAGCACCCATATCACCAACAACGGTGTTGTATTGCATTGGCATATCCATAATGGTTTGATGTATAGCAGCTACCTTCGCTGCTTGATAGATCCGCGGTAGATCCAGATTGTTATCGCTGAAAGAAATATTGTCAGAGATGCTGCCAGACAACAATTGATCATTCTGCATAACCCCACATATATGACTACGATAATTTTCAGCCCTGTATATGGAAACCCCATCCAAAAGAATATCTCCCGAATTGGGCTTAAGAAGCCCCATCATCAACTTCATAAGTGTAGTTTTTCCACAACCGGAAGGCCCCATTATTGCTACAGCTTCTCCCTGGAGAATTTCCAAATTAATATTTTGGAAAATCCATTTGTCGACATCACTGTATCTGAATGAGACATCCTTAAGAACCAAATGTCCATTGATGTTTACTACGCATTTGTCTTCGTCCGGGTCACATTCTGGCTTTGAAGAAACAATGTCAGAAATTCTCGCCAGGTGTAGCTTCAATATCTTAAACTCCACAGCAATTTCGACGAGAGATATTGCTCTCTGGACAAATTGATCCTTGTAACTAATGAACGCAAACATCAACCCCAACGTAAACACATTCTCCATTACTTGATTGGCCGCTAAATAAATAATTAGAATATTTTCAATTCCAAAAATTACACCTTGCCAAATGCCAAACATGACATTTAATTTTCCTACGGCAATATCGCGATTAGCAGCCATTGCATAGCGGTTCAACCACAGATTTGATCTATTGGATTCTCGCTCAAATATTTTTATGCTTTGTATAGCTCGAACACTTTCCATGAAGTTTGTATCCTTCTTCGCGTGACTAGCTATACTCTCTTCTGTCCTAACTCTCAAAGGCTTATAAGCCAACAATCTCAAAAAAAGGTGTAGCGACAAAAATGACAGAACCATGAGAGTCAGCTTTATGCTGTAAATACTCATCATAATAACAACCGTAATTCCCATTACCCCATCAACAAAACCTGATACAACACCGGTTGTAAGCATCTCCTTAATTTTATTTACCGACCCAAAACGTGACACTATGTCACCCATCTCTCTTCGCTCAAAATATTCCAAAGGAAGTCTTAATAGATGCCTAAACACATTCGAAGCCATCTGAATATTGACGAGTGTAGATATTCGCAAAACCAGTAAACTTCTTATTGATTCAGAAAATACCTTGAAACACATAACCAGAGAAAAGCCTATTGCAAGGACGACAAGCAAATCTTTGTCATTTCCGAGCAACACATCATCGACTATAATTTGTGTATAAAATGGAAAGGCAAGGCTTGTTATCTGTAAAACCAGGGAAATAATAAGAACCTCAGTAATGCTAGCTTTGTAGCCAACCAATTTTCCTGCAAAATTTGAAAGAGCCAACTTCTTTCCGGTTACAATACTTTTTTCAAAGTTGATGTTAGGAATTAATTCAAGAGCCACGCCGGTAAAGTGATTTGAAAAATCCGAAAGAGATATTGACCTTTCTCCTCTTGCCGGGTCATGCACTATGATTCTATTTCTTTTTATCGCTTTGAGAACAACAAAATGATCAAGATCCCAATGAAGCACACACGGCAATCTTAAATTCTTTAGATCATCCAATTCCAATCGAATAGCGTTAGCAGACATATTTAGCTTATCCGCGATTTGAATCATCTGCTGGAGATTGAGGCCATTGTAGGAAATTTTACAGCGATCACGCAGACTATCCAAATCTTGATAATTCCCAAAGTATCCGGATATCATTGCAAGACAGCAAAGTCCGCATTCAGCAGACTGGGCCTGCAGGATTAGAGGAAGTTTATTTGAAAATCCAAAATTCAACTTATCAAGTAAGTTTAACGACGGCGCTAGTGTAGATTCACTCATTATTTCAAAGCCTTCCTTTTATACTTAGTACGGGTTCCATTAACCATTCAAAAATTGAACGCTTTTCCAATTCAATATCTGCACTTAAAGTCATCCCAGGTCGTACAGGAAGTTCTTTACCATAAGCCGTGACGGTATCCTTATCTAGTTGAACTTTGACTTTATAAACAGCTTCACGAACTACAATTGGCGCACGTCCAAGATCTTCAGGAAGGAGTATGCTTTTATCAACGTGGGACACGTTCCCCCCATGTAAACCAAACTTCTGAAAAGGAAACGAAGAGTATCTAATTAAAACTTTCTGACCCAATTCCAGGAACCCTATAGCAGCAGAAGGAACTAACAATTCCGCTTCTACTTTAGAGTTTGAAGGCAATATGGCAGAAATACTATCTTGTCCTATATGCTCGCCACTTTTTACATTTACAAATGACACATGTCCTGATAGCGGTGCCTTAATGAGGTAATGTGTTTGACTTCGAACGTATATTATCTTTTCCTCAATTTCTAATTTCTTTTCTTCTATTTGCTTTATTTTTTCCTTAAAAATATAGGATTTATTCTCCTTATCATACTTTCTCTGAGTAACAATATTTTTTTGCTCTCTAATAATTTTTTCGAGGTTATTAATATCAAATTTAATTTCCAATACATCATTTTCAAACTCTTCGACTGCTACACGGGATATAAGTGATCTTTCGTAGAGCACTTTAGTTGATTCCCATTTTCTTTCTGAAACAGAAAGCCTTTTCTTTAACAACTCCATATTTTCATTAGAGCTAAGTATGTTTTTATTTGTGACATTAATTGTATCTGATAGATCACTATTTTGAAGGAGTTCCTGCTTTTCAAGATACTTCCATTGCTCATCCAGATCTACTAGCCTTTGTTGGTAAACATCTAACATAGCATCCGAAGAATTCGCACTACCAGGCAGCCCATGAACATTTTCAAGTAAGAAAAGTGGCTCGCCCTCTTGGACTAGCTGCCCCTCTTTGATAAAAATATTTTTTACGATTCCTGGAAAAGGAGATTTTATATTAACAATGCCAGAATCGAGAGTGAGGTACCCCGCTACTGTTTGCTTTCTATTATGCGAACCAACAAGAAGAAAAATAACGCCAAGAAAAAAACACAATACTACGCAAACAACAGCAAATGTATTGATCCTTGATCGAAATACAATAACCTCTCCTAAATATTTATCGCGCTGGTGATCAAGTGCTTGAACCCTAAATAAACCCACATCATTTTCCTACTATACAAGATCTCTTGCCCCAAGGAGCAAGAGATCAATTTACTTACGAACCAAAAAATGCCACTGCAGAACTTGCAACGCCACCACTTACTTCTAATAACTCTTTATCATTTAATTTTCTCATGTTTGATCTCCTAACTAGTTTAAAAAAAAAGACCCTACTATTGTAGGACCGGTTGTATTACATTGAACTCAAAAAAATGAACTCAAATGCAATTCCTTTTATTCTGCTATCGCAGAATCTATTTTATTACATTAAAATAAATAATTAGTGAAATACAATTGTATAATCCTAATTCATCAGGAAGATGCCTCTAAAATTAAATCACATGTAATGTCAATTCCATTTTTCGAATTTATGTCATTTAAAATTTCTTCCCGCATACTTTTAAGTTTTTCCTTATAGAGCATCGAATAGATAATTTTTGGAACAAAATCCGCACTGTACTCATCTATTGAAACGCACCCTCCTGACCCGAAAAGCGCCGATTTTAATGCGTTATCAACATGATCATTGTCGCTGTATCTAGGCACAATGAGCTGCGGCACTCCTGACTCCATTGCTCTTGCTACAGTACCTATTCCCCCCGTATGCACTATTAGCAATGCATTTTGAAGTGAACTCTTCATATCTATATAATCCAACCACAACACATTTTCAGAAAGGTTTTCAGGAATAGCATTTTTATCATGGGTCACAATAACGCCAGGGTAGAAAAATTCTTCGCAAATCTTCACCGAGGTTTCAAAAAAAGATTTACTTCCGGCAATACATGTATCCATCATAAATATTATTGGTTGACCGTACTTACCAACATGCTCAAGAAATCTATCCGTGTTTTTTGTTATTGGAACATCATACAAAGGAAATCCCGAGAAAAATAAGGCTGCAGGCTTTTCTTCTTGATCCAAGTCGGCAAACCATTCCGGAAACAAAGCAATGTCACACAGTGAAAAATCATCGAAATAATGGAAATCTCGAATTGGTTCAAGATCATAAGCTTCACGAAATTCATTAATAAAGCCGATACTGTACGATTTTTGCATTTGGAGTTTAAATTGTTCGGGGACTGGATTAGTTATCTTTAGATGCATTGGCGACAGGCACAGCCTTATCATAGGAATTTTAAGCTTCTCGCATGCCAAACATGCGCCATTATCAAAACGAGAAACAATAACCAGGACGTTCTTATTTTTTTTAAATCTGGATGCGACAAATTCATACTCGACTCGAAACATAGGCTTTCTAATAGCATCACCAATTACATGCGTATACTCCTCCATGCTATTGAATATACGACCGCTGCCAATGGATTTTTGATAATCAAGATTTGATCCAGCAGAGAAAAATTTCAGTCCCGCACTAACGACATCTCGATTATAAATTTCATTAGATACCACAGTTACATTATGCCCTCGGCTTTTTAATTCTCTGCCAACACCGATAAACGGATGTAAATCACCTTTAGTACCAAACACAACCATGATAATTTCTTTCATTACTCCTCCTTTTCCTTTAAATGATATCAAGGCATTTACACAAATTCTAAAGCCGTATCGGCGATTCCTGCAGCAGTTGCCTTTCGTTGTAACGCAAGATCCCTACACCAGTTTAAATATTCAGGATTTTCCATTGCAACATCCATCAATAATTTGAAAACTCGATCCCCGGCATCTAAGGCCAGCGCTTCATAATGTGTCCTTACAGCCCAACTATATACAGTCATCTTGAGCGGTGTGTGCCTAGAAAGGAATAATTCGTGATCCTGCAGCAAACGTTCAACAATACCCAACCGCGAACGATTAGCCATAGAGTTACTTAACTTAACTTCTTTGTGATGATGAACTATGACGCCAATGCCCAAATTTATTACAGGTTTAAAACCTTCAGTTAACAATCGAAGCACTAAATCCGTATCTTCAGCCACAGGGTAATCTTTTTTAAATCCACCCAGATCAAGAAAAGTTTGCCTATCAACCGAGAGGGAATAGCCAGCACCAACACGAAACACATCACAAAATAACGCATCGTCTGTTTCATAATTGGATTTGAAGGAAGAAAAGTAAGACTCCACCTCAACATTTTCACTATTCAGCACAGAATGTTTGACGTTACTCCAAGCAAACTTAATATTCTGATTGTTATCTTTTTCCAGCTTCTTGAAACGCTCCTCGAGGCAACGCGGAGTTAGTTCATCGTCATCGTCAAGGAAAACCAGCCATTCCCCTTTTGCCCTCAATGCTCCTTTATTTCTTGCTTCAGAAACACCAGCAGGAAAGTCAAGATTTATGAAGGTTAAGTTATCCTGTGTGAATTCAGAAAAAACATTTTCATAACTTACCGAAGAACAATCATTAATAATAATTACTTCATAATCTGCGAATGTTTGATTTAAGACGCTTTTAAGAGCCAGCTTAAATTTTACGGGCCTGTTATGAGTAGGCATTAAAACACTAAAAAAAGGTCGAGCAGAATCCATAAGTGACATCACCCATTAAAAAATAATTGCTTAATATTTTTAAATTAATAACGCTACGCCAATCCAACGGTGCACCTCGATAATAGTGCACCCATTGAAATAAATTTTTGTAAATGACGTTTTCTTGGCGTTAATGATTTATCTGATTAACATTCCATTTATTTTAATTCCCAATCACATGCTTTTTGGCAGAAGTATATTTTTCTATATTTCATCACAGGACATCCTTTTAAAATACATTATTACTTGAAAATGACTTTTAAAAACTTAATTAATGCTATCAGAGCAAATTTATATTTGTAAATGACTTTTGTAATATTTTATTATTATTTAAAATAATTAATTTATTAAATCTCTGTAAGTTTATTTATAAATTTAATCATATAGTCCAGGCGGAAAATAATTTACCGAAAATATTTTTCATATTTTGGCGACAACCATAGTGTTTTTATTAAATCTTATTTATCTAGATTTAGCCGCCATTTTTGCCTGAACAATAAAATCCAGCTTAATCGCATTAGCACTTAACCTGATACAGATATTTTATAAAACCAAACTATTTTTCAATTTAAGTTACCGCAATTAATTTAATTTTAAAGATTTTTTGCCTAATTTTTCAAAAAAATATCAATCAACGATACACCTAAGATGATGCCAAAAAATATCATCTGACCTATGGATTTAACCACCATTACGGATGACAAAAAACAACAGCATCTTGCTTTTTTTGGTGTTACCGATAACGGCACTCGTGCTTGTTCATTAGCAAAAAATATTGCTGATAAAAGTTCTATCACGCCGTCGCGCAATTTACTCAACATTATTGAAGCTTACGGAAAACCAAAGAATATTCGTATGGCCAATAAATCTGCTTTTAAATCCAGGCTGTTTCGTACAGGTTTTTAGATAATAGCCATCAAATCGCAGCTTACTTAAGTGGCATGCCCCTGACAGAATGGGACGGTGTATTGGCTAGGTTTCATTTGCCGCCGGATTAAACCTTGAGCCTATACAAAAATAATGCAACCGGTAATGGAACCACTAAAGTGCTCAAGGGATACTCACGACTTAACAAAATGAATTCCCTATTTACATTCTGTTAAGTGACGAATTCGTAATGAATGTAAATATATTTTTATATGGAGGGACGTTCAATAGAATAAAAAAAAGCTAATTTATAATTAATTTTATAACAATCAGTTTTTAAAAAAGCGATCAATTTTATTTAGATGCCTGAACGAGGCAATAGTCAGCCATTAGGTAAATGAATTCTAAATCATAGAAATAATCAGAATTACAAGAGCAAAAATTCTGCATTTCGATCAAGTAGATCTTATCAGTCAGAAATGTTGGCATGCGCAAGCTTAGACAACGTGGCCCGACCAACGTGGCCCGACCAACGTGGCCCGACCAACGTGGCCCGACCCAATCTACATCCTGAATCATCGCAAGTATTTTTATAGAAATATTTTTTGCTTTATTTTAAAACTAAACTTTATTTTCGCAAATTATCGGGAATACCAAACTTGCTTCCAAACCACCGCCATCACGATTCTTTAAGGTGATGGTACCTTGAAGAGAATGCGACAACTGTTGAGCAATTGCCAAGCCGAGCCCTGTTCCGCCAGTGTGACGATTGCGAGAATTTTCCACACGATAAAACGGTTGCAAAACTGCCGCTAATTCACCATCCGGAATGCCTGGACCGCGATCCAATACTTTAATCGCAAGTGATGTTGGTGATGGCTTACTGATTTGTAGCTCAACATCGGTCGCGAACTTAAGTGCGTTATCCAGCAAGTTGGTGATGATACGTTTAAGCGCGTTGGGACGCGTTGAAATTATTTTGCCAACTTCGCCACTGATACCGACTTGCTCACCGGCATCTACGTAATCGCAAACCAGACTGTCGAGCAGAGCATCAATATCGACACGACAAACAATCTCTGTAGTTCTCTGTGCGCTACGTGCATAGGTAATGCCTTCTTCAACAAGAACCTGCATTGCATTCAGATCACCTTGCCACTTGTGTTGCTGCTCCTCAGTTTCTATTAATTCTGTTCGCAAAAGCATCCGCGTGATAGGCGTTTGCAGATCATGAGAAATAGAGGCAAGAATCTGCACCCGTTCAGCCAGATGATCTTTAATTTGTGTTTGCATGCGATTAAAAGCCACTGCCGCTCTGGCAACTTCACTCGGCCCATCCTCTGGAATGGGTTGGCAATCAAGATCTGTACCGAGCTTTTCCGCCGCCTGCGCTAAACGTGAAAGTGATTTGGTTGCTTGCCTGACCGCAAGCCAGGTAAAGGTTACCACTGCAACAACTTGCATAAAAAAAACAAACCCGGCGCCCCAGTCACGCGGCCAAATAGTTTTATTTACTTTAATCGTAAGCGGCGTTCCATCGTGCAGCTGAATGCGCAAGCGAAAATCTTCTTCCAGTCCTTGCGCCTCAAGCAATGTAGGAACATATGTATTCCCCAGCTCGTTATAAATATGCATGAGTACGTTTGGGGCACGTTTTTTTGGATTCAAACCAGATTGTTGTTTAACTAAAATATTACCCAACTCATAGCTATAGCCTTGCCGCTCCATTTGTTTAACCCAGCTTTGCCGAACAGCTGTTGAAGCGCCTTCAAGTTGCGGCAGTAATATCGCGAGATCCTTGGCAAGGTAATAATCGTTTCGTGCAATTTGATCATCATAAATGGCCATATAGCCGTAGACGTTTTGCAGTGCATGTCCGATTATCATGGCCGCAAGCCAAACCGCTGCCAAGCGACCATAAAGCGACTGTGGCCATAATTTTTTTATAAAACTATTTTTCCTGTTTTTTATATTGTCCATAAAACTGTTTCTCATATTCCATCGCCTTGCCGTTCAACATCGCATGAAAAAATATAACCTTCACTGCGCAATGTTTTGATATATACAGGTTCACGCGAGTTATCTTGCAGCCGCCTGCGCAATCGGCTCACTAAAATATCAATTGAACGATCAAAATAATCGGATTCACGATTTTGGGTTAAACCTAATAATTGATCACGATTAAGCACTCGCTGCGGATGATCCAAAAACACTCGCAACAGTCGGTATTCTGCACCGCTCAATGAAACCAGGACTCCGGTTTTATCGATCAAATGGTGAGCATGAGTATCTAAGCTCCATTCTCCAAAACGCACTAGACGCGATGTTTTTACCTCGCGAAGCTTTGTAGGAATCATCCGCGTTCGGCGCAAAACTGCGCGAATACGTGCAAGCAATTCCCTTGAAGCGAAGGGCTTGGTCAGGTAATCGTCCGCACCCATTTCCAAACCCAGAATGCGGTCAGCCTCTTCATTTCTGGCACTCAACATTAAAATCGGTATGGGGTGAGTTTGCGTAGCGGTTAATTCGCGGCACAGTACCAAGCCATCTTCAACGGGCATCATTAGGTCGAGCACAATTAAGTCCACACCACCAGCTGCCAACACCGCGCGCATCTGCTTGCCATTGGCTGCAGTACTCACTTGATAATCACTCTTTTCCAGATATTGCTTCAGGAGATCACGAATTTCTTCATCGTCATCAACAATCAGCAAGTGATCCATTTTATTGATAGGTAGGTTATTCATGCCCCAGCTTTTTATACCGAATTGTTAATGTCCGAGTTGTTAATGTCGGAGTTGTTTACGCCCAAGTTACCAAGCCCAGGATGGTCGTATCAGAGTTATA
Organism: Pseudomonadota bacterium; assembly: GCA_040386215.1. Classification (GTDB taxonomy): domain Bacteria; phylum Pseudomonadota; class Gammaproteobacteria; order Pseudomonadales; family Cellvibrionaceae; genus Cellvibrio. The sequence continues at coordinate 271,360 of JAZKFX010000016.1, forward strand.
ACGTATTTTTTCAGCAGATGAGAGACTTTTTTGTTTCTGATTTGTATCTGCCGCACTACTGAAACATTTCTATTGCAAAAAGCCCGCTAAGTGACATCCGCGAGAAACACCTGCGGGATTAAATGTCGCCGAGGATGCTGCCCCTGTCTAATCGGCCGCAGCTTCACCGTTGCTTCACGAAAACAAGCAGCTTCGCTAGCGAATAAATATACAACTCACCCGAAAAAAGGAATAGATAATGCAAAAAACAACACCGCCCTTAATTGTATTAAAAAATGTCTGCAAAACCTATCCATCAGCCTTTGGTATTTTTACCGCACTTGATCATATTGATCTAGAGTTGTGGGCGGGTGAATTTGTCGCTGTGGTCGGTAAATCTGGCAGTGGAAAATCCACTCTCATGAATGTGATAACCGGTATTGATCAGATTAGCTCGGGTGAAATTTTTATCGGCAATACCAAGGTTCACGACTTAAAACAAAGTGAACTTTCCGATTGGCGAGGCAAAAATATCGGTGTTGTTTTCCAATTTTTTCAGCTATTACCCACGCTAACCATTATTGAAAACGTAATGTTACCGATGGATTTTTGCAACACCTACCCCATCCATGAACGCCGAGCGAGATCCCTCGCGCTTTTAACCAAGCTGCGTATCGCCGAACAAGCTAATAAATTACCCAGTGCATTATCAGGTGGACAACAACAGCGTGCTGCTATCGCAAGAGCGTTGGCCAATGATCCACAAGTAATCGTTGCAGATGAACCTACCGGCAACCTCGATAGCGAAACCGCTAACAGCATAATGCAGCTTTTCTCAGGGCTAGTGGCGGAGGGAAAGACGGTATTGATGGTGACTCATGAACGTGATTACGATCACTACTTTGATCGCACCATTTCTCTAGCTGACGGCTGCATATCCAAGCGAAATGATGTGGCAACAAGGAGTGCAGAATATGCTTAACACTCGCTGGATTAAATTATTGCGCGACTTGCAAATGACGCCCTGGCGAATCGCACTTATGTTGCTGGCAATTGCCATTGGCACGTTTGGTTTTACCACTATGTTCACCGGGTATGTCTTGGTAACTCGAGAAGTAAGCCGCAACTATCTCGCCACCAATCCCGCTTCAGCTACTTTGCAAGTTGAGAATATCAATGCAGATTTATTAGCAGGCATTCGTCGCTTTCCCGGCATAGCGCTGGCGCAAGCGGGAACGACACTTAATGCTGATTTCTATTATCCTGACGGCACTCTCCATCCCTTAAAAATTTTTGTAGCGGAAGATTTTCACCAATTAAAAATCAATACTATTTTTTCCAACGCAGGTGCCTGGCCGCCTTCACCAAATTCACTACTGTTAGAGCGCAGCTCGCTGGCCCAGGCAAATATTAACATCGGCGATAGCATAAAAATTCGCCTGGATAACGGCGATGAACATTTAATGCCCGTCTCCGGCACCGCGCATGATCCTTTGATGCCCGTACCCAGCATGGTGGCCTTCGGCTATGCCAGTCCCGACACAATAATTTCGCTTGGAATAAATTCTCCGCTAACCGATCTAAAAATAACGGTGAGCGATAAAAAACTCGATGCAGATGCGATTGAGATAGTAGCTAGCCAGCTTGCACTTTGGATACAACAACAGGGACACAAAGTTTCGCGCGTAAGAATTCCACCACCGGGTGAACATCCGCACCAACGAATTATTTTTTCTGTAACCGGCGTGCTTTTGCTGTTCAGCGGTATTGCCCTCATACTGGGTGCCGTTATTACCGCTACGATTATCGATGGCCTTATGGCTCAGCAAGTGCGGCAAATCGGTGTGATGAAAACTATCGGCGCCGATACTGCACAAATTGCTGGTTTATATCTTACCTTCGTCTTCATTCTCAGTGTTTTAGCAATATCACTCGGCGTACCTTTTGGGTTAGCCGCTGGCAGTGCCCTTTGTAAAATGGTCTTAAATAATTTGAATTTTGATATTCAAAATTTAGGGCTATCGTACTGGGTTTATTTCACATTGATATCCGCAGGCATCTTACCTCCGTTATTTATGGCAGCTATACCGATTATAAAAGCTACGCGATCTAGCGTACAAAGCACACTGCTAAACATTGGCACTTCGCGTCACTACTATTCTGAAAAAAAAATTTACTCACACTATTTAATTTCGTGGCTATATCGAATGCCGGGAATAGATCGCACACTCATCATGGCGATACGCAACAGCTTCAGACGCAAAGGACGCTTAATATTTATATTGGCTCTGCTATCAAGTGCAGGTGCAATGTTTATCAGCAGTCTTAATCTTAAGCATGCATCACAACAATATTTAATTGATGCCGCAGCAGAGCGACACTATGACCTCGAAATGAGTTTAAGCAGAGCCGAGGATCGGGAAAAAATTGCTGCGATTATTGAATCGGTAAAAGGTGTGGACTTGGTAGAAGCCTGGAGCAGCAGCATCGTTGCACGTCATCGCCCCGATGGTATCAATATTGAAAAAACCTACTCCGATGGTGGGCACGGTGCACTCTATATAACGGCGATTCCCTTGGGCAGTCACTTGCTCAGCATAAAAATGCAACGTGGACATTGGCTTGGTAGTGTAGAATATAGCCATGATGCTTCGGTGGTATTAAATCGCAAAGCACTGGAATACTTCCCTGATAAAAATATCGGCGATCAAATAGTTTTGGGTGTTGCAGGGAGCGCTAGCACATTACGCATTGTAGGTATTGCCGAGCAGAAAATGACTAGCGGTATGGCTTACGTTTCTAGTGCAACTTATCAGAAAATGACAGGCCAGGGTGAGCGATACAAAAATTATCGTGTGGTATTGCAGCAGCACTATGAGAATTTTATAGAGGACGCAACAAAAAATATTACAGCAGCACTCGCGCAACAAAAAATTAACGTTAATAACACCCTCACTGAGCACAGATTACGCCATGAAGTAGACGGGCACTTTACTGTGCTCGTTAATGCACTTTTATTTATTTCCATTTTAATGGCGATTGTTGGTATTTTTGGTTTAGGGGTTGTAATGAGCACTCACATCGCGGAACGCACTCGCGAGTTCGGCATTATGCGGAGCATTGGCGCGAGCACGGAAACAATTATGCGCAACGTCATTATTGAAGCGTTGTTTATTAGTTTTATCAGTTGGATGCTAGCTATAGCTCTGTCTTTACTGTTATCAACCGTTACGGGTGTTTTTCTTGGAAAGCTTATTTTCGATCAGGCATTTCCGCTCACGTTGTCATTAACTGCGCCCTGGATTTGGCTTTCGATTCTTACTATCGGAGCAATTTTAGCTTCCGCTTATCCGGCAAAAAAAGCTGTTGCCATCACTATTCAAGAAAGTTTTTCCTATTAACTTTTTAACAGAGAGAAATATGATGAAAAATCTTGTGCAACTTTGATTACTATTTTCATATTGCCAGGCGTGCTCGCTCGTCACTCTGATATAAACGCCGTAAATACATGGATGCATGGAAATTAAGTTTTTGATGGTACCAACGGTTACTTCAGATAACTTTTCGAGATTGCGGATACCGACATGGTTGAATTTCTTAATGAAGTTTTTGAGGATTTAGGTTGGTCGGGCCACGTTGGCTGAGGCTGCGAAGCCCAACGGGGCCCGACCCAACGTGGCCCGACCAACGTGGCCCGACCAACGTGGCCCGACCAACGTGGCCCG
>JAZKFX010000017.1:0-122042 GCA_040386215.1 Pseudomonadota bacterium
TAGGTAAACGCCACAATCCAGGTGCGCCGTTTATGAACGGCCCGGTATTTGGTACTGATGTATTTATTCCCGTCGATTGGATCATTGGCGGTGCAGCCATGGCCGGGAAAGGCTGGCGGATGCTGATTGAATGTTTGGGTGCTGGCCGCGGTGTCTCACTGCCCGCGCTCTCTACGGCAAGCGGTGAAGTTAACTATCGAATGGTAGGTGCTTACGCTCGTATAAGGCGCCAATTCAATACCGAAATTGGCAAGTTTGAAGGCGTGCAAGAAGCCACTGCCGAAATTGCCGGTAGCGCCTACATGCTGGAAGCGCTGCGCCAATTAGTGACTAAAGGGCTGGAAACCGGTGCGCCTGCGGTAATGACTGCAATGGCTAAATACCACGCCACCGAAATTATGCGTAAATCAGTAGAGCATTCTATGGACGTTCTGGGAGGTCGTGCCATTCAGCAAGGCCCAAGAAATTTCATTGTGCATTCTTATCACAGCGTTCCGGTAGCCATTACGGTGGAAGGCGCTAATATTCTGACGCGCTCGCTAATGATTTTTGGTCAAGGCGCTATGCGTTGCCATCCTTATCTGTTTCAGGAATTGCTGGCAATGGAAGAGCCCGATCAAGCCCATGGCCTTAAAACCTTTGATGCGCTTTTTATGGCTCATCTGGGGCATGTATTCAGTAACTATATGCGGACCTTGGTGTTGGGGTTGACGCGCGGATATTTCAGTAGCGTGCCAGCCAACGCCGACAAATTTAGCTCGCGTTGGTATCAGCGGATTAACGTGTTGAGCGCGAGCTTTGCAACTATGTCTGATGTTGCTTTAGCCGTGCTCGGCGGCAATCTTAAGCGGCGCGAATTGTTATCGGCACGCTTGGGTGACGTTCACAGTCAATTATTTATCGCCTGCGCGATTTTAAAATATCATTCAGCCCACCCGCGCACCCGGGCCGAAGACGTGCATGCCGAATATGCCATAACCGCCGCACTCTACAAAGCCCAGGAAGCCTTAACCGAATTTGCGAAAAACTTTCCCGTCAGTTGGGTTAGTAAACTGATCAAAAACACAACCTTGATTTGGGGGCAAATTGTATGGAAACCCAGCGATGAGTTGGTGCGCGAATTGGGTGATTTGATAATGGAAGATAATCCGGTGCGGCAACAATTGGCACACTACGTTTTTGTATCTCATGATCCTGAAGATGCCATGGGCCGTGTCGAAAGCACGTTTCAAATGTTGCTAGCGCTTGGCCCCTTGTGGAGTACTTATTTGAAAGCGCAAAACAAATTAACTGGCGCGACCATGGCGGAAAAATTACAGGATGCTGTCGCTAAAAATATTATCCAACCGCAAGACGTTAACCGTTTATTAGAATATGACGCGCGTCGTTTTGATTGTATATTAACGGATGCATTTGATAGTTTATAAATTAGCTGCGTTAAATATATTAGCTAACCCTTGAAATCCAGTGCCAAAAGCACTGGATTTTTTATTGAGTTTATCGCAACCAAATCGAAATTAAAAATATAGCTAATACTTCGTATCGCTATATTTTTTTAATTTTTACATTAGCATCTGGCTTTAATTTGCTGATAGCTAACATTTTTTAAAAAAGCTTTTGGTGCCACCTTATTTGAATTTAATATCTTTAACTCTTGCTTATTCCTAATCGGTTAAAGAATACATATTTTTTTTCCTTAACATAAGTAAAAAGTCTAGAGTTAAATTATTAAATAAAATTATCTAGGCTAGGCTTAAAAATACCAAAGCTGACTTTATTAACAAAACTATAAGGGGTGACATAATGAAAAAGCATGCGACTGCCGTGGGGGTTGGAATAAATTTAACGCGCACCGATGATTTACGTACGAAGTTGATGAATGAGATATCAGAATACGAGCGTCAGCAGTCGGAATTAAAAACTAATGGTAGCTATGTTAATTTCACTATGATTCAAACTTATAAAGAATTAATCGCCGCACGCAAAGATATGTTGAGTCGATTGCCTATTACTTATTAATAATTTCGCCTTTGTTGCGGTCGTGAAGTTCACGAAGCAATGCCAAGCCTGCAAAGATGTAAGCTGAGACTAAGGTCCGGTTTACATTATTTGTAGGTGATGAGTTAACCCCCTGTAGTATTCATAAACCGCAAAATCTGTGGCTCATTCTGCAAATCAAAATCATGTTTTTCTGGCTTATAGGCAATTGCGTTTAATAAGCTATTGCGTAGCGCTAACTCTGGATGTTGATGTTCCCGTATAGTCGCACGCAAGTCGACACTGTTTTCCTGGCCCAAACATAAAATTAATTTTCCAGTGGCAGTTACGCGAATGCGGTTGCATGTGCTGCAAAAATTTTCCGAGTGCGGCGATATAAAACCAATCCGCGAAGCATAATTTTTTATTTGCCAATAACGTGCGGGGCCACCGCTGTTGTGTGCAATGGGTTCCAGTTCGAATTGCTGGCCGATTTTTCCACGCAGGTCAGCGCTACTGATAAATTCAGCGTTGCGACCATGGCTATTAATTTGACCCAGCGGCATCTCTTCGATAAAGCTGATATCTAAACCTTCATCCAGCGCAAAGCTCACGAGGTTTTGTGCCTCATCGGCATTGTAATGTTTGAGTGCTACACAATTAAGTTTGATATGTTTAAAGCCGGCGTGTTGCGCAGCTTTAATGCCTGCTAAAACCTGGTGAATATCGCCGAAGCGCGTTAGCTCGCGAAAGCGTTCCGGGTCAAGGCTGTCAAGACTGATATTGATTCTGTGAACGCCTGCATCTTTCAAAGCTTGTGCATGTTGCGCCAGGTGAGTGCCGTTGGTGGTAAGGCACAGCTCTCGCAACTGCGTTAGTTGCCCGAGATTTTGCATAAGTGTAATGATGCCGCCACGAATAAGCGGCTCGCCACCCGTGATGCGTAATTTAGTTATACCAAGATCGCACAGTGTCTTCCCGAGCAGCGTGAGCTCTTCTATGGTGAGTAGCTCATTGCGGGGCAGGAAAGTCATGTCTTCTGCCATACAGTAGACGCAGCGCAAATCACAGCGATCAGTCACTGATAGTCGCGCATAGGTAATCGCGCGGCCAAAGCTATCAATGAGGGCGGGTGTTTGTTTTGCTTGCATCGCAGCGGTTACCGTCGTAGATCTTGTTGGGGTGCTTGTTGATGTGTGTTAGGGGAAAATCAAACATCTACTCTATAGAGCTATTGTGACTCACTCAAGCTACAAAATTTTTCCAAGTATTTCACACCTGGATAGTCAGCGAAAAATGACGTGCGCTAAAAAAGGGATTATTTAAAATCTAACCCATGGTCTATGTCAAATTTCATTCTTGTAACCAAGTGTGTTGTCAGTATTTCACAAACAAACTGCATAAAAAACTAAAAATGTTTTATTGCGGTGCTCTGTGCACCATCTGTTTGCGCCATATGCGATCACATTTGATAGAAACGATTTATCTGTTTTGCATTGTTACTGAGCGTCAATGCACCAAATGAAAACACAAGCTCAAGACCATCTGTTCCATCACTCTGCAAATAGCACCGCACCTCATGCCTTAAAAAATCCATAACCTATTGAGCCTAAACACATTATTTATTAAGTCTACATGATTCCGCAGATTGGCACCCTCCTTGCTCTAGTCATATCACGCAAGATTAATTAGCAAAACTTAAGGTGCGATGATGAAACACACTGCTCACAACGCTCAAGATTTGATTCAACTGTATTCAACAGTGAATGATCAGTACCATCCGCGTGGCCATCGCGAAGGCAAAGTGTGGTTGGTGGGGGCAGGTCCTGGTGATGCAGATTTGTTAACAGTCAAAGCCATGCGCGCAATTAACAGCGCTGATGTTATTTTTTATGATCAATTAGTAAGCCAGGAAATCCGTGCCTTGTTTCCAAAAAATACCCCGGCACTTTATGTTGGCAAAGTTAAAGATAATCACAGCATTCCGCAAGAAGATTTAAACCAACTATTGGTTCATCAGGCGCAAGCAGGCTTAACCCTATGCCGTATTAAAGGCGGTGACCCTTTTATATTTGGTCGTGGTGGTGAAGAGTTATTAGAGCTGCGCAAAGCGGGCATTGATGCAGAAGTTATTCCCGGCATTACTTCGGCTTCTGGTTGCAGCACTTACGCAAACATTCCTTTAACGCATCGCGGCATTTCCCAGGGTTGCACCTTTGTGACCGGCCATGCTGAAAAAACCTTGGATGTAAATTGGAATGCGCTCGCGCAATTAAATCACACCATTGTTTTTTATATGGGCTTAACGCGTGCGCCTGATATTGCACAACAATTATTGGCAGGTGGCTTAGCCGCGAATACACCGGTGGCCATTATTGAAAATGGTTGCCGTAAAAATCAACGCAATATTATTACTCATTTAAGCGATTTCCCTGTTGCTGTTATTCGTGAGCAAGTGCAGTCGCCGGCCCTAATCATTGTTGGCCACGTAGTATCGCTTAATGCCATTTTAACATCAGAACAATTGCGGTCAGTCGACGCTAATCAACAATTATTATCAGCTTGAAGTTAGAGGAATTTTTATGAAGCAACGTATTGTAGTCGTCGGCAACGGCATGGTTGGCCACAAATTTATTGATAATTTAGTGAATCATGCAGATGCAGAAAAGTATCAGGTTATTACTTTTTCTGAAGAGCCGCGTTTGGCTTACGACCGCGTGCAGTTATCCAAATATTTCTCTGGCTCCACCGCAGAAGATTTAGCGCTGACCACGGTAGATTATTATCAGGAAAAAAATATTGAATTTATCCTAAAAGATAAAGTTGTCGATATAGATTTTGAAAACAAAGAAGTGATCACCGCAGCGGGTCGCCGTGAGGCTTACGATAAATTAATTCTGGCAACAGGTTCATTTCCGTTTGTGCCGCCGATTACTGGCAATAATGGTGAGCATTGTTTGGTCTATCGCACTATCGAAGATTTGGAAGCAATTACTTACTCTGCTACGCAGAGCAAAGTAGGTGTGGTTGTCGGTGGTGGCTTGTTAGGTTTGGAAGCTGCTGCTGCGTTAAAAGCGGCTGGCCTTGAAACTCACGTTGTTGAGTTTGCGCCACGCTTAATGGCGGTGCAATTAGATGAAGGCGGTGGAAAACTATTGCGCCGTAAAATTGAAGCGCTGGGTGTAAAAATCCACACACAAAAAGCAACCACAGAAATTGTTGCGGGTACCGAAGCGCGCTATCGCATGAACTTTGCTGATGGCAGTCATTTAGAAACCGATATGATTTTGTTCTCTGCCGGTATTCGCCCGCAAGATGAGCTTGCGCGCAAATGCGGAATCACCATGGGTGAGCGCGGTGGTATTACCATCGACAACAATTGCTTAACCTCAATGAAGGATGTTTACGCCATTGGTGAGTGCGCACTTTGGCAAAATCGCATATATGGTTTGGTAGCGCCTGGTTATCAAATGGCAAAAGTAGCCGTGTCACATATCACTGGTGGCACGGAACAATTTACCGGTGCAGACATGAGCACCAAATTAAAATTATTGGGTGTGGATGTTGCCTCAATTGGTGATGCGCACGGCAATACTCCCGGTTCATTAAGTTACACCTACAGCAATGATGTAGAAGAAATTTACAAACGTATTATTGTTTCTGCTGACAATACTAAATTGTTAGGCGCGGTTCTGGTAGGCGAAGTAGAAGCCTACGGCACCCTGCAACAAATGTGTGTGAACGGCATGGATTTGCCAGAAGATCCTAATTGTTTGATTCTGCCTTCCGTTGATGGTGCAGGCATGGCCATGGGTGTAGATGCGCTGCCAGAATCTGCGCAAATATGTTCATGTTTTGATGTGACTAAAGGTGCAATTTGTTGCGCAGTGCAAAATGGTGCTAGCACCATGGGCGATATTAAAGGCATCACCAAAGCGTCAACCGGTTGTGGTGGTTGTGCGGTGCTGACTAAACAAGTTATGGATGCGGAGCTGATTAAACTCGGTGTTGAAGTGAGTAATCATATTTGTGAACACTTCCCGCATTCGCGCAAAGAATTGGCAGACATAGTTCGCATCAAAAAAATTAAAACCTTTGATGAGTTGTTGACTGGTCACGGTCATGGTTTAGGTTGCGATATTTGTAAGCCAGCAACGGGATCTATACTCGCGGCATTTTGGAATGAATATGTGTTGGATGAAAAACACATTGGTTTGCAAGACACTAACGATATTTTCCTCGGCAATATGCAAAAAGATGGCACTTACTCAATCGTGCCGCGTGTTGCAGGTGGTGAAATTACACCTGATAAATTAATTGTTCTTGGTCAGGTTGCAAAAGATTATAAGCTCTATACAAAAATTACCGGTGGTCAACGAATTGATTTATTTGGTGCGCAATTACATCAGCTACCGGCTATCTGGAAAATATTAGTCGATGCCGGTTTTGAAACGGGTCATGCTTACGGCAAATCTCTGCGGACGGTTAAGTCTTGCGTTGGCAGTACCTGGTGTCGTTATGGAGTGCTGGATAGCGTGAGCATGGCCATTACCCTGGAAAATCGTTACAAGGGCGTACGCGCACCTCACAAGATTAAGTTTGGTGTGTCTGGTTGTACGCGCGAATGTGCGGAAGCCCAATCAAAAGATTTTGGTGTGATTGCAACCGAGAACGGTTGGAATTTATTTGTGTGTGGCAACGGCGGCATGCGTCCACGTCATGCGGATTTATTCGCTACCGGATTGGATGATGCAACGCTGATAAAATATATTGACCGGGTAATGATGTTTTACATTCGCACTGGCGATCGTTTGCAACGTACTTCAGTATGGCTGGAAAATATGGAAGGTGGTTTAGCTTATCTTAAGAAAGTGGTTATTGAAGATAAGCTCAGCATTGCTGAAGAATTAGAAGCGCAAATGCAATACAACATCGACCAATATCAATGCGAATGGAAAACAACGATTGAAAATCCAGAGCGTCTGAAACGCTTCAAACACTTTATTAACTCCGATCAGCGCGATGATAACCTCGCTTATGTCGCAGAGCGTGGCCAGGTTCGTCCGGCCTTTAAAACCGAGCGCGAAAGCAGAATTGAGTTGGTGGAGCTAGCAGATTAATTTATTAATCGACTGAATTTAAATAACGACATAGCCATTCTCGCCGTTGCGTGAATGGTGTCCCAGTGATGCAGTACAGATATTAAGAGAAAAGTATATGAGCGAAAAAATCTGGATTAGCGTGTGTGAGTATCAAGATCTATTGCCTGATACAGGCTTGTGCGCGCTTGTTAATAAACAACAAATTGCATTATTTAATTCGCGCCGTTTAAATGAAGTTTTTGCTGTATCCAATTTTGATCCGGTGGGTGAAGCTAATGTTCTATCGCGCGGCATTATTGGTTCTATAGGTGATGAAGTCGTTGTTGCTTCACCATTGTACAAAGATCATTTTAATTTGCGTACGGGTGAATGCGTGGAGAAACCTGAATACACTATTTCGGTATATCCAGTACGCGTAGAAGATGGTTTGGTGCAAGTTCAAGTTTAAGTGTAGTGTGTAGTTTTTTGTGAGTTTCCTCTTCGACTGCTTCATGAGTCGTTTTGATGGGTAGCCTCGGCTACCCTTTTTTATTGCATTTTTCGTAAGGCTATTACAGTGATAAGGTGAAATTTAGCAAAGCGCTGCGTCCTATGGCTGGAAAACCAATATCGCTGTAATAATTTTCATCGGCAATGTTTTCTAACTGGAAATCCAGTTTTGTTTTTGCGTTTATTTGCCAGCTCACTGTAGTATCGATGCGCTTATAGGCATCAAGCGTTTGTTCTACATCTGTGTTGGTATAACGGCTTACTGCGAAACGCGAGCTCACCCACAAATAATTTACATTTATTTTCCAGTTGTTATTGATTAAATAATTTGCCGAGGCGCCTACTTTGGTTTGCGGTCTGCCGAGCAAGTGATTGTTTGACGATAGCATGTCAATATCGGTGTAGGTCCCATGTGCGCGCAGCTGCAATTGGGTAGTGGTTTGCCAAGTCGCTTCCGCTTCTATGCCAGATGTCTCAACACGAGAGCGATTCACATTGCGAAATGTTTCGCTGTCAAAATCAATTAAATTGCGATACTGGTGATCGAAATAACTAATGCGGGCTGTGTATTGCGTTTGTTGCCATTCAAGGCCGATGTCGCGTGTAGTTGCGGTTTCAGGTTTGAGTTCCGAGTTGCCTATTAAGGGGTGGCCCAGCGCAAAAAAACTGGGTAATTTGAAACCTTGCCCAGCGTTGACAAATACATTGAGCGCCGAGTTTATTTGATAACGTGCACCTGCTTGCGTGCTATTTTCTGCCGCTATCTTTTTATTCGAGTTGGAATCGGTTGCGTCATCGCGACGCAGGTTAGCGTTCAATAATAAGTCCTTGGTGGCGTAGCCATTCAGATTTATAAATGCGCTATTAACGGTTCGCGCCAAAGAAAAATCCGTGGGTATTTTAACACCAAAATCGAGATAGCCATTGCTAGTGCCGTCTTCGTGTTTAGTTTCCAAGCCTATATTGCTCCACATGGCTTGCTGATCACCAAGGGTATTAATCCATTGCACATTGGTGCGGGTAAATTCTGTGTCAGCGCCATTAGCGGGCACCGCATCAAATGGCGCTATGCCCGGCGAGTTAATATTTTCATCGCGGTTGTACCAACTTACCTGGGTTTTACTTTGCCAAAAATCATTGACATTCATTCGCCAGCCCAAGGCACTGCTTTGATCCGTATAATCACTCGAATCAAGTTCGCGGCTCACGGCAAACACCGGTCCACCACTTTGTTCCGGAAACGATGTGCGTTCTCCAGCAAAATAACGGAAAGTAAAATCTAATTGATGAATTGCATTTGACCAGTTTACTTTGCCAATTAACTCATCGTTTTTTGCTGTGCTGCCACTCGCGACCTGGCCTTGGTGTCTATCAGAAAACTCAGGTTCCCCTGCATCTTTTGTTTGCGCAGTAAATGCGTAACCAATCTGGTTTATTTTACCGCTGGTCGATACCCCTAGTGTTTTGTAATCATCCTGGCCTACAGATGCATTGAGTTTTGTAGTATTTTTTCCGGCTTCTGTTGTAATAATGTGAATTGTGCCTGCCAATGCATCGTAGCCATATACTGAAGATTGTGAGCCGCGAATAATTTCAATGCGCGCTACGGATTCAATATTAATTCCATTTAAATCAAATGCACCGCCGCGCGTATTGGTAGGGTCATTCAGTTGTACACCATCAAGCAACACCAGTGTGTGATTGCTTTCTGCACCGCGTAAACTGATTGCGGTGATACCGCCGGGGCCGCCTTGCTCTTCTACCCAAATGCTGGGAAGTTGGCGTAGAGCATCCACTAAACTGTGGCTACTTAATTGCAGTAGTTGTTCGTGATTGATTACGGAGACTGACGATGAAAGTTGTTCGTTACTTACGGGGCTATAGCTGCCAGTGACGATAACTTCTTCAGTGGCGGAAAAACTTTGCGTCGCTAGCATCATTATAAAAAGTGGAGATAAGTTTTTGTGATTCATCGCACAACCTTATATAGCATAGCTACTTCCATAAAGTAGCTATTAAGTAAGTGAAAGTTTTTACTTAAATGAAAGTCTTTAGATAAATGACAGCTTCTATGTAAATGACAGCTTCTATGTAAATGACAGTTTCTAAGTAAATGACAGTAGCAAATAGTTGGTGATTTCGTTTTGTAAAAATCACGCCGCCTATAAGTTATTTTTTTGCTATCGGAAATTTATAAAGCGTGTAATACGCGTGCATCGGTTGCGTTGCATCTGCTTCAAACAAGTTTTTGGCGTTGAATGTAGCGTGATAAACGCGAGCTGTTTGCTGTGGATGTAGTTGCGCTTGCGCGAGTGATCCTAAACGAATTTTAATTGATTTGCGATCGTCGCTAATGGTGACTGCCGCAATTATTTCTTGCTGTAGACCCAGCTCATCAGAACCATAATCCGGTGCGTCGCGATAAACCCAGGATTCAATAGTCAAGGCTGTGGTTAATTGCGCAGCTATTTGCTCGGTTGCGATGGAAGCGGTTAATGGCTGCGTCAATTCCAAGTGAAAACCTTCACTGGTGGCCAGCATTTGTTTAATCGCCGGTGCCAGGGTTTTGCCATCCCAAACGATGCGTTGCAAGCTGGCGACATGTCCGCCTTTTGCCTGCCAGCCGCGACCCGTTTGGCCGAGTAATAAACTGCCGTCTGGTAAAAACAGCGGGCGCATTACACCCGACTCGAGGCCGTCCATAAATGGCATAACGCTGCCCTGCTCAATACCGTCAACCAATTGGGTGCTCACGCGCAATAAATTAGATTGGGTTTGATCGCCAATTAGCATTTGCCCGGTAAAAGGGCCAAATTTTCCTGCAGTGATATCCCACGCCGGGTTGCCGGGAGAGTTTGCAACACGATTATGCGGCAGCAATATGATGGGCATTACTCGTTTGTCGGAGACCTTGTTCCAGGCTATTTCGGGCGAGTCCGGGGTCATGCCTGGTAAATCAATCAAGCTTGCGGGATGGCCATAAAATTTTTCCTGTTGGATTTCAAAAATTTTTGATGTGCCAACATATTCGCCTTGATTTTCTGAATACCAAAGACGCCCATCGGGGCTCAATGCGATTCCTGCAGGGCTGCGCAAACCAGGCGCCCAAGGTGTGAAATTATTGCTGGCTGTATTTTTGCTATCGGGTTTTCTATTCTTACTATTTTTGTTATGAGTGGCGTCCACACGAATATTCCAACCGCTAAAACCACCGACACTGCCCATATATTTGCCTCCGGCGTTATAGGCAACACCATCGCTGCCATCGGCGAGGTTGATATTGATGTAATAGGCTCCGTCAGCGCCACGCACTGGGCCATGCATGTAAGAGTGATAATTTCCATGATAGGAATGAGCATCAAAAAGTGTTTCATAAGTGTCGGCAATCCCATCGCCATTGGTATCACTGATGCGTGTTAATTCAGCTTTTTGTCCCACCACTACAGAGAGGCCTTTTTTATCTTCTATAAGCACACCAAGACTATCAAAAGTACCTTCAGCAAATAGTCGCCATTCGCCTTTTACTATGCGCCATATACCCGCAGTACGAGTTGCAACAACTTGCGTACCATCAGCAGCTAGCGCTAGGCCAAGGGCTTCAAATAATTGTTCGCGCCCAAAATTATCTTTAGGTGGGTAGTAATTTTGAATAGTGTAACCCGCCGGTAAATTTGCCGTTGCTGCAACAATTTTTAGTGGTTGTTTGCGATTATCGAAAATAGATTTAGGGGCGTGCCAGGTGTTAGTCGCTAATGCAATTTTTGCTTTTAGTTGCGCGTTAATTTTTCCGGCGGGCAAGGTCCACGCTGAGTTTTTCAATTCACCAATACTTACTGTTGGTGTTTGCAAGAGTGTGTTATTGATTGAAAATGTTTGTGCCGTTGTTAAGTCCCCAGAGATGTGAACGCCTATATCTCCATTCCCGGCAATTGTCGTTTGAATGTTAAGAATATTTTCGCCCACGCGATAACGAAAAATTGGTGCTTGCTGTTTGTCTTTCGAATTTCGGGTGTAGCCGAGAAATTGCGCATTAACTGCTGATAAATGCGCGAGATGATCTTGGGTGCTTTGAAATGATTTTTTAATGACTTCTGCATCGCCAAATTTTGCATTTTTAAACGAAAAATCAATTAAATTTCCCTGGCTATCCAGTGGCGCTACTAAATATTGCTGCTCGCCTAAATTAATTTCCCGGCTTTCGAAACCCAGCTTTAAACCTTTGCCGCCGCGATTTGTGAATTCGCCAGTCATGTCTAAAAATCCACCTTGCCAAATTTTTACTATGGCGAGTATGCGTGGGTCGAATGAATAATTTATGCTGTTAACTAAGCCGACGTGTATCGCTCGGGCGGATGCACCGGAATCTATTGCGCTCACCAGAGGGCCACGTTGAATGCGTACCTGATCGTCTACTAACAACTGTAGTCTGTCGTTAATGGGATCATATTTTTCAACGCTACCTTGCTTCATAAGTCGTGTTACCGGGCCCTGATGTTGCGGCTCGTTGAGTGTAGCCAGATAAGCGCCAATGGCTTCAATGTGCATGTCGCTAACAACTTCAGTAGCAATCGGCGGCATAAGCGCGGGATAGGCTTCGCCTTTTTTTATACCGGTTTCATGAATGGCCAATTGATCCGCAGGAGAGCGAATGCTGCGAACTAAATATTCATGATTTGCTTTGATGGTAAAGCGATGGCCTTCGCCACCTTCAACTACATCGCGAGGACGCGGTTCAGGTCTAAACAAGCCAAATAAATTGGGACCGGTGCTGGCGGCGGTACTATTGGGTGTGGTGGTGTGGCAAACATTGCAGCCAACAGCTTCAAATGTTTCTTTTCCCAGTGTTACGTAATCAATTAGCTCGGCAGCATTGGTGGCGCCGCCGGTTTTTTCCGGTGGTAAGACGTTGGCGTAATCTGCGGGTAACGAATTGAAATGTCGAAATGCAAAGGGTCCATTAGCGAGAATGGTTGTAGGTCCTGAGTTACTCTCCCATGGCGTGATAGCATTTTCATCCTGTTGGCTTAGCAGTTGATTATTGCTAACCAACTCCCCATTGATACGCACTTCTAAAAAAAATGCTAATTGACTTTTTTGACTTGCTTCATTAAATCGCGGTGCGCGAAACTTAACCGATAAACTTTGCCATTCATTGTTTTTACTTTTAGGTGTAAGGGTAACCGCATAACGGCCTTGTAAAAATATTTTTGCACTTGAATCCTGCGGTAGCAGATATTCCATGGTTAAAAGCGTGTCTCCAAAATATACTTTGCTGGTTAAATGTTTGCCCTTTTTAACATCGCCAGAGCTAACAATAATATTATTGTTTGTTGATTTTTTTTCGCTAAGGTTAAGTTTATTGCCAGCAACAGTCACCGCCGCAGCGGTGACCCATAGTGGATCTTCTTTAAAAGCGGCAAGCGGATTAGCAATATCTGTAGTAAATGAAGGTGCGCTGTAACTGATGAGTATCAAACAGGTTAATAATAATTTTACGAAAGACATAGTTGCACCTGCCAAGCTTTAAGTAGATAAGTTATGCGAAAATAGTGTATGGAAAAGCTACATATTTAAAAACGTTGTTATGAAATTGTTGTTATGAAATTGTAGGTAAAAGCTTTAAGAAAAAAATTGCATGCTAAAAAATGGATTAAAAAATTTCATTAGGCCCGCTCGGAAGAGCAGTGCCTAATGAAAGATAAATTTTGTGATGAGTGTAGAGGCTGACACATTAGATAGTAAAAAAGCGGCAAGAAATAATTGAAGCAAATTAGCCGCTATAATTTACGAATCCAGATATTGCGAAAACGAACGGGGTTGCCGTGGTCCTGTAATAACAAGGGCGCGCAGCCGTGGGCTTTATACTCTGGTTTTCCAATCCATGCAGTCGCGCCTTGAATCTCTGTATTATTTTGTACCAATACACCATTGTGCAATACCGTAATGCTTCCCGGTGACGTTAATTTTTCAGTTGCGTCGAAGGTAGGTGCAGAAAAAATGATATCGTAAGTTTGCCATACCCCGGGTGCACGAGAAGCATTGACCAGGGGGATGGCTTGTTTGTAAATAGAGCCTGCCTGGCCATTAGGATAGGTTTTGTTTTGATAGGAATCCAGCACTTGCACTTCGTATAGTTCCTGCAAAAAAATACCGCTATTGCTGCGCGCCTGGCCTTCCAGAATTTTTCCTTGTTCGTCAGTAATTTTGGCAGGGGTCATCCATTCAACATGCAATTGCACATCGCAAAAAGATTCTTTGGTTTTAATGTTGCCGGTTTTTGGTTCGACAATTAACTCACCCTTGTTGATTTTCCATTTTGCCGCACCCTCTTTCTCTCCCTGCCATAAATCGAGATTGGCTCCGTTAAACAATACAATTGCATCGGAGGGAATGCCATTGGTCGGTACAGTCACCACGGCAGGTTCGGGCGACCAAACCTCGGTTTCTTGCGCAAGTTGCCAGGGTTCTTTTTTGATTGCTGTGGTTGCGACTGGGGCGTCGACTGCGAGTACAGAATGAGATGTGACGCTGCACAACAGCCATAGCGTTGCGCAAATTTTGGTGGATGTTAACTTGATTTTTTGCATATTTCTGACTCAGTATTTTATGAATATACGCGAGTATGACGACTCTTCAGACAAGCAAGTTTGAATTGTTATTATTTTTTAGCACAACGGATGCTAACTATGGTGATGCTTTGGTTTGTCTGCCAGCTTAAAAATATGTAAGTCGACGCTTTATAATAAGAGCTGAATCATACAAGTTCTGTTGACGTTTTCGGTTTTCGCTTCTCAATAAATAAACCAATATAAACCCCTACTTCAAATAACAGCCACATGGGTACTGCAAGTGATACTTGTGACATAACATCAGGTGGAGTAAGAATCATGCCGACAACGAAACAGCCAACGATGACATAAGGACGTTTCTTAATAAGCGCGCGCGCAGAAATGACTTCTGTTTGAATTAAAATAATGGTCGCGACGGGGATTTCGAATGCAAAGCCAAAGGCAAAAAACATCTGCATTACAAAATCTAAATATTTCGTAATGTCGGTCATGTTGGCTACGCCCTCTAGACCGGAATTAGTTATGTAACTGAATATCAGGGGAAAGACGATAAAGTAAGCGAAAGCCATACCTAAATAAAATAATAAAACACTTGAAACCAGCAGCGGCAGCGCAGTGCTTTTTTCGTGCTTATATAAACCGGGTGCAACGAATGCCCAAATTTGATAAAGAATAAAAGGAATCGACGCAAACAAGGCGACATACAATGACAGTTTCATGGGTGTTAAAAAGGGAGAAACAACATCCGTTGCAATCATGGTGCTGTTAGCCGGCAATAGTTTTTGCAAAGGCGAAGCAACGATTGAATAAATTTCGTTAGAAAAATTAAATAATCCAAGAAAAGCAATACCAACAAAAATAGCGATACGCAGTAAGCGTGTACGTAATTCTAAAAGGTGCTGGATCAGGGGTACTTCTTTATCGTTGTTTTGATCGGTATCTGTCATGTTGTTTTGGTGCTGTCGGTGGCAGTGGGTTTGCTGATGTCAGTATCGGATGTCGGCGCTATACTTTTTTGTTCTTGCTCGTGATCGAGCATATGAGCATGGTCCGGAAAATCAGGTTCGTTTTCATAAATCTGTGAACTATTATTTTGATCGGCATCGTTGGGTATGGCATGTTGACTCATAATTTCATTAAATTTAATCCGCGCGTCTTCAATGTTGCGCATAATATCTTCGTTTTGTAGCTCACGACGAAGATCGTCTACACCCATTTGCCGTTCAATATCAACTCGAGTTTGATGTAGGCTACGCTTTAAGCGGCCAACCCAAAGACCAACGGTGCGCACAGTTTCGGGCAGTCGTTCTGGCCCGATAACGACAAGGGCGACTACTGCGCAAACGATGATTTCAGAAAAGCCGATATCAAACATAATTATTTTTGCTCTTTAGCTGCTACCACTTTTGGTTTGCTAGCTCTGGTCGTTTTTGGTTTGGCAACTGTTTCAGCAGTCGCTTGCGACTTGCTGGCGTTACCGGGTGTTTCCGGATTGATGATTTTTTCTAATTTCATATTTTCATCGGCCAGTGGCGGGAGTTCTTCGTCTTCATCTTTCTTTTCGCCATCGCCCATGGATTTTTTGAAGCCTTTAATAGCGCTACCCAAGTCACCACCCAGATTGCGCAAGCGGTTGCCGCCGAACAGTAGCAATACGATCACCAGCAAAATGATTAATTGCATGGGGCTGCCAAAGTTACCTGCAGCTAGAGTTTCGCCTACGGCCATAATGTTATCTGCGCTCATGATAAATCTCTCTTTGTAAATTAATGATTGGTACTGTTATTTATTAGCATTGTTGCTGTAATTAGTTGTTACTTTGTATTAGTCGCTACTTTGTATTGATTGCTACTTGTGTTAATCGCCACTTTGATTGGTACTACTGCGGGCTTTTTTTTCGTCATGACCAGAGACGTTGAAACGGCGCGCAAGTTCAGTAAGTACTGCATCAACGTTTGTGCCTAAATGTGAAAGCATAACCAAGGAGTGGAACCATAAATCGGCAGTTTCGTATATAACTTCGTTATTATCACCACTGAGGTGTGCATCTTTGGCAGCAAGAATGGTTTCGGTGCATTCCTCGCCAACTTTTTCCAGAATTTTATTTAAACCTTTTTTGTGCAGGCTGGCAACATAAGAAGTGTCTATGTCGCTATTTTTACGCGCCTCTAAAATCTGCGTCAGCTGCAGGAGTATGTCATTGCGCATGTCGCTGTTCATAGATAAATCTCGCTGGGGTCTTTTAATACTGGCTCTACAACTTGCCATTGTCCATCTTTAAGTACGCGATAAAAGCAGGAGTGGCGGCCGGTGTGACAGGCAATGTTACCGATTTGCTCTATGTGCAAAATAATCACATCTTCATCGCAATCCAGGCGAATTTCATGTACTTGCTGAATATGTCCAGAGCTTTCACCCTTGTGCCAGAGCTTGTTGCGTGAGCGCGAAAAATATACCGCTTGGCCCAGTTGTGCGGTAAGTGTGAGTGCTTCACGGTTCATCCACGCCATCATTAATATTCGGCCGGTACTAGCATCCTGGGCAATTGCAGGTATGAGACCGTCGCTATTCCAGTGGATGGCGTCGAGCCATTCCGTTGTTTGCGATGCGGTTGTGGTGGCGAGTGATGACATAAATTTTCTTGATCAATATTCTGCGCTAGCTAAGCGACGAGGACATCAAGTGCGCAAGTAACATTGTCGCGCAGATGTTGGCAATTCAGGGTACCGATTATGGCACTGTTGACGGCTTTATGTGAAAAAATTAACTCTAGTTGACGTTCTATCGCAGTCCGAGGTGTTTTCGCTTTTTGTCCAGGGTTAGTCTTGCTTTTTGGTTCTGTCGAAGTCGGAGCCAATAGGTGACCGCTATTAAATATTTTTTTAAGTAATACCCCGGTGTTTCGTAATGCGCATTCATCTAACAATTGTTGGTCAGATTCTGAATCCGGATCATAGGTTGTCATTACCACATCCGCTTCCTGAGCGCAGAGCAAGCCGCCAGCCACAGTTTTGGTCGACATGCCGAAGGCGCGAATCCAGCCTTCTTGCTTGAATTGAGCAAGGCTCTGTAAGACCTGGTCGCGATGAATAATGTCCAGGTCGTTACCATCGGAATGAATAAGAAGTATGTCAAGGTAGTCAGTGCGCAGCAGGCGCAGGCTCTGGTCGAGACTTTTGCGTAAGGCTGTGGGGCTGAAGTCAAAGCGTGACTCCACACCGTCAAAACTTTCGCCAGCTTTGGAGCATATAATCCATTCTTTGCGTTCACCGCGGAGCAAGCCGCCGAGACGCTCTTCGCTAACACCATAAGCAGGAGCCGTGTCGAGCAAGTTGATGCCTAAGTCGCGGGCTAGGCTAAGCAAGTCACGGGCCTGGGAATCACTGGGCAGCGCAAAAGCTTCAGGAAATTTGACGCCTTGATTGCGGCCGAATTTAACGGTGCCCAAACCTAAACGGCTGATCTGTAGATCGGTTTTACCCATGCGCGTGTGCGGCAACATTAATCATCTTCCTCTGCATCATCAGGTTCGCGAAATTTTAAATTCAGCGTTTCTTCAGCGCTGATGGGAGGAGGAAACGCTAATTCCCAAGGAGTTTGGGCTATGGGTGGAACGGGCAAGATTTGGCGTAACCTGGCAATAGCAGCAGTAGCATCGATTTTTGAGTTCAGGTTTGTTGCTTGTAACAGGCCAAGCACTTGATTGGCGAGGTTTGGCACCAGCGTCAGTTTGGTCGGCCAAGCCACGAGTACATTGTTACAACCTGCTGCGGGTGCAACAAAGGCGTTGTCGGGGCGAATGAAATTAGGCTGTAGGGGTTCGGCCCGGGTCACGGGTAGCGTTGCCCACTCGGCGTGGCTTAAATCGACCCAGGGAATAAGCTCGCCCAGCTCTTGCTGAGCTGCGGTAATCACATGTTCTGCTGTCATTGCCGCGCCTTTTTCGGCGAGGCTGCCGCCCAAATACCAAACCTGTTCATGATTGTTCAGCTTATGGCTGGAGATGGTTAATCGCGGCGTGGTGTCAGTGCCCATACAATGGCCGAAAAAAACAAAGGGATGACGGTGTTTGAGCAATACCTGCTGCAATGGACGCAATTGCATGGCCGGGCTGGCTAGTCCAAGTTGCCTTAGCAAATCTGCGTTGCCTTGACCGGCGCTGAAGATAAAACGTTGGGCGTTGATTTCAAGATCCTGATCGCCTTGTTTTACGATCAGGCGTGCGGTGCCGCTGGCATCTTTCTCAAGTCTGGATTGCGACCAATCGATCAGAAAACTTAAGCCTTCAATATTGTGAGCGAGGTTAGTAATCAGGCTGGGTACGTCGAGCACAATATCGACGAGTTTATAGAGATTTCCCTTGAAATCCTTATGCCGTAACAGTGGTGGGCGATGGGCATCGGGCACTTGATCAACCCGGCCTCGCGTTGCTTTGCTGGCGAAAAAACTGGTTAACTTTGCAGTAATGCTGTCACCGGACCATAGGTAAAAATGATCGCTCAGAATCCGTGTATTACGTAAATCAACATCGCCCTCTCCGCATAAGCACGCACGCCAATGTTGCGGCATGTCGGCGATGGCTTCGGATGCTCCAGTGAGCGCACCACTTAATGTGTATTTCATCCCGCCATGAATCATGCCTTGTGAGGCAATGGTCTGGTCGCTACCCAGAGCTTTGTGTTCTAGCAATGCAACATTGAAACCCGCACTCTTCAGCCGGTTGGCCAGCCATAAACCAGCGATGCCACCGCCAATGATGACAGTATCGAGTTGCAGCTTGACGGAGGACGAGGACATGACGTGTGTTTAAATCTCCACCTGGGTACCTAATTCAATTACGCGGTTGGTAGGGATATTAAAGTGATCCACCGCAGTGCCTGCATTGCGCGCCATCATGGCGAACAAGCGTTCTTGCCAGAGCGGCATGCCACTATCCAGGGTTGCCACCGGCACAATTTTCTCGCGCGATAAAAAGAAAGAGGTTTCCATAATGTTAAAGCCCAACCCTTTAGGCTCACAGGCTTTGAGAGCATGGATAATATCTGGTTGGTTCATAAAGCCTAAATGGATAATAACGCGGTAACAATTATTGCCCAAGTCTTCGACCTCGCAAGATTCCTCAGTCTTAACCCAGGGGACGTTGCCGACATCCACATTCAGAAACACAACACGGTCATGCAATACTTTATTGTGGTTAAGATTATGTAACAAGGCATGCGGCGTCGCTTCCGGTGTAGCAGTTAAAAAAACTGCCGTGCCGGGTACGCGCAATGGTGGCTGGATAAAAAGTGTAGGCAATAAAACATCAATCGGTACGGACGAAGAGCGCAGACGGTTAAACAGCACGTCTCGGCCACGGCGCCAGGTTGTCATAATAATAAATACGGTCAGCGCAATAGCGACAGGTAACCAGCCACCATCGAATATTTTAATAATACTGGCGCTGAACAGTGCCAGGTCAATCACTACGAATACACTGGTTGCCGCAATACAAACGGCCAAGGGTAGTTTCCAGCCGTAGAAAATGACAAAAAAGGTTAGGATGCTCGTCACCAGCATATCGCCTGTAACCGCCAAACCATAAGCTGATGCAAGGGCAGTTGAGGAGCGAAAGGTGATAACGATTAATATCACTACGAGTAACATTAACGTCGTTACTCCGGGCAAATAAATTTGGCCGATTTCTTTGGCTGATGTCTGGACAACCTTTAACCGTGGCAGAAAGCCTAACTGCACCGCTTGTTTGGTTAACGAATACGTGCCCGCAATGGTGGCCTGGGAAGCAATCACAGCGGCGCAGGTTGCGAGCACTATCACCGGGTAAAGCGCCCAATCAGGAAACATGTGGTAAAACGGATTCACAATAGTGGACGGGTCTTGCAGGATGATGGCGCCCTGACCAAAATAATTCAAAATTAAGGCCGGGAACACTAATGCAAACCATGCGGTACGAATGGGGCTTTTGCCAAAATGCCCCATATCGGCATAGAGCGCTTCAGCACCGGTGACTGCCAGAACAACTGCACCCAGCACCATAATTGATGCCAGCCCATGAGCTGTTAAAAAATGCAGCGCATACATAGGGTTAATTGCGTTTAACACAACCGGGTTTTGAATAATCCCATTAATGCCAGACACCATGAGCGTTATAAACCAAACAATGGTGATAGGACCAAAAATAGCACCTACTTTAGAGCTACCGGTGCGCTGCAATGCGAACAAACCAATGATTACCCCAACCGCGATGGGTACTACATAAGGTTTAAAATCTAAAGTAACTACCTCGAGCCCTTCAAGTGCTGCTAGCACCGTCACTGCTGGGGTTATCACCGCATCGCCATAAAATAATGAGGCACCCAGGACACCCAGCATGAGCAAATAAGGCTTCCAATGTGGACGATCCTTGATGGACTCAAACACTAGCGCCAATAACGCCATGGTCCCGCCTTCGCCATGGTTATCCGCACGCATCACCAACAGGACGTATTTAATCGTAACTACAAACGTCAGTGCCCAAAGCACGGTAGATAGCCCGCCTAAAATTGCAGCTTCGGAAAAGGGGATGCCGTGTTCAGGGTTAAAGGTTTCTCTTAATGCGTAAAGCGGGCTGGTACCAATATCGCCGAAGACTACGCCCAGCGCGGCAACGGTTAGGGCGAGGTGAGAGGATTTGGGCGTATCAGTGCTGGACATGTTATTACCTGTGAACGGCTGGAGCGGTGGGCCGTTAGGGATAAATTAGTTAAATGGTATAAAACCGGGTGCCATGCGGTGTGCTTTTGGCGCAACGCAATTATAGCGAGGCGCATTGTGCCAGAAGCGGAGAACAAGTCATCTTGTTTGTTTGGGAATTTGCGATGCGGATCTTTATGCTTTGCTCCATTACCCTTAATCGCAAAGCTAATTTTTAGTAGATCGCCTAAAAATTAGCTTATTTTTCCAGCTAAAAATTATCTTAAAAAATTAAATTTTACTTTATATGTTCCCCACAAAAATTCTGCATTCTATAAAACAAATCTGCCAGTCCTGAAACTGCGTGCGCAGGTAGCTCAACATTTTCATTAATTTTGCCCAGTAAACATGCAACCAAATAGATATTGTCCCGCAATTGATAGGTATTGGTTTCGGCTAAATCGTTTTGAATGTGTTGACCAATGCTTTCTAAATATTCACCGTCCGGTGTATTTACTTCGATGCAAGTGGTTTGATAAAGCGCGTATCGGGAAGCGGTAAGCGTGATAGTACTGTGGGGTTCTGCCCCAGGAAGATGAGTAATATTATCCATAATGAGATCTCATTATTAGGTTTTTACACCACCTCCATGAGGTTGCAATTCATGGAGGTGGACTGGACAAGGTTGCAACCACCGGAACCCAATAACACCGGCCCACCCGAAGGCGGCCTCGCCCAGCCACCATAACGTAGGTATAGCTGCGCTGAGGACACAAGACGCAAATGCGCTAAGTGCCTATTAGATTCATCGGGGGTTGCAATCCCGGCAACGGATTTTGCCGTTGCGGGGGCAGAGTAGTGGAAGGGTTTTTGGCTGTCAACGAATTGTAAGCACCGATAAAAGTGGGCGGTGGTTAAATGATCGCGACCCGAGTGACTAACAAAATGATCGGGCGGATAAGTGGTGCACATGCCGCTTGACATAGCTACACCAAGGACAGGAGCTGTGTTCCGCTGCGCAAAATTCTATTTACCAGCCAATATATTTTTCGATCGTGCTTTCGCCATTTGCCTCGACGTTACTGGAAGCATTTAACGGAAAAACGCTTTCGTTAGAAATACCAAAAGTTTTGCCCCATGCTTTGTTGATTGCGACGAATTGTAAATGCACATTTACTTAAAATCATCCTATTTAATGACTGAATTTGACTTTAAAAGATCATAATCGCATGCATATCCTTGAGGGGTTTGCATTATCTATTGCAAAAACAATCAAAAATTAACATAATAAGTCAGAGTCAGTCATTCAAATAATATTCTCATTCCATCCATCAATAATGAATGCAGTAACTGATCGACATAGGAGGTATCAATCCTGGCGTCGGATTAATGCAATATCAGGATTTGCCTCTTTAACACCAACCACATAATGTATAACGAGGTTTGTATGGTCAAACTCCAGAATTGGCACGGGCGGCTTTTCAATAGCCTTTCACTACCTGGTCGGAAATCGCTGGGAAAAACATTCATCACTGGCCTTTGTGCAGGGCTTGTACTCACCGCCAGTAGCATGAGCTTTGCTGCGCCTAAACAAGCGGAATATTTGGATCGCGGGGTAGTGGCATTACCCTCAGGGGACGGCATCTTTATCAGCTGGCGTATGTTCGGTGATGATCCCGCCAGCATCGGTTTTAACGTCTACCGCAACGGCTCTAAAATTACTGCATCACCTGTTACCAACAGCACCAACTTCTATGATGGCAGCGGCAGCACCAGTGCAGCCTATACGGTTCGCCCGGTCGTCAACGGCGTTGAGCTGGGTGCGAATGCGGCCAAACCCACCTGGACTAATCCCTACTGGGTGATCAATCTTAACCGTCCTACTGGTGGCAATGGCTACACTCCCGGTGATGCTAGCGTCGGCGACGTTGATGGCGATGGCGAATATGAAGTGATTTTGAAATGGGATCCAATAGACGCAAAAGATAACGCGCATGAGGGAACTACCGGCAATGTTTACATTGATGCCTATAAGCTAAACGGTACGCGGTTATGGCGCATTGATTTAGGTCGCAACATCCGCGCCGGTGCGCATTACACCCAGTTTATGGTGTATGACCTCGACGGTGATGGTAAGGCAGAAGTGGCCATGAAAACAGCGCCCGGCACGCGCGATGCGGCGGGCACTGTATTGGGTGGAGCCAACGCTAATACCGACTACCGTAACAGCAGTGGTTATATTTTGTCAGGGCCGGAATACCTCACTGTTTTTAATGGCGAGACCGGTGTTGCCATGGCAACGACGGATTACATTCCAGCGCGTGGAAATGTCAGCTTTTGGGGCGATAGTTACGGCAATCGCGTAGACCGGTTCCTCGCGGGGATTGCTTATGTCGATGGCCAACGTCCGAGCTTGATTATGGCACGGGGTTATTACACTCGCGCAGTCGTGGTTGCCTGGGATTGGCGCGATGGTCAGCTCACTCGCCGCTGGACCTTCGATAGCACCTCAGGTGCTCCAGGTGCTAATGCAGTCGCGGGTCAGGGTGCCCACAGCCTCACAATTGGCGATGTTGATCAGGATGGAAAAGATGAAATTGTCTACGGTGCCGCCACGATTGATGACAACGGTACTGCACTTTACAGTACTCGTCTCGGTCATGGGGATGCCTTACATTTAGGCGATTTCCTGCCCAGCCGTGCGGGTCTCGAAGTGTTTATGGTGCATGAAAATCCTAATGCCTATGGCAACCATGGTGTCGAAATGCATGATGCCAAAACTGGCCAGATTATCTGGAGCTTTCAGGGTGGTGGCGATATTGGTCGCGGGGTCATTATGGATATAGACCCGGATCGCCCGGGTGCTGAAAGCTGGGCAACTGCGGGTGGCCTCAATGCCGCCAATGGCGCGCGTATCGGAAGCACCAAACCCGGTTCCGTTAACTTTGCTTCCTGGTGGGACGGTGACCTGACCCGCGAAATACTCAATAGCAACACCATCGATAAGTGGGTTCCGGCCAGCAACAGCAGTAGACGTTTATTGAGCGCTGGCAACTATAACGCCACCTCCAATAATGGCACCAAATCGGTACCTGCCCTGTCTGCTGATCTCTTCGGTGACTGGCGTGAAGAAGTTATCTGGCGCAACTCCAACAATACCCAGCTGATGATCTTTACCACCAATAGTGTCACGCCTCACAAACTACCTACGTTGATGCATGACATTCAATACCGTGAAGCCATTGCCTGGCAAAACACCGCTTATAACCAACCGCCACACCCCAGCTTCTTCCTGGGTGCGGGAATGGCAACACCACCAAGGGCGGATCTGCATTTTGTGGGTGAGAATCCCAATGACAAGATTCCAGGTACCTCTAGTAGCTCGGCGAGTAGTGCCACACGCAGCTCGTTAACCAGTTCTGCCAACTCTTCTGCGATAACCTCGGGTATTACTCTTGGCGGAGCGGCAGGCGATGGGCAGGTAGTGCTTAACTGGACGGTCAATGGCAACATCACTTCCTTGGACGTCTTTCAAGACACGGATCCGAATCCCACCGGACGCACTCGCATTGCTGCCCTTGATATCAACGCGCGTAGCTTTACAGCGACCGGCCTTAGCAATGGCACAACCTATTGGTACTGGGTGAAATACACACTCAATGGTGTGATATACAACTCCAATGCTTTTAGTGCCACTCCATCGGTAAGCAGCACTGCTGCGCAATCTTCCGCAATTAGTTCTGTTGCCGCCAGTGTGGCGTTAAGCAGCGTGGCGGTTTCCAGCGTACCCGGCAACGTTGCTTCAAGTGAAGCCAATTCATCGAACGCTAACTGCCCAGCTATTGCCGTAACACCACATCTAAAAGTAGGCAGCAACAATTGGCAACAGACAGGAACGGCTACGATTGGCAGTGGTACGAGCGTCGTGTTCGGGCCTCATCCTCCTCAAGGTGGTACGTGGAACTGGAGTGGTTGCGGTACGTCGGGAAGCTCGCGCGAGCAAACAGTTTCTCCGACAAGTTCATGTGCGGCACTCGCCACTTTTACCAACAGTTGCGGAACCCAGACTAGCTACACCTATCAGTTGATTGTTTCTGGAACACCTAACAGCAGCAGTTCATCTGTATCATCTGTGCCAAATGTTGGAAATGCCATTAACGCTTATGATCTTGGTGTGAGAAGCAATGCCGGTGATCAAACAGCAAAGCTTAATGCAGCAATCCAGCATGTTTATAACAGTGGAAGCTCAAAGACATTGTATATTCCTGAGGGTAATTATTTGATTTCAGGCAATATACGTTTACGTGCCGGAGTTAATTTAATTGGCGATGGTATTGGAAAAACTGTTTTCAGGCGTAATGATGATAGTGGCTACTTAATCAGTAATGCACTTGATGCCAATCTCAATAATGCAGTAATTTCCAGAATGAGCCTTCGCAACAATCAGCGCCTGATATTGTTGCAAGGTGTTCGTAACTTGAAATTTACTGACGTTGAATTCCAGGGTGGTATCGTACGATTTGAAAGCAGTTCAGATATCACCATTGATAAAAATGTATTTAATGAAAATATTGGTAAAGCAGGTTATGCGAGTGATGTCTGTGATCGCATAACTATTACCAATAATCGCTTTAATACATTTGAGGAAGGTGCGATCAATTTGAGCAGGCATTCCAATAGTTACGTAGCCAATAATTTCATCACTTCGCCGTCTTTGATTTCATCTGGTTACGCAGGCATACGTTTACCCAATACAGCGTTCAAAAATATTGTCGAGAACAATACGATTATTAACCACGGCCGTGGCATTTTTATCTTATCCAGTTCTCACGACAATATAGTGCGCAACAACACCATCGATAAAACCAGCCAGCAAGGTATGTTGATCGAAGCATCAAATAACATTATTGAAGATAACGTCATCATTGATGCCGGTGATGAAGCTATTTATGTGAACCCAAGCGTGGCTGCATCATCTCCAACACCATCACCTGCTAACCGAAATACAATTACCGGAAATAAAATTTCTGATACACGTGCTTTTGATGCAGCACGTTTTATCGGGTTGAAAATTAACGGAACTGGAAATCAGGTGATCAATAACTCTGTATCGTCCCGTCATGGAAGAAAGTTTAAAGAGTTTGGTCCAGGTAATACTGATCAAGGAAATACTTATCAGTAACTCGCAATAATTATTTTTGCAACGAAAATGCCGCACTTTTATTCAGTTGCGGCATTTTTTTTACTATGAGTTGCGATTTATTGGTCTGTAAAAAAAAGGAGTTAGTTGGGAGGCAATAACAATGTTAACCCCATTAATGTTCTTGGATAATTTGTTCCGCACGTAAATTCCGCATTCGATAAAACAGATCTGCCAGCCCTGAAACTGCTTGCGCGGGCATCTCAATATCTTCATTAATTTTGCCCAGCAAGCATGCAACTAAATATTGTCCCGCAATTGGTAACTATTGGTTTCTGCTAAATCGTTTTGAATGTGTTGACCAATGCTTTCTAAATATTCACCGTCCGGTGTATTTACTTCGATGCAAGTGGTTTGATAAAGCGCGTATCGGGAAGCGGTAAGCGTGATAGTACTGTGGGGTTCTGCCCCAGGAAGATGAGTAATATTATCCATAATGAGATCTCATTATTAGGTTTTTACACCACCTCCATGAGGTTGCAATTCATGGAGGTGGACTGGACAAGGTTGCAACCACCGGAACCCAATAACACCGGCCCACCCGAAGGCGGCCTCACCCAGCCACCATAACGTAGGTATAGCTGTGCTGAGGACACAAAGACGCAGTGCGTTATGTGCCTATTAGATTCATCGGGGGGTTGCAATCCCGGCAACGGATTTTTCCGTCACGGGGGCAAAGTAGTGGAAGGGTTTTTTGATTGTCAACGAATAGCAAATACAAGATATCAATAGTAATCAAGATTGGGAGACGCTCGCCTGTTGATCTTACTCAAATAATGTTTTTGACGATAAAATTGAATCATGATAGTGTTGCTTATTATTTAATCCCCCCCCTAACTTAAAAGGACTTAGCTATGTCTACTACTCTGGTAACTGCCAAGGATGCCAAAAAGTTTGTTTTTTTCTCTCCCCTGACAAAAGGCAATTGTGGCAGGCCAATAAAAATTAATGCCAGCCTGCTTCCCCAATTCATCAGCCTAGTGGATCCTAAAAGCCACGATGGCCAAACAATCATTCGCCATATTCAAGGACTACGCGCTACCGCAGGCCAGGGTGGAAGCTACCAAAATATGAACAATGCTTTTGAACATATGGAGCGTGTTAAGCATGTGCAAATCTGCTACAAGATTTTGCAGGTGGATGCGAATAGCCCAGTGGGTGTCTATATCACTGATCTGCGTTCAGCTTATGCAGGTGATGGAAAGAAGGCGGGGTTGTATAGTGTTAGTAAGGCTGCGATTTCAGCTCTCCCAGGCTCAATATTATCAGGCTCAAATGTTGTTATTAACGGCGCCTGCGCTGACACTGATGATGCCGCTAGAGCTGCACTTACCCTGACTAACAGCTCTCAAACTGTATTGTTTTATAATCCTGCACACATAATTAACGAATTGGGCACTTGGCGCAAACCGAGCAAGCACGCAAATAATGCCCAGTTGGCAGCAAGTACGCTTGCAGATGTATTAACGAAAAACCAAAACCGAACCTCCCCCTTAAACTGGCACATTGAAGGTGAAGGCACAGCTCTGTTAGTGCAAGCGTTAAGTAAAGTAACTGGCGAACTTTCTAATCAGAAGTTTCGTTTTATAGACCCAGTCGGTGATACGACAGCAACGATTAATTTACTTAAAGGCAAAAAAGCGCAACTCACTTCGGATGTGGTTTCTTATACTGGCAAACGTACGGCAGCAGTATCATTTCTCAATCAGCGTCATAAGTTGGCAAGCGCTATTACATCATTAGTTAATGTCGGGCATCCATTGCATCAAGAGCGTGAGAAAAGTGTGGCGAAGTTAATGAGTGGTACTTCGAATAATGCTGCAAAATTTAGTAATGGCACGAACATGATGAACGGCGGTCATACCACCTTCACGGATATGCTTAAACTAACTCAGGGGTTGGTGTAAGTGACTAAACTCTGCCAAATTCTTAGCCCGCAATACCAACATGCGCCGTTGATAATTTTTAATCTCGGCGAAACCGAATTAGTACTCAGCCTACCTCAGCATCAAGCGAACTATAATCCTACGCTAGCGCCAAGTGATATTGACATTCTCGATTCTCAAACCTTTGAAAATGAATCGCCTGAAAATGAACGGCATATTACGTTGATTGATAACGCTTGGGACTACCGCTTTGCCAATTCTCCAATTAATGCTGGCCGATTATATTTGTCCATCTGTGCATTTGATTTGTCGAGTGAAGAAAAGAACATCTATAATTTTTTAGATGGCTCGTCTTTTGCTAAATGGATCATTGCTCGAACTGAAAAAACTTTTTCTGCAATTGATAAAGAAAATATTGCTCACTTAAAGTTGAATGAAATAGCTGTCACGGATGATGATCTATGTGTTTACCCAAAACAAACTAGCGATTTGGAAAAGATAATTCGTGGCGGTATGCATTGGTACCGTGGTCGTACAGGTCATCCGAGCATGGGCGAACCACAATCATTTTTTCGCCTTCCTATTGGTCAACACTATGCGTTGGAAATTAACATAAAATTCGGGGGATTCAATCCAGAATATTTTGAATTTCCAGAAACCATTGAAGCCACAAAAGAATTTTTATTGCAGGAGTTTTTGGAGCAAGTTCGTATTACCTATCCACCAGAAATTTTGGCACAGGTGACCAATACAAATAATTTCTAAAATTGCTCGAAATAATTGGCGAATATTTTTCTTTTACTTCTTTCATTTTTTGCAAGCGTTGCGAGACGAATTAATCGGTAATAAACAACGAAATATTCTCTCTGCATTTGGCTAAATTATTAATAGGTCTGTAATATGTTTTGCTGATAAAGTTTTCCCTTCAGGCGCCCTGCTTAAAACGTGTGATTTCTTTCAATACTATTATTCCCATCAATATTACAAAAGGATGTACAAATGAAAAAAATGATTCACTTCATCTCATTTACCTGCTTATTTATTTCAAGCATTTTATTTGCCGGTGAACCCGATCCAAACAGCTACGCGGAAAAATTCCCCACTATCCCTAAAAATGCTCGCATAGCCATACTACCAATGGCTTATGATTTTGCTGCTGTTCCGCAAGAAGTTCCCATAATTCAAGATGCTCTTATCAAACATCTACAACTATTAGGCTTAACGCCGGTGAATGTTAAGTTAGACCCAACCTCAATGCCCAAAGGAGTCGACCAGCTATTCATATTGCCCAATCTAGCGAATAAAGAAGTTCGCCCAGCCAAGCAGAAGTTTTTATTGGATCTTAAAAGTCAGGCATCCTTTGATATAGCAATTATTCCCGCGGTGGTTTCCCGAGCTGCAAAATTAAGTGGGCAATCTGCAAAATGGGACAATGTAAAAGCCCGTTTGGAGATTAAGGGTTTTGGTTCTGGAATGAATATGGAATGGAGTGGAAGCCGTTTAGGCTTGAGTTTAGAAGTCGACGCTTATGATGCAGAGGGTAATTGGTTATTCACCTCTTATGGTGGAATCAGCATTCCTTATATCATCAATACAAAAGATGCTATGAATGATTTAAAGCCGCGTTTATTTGAAAGCGAAAAAGATCAGGAAACTTTACAAAAAGGCGTTGAAGTAGCACTCAGGCCCTTAACGAAGAAAGTAAAAATAGCGAACAATTAATTGCCTCCCGTTAAAGCGCCCCAAGTCAATGGGTGCTTTATTTTAAGCGTGATTGTTATCGCATCCCTTAAAAATACGTTAACAGGTAATAGATTTACTGCACTAACGTATTCTCAAATTTATAGTTGCACATAAGAGAACCACTGCTAAACACCCTGTCGAATTTGCATAGTAAATTAAAACTTTTGTGTTCTGCGGTTCGTTCCCGCCACATTTGTTTTTTTTGCGAACCGTATTTCTTATGCTTATTCTTTTTTTTTAAAATCCACAAAAGCTTAGACAAAACGAATATGAGGTAAAATGCGCCGTCTGGCTATAATAGTTGTATCTCAATTAAAGCAGTATTAAGTGAACGACTGACCCTAACTTTCTTTATATCATCGAGCCAGGAATTTGTACCATGACTGCCATCTATATAATATCGGGCTGGGTTCGCACCCAAAGATTGCTGATTGCGTTGAGCTGCTTTTTTATCTTGGCTGCCACTGGTTGCGGGGGCGGTGGATCAAGTTCGAAAGGCACTGTAACTTCGATCGCAATGCGTGCCAGCAGTCAGGCCGTGGCCGCAAGTAGTTTGCCAAGTTCAGCGGCGGTTACATCGCAGGCGCAATCGAGTACAACAAGCAAGACTGTCCCTGCCGGAGGTATTGCAACTGTCAAAGCTGATTTAACAACGGCGCCCAATTTCTGGGCTGGCAACGGTGGGGACGTAGGCAGTTATTCAATAGTTACTGTTGACCATCCTAACTTTTCTAAAGCTGTAGAAATCGTTGTATCAAAGCCTTCCGGAGAATTTTGGAACGGGCAGGTACAATTTCCGATTATCCAAAATATTGCAGAAAATGACGTATTACTGATTCATGTGTGGTTTAAAAAAATTACAACCCTGGATGAATCAGGTGCGGGATTTTTAACGGTTTTTCTGGAAACTGGAGGGCCTGATTACACCAAATATGCAACACTTGAAATGACCAGTACCGGCGAGTGGCAAGAATTTTTTATTCCAATACAAATGCCCGATGCGGCTACTGTTGGTAATCTGGACTTGAAATTTGGCTTCGGGGCTGGAAATAAAGCGCAAACGATTCAGGTTGGCGGAATTGAAGTACTTAATTTCAAAACCACCATCGCTGTATCATCCTTACCAGAAACTGAATTGACTTATGGCGGGCGTGCTGCAGGCGCTGCTTGGCGCGCTGAAGCCAATGCGAGAATTGAGCAATACCGCAAAGGTGATTTTGAATTAACCATCCTCGATGCAAACAATAATCCGGTAGATGATGCACAAATAGATGTACGATTCAAAAAACATGATTATCAATTTGGCTCGGTAATTGTTAGTCATATTTTAATGGGAGACACAACCGATAGCCAAACTTACCGCGATAAGGTGCTCGAACTATTTAACCAAAGCGGTACGGAAAACGATTTAAAATGGGGCCCCTGGATTGGTGATTGGGGACAGGATTTTGCAAAGCAAACCACGCTTGATGCGCTGCAATGGTTGCGTGATGCCGATTTTTATTTGCGCGGCCACGTATTGGTGTGGCCATCGCGCCGCAACCTTCCCGAATTTATTCAAGAATATATTCCAGTAGATGATCCCTCCAGCGCTGATCCGGCGGTAAAACAATTGGTACTTAATCATATCGATGAAATTGGGTCCGCGACAAATAATTATGTCGACGAATGGGATGTGTTAAACGAGCCTTATGATAATCGCGACTTGATGGATGCTTTTGGCCAATCAGTAATGGTGGATTGGTTTGCGCAAGCGCGCGAAAACTTGCCCACACAAAAATTATATATTAACGATTATTCCATTTTATCTGCGGGTGGCCGAGATTACGCGCATCAAAACGCTTATCGTAATACTATTCAATATCTGGTCGACAATAACGCGAGTATTGACGGGATCGGGATGCAGAGCCACTTCAGTGCATCGCCTACTGATATCACTACGATTTACAGCATTCTTGACAGTTTCCATCAACAATTTCCTGAGCTTGATATCCGTTCGACAGAATTTGATGTAAATACCAAAGATCAAATATTGCAGGCCGATTTTACGCGCGATTTCCTGACGATTTTTTTCAGTCATCCAGCGACCGTAGGTGTACAAATGTGGGGTTTCTGGGAGGGCGCACATTGGTTGCCTGATGCTGCACTTTACACGCAGGACTGGAAGGAGAAGCCTAACGCAGTTGCGTGGAAAGATACGATTTATAAAACCTGGTGGAATGATTTTAATGGTACTACTGACGTTAATGGTTTGTTTGGTCAGCGCGGTTTTTACGGGACTTATGAGGTCGATGTTACGGTCAACGGCATAAAACAAACGTTTCAATTTCATGTGGAAAAAGATAAAACGAATAAATTTAGTTTCACTCTTCCTGGCGGAGTGTGATCAAAAGTATTTAAGAACTTGTGGCGGAATCGCTTTTTCATATGCACATTATCAACTTCATAATGCATTGAAGAAGCGCGACCCCCATCGGCCAAGCCAGCATCCTCGATTTCTTTATAATGTTCATGGGCTGACATCGGTATCTATCAAACAAATTAGCGATAGTCTCTTTTTTGCATGGGACTTTTAGTTTAACGCGTTCAATCTGTAGATCAGCTATACAAGTTTAAAGATACCCTCCAAAGTTAAGTCAGCGAAACCTTTAGATATTGCTTTCTATTTATCAAAAACATTTTTAATGATTGCAATATTTTCAGATAGATAGCAATTTGATTTTTTTCTCCTCTGCAGATCCTTAAAAATTTTCTCTGCTTTGCGATACATTTTAATTTGAAAGCTACACAAAGGGAGTGATAAGAATTTACTTTTGTTGAATAACAAAATTTTATTCTAACTGGGCATATATAAATCGCCGCATGTGTTACCAAGTGCAAAATAAAAACCATGTGTTTTATTCCCGCCATATTTTACATTCACTGCCAATGTCTTATTGCTTATTCTTTTTTTTGGGGTTTAAGAAACAGTTAGACAAAACAAATATGATGTAAAATGCGCCGTTTATCTATACTAAATATAACTCAAGTGAATTTGTCGTTTGAATTTGCGAAAAGTATTTTTTTAAAATTAATTTTTAGATCGTTATAGTAAGTTGGAAGATTTTAATATAACGTTGTTGTGCTTTTTTGGTGTGCTTATTAATGGATTCCATGCACAACTTAATTCCCATTTTGTACTTTTATAGGTGACATCTATG
The DNA here is from genome assembly GCA_040386215.1 of Pseudomonadota bacterium. Taxonomy (GTDB): domain Bacteria; phylum Pseudomonadota; class Gammaproteobacteria; order Pseudomonadales; family Cellvibrionaceae; genus Cellvibrio. The sequence goes on from JAZKFX010000017.1 coordinate 32,839, forward strand.
CTTTCTATTATTGGTAGTTTAATGGAGTCTGAGTTTGACAAATATTGCATTTATTTTCTGGATTCGTTGGTGGCTTTATCCATACTTTGCATGATGGTTATTGCTATTACTCAAGTAAACATGGGAATTATTTAAACAGTGGGTATGCCTCAGGCGTTCATACTGGTGTGGACGCTTTCTTTCCATTCTAAGGTTTAACTAAATAATTTAAAGACAGAGTTATTCCGCAAACTTTCCTTCCTTAAAAAAACCTTTTTCAGTCCCTATGATTTTGCACGAAACTAAATTCGGAATATTTTTTGTCATTGAGTCGCGTTAGTTACTTTTAGCCTGAGGCAAAACTTTTAATCATTGGTGCTAATTGAGTTATGCGAGGGTATGCTTTGCCAAGTTTTTGTGAGTTGGTAAACGTTGGGTGAACTCTATTCTTTGCGGCAAACTAGTCCATCGGAATGGCAGGCGGTAGTTTAAAAATTGCAATATCATGAGTCCGGTTTTTGGCGCCTTAACCTACATGCGTTAAAAAAACAATCAAAACTATTCATTTGAAGCAACATATCGTTATAAGAATTATGTCAATATAGTTTTTTAGACAATAAGCATATAGTTTAATTGACAATATGCTCTCATCCATATCAAATAAGCATATTCGAGCCGCCACGCCGTTTTTTAACAATAACAGCACAGCAGTATGGCGATCGATACACATCGCCTGTTTGCAATGAACAGGGTAAGCCTTCCAACAATTCTCTTCCTCCTTTATTTTCGGTATTGGTCGAGAGGTTATCTATGGAGATTAATAATGAAATTAACCATGAACAATTTATTTTGTCGTGGAAGAACTGCTGTTTTGGGTTCTTCGCTTGGCAAAGTTACTTTAGCCGGTAAAAACGTTGCTAAGACACTTATTTGTGCAGCAGCCTTGTGTGCAACAGCAGTCAGTGCGCAAACCTTAACCTCCAACTCTACAGGCACCCACAACGGGTTTTACTATTCGTTTTGGAAAGATTCTGGCGACGCATCCTTTGGTTTGCAGGCAGGTGGTCGTTACACATCTCAGTGGAGCAACAGCACTAACAATTGGGTTGGTGGAAAGGGCTGGAAGCCTGGTGGTGCAAAAGTTGTAAATTACACCGGTAGCTTTAATGTTACGAGTTCAGACAACTCTTATTTGGCTCTATACGGATGGACAAGAGCTCCGCTTATCGAATACTACGTAATTGAAAGCTACGGTTCGTATAATCCGGCTTCCTGTAGTGGCGGTGTGGACTATGGCAGTTTTCAGAGTGATGGAGCTACTTACAATGTTCGTCGCTGTTTGCGAACTAATCAGCCTTCTATCGACGGACAACAAACCTTTTATCAATACTTCAGTGTGAGAAATCCCAAAAAAGGCTTTGGCGCCATCTCTGGAACCATTACCGTTGCCAACCATTTTAATTTTTGGGCTAGTAAAGGTTTGAACCTGGGCGCTCATGACTATATGGTTTTGGCCACTGAAGGTTATCAAAGCAGAGGCAGCTCCGATTTAACTATCAGTGAAGGCCCGGTAACTACTAGCAGCACGCCTAATGCCAGCTCCAGAAGCAGTACCCCTGGCATATCCACTAGCAGCGTTACTGGCACCAATGGTGGCGGTATTACTGTTCGCGCACGTGGCGCTAATGGCACTGAGCATATTATCCTCAAAGTGGGTGGAGCTAGTGTCGCAAATTGGACTTTGACTACCAGCCTCCAGAACTATTCTTACACTGGCGGCGCTACGGGAGACATTCAGGTTCAGTACGATAACGATGCCACTGGTCGCGATGCGATCATCGATTACATCACGGTAAACGGTGAAACTCGCCAAGCCGAAGATATGGATTACAACACTGCGGTTTACGGTAACGGCTCATGCGGCGGTGGATCTAATTCGGAAACCATGCACTGCAACGGCATCATCGGCTTTGGTTACACTTACGATTGTTTCAGTGGCAGCTGTGGCGGTAACGGCAATACCAGCAGCATGGGTAATGTTGGCACTAGCAGCAGCGCTGGCAACAATAACTGCAGTGGCTACGTGGGTATCACTTTTGACGATGGTCCTAACTCTAATACCACTGCTCTTATCAATCTGCTTAAGCAGCACAATCTAACGCCGGTAACCTGGTTTAATCAAGGCAACAATATCGCCAGCAACGTATCTCTGGTTGCATTGGAAAGAAGTGTTGGCGAAGTACACAACCATAGCTTTACTCATTCACACATGACCAGCTGGACTTTGGCGCAGGTATCTGATGAGCTGAATCGCACTAACCAAGCTATTCAGGCTGCAGGTGCTCCCAAACCAACGCTCTTCCGCCCGCCCTATGGTGAGGTAAACTCCACTATCCAACAAGCAGCGCAAGCAGCTGGTCTTCGTGTTGTTACTTGGGATGTTGACTCGCAAGACTGGAATGGTGCCAGCGCTGCAGCCATCGCGAACGCTAATAATCAGCTTCAGAATGGTCAGATTATCCTGATGCACGACGGCAGCTACACCAATACCAATAATGCCATCTCGCAAATCGCGGCCAACCTTCGTGCGAAGGGTCTCTGCCCAGGCAAAATTGATCCGAGTACTGGTCGCGCGGTAGCACCTGGCACTGTTAGCAATACCAGCAGCGTTGCTGCCACTGCTAGCAGCCGGGCTTTTGTCGCCAGTAGTCGTGCTGTAGTCGCTAGCAGCCGCGCCGCTAGTAGTGTCGGTGGCACCAGCCAATGTCAATGTAACTGGTACGGCACTCGCTACCCCACTTGTCAAAATCAGACTGGAGCTTGGGGCTGGGAAAATTCCAGAAGTTGCATTGGTACCACAATCTGTAACAGTCAACCAAGCAACCAAGGTGGAGTAGTTTGTAATTAAGCTTTCCATAGCTTGGTTGTAAGTGAGAGGGATCTTATGAAATAGGAAATGGGGCGGATTATCCGCCCCATTTTTTTTAAATAACGCTATGGTGTTAGCCGCTAACAATGGTCAAGCCTTTTTTAACACCGCATTTATTATCCCTCTGTGATCGTTGAGCAATAAAACTACTTTTCTTTAAACTTCCCAATTGGCATGATTGCTCGCAGTCAATTGCCTCGAGATTCCACCTACTACTATCTCGCGCTCAGACTAAGGCGATTCTATAGGTAGTTAACTTTTTTCTGCTCAGGTTATGTTAGGCATTTCACGGTCGAGGTGACCATTTACTTAAGGATATTGAATATGAAATTATTATTTACACTCATCGTATTATTTTCGGCAAATTTTTGTAATGCGCTGGGTTTTAAAGCAGTTCCGGGCTCTGAGTATATTCAGGTGACCAAAAGTCCTTTTGATCGCTTTGTTATTAAAAATAAAACCGTATTAACAAAATACGACAAAATTATTTTTAAAAAACTAGCATTTGATGAATTTGTTATTAAAGCTTCACCCAGTAAAGCAATCGACAGAACCTGGAATTTAACAAGGGAAGATAAAGACGAATATGCGGAATTTTTTAAGTCAGAATTATTGGATATTTATGCCGGCGACTATGCTCAACAACTGTTTGGTTTGGGTGAGGGGAAATTCCCCAACACGCTATTAGCTAAACCTGAGTTGCTAACATTGTTGCCTTTAGTTGCGCACAAAGGCGAAGACATATCAGGTGCTATGCACGCTGAAAGAGTGGAAAGTTTTGGCAGTTTATCAATAAGAATTACGTTGGTAGATTCGGTCACCAATGAAATTGTGGCAATTATTGAAGATGGAAAAGATTTAAATGTACGATCGACAAATGCATTTCTTAATAATAGATCGACCAATAACTATGCGTGGCAAAAAAACTTCAAGCTTTGGTTGACGAATCTCAAATCAACCTTGATCGAACTTAAAGCAAAACAATAATCTCGAATTGTTTTGTTCAACTGCCCAATTAATTTGGGCAGTTGTTTAAGGCTTTTAATACATTTTGCTCTCTGGTGGTCCCAAATAACTAGGTAAAAGGCCACCCGTATTAATTACAACTTTTTGCAAAGTCACACCCGAATCGAGACTGTAAATACGTAAGGTGTGCGCACCTGCTTTACCAAGTTGATGTTGAGTCAGGCTGCGGCTTACATCACTGCGCACAGTATCTTCCCAGGTCTGCCCAATTAAATCCCTGGTAAGATCGATTATTTGGGGCGCTTGATTATCAATTGCGATTGCGTAACGCAGTCCGCGTCCGGGCATAAATGGCCAACTGGGTGTGAACAGTGCTTCAACTTGAACTATCCCAGTGCTCCAGGAATAAAAATCATATTCAAGAAACGGAGCTTCAGATGTGTCCTTAAAGCTTTTATCGGAAATTGGATAGACGCTTAACGAGGAAAGTGTTCGCCCATGTCCAGGAATTTTCTCCCAGCGTAAGTTTTTCGTATTTCCCTGACGGTGATAGTGTTCGGCCTCAATGGCGATATAGCCGTCCGCTTCGATGAATCCTTTTGGAATGGTTTTCTTAATGCCGGGATTAAACGCTTTAACCCCGATTGTTGCGCTGCCCCAACCAGTCCCGCTAATTTGCACAGTACCGGTGGACTCGCCTAAGGGAAGTTTGCTCCAATCTACGGAAACCCATAGTTGGGAGTTGATTTCAACTTGTGCACTGGTATTACTCAGTAAAATCCAGGGAGCGCTCACTTTAGCAGTTGCCGTAAAGGGCGCTTTGCCCTTGTTAAAAATTTCTATTAAACGGCGTTGCTTACCAAACGGATCGAAGCGCCCCAATTCGTAACTTACAGGTGTTGGCCAGGCATCTGCCACGCCCTCTACGGCAATGCCCATTTCCGCAGCCGAGTGAGGTTCATAAAGGTGAATAACCGGCAGGGTATCTTCTGGCGGATTATTCCAGTTGCTGTAACCAATATGGGGCTGGGACATAAAGTGATTCCATTTCCCATTATTGATTGCGTGATATTCCTTTTCCAGTGCTGCATCGGCGGCAAATAATTTACGCACCTGATCAGCATAATCATTAGTGTTCGAGCGGCTTTGCCGCGCGTAGAGGTGATTTTTGGCCTGTGCATCATAAAGCTCGGTGATAATTGCGCTAGCTTTAGTTGGGAACAATACAAGTTGATAAAAAGCATCGCGCTGTTCAGGTGTGATTTTTAAATAAAGTTTTTCGGCGCGAGAGGCGAGTGATTTAATTTCTGCCGTTACCTTATTAGCTTCATCGTAATGTAATTGACTGTAAGTGAAGGCATCTTGCAACTCTGGTTTGCGGCGCAAATTATGACGCGTATAGCCCGTCATAATGTCGGCGATTTCTTGCGCATATTGGGCACCAAATTCGCGAGTTGCCCAGAGTGTCGCGAATTCAGTGAGACGCTCTTTAGGCCATGCTTCCGGGTTCCAGGCCATGTTAAGAAAAAATTCAATGGGATATTCCATAGGTTTTAAATCTCCCACATTGACAATCCAGATTTGATCCGCTTTATGGGTGTAAGCCAAATGCATTTGTTCCCAGATTTTGGCAAGGGAAATGGTGTTGATCCAACGATAAGAGCGCGGGCCGCCAACGTAATCAAAATGATAATAAACACCTGCACCGCCGGCACGCTTGCGTTCGTCGGGCGATGGTAGCCTGCGAATATTGCCGAAATTATCATCGCACCACAGTAAAATAACATCGTCGGGGACGCGCATGCCGCGTTCGTAAAACCCTTGCACTTCTTTGTAAAGTGCCCACACTTGCGGGACCTGGGTAAGTTTATCTTTGCCAAACACATTGCCGAGAATCTCGCGTTGATCGCGCACTATTTTTTCTAACAAATCTATATTTTCACCTTCACTCATGGGTTCGTCTTGTTGGCCGCGCATACCGAGTGTATGAATACTTTCATAAGGCTTATTGCGTTTAACACCTTCAGTCCAAAAGGTTTTTAAATTCTCAGCATTATTGGAGTATTCCCAAGGTCCTTTACCATAACGATTCCATTCTTTATCGGCGCGCATCATTGGCTCGTGATGTGAGGTACTCATCACAATTCCATATTCGTCAGCAAGAATCATATTCTGCGGATCATCATCAGCAAATGCATTATTCCACATGGCGGGCCAGAGGAAATTAGCTTTAAGGCGCAGTAATAATTCAAACACTCTTTCATAAAATTGAGAGTTGTAATTACCGTATTTTTCGGTGACCCAACTGGTGAGTGCAGGGGCTTCGTCATTAAGAAATATTCCGCGGTATTTCACCTTTGGTATTTCGACTACATTTACTTTTTTATAAATAAAAATTTCTTTCTTTTTCTTTATGGCTACATCGGCCCACCAATACCAAGGCGATACTCCAATCTGTTCACTCAAGCTGTAGATGCCGTACATGGTCCCACGTTTATTTGCACCAACAATCACTAATGCGCGCTGTATTTGCGGAACCGGGTTGTCGATAACCTGTACCTGATAAGCGTCCCACTGGCCGCGAATTTTACTAACATTCAGTTTATTGTTAGCAATCAATTGATCGATTAGCTTGTTTTGTCCGAGCGTGCCAATAATGACCACCTGCTTCGCACTAGCAGTAATGGTATTTGTTAAATCTGTTTTTTTACCGGAGACTTTTTCAATATCGGTCTGCAAGTTTTTTGCGGCACGAATAACCCCTGCATACTCATCAGTATCGATGATTAGTTCAGCGCTGTGTTGCTCATCAACTAAAGTCAAATTATCGCCTGCAGATTTCGCTAACCAGGATGATTCACCCAGTGCCCAGGCATTGATGCAGGCAAAGAAACCAATAATAAGAATTGCAAGCCGGGGTTTCCCTGTTTTGTATTTTATGTTGAGCATATTAAATTTCCACTCGAGTAAGAATGCCGAACAGCGCCCTGAAAATCATAGAATAATTCGGCGCTTGGAATTTGGTATTTTAGATTTTTGCTTCTGAATTTTTACAGTGTCAATTATTTTATCTGACGAGATGGTTAGGATGTTTCAATTTTTGCAGTGTTTAGTAAGAAAATCTGCACGCTATGCGAATTATCACGTGTGCTTGGAAGTTTTGTCGGGATCAGTTCCAGCAAGTGTATTGAACTTTAACACTAGCTTGCGATAGTCGGTTGGTAAAAAACATCCTTGTTTTCGGCGTACATTGAGCGAAAAACAATACAACTACTGCTCTAGATTAATTACTGATTGGTACAAGGTTGATTGTTGAGTGCATCAGCAACGCCCTGCACGGCAGGTTTTTCACTGTAGTTTGCATCGAATATTAGTGGCCAATCGTCATGCTTGTTATCGAATAAAAATGAAATTAGCCAGCTGCTTGGGTCAGCGACACCCCAAATAGTCACTCCGCCGCGTAAGTTAGCAGGTACAGCTTCCAGATAAGCCGTTACAACTTCGCAATAGCGTTTCTTTTGTGCCCGCGATAATTCTGTGGTCAAGGTAGTTTTGATATCGCCGCCTTGATAGGCAGAGCTGTAGGGATTGTTAATGGGAATATCCAATTCGGAAATTTTTACTTTCAGATTTCGATTTACGATTTTTTGAAAAGATGCTTTGATCGTGGTAATCGAAGGGTAATCCATATATATATGCATTTGGAAGCCGACACCATCAATGGGTACATCCCGCGTATCAAATCCGTCGAGCATGGTTTCAAGAGTTGCCATTTTTGCAGTATCAGCTTCGATGTTGTAATCGTTGTAATAAAGGTCGGCCGTACTATCGCTTGCGTTAGCATTTATAAATGCTTGTTCGATGTAATCAGCTTGGGTTTTTTGATAAAAAATAGAATTACGATAGCCTCCGCCATCTTCTATTGCTTCGTTTACGACGTCCCAGCTGGCTACTTTGCCGGAATAATGAGTAGCAATAGTTTTCACATGGGTTTCCAGCATCGCGAGCCAAGCAGTTTTGTCCCCCGGATAATCTTTCATCCAGGTTGGTACCTGATAATCCGAATGCCATATCAAGGCATGGCCATGCACACTCATGCCGTTATCGCTTGCAAACGTTATCAGCGCATCGGCATCGGTATAAGTAAATGAGTTTTCCGACGGATGCAGATAACTCATTTTCATGATATTGCCGGCGGTGAGCTGGTTGAAGTGGTGCGTAACAACTCGTTGTTGCGCGGTGCTATCGGAAATATTATAAGCTTCGTCGGCCGCATTTACGGCAACGCCTATTGGCATTGTTGTTAGTGTCTTAAGTGCAACCGATAAGCTCGCAACTGAGCTGGAAGCTGCAGTACTTGATGGCGCTACGCTAGATCGTGCTGCGCTCGACGATTTGGGTTTATTAGAGCCGCCGCCGCATGCCGATAAAGCAATGGTAAGCAAGGAGATGCTAAAAAGTTGAATGATATGATTCATGTGAGCCTCTGTTAATGTGTTGTAGTCAATGCGCCATAACGATTTGGCCTTTATCCACGTAGTAAAAAAGTGCCTGAGAAATGGTAAGTTACAGCGCTGACATTGTCTGTTAGCTGTCAGACAATGATGTTTGTGTGTTTAGGTTGATATTTATAAGCGCCTTTGCCAGACTCAGCTGCAAATAATGTGGTACCAAGAGTAGCACTAAGAGTAGTACATCAATATGCCTTATAAAATTTTAATTACTGATATCGTCAATCCTCTTGGGTGTGCACTTGAACACGATTTGGAGCGCGAACATTGCAAGTTATTCTTTCCTTCCGCTGTTGATCTCAATTGGATGGACAGCGGTGCAGTTAATTTGTATATCGCCGCTTTAAAGCCTGATGTGGTGGTCAACACCCTTGGTTGGGGCGATAGTCTTAATGCAGAACAGCAAGCGCTCTTGCCTTTGGTTGCTGCCAATGTGGCTTATGCCTGCGCGTCCCTGGGGGTGCCGCTTCTGCATTTTTCCAGTTATAAAGTATTTGGCAATGACCATAAAAGCAGCCACAGTGAAAAAGATGTTCCTGCGCCACTGGGTTCAGTAGGTCAGGCCTTTTTTGCCGCAGAGCAAGCGATTGAACATAGTTCTGCCAAGGCCGTTGTGTTGCGTCTGGGGTGGGTGATTGGCAGTTATGGCGATAACATTTTTACGCGTTTATTGGAGCTCATTTGTGCGCAGCAAGCGATTCAGGCGAATACCCGCTTACGTGGTGCCCCCACTTTGCTGTCCGATGTTGCTCGTGTTGCAGTTGCAGTGGTCAAACAAATTGTTAGCGGGGCGGAGAACTGGGGTGTAATGCATTATTGCAGCGGCGATGCCCTTACTGAAGCAGAATTTGGCGAGCTGCTAGTGCAATTGCTCGCCCAACAGCAGCTGTTGGGGCAGGATGTCAATTTTACTTTGTATGATCAGGTTCCTGCAGACGAGCCCATAAGTGCGGTCTTAGGGTGCCGCAGGATTCGCGATGGTTTTGGTGTTCAGGTAAGACCTTGGCGACCCAGTTTGTTGCCGCTCGTAAAACAGTGGTTTCATCATCGTGACGACGATAAAAAAATAGAAGTTAGCGTAGAAGGATTAATTAAAAGCAGATAGAAATTGATTGTATGGACGTCGTTCTTATTTAAAACTTTCCCACATAAAAAAACCGCGATTTTCATTGAAAGAAACTCGCGGTTTTTTGTTTGGCAGTTTGCCTGACTTTAATCTACACGTTGAAATACTAAGGTAGCGTTGGTACCACCAAAGCCAAAGCTGTTAGACATTGCGCGATTAATCTTGACGTTATCCTGACGCTTGAGAGCAATTGGGATACCTTCGGCTTCTACATCAAGAGTGTCTATATTGGCAGAAGCACAAATGAAGTTGTTTTCCATCATTAATAGGGTGTAAATGGCTTCTTGAACTCCAGTCGCTCCCAGGCTGTGCCCGGTAAGTGATTTGGTTGAGCTAATTGCGGGAATTTTATTGCCAAACGTCGCTTTCACTGCTTTAAGTTCGGCCAAGTCGCCTACCGGGGTGCTGGTGCCGTGGGAGTTGATGTAATCAATATCGCCAAGCGTTGTTGCTAAAGCCTGTTGCATACATCGTACTGCGCCTTCGCCAGAGGGAGCCACCATGTCGTAACCGTCTGAGGTAGCCCCATAGCCAACCACTTCCGCATAAATTTTTGCACCGCGAGCTATTGCATGTTCGTATTCTTCCAGAACAACGCATCCGCCGCCGCCAGCAATAACAAAACCGTCACGAGCTGCATCATATGCGCGTGAAGCTTTTTCAGGAGTGTCGTTGTACTTGGTGGAAAGTGCGCCCATAGCGTCGAACAAGCAGGCAAGCGTCCAATGTTCTTCTTCGCCACCACCGGCAAAAACGATATCTTGTTTGCCGAGTTGAATTTGTTCCATTGCTGCGCCAATACAGTGAGCACTAGTGGCGCAGGCAGAAGTAATTGAATAATTCACGCCCTTAATTTTAAATGGCGAGGCCAGGCAAGCAGAAGTGGTGCTGCCCATGGTTTGTGTCACCCGATAAGGACCAACACGTTTTATGCCTTTCTCCCGCAGGATATCAGCAGCTTCGACCAGATTTTCAGATGATGCGCCACCAGAACCCATAATAATGCCGGTGCGAACATTCGAAACTTGATCATCACTTAAGCCCGCATCGGCGATTGCCTGTTGCATGGAAATATAAGAATAGGCAGCTGCGTCACCCATAAAACGCAAAATTTTGCGGTCAATAAGTTCCGGCAAATTTATGTCTATAGAACCTGCAACATGACTGCGCAAGCCCCTTTCTTTATAAGTTTCCTGAAATTTAATGCCAGAGCGGCCAGCACGCAAGGCGTCAAGCACTGCGTTTTTATCATTGCCAAGGCAAGAAACAATTCCCATGCCGGTAACAACAACACGTTTCATAAGCAACCTCTTACTTAAATGTAGTCCAGTACCTTTGGTAATCAGACCTGGCGAATATAGGGTAATAAATCAAATATCGTACGACTGAACGCCTTGTTTATTGACAGATAAAGCTTAGGCACCCACAGGCGAAAAATTATCTCACATGAATGAGTCTAATAGCCGCCACAGGTTTCAGTCGACGTGTTAAAAAATATCGGTGTTTTGGAATAGGCCAACGCGTAAATCGTTGGCAAAGTAAATATCTTTGCCATCGCAAGAGACGCGGCCATCGGCTATACCCATAATTAATTTACGTTCGATGACACGTTTTAAATTAATGTGATAAGTGATTCGCTTGGCCGTTGGTAGAATTTGGCCGGTAAATTTAACTTCGCCACAGCCGAGTGCGCGTCCGCGTCCGGGGTTGCCCTTCCATCCCAGGAAGAAACCAACTAATTGCCACATGGCGTCAAGGCCCAGGCAGCCTGGCATCACTGGATCACCGGGAAAGTGACAAGCAAAGAACCATAAGTCAGGGTGAATATCCAGCTCAGCAACAATTTCGCCCTTTCCAAACTCGCCACCGGTTTGACTGATATGTACTACCCGATCGAGCATGAGCATATTGGGTAAGGGTAATTGTGCGTTACCTGGGCCAAATAAACGGCCATTACCACACTCGATTAAATCGTCGCGGCTGTATGAGCTTTTAGCTTCATATGGGGTCATGGAATAAACTCAGTTAATGAAAATAATGTGTCTGCTCTATCGCGCAAAGCGCGCATTCTACCTGCTGTGGGTGGCTTGTCCAGCGAGGGCTAAAAAATGCTGGTTCTGACTGGTTTATTATTTAACCTTTTTTCCGATTAATAAGTTCGCGCAAGGGCAAACTCTGCAACCTGGTGCATGGCTTGAGTGTAAATGTTGTCTGGTAGGAGTTGCAGTTCCGCTATCGCCTCACGCACATGTTCCCGTGCACAATTGAGTGTGTAATCCATGGCGCCGGTGATCTGAACTATATCCAAAATTGCGGCTAATTGGCTAGCATCGCCATTGCGAATGGCATTGGCAATGATTTCAGCCTGGGCTGGCGTACCGGATCGCATTGCGTGAATTAGGGGCAAGGTAGGCTTGCCCTCTGCGAGATCAGCCCCTACATTTTTACCCAAGGCGGCAGTGTCTCCAGTGTAATCCAGTGCATCATCTACCAGTTGAAACGCTATGCCTACTTTAGAGCCATAGGTGCGTAATGCTAAACGCTGTTCGGTAGTTGCTTTGCACAAGACTGCCGCTGATTCACAGGCGGAGGCAAAGAGCACCGCCGTTTTCTTATCAATGACGGCAAAATAATTCGCTTCGCTGACATTGGGGTCTTTGGCATTCACGAGTTGTTGCACCTCACCTTCTGCAATCACATTAGTGGTGTTGGATAAAATGGCCATTATTTCCATGCTGCCAATATTGACCATGATTTGAAATGCGCGCGAATAAAGAAAATCGCCCACTAATACGCTGGGCGCATTACCCCATTCGGCATTGGCTGTGGGTCGACCACGACGCAGGCTGGACATGTCCACGACATCGTCATGCAGTAAGGTTGCAGTGTGGATGAACTCTATTATCGTTGCCAGATCGATGTGTTGCCCGGGGGAGTTGGTGGCGCTAGTTTGCTGCAGGCCTAAAGCATTGGCAGTGAGTAGAACCATTAATGGTCGCAAACGCTTGCCGCCTGCCTCGACTAAATAATGGCCAATATCTTTTACCAAGGCGACATCAGAATAGAGCCGATCAATGATCAATTGGTTAACCGCAGCAAAATCTTCTTTAACAACAGCATGGAATGGCAACATGGCGGATTTCTTATTGTAAGGTAAAGGTAGTAAATGAGGCGGCAATGCTAGCAGTGAAGCCATAAGAGTCAAGCAAAACACGGCACTAGTGCTTAATCAAGTATTAAGTCGTTTAAAATAGGGCTAAACGTGAGGTATATCTAAGTTTAAATATGTATTCTTTTCAGGATTAAAAAAATAATTCCGCACCGTCAAACCAGCGAACGCTGAAAGGTTCTTCGGAGTTTCTTGCGAGAGCTACGCAATAGTTCGCTGTAATGAATGTTTGATAAAACTGCCAATCTTCCGCCCTGGTCTTTAACTCAGGTGCGATTGCTACTTTAATGCTACCGCTGCGAATATTTTCGCCATGAAGATTGAATGCCGTTTTGTCTAGCCCGCCCGAGATCCCCTCGCCCGTTGCCTTTAAAAAAGCTTCCTTGAGTGTCCAGAGCTGGAAAAAATATATGCATTGCTCGGTCTCGGTCAGCTGTTTAAAAATTGCTGCCTCGGTGGGGTGAAAATAGCGTTCAGCAATGCTGTGTTGGCTGCGTCTTCGCGAGGTTATTTCTATGTCCACGCCCACAGCGTGATCTATACCTACCGCAACTATGGCCATGTTGTGGCTATGGCTGAGATTAAAAACGATTGGCAGCCACGCATTTGTTAAATGGGGTTTGCCGTTGGCATCGGCTGCTAATGTCAGGGTGTGCGGCGCGCTGAGCGTATAGCGGGAAAGACATAGGCGTACAAATGCGCGTATGGCAATAAATTGCAATTGCCGTTGCTTAAAGGTCTGTGCTCGCAGTAATTCTGCGCTTGATAAAACAGTTTGTTGGCGAAGGATTGCATCATCTGTTAACTGGGTTAAATCCAATAACCAGAGATGGCAAGAATGGTTGAGGCCAAACGCAGGTGAAAATATTTCTGGTGTAATAAGTAGGTCAGCGGTCATCTTGAGCAATTCAGAGTGTGGGCAAGCAAGAGCATGTTTTACCTGAAAGCCTGCAGGAACTTAATTGTAACTCGTCTAGCTAATAGTTCTACAGCAGATTGTATAGGCGGGTCTTGTATGGTCGCCAAGGCGTAACTTTAATTCTCGCAGCTTGCCAAGTCGCGTAATTGGGCATAAAATGTAATCGGTTACTTAAGTGCGTCAAGCTGAGGTATTCAAGTCAATAATAATATCGGCAAGTGGTCTTGTGTCTGCTTCGCAGCGCTGTTTAAGCATTATGCCGTCCTTTGGATATCGACTATCTTTTGATCCGCTGTTGGCTTTGCTCTCATGTTCATCGTGTCGTTGTGACAAAAAAGTAATAAAAGAGTGTTGCCCGTGAGGATGATTTTTCATCCGTTATTTCATATGGCAAATTCCGTTAATAATATAAGTGCGGCCAAATAAAACGTCACAGCACAGGCTGTGTTTTATTTTGTGTCCTATACAGGAAAAAATTATGAACCCAATAAAGATAAAATCTTTTTTAATAAAAGCTCTCAGTGTTACTTTTGCTCTTGGTCTGATTGCCACAGAAGCCTTTGCGGGTTGGAGTGTGAATGGAACTAAAGTGCTGGATCCGCGCGGCAATAATTTTATTTTCCGCGGAATTAATCACGCTCACGCGTGGTACCCCGATAGAACTGCTACGGCAATGACGAACATTGCTGCAACGGGCGCTAACTCAATTCGTGTGGTGTTGGCCAACGGCACCCAATGGACGCGCACGCCGGGTTCTGATGTAGCCGTTATTGTCAATCAATGTAAGGCTGCAAAATTAGTGTGCGTATTAGAAGTTCATGATTCTACGGGTTTCGGTGAATCAGCAGCTGCGACGAATATTTCAAACGCAACTACCTATTGGACGAGCTCTGATATTAAGTCAGCGATTATAGGCCAGGAAGATTATGTGATTTTAAATATCGCAAATGAACCCTATGGTAATACGGTTACTGCATCCACTTATACCAATGAAACATCCGCATCCATTAAAGCTATCCGTAACGCCGGGTTAACGCATTTAATCATGGTCGATGCACCGAGCTGGGGGCAAGATTGGTCACACATTATGCGTGACAACGCGGCAACTATTTTTGCCGCAGATAGTTTAAGCAATACCATGTTCTCGGTGCATATGTATGAGGTGTATAACACGGCGAGCAATGTGCAAAATTATTTCACCAGTTTTCAGGCGAAAGGTTTTGCATTAGTGGTCGGCGAGTTCGGTACGGAAAATAATGGCAATAATGTGGATGAGGCTTCCATTCTTTTGTATGCGCAACAAATGGGTATTGGCTACATGGGTTGGAGCTGGACCGGAAATGGTTCTTGCTGCGTACCATTGGATATAGCTACTAACTGGAATCCCTTGACTCTAAGCACCTGGGGTAATTTCTTAATCAATAGCGCTAACGGTATTAAAGCAACTTCAAAATTAGCGACTAATTTTGGCGGTGCTACAAGTTCAGTTGCGCCTAGTTCAAGAGCGGCAAGTAGTAGAGCTTCTGTCGTGGCCTCAAGTACTGTGCCAAGATCCAGTTCCTCTTCTAGCGTTATATCTACTAACGGCGGGCAATGTAATTGGTATGGCAATACTTTCCCAATCTGCACCACCTCCAATAGTGGCTGGGGCTGGGAAAATAATGCCAGTTGTGCTGGCCGTAGTGCTTGTGCTGCCTTGCCTTCGCCCTATGGTGTTATAGGGACTGCAATTTCCAGCAAAGCAGCAAGTAGTAAAGCTGCAAGCGTACCTGCCTCCAGCACCGCTGCATCAGTTGTGCCTGCTTCCAGTCGTGCGGCTTCTTCTGCTGGTGGAACAGGTAATGTCAGCTGTGCTTATGTGGTTAGTAATTCATGGGGGAATGGGTTTACCGGATCTATACGTGTGACCAATAACGGCACAGCTACTAAATCTGGTTGGACCGCCACATGGCAATATGCTGGACCCAACCGCATTACTTCCTCCTGGAATGCCACAGTGACAGGCTCCAACCCATACTCTGCAAGTAACTTAAGCTGGAATGGATATGTTGGTGCTGGTCAAACTGTTGAGTTTGGTTTTCAGGCAGCAACCAATGGCGGCACTGTTGAAATACCTGCGATAACCTGTAAGTAATTTCACTTACAATTTTAATAGGGGAATCAGGGATGACGACGGTGAATCACTTTCTATCCAAAAACTTTATTGATAGAAAGTGATTTTATTTATGAATGCGAACTTTAGGAATTTTCAGCAGGCGATATTTGCTTTAACCATTTCAGTTAATTTTTACTGACTTCATCTTGTCGCCCATCTTAATGGCGTCGACGACCTCCATGCCTTTAGTAACCTGGCCAAACACGGTGTAATTTTTATCCAGGCTCGGTTGCTTAGCAAAACAAATATAGAACTGGCTACCAGCACTATCAGGATCGCTAGAGCGAGCCATGGCCAGCGTTCCGCGCACATGGGGTAAATCGCTAAACTCTGCTGGGACGGAGTAGCCTGGTCCGCCAGTACCATCGCCAGTAGGATCGCCACCCTGTGCCATAAAACCCGGTATGACGCGATGAAATGTGAGGCCGTTATAAAAACCTTTATTTGCCAGCGTAATAAAGTTTTTCACATGCTTGGGAGCCACCTGTGGAAAGAATTCAATTTCTATTTTGCCACCGTTTGCCATGGTAATAGTTGCTTTGGGAGCTTCCGATTTTATATTGATTTTTGTCGTTGTTTCAGCAGCGGCTTGGCTGAAGGCTAAGTGAGATAGAGCAAGGCCAGGAATAAGCAGTATGGTCAGCAGTAATTTTTTCATAAAATAGCTCGGTATTGGTGAAAAGGGATAGTAAGTGATTGGCCATAGTAAGCTATGGGTAATAAATGTTTGTAATAAAAAATTGTGTAAAAGGAAAGTTACATGATTTTTAACAGCTCTTTCACGCCGCTCACATGGCGACGACTAATGATGGGGCGCTGTTTGGTATCTGCAAGGCGTACTTGAAACTGACCTTGAGCGGCACGCTCAATGGCTTCTATGTGCTTTGCCGATACCAGGGCGTTGCGATGAACGCGAATAAAGCGTGAACCGAATTCTTCTTCCAGTTCCTTTAATGTTTCATCCAATAAATGCTCGCCATTGCAATGATACACAGTGACATATTTGTGGTCGGCAACAAAATAACGTACGTCTTCTAGCGGAATTAATTCGATGCCACGGCGGGTTTTAGCCGTGATGTGGTGGCGTGTGCTAGTGTTAACCGCAGCGTTTGTGTGTACAGCTGCGCGTTGTACTTTATTTAATTTTTGTGCTTTGGTGAGTGCATCTTGCAGTTGCTCACTTTTAATGGGCTTTAATAAGTAGCCTATAGCATTTGTGCCAAATGCATCCAGCGCGTATTGATCAAATGCGGTACAAAAAATAATGGCGGGCGGACAATCCAGCTCACCTATTTCATGCGCGAGCGCTAGGCCATCTTTGCCTGGCATGCGTACGTCGAGCAAGATAATATCAGGATCATGTTCATCAATGGCCGCCAGTGCTGCATCGGCGTTATCAGCTTCGGCAATGACATTGTGCTCTGCCAATTTTTCAATCATGCGCACCAGGCGTTCGCGTGCGAGTGGTTCGTCGTCAACTATTAAAATTTCCATTAGCCGCCTCTTCACAGTGGTCTTTAAAAAACTTAAAAAATATTTTCAAACAAGCGCACAAAAAAATATTCAGGTAGAAAGTGGGCAAAAAATATAGGTCGTGAACATTCCATGCTCCTCGCTGGATGAAAGGCGCGCAGCATTGCCATAATGCACTTGTAAGCGATGACGAATGTTATCGAGCGCCATACGGTTGTGGCGGCCAGGGCGATTTTGCTGGGCTTCGCCGGGCGCGATATTAGTGGGCTGCGATTTCTTGGCTAAAAGATAGGGATTAGCAATGGCTATCATTAATTGATTTTTAGCTTGCGATATTTTGATGCTGATGCTGCCACCTTTTATCAGCGGCTCAATGCCATGGAAAATGGCATTTTCGACTAGAGGTTGCAGCATCAAGCTGGGAATTTTAATTTCCTTATCGAACTGCCCAAGTTGCCAATCTACTGTGAGGCGTTTGCCCAGGCGCAACTGTTCTATTTCTAAATAGCGACGGCAAAGAGTGAGTTCATTCTCAAGGGGGATGAGCGCAGGTTCTGCCAGGCTGGCGCGAAACAGTTCGGCTAAGTCTTCTACTACACGCTCTGCAGTTTCTGGATCTGAGACGATCAGGCTGGCGATACTGTTCATGCTGTTAAATAAAAAATGTGGACGAATCCGTGATTGTAAAGCTTGAATTCGCGCTTCCAATTCGGATTGTTGTTGATTGCGTAGTTGTTGTTGTAAATATAAATAGCGCAATGAAATGCCGGCTAAAATCACCGCAGTTATCAGGTTGCCGAGGAGTTGCCAAAAATCGAGTTCAAATTGATACTTACTACCTGTTTGCGGCGTTATAAAGGCTTGCAAAATAACCTGACCCAGTAACGAAAAAATAAACGTTATGGCTAACACCGTGCCATAGGATACAAGGCCTGCTTTAACTGGCGGCCAGCGGTTAAGCCATGGCCGTAAACGACAGATCACCATAGCGCTGGCTAAGCTTACCCACTGGATTTGTACTGAATAAAGTCCCAGCAAATCCCAGTTCAAGCGCGGCAATTGAGTGTTGTTTATGGTCAGCAGTACAGCGACCAGCTCTGCCGCCAGCACCAGCAGTAAAATTGCTTGTGCATTGCAGAGGTTGGGCAAGAATTCACCCTGGTCATTTTTAGGATTCACTGCTGACACTCGTTCTGAACTCCTGGTTAGGGCTAAACCTGAATTGATTAAATATGGCTATAATGCCGCACTTTTCATTATTATTCTGTGGACCAACCTTCATGAGCCAAAACGATCAGCCAATCAAACCCTGGGGCGGCCGCTTTACCGAAGCAACTGATGCCTTTGTCGAGCGTTTTACCGCTTCTATCGGTTTCGATTACCGCCTTTACCATCACGACATCAATGGCTCCATTGCGCATGCCACTATGCTTGCCAAAGTGGGGGTGCTAACTGACGTCGAGCGTGATCAAATTATTACTGGCCTGGAACAAATTCGTGCTGAAATTGTAGCTGGTAAATTCACCTGGTCTATCAGTCTTGAAGATGTGCACATGAATATTGAAGCCGTGCTCACTCAACGCATTGGCATCACCGGTAAGAAACTTCATACCGGACGCTCGCGCAATGATCAAGTTGCCACCGATATTCGCCTTTATTTGCGCGATGAAGTCGACGCTATCGCGAAAGAGCTAACGCGCGTGCAGCAGGGCTTATTGCTGGTTGCAGAACGTGAAGCTGAAACAATTATGCCGGGCTTTACGCATTTGCAAACGGCGCAGCCAGTGACCTTTGGTCACCATTTGCTCGCCTGGTTTGAGATGCTACAACGTGATTACAGCCGCTTGATGGATTGCCGTAAACGCATGAATCAATCGCCATTGGGTTCTGCCGCCTTGGCGGGTACCACTTATCCTATTGATCGTGCTTACACTGCACAGTTATTAGGTTTTGATGCGCCCACCGAGAACTCCCTCGATTCCGTCAGCGATCGTGATTTTGCGATTGAATTCTGTGCCTTTGCCAGCGTGCTAATGATGCACTTATCGCGGGCAAGCGAAGAACTGGTGTTGTGGACATCATCGCAATTCAGTTTTATTGATTTACCCGATCGTTTTTGCACTGGCTCATCGATCATGCCGCAAAAGAAAAACCCCGATGTGCCAGAGCTGGTGCGCGGTAAAACCGGGCGTGTTTATGGCCACTTAACGGCACTGTTAACCTTAATGAAATCCCAGCCTTTGGCTTACAACAAAGATAACCAGGAAGACAAAGAGCCGGTATTTGATGCGATTGATACAGTGAAAGATTGCCTGCGTGCATTCGCGGATATGATTCCTGCCATTCAACCGCGTAAAGAAAAAATGTATGAAGCGGCCAAGCGCGGCTTTTCTACTGCCACTGATCTTGCCGATTATCTAGTGCGTCGCGGTGTTCCGTTTCGCGATGCCCATGAAGTGGTTGGTAAATCGGTCGCATACGGTGTGCAAACCGGCAAAGATTTATCAGAAATGAGTTTGGCTGAGCTGCAAGTTTTTTCCAGCGTTATTGAACAAGATGTGTTTGCGGTATTAACTCTGGAAGGTTCAGTGGCTGCGCGTAATCACATTGGTGGCACTGCACCGGCGCAAGTAAAAGCAGCTGTTGCGCGCGCTAAACTTAGTTTAGCTGCGCGTGCTTAATGGTAAAAAAGAAAACTAAAACCGCATCATGCAAGTGACGCGGTTTTTTTATACCAATATTTTTAACGAGAAAATTTCATGTACGATCATTTTGATGCGCTAATTTTTGATATGGACGGCACCCTGGTTGATAGCGGTCAACTGCACGAATTTGCCTGGAGCGCTATCCTGGAAAAATATAGCATTCCCATTGATCGCCCATTGATGCGTTCGTTGGCGGGAGTGCCGACAATTGGTACCCTTGCAATTTTGCTGGAAAAATTTAATTGTAAGCCAATGGTTTCATTAGCAGAAATGAATGCAGTCAAAGAGCAATATGTGCATGAACATATGCATAAATTTATCAAACCAACAGCATTAAAAGAAATCGCGCAACATTATTATGGTAAAAAACCCATGGCGGTAGGTACTGGTGCTAACACCCTTGAAGCCATCACTATTTTAAAATTATGTGGTTTAGATATTTATATGGGGGCTATTGTCGGCGCAGATCAGGTAAAGAATCCGAAGCCGGCGCCTGACACTTTTTTACGCTGTGCTGAATTACTCGGTGTTGCTGCAAAAAATTGTGTTGTTTTTGAAGATGCAAAGTTGGGATTGCAAGCGGCAGAAGCGGCAGGAATGGTTGCTATTGATGTATTGATAACCCACAAGATTGAAAACAATTATTTTTTGTAAAAAGATATTTTCTTTAACAGAAAATTATTATCAGAAAATACAAAATGGAAGCAGTTTTTCAATGTCGGCGTATTGGCATGCATTACCTTTATGTTGATTGTTCGTGAAGCTTATGAAATCGGCCTTGATAAATGTAGCTATTACCCCTATAAGATGTACAAATATTATTCCTTGCCTGCAAATAGTTGCAACACTGCGTGGCAGCGAACATTTCTCAATTTTTTTTTGCTTTATAGTTGCGTCCAAAGCCACTCAGCATCGAGCAGCCTATGACAAATCAGAATATAAATAAGGATAATCTCATTGAAATACGTGATTTGCATTTTCAGCGTGGTGAACGCTGGATTTTCAATGGTATCGATATTGATATTCCGCGCGGTAAAATTACTGCCATCATGGGTCCCAGCGGTACCGGCAAGACTACTTTATTGCGCTTTATCGGCGGCCAATTAACGCCAGATAAAGGCTCCATTATTCTCGATGATAATAATATTCTGCAACTGAGTCGCAACGAATTATTCGCGGTGCGCCGCAAGATCGGTATGCTTTTTCAAAGTGGTGCCTTGTTTACCGATTTAACTGTGTTTGAAAATGTTGCTTTCCCTCTGCGTGTGCATACACGTTTGCCCGAATCAATGATTCGCGATCTGGTATTGATGAAATTGCATGCCGTTGGTTTGCGTGGTGCACGCGAATTAATGCCGAGCGAATTATCCGGCGGAATGGCGCGCCGCGCCGCGCTGGCCCGCGCGATTGCGCTGGACCCCCAGCTGATAATGTATGACGAGCCCTTCACCGGACAGGATCCTATTTCGAAAGGTATGTTGGTGCAATTAATTCGTTTATTAAATAGTACCCTTGGCCTTACCAGCATTATCGTTTCTCACGATGTCCACGAAACCGCGAGCATTGCTGATTATATTTATGTCATTGCCGATGGCAAAGTTATTGGTCATGGCACACCTGATGAAGTCATGAATACTGATGAGCCGCAGGTGCGCCAATTTATTCGTGGTTTGGCTGACGGCCCGGTTCCCTTCCATTTTCCAGCGCCAAATTATTGCGAAGATTTACAGTTGGCGGTTGTGCAAAAGCCTGTTTTGGAGTCGGTATAGTGTTAAATCTTTTGCAACGTATGGGCGCAACCGGCTTGGATACGCTAGGTGTATTAGGCCGCGCTAGCTTGTTGTGGTGGCACGCTATTGTGGGGCTGCCGGATTGGCGTAATGGTCCGACGCTACTCATCCGGCAGTTGTATTTTGTCGGTGTTTATTCGTTAGTTATCATTGTTGTTTCGGGTTTATTTATTGGCATGGTGTTGGCTTTACAAGGCTATACGGTACTCGTTCGTTTCGGTGCCGATCAGGCTCTCGGGCAGCTTGTGTCTTTATCGCTGTTACGCGAATTGGGGCCAGTGGTTGCAGCGCTGCTGTTTGCCGGGCGCGCAGGCTCAGCATTAACAGCAGAAATTGGTTTGATGAAGGCAACTGAACAGCTTGCATCCATGGAAATGATTGGCGTTGATCCTTTGAAGCGAATTGTGCGCCCCCGATTGTGGGCAGGCATGATTGCCATGCCTATCCTTGCTCAGGTTTTTAATATGGTTGCTATCTGGGGCGCCGTGGTGGTTGGTGTGCATTGGTTGCATGTGGATGCGGGTTCCTTCTGGGCCAACATGCAAAATGCAGTGGAATTTCAAGAGGATGTATTAAACGGATTAATCAAGTCTGTGGTGTTCGGTGCAGTGGTGACCTGGATTGCGGTATTCCAGGGCTATGATGCGGTTCCTACTTCTGAAGGAATCAGCGCTGCTACTACCCGCACCGTGGTGTATTCGTCGCTAGCTGTGTTAGCCATGGATTTTTTGCTAACCGCTATTATGTTTGGAGTTAATTAATTATGCGCATTCGCACCCTTGAAATTAGTGTCGGCGCTTTTATGCTCGCCGGTATTCTCGCATTGGGGTTTCTGGCTTTTCAGGTTAGCGGCATCACTGTGAAAGAAAATAATGGTGATACCTACAAAGTTTTCGCACGTTTTAGTAATGCTTCGGGGCTTTCAGAGCGGTCGAAAATTACGATTGCCGGCGTGGTCATCGGGCGGGTAACGGCCATTACTTTGGACCCGGTTGATAATCGTGCAAAAGTTGAAATGGCGATTCAGAAAGATGTGAATTATTTAACGCTAGACAGTATTGCCGCCATTCAGACGGCCGGTATTCTCGGCGAAAAATATATTTCGATATCAGTGGGTGGCGATCCTGACGTCCTGGCTGAAGGTGGGGAAATTACGGAGACACAATCGGCGCTGGTGCTCGAGGATTTGATCGGCAAAGTGCTTACTAATTTGGGCGGAAAAAAAGGTGAATAAAATGATGCGAACTATGAATAAACTTTTCAGTACTTCCAATAATTTTTTCTCAAGCGCTATTTTTTCTGGTGTGATGTTATGCAGTGGGTTTGTTGTTGCACAGGCCAACGCGGCAACTGAGGACCCCTATCAAGTTGTGCAGCAGACCACCGAGCAAGTATTGGCAATTGTAAAAGAAGCCAAGGGCTATGCGCAAAAAGAGCCCGAGCGCTTTCATAAAGAAGTTACTACTGTGTTGGATAAAGTGGTTGATTTCGATCATTTTGCGCGCGGCGTGATGGGCAGTTATGCCAGTGCACAGCGCTATAAAGCTTTGACATCCGATGCAGAAAAAGCCGCGTTTAACGACCGCATTCAGCGCTTTAGTTCGACCTTTAAAAAAGGCCTTATCGATACCTATGCTAACGGTTTGTTAAATTTTAATGGCCAGAAAATTGAAACCTTGCCGTTGCGCAAAGGCGATAACCTCGCTTCGGGTGCGGTATCCATAGTGCAAAATATTTATAACGATACCGGCAAGCCCTACGTCATCCAATACAGTATGCGTCGCACTAAAGTTGGCGAATGGAAATTGCAAAATTTAATTATCGAAGGCATTAATCTCGGTTTGACTTATCGTAGCCAGTTTGCAGAATCGGCAGACTTGAACAAAGGCGATCTCGATAAAGTTATTGCGAATTGGAAGGTAGAGCCAAAAGTTGCCAGTGAAATAAAAGCTGAAGCAAGTGCCGCTACATCCAATGTAGTTAGCAGTGCGAGTGCCGTTAAAAAGACCGACAAACAATGACCTCGCGTGCAGCTACTAACATCAATGGCGATACGCTTAGCTTATCTGGCGTCCTTGATTATGAATCCGTGCTCGATGTGGATATGCAAGTGCAGCAATGGTTAACGGACGCTGCCCCTTCGCCTTGCAATCTTGATCTCAGTCAGGTCACCTACAGCAGTAGCGTGGGTATTGCAGCTTTATTGGGTTGGTTGCGAGTTGCGCAGCAGCAGCAAAAAACACTGCACTTTCAACAGATGCCCGCCAATATGGCTGCGCTTGCAAAAGTCGGCGGACTTGATGAATTGTTGGTGTGATCTAGGCTGCGGATAAGCTTGCTGTAACGCAGGCTTCATGCAAGGTAGGCGATATCCGCAGCACATTATTTTGCGTGTCCAGGTTAGATTTTTTAAGCGTACTTAATGGCTGCTCTTGCAGGTCCGTTAAAATAATTTGAGTGTTATTTCTTTTGCAGTGTTCAATTAATTTGTTGAGTGCTGCTATGCCGCCAGCGTCTAACATAGTGACGCTTTCCAGCTGCACAATAATTCCCTTTCCCTGAGCGCAATAAAGCGCTAATTCGCCGAATACTTTATCTGCAGCGGCAAAAAATAGAGCTCCACTAATTTTAAAAACTCGCCAACCACTAGGTACATTGCACGGTAGCAATTGTTTATTACTGGTGATTTCCGTGGCGTGCGTCATGTCCGCAATTTCTTTCATAAACAATAGTGCGGCGAGAATAATTCCGGCGGTAATGGCAATCACCATATCGAACACAATAGTAAGCGAAAGGCAGCACAAAAATACCCAGCGTTCGCTATTGGATGCGGTTTTAAATGAATGCCAGCTCTTGGGTGCTTCACTCATGTTCCAGGCAACTACGATCAGTAATGCGGCCATGGTTGGCATGGGTAGGTAACTTAGCAAAGGCGCAAGCGTCACGAAGCCGAGTAATACCACTAACGCATGAATAAAGGCTGCTATTGGTGATTCTGCACCCGCTTTGAAATTAGCTGCTGAACGCGCTATAGCCGCCGTGGCCGTAAAGCCGCCAAAAAAGGGAGTAATAATATTGCCTATGCCTTGTCCCAGCAGCTCACTGTTAGCACTGTGATGTTTTCCTGTCATGCTGTCGAGCACTACGGCACAAAGCAGGGATTCGATAGCACCGAGTATGGCGATTGCAAAGGCGGCGGGAAGAAGCTCACGCAGCATATTCCAGCTGAACTCGGTGGGCGCTCCGTTCGGACCGGAATGCTGCCACGGCAGTGCAAGGTGAGGCAGTATTGCTGGTATGCCATGACCCATTGAGCCGTCGGCAAGTGTGTAACTAAAGCGGCTGTAAATCGTGGCTATATCCAGGCCTTGATTGTTGAGTAATAGTGTTCCGAAGCTCCCCACAATAACCGCCGGCAAGTGCGGTGGCACTGGCGTTTTTAGTTTTGGCCAGAGCAGCATAACCGCCAAGGTTAGCGCCGCTACAGCAAGGCTGGGCCAGTGGCTGTCGGGCAGGGAATGGGCTAACAGATTTAATTTAGCGAGGTAGTGGTCAGGCATGGTCGCTATGGGTAGCCCTAACATGTCTTTGATTTGCAGCGTCGCGATAACCACAGCAATCCCGCCGGTAAAACCCAGGGTCACCGATTCCGGAATGTACTCAATAAGACGACCTAGCCGTAGCACTGCCATTGCCACTAACAAAATGCCTGCCATTACGCTCGCCATCAGCAAACCGCTGAGCCCGTACTTTTGCGTAATGGGGTAGAGGATCACCACAAAGGCAGCTGTGGGGCCGGAAATGCTGAGGCGAGATCCTCCGGTGAGCGCAATAATAAATCCGGCAATAGCGGCAGTATAAAGACCGTATTGTGGCGCAACGCCGCTGGCGATTGCTAAGGCCATTGCCAAAGGTATAGCGATAATGCCGACCGTAATTCCAGCCAGTAAATCTTTTTTAAAGCGCGTAGATGTGTAGAGTTCCTGCAAGCAACTTTCACGAAAAGCATGGCCGATTCGTAGCGAGAATAAATGCGCTCTATGTGGCATGTGTCATCCTTCGAGAATAATTATTGAGCTAATTGCAGCGTTGTTTGCACTAACCACTCCTGTATGATGGCACCACAAAAATCACTGCACTGCAGACAATTTGGCAATTATTTATCTGTTGAAATAATAGTCGCTAAAAGTAAAAGCAACATACTTAAACAAGAGCTCACATTTATGCACACTGGAACAGAACAAAATAGTCATCACGGTAATGAACAAAAGCTTTCCACATTAAGCGTCAGCGAAGCACCCTTTGGTCAATCGCCGAATGCTGCACCGGTAAGCTTGTACAGTCTCTCAAACGCGCAGGGCATGCTAATCAAAATTACTAATTTCGGTGGGATCATAACCGAAATTCACGTGCCGGATAAGGACGGCGAGTTTGCTGACGTTACCCTGGGTTTCGCTAGCATTGAACCTTATTATGAAGACGCCCCCTACTTCGGCGCACTTATTGGACGCTTCGGCAATCGTATTGCCGCTGGAAAATTTACATTGGATGGAAAAACCTATCAGCTCGCTACTAATAACGGCGTAAATCATTTGCACGGTGGTTTAGTGGGTTTTGATAAAGTTGTTTGGACGGCAACTCCTTTCACTACAGATAAATCGGTAGGCTTAACATTAAAATATTTAAGCGTCGATGGCGATCAAGGCTACCCCGGCAATTTGCATGTCACCGTTGTTTATGAGCTCACCAACAACAACGAAATTATAACGAAGTATCACGCAGTGACTGATCAAGCTACACCCATTAATTTAACGCAACATGCGTATTTTAATTTGGCTGGCAAAGGCGATGTCCTTGGCCATGAGCTAATGATTAATGCCGATAACTATGTACCCATCACCAACGCACAGATTCCCACCGGTGAATTGTCAGCAGTGGCAAACACGCCATTTGATTTTCGCACACCACGTTTAATTGGCGAACGCATCGCGCAAGCTAACGAGCAACTTACAAACGGCAACGGTTACGATCACAATTATGTGTTAAACAAAGCAGCGCCGAAAGAGCTTAGTCTTGCTGCGCGTGTGCGCGAACCAAATTCAGGCCGTGTGCTAGAGGTATTTACACAAGAGCCTGGTGTGCAGTTTTATAGCGCGAATTATTTGGATGGCTCGCTCACTGGCAAAGATTGGCATTACACTCGCTACAGTGGTTTTTGTTTGGAGCCGCAACACTTTCCTGACTCGCCGAACCGGTCTGACTTTCCCAATACAATTTTGCGCCCGGGCGAGGAATACACTTCATTGATGAGTTATAAATTTTCAATAAGTGAATAATTTATTTTTGTAAAAAAACTTTTGAGCTCGTTGGTTTTGCAAAGACATGAGCGCCCACACTCAAATTCAGTGAGCGCTCTTGTGAGCGTGGCAACTCCACATGAATGACGTCATCGCTTAAGTTATTTTTAAGTTCAATACGCAGTACTGCGCCAGCAGTACTGACGTGCGCAACAGTCGCTGGAATTGAGCCTTCGCTGTGGTCTTGTGTTAATTCAATATCATGTGGACGAACATAAGCGATAGCCGTTTGATTATTCACCTCATTAAATTCCGGCGCGGGTAATTTATAATCGCCAATGTGCGCCCAGCCGTGATCAACACGACTGTGAAATAAATTCACCTGACCAATAAAATCATAAACAAATGGGCTGGCTGGATTATTATAAATATCATCCGGTGAACCGATCTGTTCAATCTTGCCTTTGTTGAGAACCACAATTCTATCGGCCACTTCCATGGCTTCTTCCTGGTCATGGGTGACAAAAATTGAGGTGATGTGTAATTCATCGTGCAAGCGACGCAACCAGCGGCGTAAATCTTTACGCACTTTTGCATCGAGAGCACCAAAAGGTTCATCCAACAACAACACCTTGGGTTCGACTGCCAGTGCGCGCGCTAGCGCAATACGTTGCCTTTGCCCACCGGATAATTGATGCGGGTAACGATCGGCTAGCCAATCGAGTTGCACTAATTCTAATAATTCATGCACGCGTTTTTTAATATCATTTTTGCTTGGGCGCGTTGCTTTTGGGCGAACACTTAAACCGAATGCAACATTATCGAATACTGTCATGTGGCGAAACAATGCGTAATGTTGAAACACAAAACCTACGTTGCGTTCACGCACATGAACATTAGTTGCTTCCTCTCCGTGAAAAAGCACAGTGCCGCTATCAGGATTTTCCAATCCAGCAATAATGCGCAGCAATGTTGTTTTACCGCAACCTGATGGGCCGAGTAAGGCAACCAATTCGCCTGTAGGAAAATCAAGCGATACATTATTTAACGCGGAAAATGCGCCGAAATTTTTATTTAATTGACGGACTTCGATACTCATAGATTTTCTCGCAAATTTATGTGCTGTCAGACTTGCACAGCAGGGATCCAGATGTTAATAATTTTTTCGCAACCAATAACTCAATACTTGCTCGACAAATTTTCACTTACATTGCTTGCCACAATTCATCGGTGTGGTTCTGTGCGAAGATGGCAACGCCAAACGCCTGCTAAATATTGCATCGTTGATTATTGCGTTTGCGCTTCAAGTACGGCGATTTCATGTTCACGTGCCGCTTTCCATTCCAGCGCACTTTTTAATACCAGCGTCACTAAGGCTAATAATGCAAGCAGCGATGCAACCGCAAAGGCTGCCGCAAATTGATATTCGTTGTAAAGAATTTCAATATGCAAAGGCATGGTATTGGTTTGCCCGCGAATTTTTCCAGACACTACGCTTACCGCCCCAAACTCACCCATTGCGCGAGCATTACACAAAATAATTCCGTACAATAAAGCCCATTTAATAGAAGGCAAGGTGACCCGAAAAAACATTTGCCAACCATTCGCACCTAAAGTAATTGCTGCTTCTTCCTGCTCCTTACCTTGCTCTTGCATCAGCGGAATTAACTCGCGAGCAATAAAGGGGAATGTAATAAATACCGTTGCCAGCACAATGCCGGGAACTGCAAACATAATCCGCACGTCGTGATCCATTAACGTTTGGCCAAATAATCCCTGGGCACCAAATAACAACATGTAAATTAAACCCGCCACTACCGGCGAAACCGCGAACGGCAAATCAATTAACGTGAGTGCAATTTGCTTTCCTTTAAATTCAAATTTTGCTATCGCCCAACTTGCCGCCAAACCAAAAATAACATTTAAGGGCACAGCAATGCCGGCAGCAATCAGCGTAAGTTTGATGGCCGCCGCCGCATCGGGATCAGTGATAGCGGCAATATAAACGCCCATACCTTTGGCAAAAGCTTCAGTGAATACAATAACCAATGGCAGTAATAAAAATAGCGCAAGGAACAGCATGGCAATACTAATCAGCGTCCAACGAATCCAGCGGGCTTCACTGGTCGCGCTTTGATGAGCTGCTCGAGGACTAGTCTTTATTGTGGAAGAACTATGACCCAAATTTGAAACGACACTAGCCATGATTAACCCCCCGTCCTTTTGTGGCTCCAATGCTGAAGCAAATTAATAAATAACAATAAAATAAAAGAGAACAACAACATTACGCTGCCGAGTGCAGCAGCACCGGCGTAATCAAATTGTTCGAGTTTGGTCATAATTAACAAAGGTGTAATTTCAGTACGGTACGGCATATTGCCACTGATAAAAACCACGGAGCCGTATTCACCAATAGCTCGCGCGAATGCAAGTGCAAAGCCGGTTAACAAGGATGGGAGAAGTGCGGGTAATAAAACGCGGGTAAATGTTTGCCAGCGGCTTGCGCCTAAACTTGCTGCAGCTTCTTCAACTTCCGCTTCCAAATCTGCCAGTACCGGTTGTACTGTACGTACAACAAATGGCAAACCAATAAATGTCAGGGCAATGGTGACACCGATCCAGGTGTACGCAATTTTAATTCCGAGCAATGCAAACCATTGGCCGATCCAGCCATTAGGTGCATAGAGTGCTGTGAGCGCAATACCGGCAACAGCAGTAGGTAACGCGAAAGGTAAATCTACTATTGCATCGATAATCCGTTTGCCTGGAAATGAATAGCGCACTAACACCCATGCGACGATAAATCCAAATACCAAATTAATGAGTGCGCCAATAAACGATGCACCAAACGTTAAACGATAACTGGCAAGCGCGCGTTTATTACTGACCACATCCCATAATTCATCGAGTGGCAGACCAAAACTTTTTATAATTAATGCAGCCAGTGGAATAAAAACCAATAGGCTGGCATAAAGAGTTGAATAACCAAATGATAAACCAAAACCGGGCAGTACAGATTTTTTGAGCCAAGGTTGTTTTTTATTTAGCTGATGGTGTGGTAATGCATCCGTTGAAGTTAAGCCACTCATTGAAAAAGTCTCATCAGTACCTGTGGTCAGGTAACTTAGAAAAACATAAGTCAACAACAATAAATTGCAAGCGAGTTAACAATGCTTGCCCGCAATTTATTGCTGTGATCCGCCTTTAGCTGTTATTGATAAATTTTGTCAAAAATTCCGCCATCACCAAAATGTTCTGGTTGAGCTTTTTTCCATCCACCAAAATCCTGGATAGTCAGTAATTCAATTTTTGGAAATTTGCTGGCGTACGCTGCTTCAACTTCTTTATCGCGTGGGCGATAATAATTTTTGGCGATAATGTTTTGGCCCTCTTTGGTGTAAAGGTATTTTAGATATTCTTCAGCGACCGCTCGCGTCCCGTGTGCATCTGCATATTTATCGACAACAGCGATAGACGCTTCAGCCAAAATAGAAACAGAAGGAACAACAATTTCAATTTTATCTGCGCCCAACTCATTCACCGCCAGAAAAGCTTCGTTTTCCCAAGTCAGCAATACATCACCAATACCGCGTTGGACGAAAGTTGTGGTGGCACCGCGCGCACCAGAATCTAAAACCGGTACGTTTTTGTAAAGCTTGGCCACGAAATCTTGCGCTGCTTTATCAGAACCTAGTTTCTTTTTCGCAAAGCCCCATGCCGCCAAATAGTTCCACCGCGCACCGCCGGAAGTTTTGGGGTTAGGTGTAATCACTTCTACGTTTTTCTTAATTAAATCATCCCAATCCTTAATATTCTTTGGATTGCCTTTGCGCACTAAAAATACAATGGTGGATGTGTAAGGCGCAGAATTTTGCGGCAACCGAGCTTCCCAATTTTCTGGAATTAATTTGCCGATTTTTGCGAGCGGATCTATATCGCCAGCTAACGCAAAAGTCACTACATCCGCCTGCAAACCATCGATCACTGAACGCGACTGTGCACCAGAACCACCATGAGATTGGTCCACCGTAACTTTATCGCCGGTTTTGGCCAGCCAATATTTTGCAAACGCGGTGTTATATTCGCGGTAAAGTTCACGTGTAGGATCGTAAGAAACATTTAATAGTTTTACGTCCTTCGCCAAAGCTGCTGTTGATAACAGCAAGGCACCTGCAATAAGGGATAATGTGTTAATCAACTTCATCATTAAAATTCTCTGTAGTTTTTAAATTTTGTGATTGCGATAATACCTCAGGATGAGATCCGGTATTTCTTCTGAGACTGTCACCAGCATGGACGACCCACATGGATGTGGGAAGGTTCCCGAAGTGCCGGGAGCACGAAGGGATGCTGGTGACAAGCCTACAGGGACGTACTTGCGGCGTGTCTCAGAAGAAATATCGGATCTCATACCCCTTCCTTGATACTTAAAACTTAAAATCAAAACCCAACGCAAAAGTTTTGTCAGTCGTTGCTTCAGTGCTGACCAGTGCATCACCTTCTGCTTTTACCGTCGCGTAATAAGCGAACACACGAGTCGCGTCATTAAATTTATAATCCGCGCCAGCCGCTATCGCATCAATATCGACATCTTCATATTGCGTTGCCGCAACAGTAGGCGGTACAGAAGTGGGTGTAGATGCCGGTGTACTAGTTGAATGACCATATTGAATTTTTGCGGACCAAGGCCCGGCAATTTTCCACAACGCATTCACCACATAACCATCTTGTTTTTTGTAGCTACTACCACCAACACCATCCCACTCAGAAAAAGGATTTAATCCATTCTGCGCTCCAACAGTTGTGACCGCAGAATTAATAAATGTCGAGAAAGGACCAATCACATCAAAATCTTCATGACGTTCGGCAGTTTGATAAATCGCACCAATTTTTACGGGCCCAACGGTAATTTCACCTACGGCACGCGCAGCATCCGCCGCTGCCACATTGTCATCCACCGCAACACCGAAATACCATTTCGATTTTCCGTAAACAACAGATAGTGATTTGCCCGCAGCAAAACCATTATCATTTTGCGGATTAGGAACGGCAGTTCCCGCTACAGGTACTTCTACACCGGTTTCTTCGCTTTGAATCGCGGCAAGATTAATTTCCAACCCACCGAACAAAATCGGCGAAGAGTATTGAATAGTGTTATCTGCACGATTCTCGCCAACTAAATAAGTACCAATGTCAGCCAAAGGTAAATCGTTAAAACGATCAATATCTGATTGATAAACGCTGTTTGTTTGCACGGTTTTTAACGGCGTATCGTTTTTACCGCCTACGATAGTTCCCCAATCGCCTTGCAGGCCCGCGGTGATATTACGTTGCGTTAATTCGCGGCCATTACTGTTGGTACCATTGTCATAATCCACACCGTATTCGATTTTGTATACGACTTTTAGGGCCTCTGCTACATCAGCATCGCCGCGGATTCCAAAACGCGAGCCGTTACTTTCCAGCGATGCATTATCAAGTTCAGTAGCGGTTGTCAGTGCGCCTGTATGTCTAAATGTGCCCGCAGTTGCACCTGCTGCAAAATCATTTTTCTCAAGATCATATTGATTAAGTGTTAAATCAATTTTCCCGTAAATAGTGGGGAATCCAGCGAAAGCATTTGTAGATATTAATGCGCCCAAGGTCGCAGGCAATAAAAGTTTAGTGAATTTTGTTGATCGGTTGACCGACCCCTTATGTTGAAATGACATGCTAACTCCAATGTTTTTCATATCACTTCCGGCGATCCGGTCAGTGTGTATTTTTTTGATTTTAATTAATGACGACTGCTTACTTAGCGTGTTCGCTTTTTCCCCAGCGCTTTTTTTCTTTACGTTCCAATTGAACGACTTGGCCGTTATGAATTTGAATTTCCAAAGATCCAAATTGAATATTTGCTAACTGACGTTTAATTTCTGTTAGCACTTCCTCATCCACATCAGCCAGTTCATTGCGATAAGTTGCCATAATGAACGCCTTAACATTTGTTTATAAAATATCCGCCAAGCAGATTGCTCAGCAGCTGCGCCATAGTAACTACAGATTCTCAAAACTAAAAATACCGTTTTTTTATTAGCTTATAACGAACGAAATGAGACATTGTTTGGAATAAGCTCAGGTTAAATTAATATTTTTAAATGTTTTTAAAGGTAACTATGCTGCCCGCTATTGAAATTTAACTTCTTGTGAAAACCGTTTGTTGAGAGGAGTAATCTAATGTCATTTGCGCAGCAAAAGCGATTCCACTTGCCTCCAGCCCTTGAGTACTACCCCGTTATTATTGTGCCCGGATTACGCAATAGCGATGAGCACCACTGGCAAAGCTTGTGGCAAGCAAAGTTGCCTAATAGTAAGCGCATTGAGTTGGATACTTGGGATACGCCCAATTTAGAAAAATGGTCCGCAGCTATCATAAAAATATTGGCCGAGCTAAATCAGCCGGCGGTATTGATCGCGCATAGCTTTGGCACCTTGGCGAGTGCAAGTGTTGCGGAAAAATTTCCCGAAAAAATTGCGGCGCTACTGTTAGTGGCGCCTGCTGATCCGGATAAATTTTCTATTGCACATCAACTTCCACAAAGTCCTTTAAGTCCGCCGACAAAAATTATTGCCAGTAGTAATGATCCCTGGATGAGCGATAACAAAGCTGCTTATTGGGCATTGCAATGGAGCGCAGATTTTTTACGGCTAAATAATGCAGGCCATATCAATAGTGAATCTAATTTAGGTATGTGGCCGGAAGGTGTGCAGGAGCTGCATCAATTAGTGCGAAGAGCAAAGCGCAGTGAGCGAGAATTTTTAGGTGCCAGCCAAGCTGCGTAATGTTTAATTTTCAACATTGAAATAGTACTTCAGGTTAATGGCCAAAAACGGTATATAACATTTGAATTGACAAGCTGATCTGTAATAGCGCAAATAATTTTTTGAGTAGAGGGATGGGTAAGCTGTGCGCTAACTTTGCGCCTACAGGCGCGGTAAAAAAACTGGCAGATGCCATAGCGATAACAGCCGGACAATAAATAAAACCTAAGGTGTACTCAGGTAAGTTCGGCACTGACCAACCATTGATTAAATAACCTACGGCACCGGAAAATGCTATGGGTAAGCCTACTGCTGCTGCTGTGCCAATGGCAACAGGTAGAGCGACATTGCACCACATTAAGAATGGCACCGTCATACTGCCACCGCCAATCGCTACTAATGCTGAAACTCCGCCAATGCCAGAACCTACTATGCATGTCGCAACAGCATTAGGTAATTGCCGCGAGGGTTTTGGCTTTGCATTTGATAAAAGTTGTATCGCAATAATAGCCATAAAGCAGGAGAAAAAAATCGCCAGGGGCTTTGCCGACAAATAAGCGGCAAGAAAAGTACCTGCGAAAGTCCCGAGTAAAATTCCCGGAGTAATTTTTAATACCAGCTGCCAAAGCACTGCACCACGTAAGTGATGTGCACGTAAGCTCGCAATGGCCGTAGGGACAATGGCAGCCATGGATGTGGCTAACGCCATGTGCACCAAATGTTCAGGAGGGAAGCTGAGCTGCATGAAAATATAAGTGAGTATGGGCACCATAATGCCACCGCCGCCGATGCCGAATAATCCCGCGAATATGCCGGTGAAAGCGCCCAGCGCAAGAAATGAAAATAGAAAATAGATATCCACTCGTGTCCAACCTGGCAATAATATTTAGGAAGCTGGTTCGTTGTGACGAGGCGCGAGTATGACGAGGGCGTTTTTATTATGCAAAAATTATTCAAAAAAAATCCCCTTTGTTTTCACTCAGGGGATTTTTCGTAGCCAATAAATTAGCTATTCAAGCTTAAGCTTTTTTACCGCGCTTGCGCTCATTCTCAGTAAGGAACTTTTTACGTACACGAATGCTGAGCGGTGTTACTTCAACCAATTCATCATCTTCAATAAATTCCAGTGCTTGTTCAAGCGTGTGACGAATAGGTGGAGATAAAGTCAACGCATCGTCAGTACCTGAAGCGCGTACGTTGGTCAGCTGCTTGGCTTTAGTAGGATTAACGACCAAATCATTATTGCGTGAGTGAATACCCACAACTTGACCTTCATAAACTTCTACGCCAGCGCCGAAGAATAAACGTCCACGTTCTTGCAGCGGGTGCAAACCATAGGCAAGTGTCTTGCCCTTGATCATAGAAATTAATACACCGTTTTGTCTTTTGGCAACTTCACCTTCTTTGCACGGGCCGTAATGATCAAAAATACTGGTCATGATACCGGAGCCAGAAGTCATAGTCAGGAATTGACCGCGGAAGCCAATTAAACCGCGCGATGGACATAAGAACTCCAGCTTGATGCGGCCTTTGCCATCCGGCTCCATATTGTTCAGCTCGCCCTTACGCAAGCCCAGTTCTTCCATGACTTTACCTTGGTGTTGTTCTTCAACATCGATAACCACTTGTTCAAAGGGCTCGTGCTTCTCACCGTTGACATCTTTGATGATTACTTCGGGGCGAGATACACCCATCTCAAAACCTTCACGACGCATATTTTCAATCAGCACCGACAGGTGCAATTCGCCGCGACCAGATACGATAAATTTATCCGGAGTTTCGCCTTGCTTAACACGTAGGGCAACGTTGTGAATTAACTCTTGTTCTAAACGATCTTTAATATTACGGGTAGTCACGAACTTGCCTTCTTTTCCAGCAAACGGAGAATCATTTACCTGGAAGGTCATGCTTACCGTTGGTTCATCAACACTTAACGGCTTCATGGCTTCAACACAATCCGGGCTGCACAATGTGTCGGAAATGCCCAGGCCTTGAACGCCAGTAATACAAACGATATCGCCTGCAGTCGCAAGATCGGTTTCGATACGCTCAAGACCGTGATAACCCATAACTTGCAACACTTTGGCTTTACGTTGTTCACCTTCGTGGGGTACCACAACGATTTGTTGATTAGGCGATAAGGTACCGCGAGTAATACGGCCAATGCCGATTACGCCTACATAGCTGTTGTAATCCAGTGCAGAAATTTGCATTTGCAGTGGGCCTTCGCTATTCACCGCCGGTGCTTTTACTTTGTCGATAATCATTTGGAACAGGGGAGTCATGTCATCAGCTAAGGCATCGGGAGATAAGCCGGCAACACCATTCAGAGCAGAAGCATATACAACCGGGAAATCCAGTTGTTCTTCGGTAGCACCCAAGCGGTCAAACAATTCAAATACTTGATCAACAACCCATTCAGGGCGTGCGCCCGGGCGGTCAACTTTGTTGATAACAACAATGGGGTTCAAACCTTGTTCGAACGCCTTTTGCGTTACAAAGCGAGTTTGTGGCATGGGTCCACCAACGGCGTCAACCAGCAACAATACCGAGTCAACCATCGATAGTACGCGTTCAACTTCGCCGCCGAAATCGGCGTGGCCCGGGGTGTCCACAATGTTAATGCGGTAGTCATTCCAGGTAATTGCCGTGTTTTTGGCGAGAATGGTAATTCCGCGCTCACGTTCCTGGTCATTAGAATCCATGATCAAATCAGCGCCTTCATGACGGCGAGTCAAAGTGCCAGACTGCGTTAACAGTTTGTCTACCAGGGTAGTTTTACCATGGT
Source organism: Pseudomonadota bacterium (assembly GCA_040386215.1). GTDB lineage: Bacteria > Pseudomonadota > Gammaproteobacteria > Pseudomonadales > Cellvibrionaceae > Cellvibrio. Next base: position 69,447 of record JAZKFX010000017.1, read on the forward strand.
CAACGTGGGCGATGATGGCGATATTGCGCAATTTACGAACTGTAGTTGTATCTGTCACGGTGCTGATTCTCTTGGAAGGCTAAATGGGTGTTGATAAAAGTAGTCGTTGAACAATGTGCGGTAAATCGAAAGGGGCGCATTATACTCATGTCGGCATGACAGGGATATGATTATCGGGGAAAGTTTGGTGAATTTTTGAGCGCACTAGTGCTGAAGCAAATAACATTAGCATTATTAGCGGATAAAACGCGGCAGATAAGAGGCTTATCAGCTTTTTACGCGTTTGGAAATCGCTCTGTCCCAATAAGCCGGTTCGCCAAACTCATGGCGAAGATGCGCAATAAACAACTGTGCTTTAGCCACATGTGAGCGCCCTGGCATACGTACAGCGTGAATGCCGGGTTCTACTTTTGCTGGTGCGGTTGGTATATCTGGAAAGAGGGAAATTAGTTGCCCCGAAATAATCATGTCACTCACCAGCCAGCTCGCCAAATGCACTACGCCAATACCCGCTAGAGCTGCAAGTAAAAGTGAATTCGTATCATTGCTACGGAAGTTTCCGCGCACGGGCAAAGGCATGCCTTGGTTAACACCGATAAAACACCATAAACCCGGGACCGTGCGGGTTGCATCTGCCGAGAGGCAATTGTGCTGCAGCAGCTCTTGCGGTGTTGCGGGGCGACCATGTTGTTGAATGTAATCTGGACTGGCGCAGACGAGGCGTTTAAAAGGGGCGAGGCGAGTTGCAACCAGATCACTGTCGGGCAGGGTGCCGATGCGAATCGCCACATCAATTCGCTGCGCTGCTAAATCTATAATCGCATCGCTAACCTGTAGTTCAATTTCCATCAGCGGGTATTGTTTAAGAAAGGTCATCACTGCGGGAGCAACATGCAGTCGGCCAAACGATGCGGGTGCCGTGATTGTGAGTAGTCCTTGCGGGTCCGCATTTAAAGCAGACATGGCATTTTTGGCTTCATCCATTTCGATCAGGATATTTTTAGCGCGGGGTAAAAACTGTTCGCCTGAGTCAGTCAGCATCACTAGACGTGAGCTGCGGCGGAAGAGCTTGAAGCCCAGCTCTGCTTCCAGCGAGTCGATTTTCCGTGATACGGAAGAAACAGCAATTCTTTCATCCTTCGCCACTCTGGAAAGGCTGCCGGTATTAACAACTGCAAGAAAAATTCGTATAGCGTCAAGCATAAGTATGCTCATCTTGTTTGCGTAATTTGCAAAGATGGTTTGCGATATCGCGTATTGTGCTGTTTGTTGCAACGAAATACAATTTTCCCGCCAACCACAACTGAGCTAATTAGCTCAAAGGAAGCTTTATGTTTACTTTTAAAATTAAAAAGTTAGCCCTCGCAGTCTCTATGCTATCTGTCTCGACTCTGATGGTGTTGACTAGCAATTTTGCAATAGCGGCTGCTCCCATGGTGAAAACTCCAGCACCCGGCTATTTTCGGATGATGCTCGGGGCTTTTGAAGTCACGGTGCTTAGCGATGGAACTGTCGATTTGCCAGTGGAAAAATTACTGGTGGAGCCTGAGGAAAAGACCTTGCGGACACTTTCTCGGTCGTACCTCAAGGCGCCGCTGGAAACATCCGTAAATACCTACCTGATTAATACCGGCAGCAAATTAGTATTGATTGATACGGGTGCGGGCGGGTTGTTCGGCCCAACCTTGGGAAAACTAATTGCTAACTTGAAAGCTTCTGGTTACCAGCCCGGGCAAGTTGACGATATTTATATCACTCACATGCATGGTGATCATATTGGCGGGCTAATGACCAGTAATACACTTGCATTTCCCAATGCAACCATTCATGCAGATCAGCGCGAGGCTGATTTTTGGCTGAGTCAGGCAAATATGGATAAGGCACCCGAGGACAAAAAAGGCATGTTTCAGGGAGCTATGAGTTCATTAAACCCTTATATCGCAGCCAAACAGTTTGCTCCATTTAACGGCAATGTAGAGTTTTCACCAGGCATTAAATCTTACTCAAGTTACGGCCATACCCATGGTCACACGGTATACGTAGTGGAAAGTGAAGGACAAAAATTGCTGGTTATCGGCGATTTAATTCACGTGGCGGCGGTGCAACTCGATCATCCTGAAGTCACGATTGCATTCGATACCGAGCAAAAAGAAGCGGCTGATGCACGTAATAAAGTGTTCACTGAGGCTGCAAAACAGGGTGCTTTGGTGGGTGCGGCGCACATCCAATTTCCAGGGCTCGGTCATCTTCGGAAAAAAGCTAAGTCCTATGATTGGATACCGGTTAACTACACGCAAATGCGGTAGGTTTAATTATATTTTATTTTGCTTGATGCCCGGTCGCGATATGGCCGGGCTATTTGCTGCTAAATCCCGCAAGCACTCTTCGGCTCCGGCCGATAAACGCCTACATTGTAGTGACCTTCACCTTTTAAATTCGCCGCATGTAACTGACTCATCACACCTTTTTGGCAATAGAGGAAATATTGCGTTTGATTATCCAGTGCAGCAAATTGCTTGTTAAGGGAATAGAAAGGCAGCTTTAAGATTTCTATTCCGTCAAGTTTGAGCGGTTTGGTTTCTTCCTCATCAGGATGGCGAATGTCGATAACGATTTGTCCGCTAGTTAGCTCAGCAATTACGGGCACCGTTAAATCTGCATCCAGGTCGCGCATCACATCATCAATATTTTGATGGCGGCGGTCGCTAATGGCGCGATCCAGAATGGCCATATCAAACTTGGCTTCTTCCTCTATGACTTTAGGTAATTTGGCGCGAGTGGTGGGATTTACCGAAATGACCCCGCAATATTCGGGCATGCTCGCAGCAAAAGTTTCAGTGCCGATTTTGCGCGAGAGATCGATAATTTCACCTTTATCCATGGTCGCGAGCGGGCGCAGTACAATCATGTCGATAGCGCGATCGATAACATTCAGATTGACCAGCGTTTGACTCGAAACTTGTGCCACGCTTTCCCCGGTAACTAGTGCCGGTATGTCGAGTGACTCTGCCACTTTTTCGGCAGCACGTAACATCATTCGTTTTAATGTTACGCCCATGTAGGGGTTGTCGACTTTGTCGAGAATTTCAGTGACTACGTCTTCAAACGGAACCGTTACAAATTTTACGCGGTGCGATGAACCATATTTATTCCATAAATAATAAGCGACTTCTTTTACGCCGAGCTCGTGGGCACGACCACCTAAATTAAAAAAGCAGTAGTGCGCACGTAAACCGCGTTTGATACAAAGATAGGTAGATACCGTTGAGTCAAAACCACCGGAGATAAGCGATAGCACCGGGTCTTGTGCGCCGAGAGGAAAGCCGCCGAGACCCTGGGTTTTATTGGCGATAACAAATAAGCGGTCCCATTTTATTTCAAGCTTCACAATCACATCAGGATTGTGTAAATCCACTCCTTTAGCTTTTGAGTTATGCAGCAAACCGCCGCCGACAAACTTCTCGACATCGGTTGAACCAAAGGGGTGATTGCCGTGGCGTTTGACCCGCACACAAAATGTTTTGCCTGCAAGCTGATCGCGCCAGTGTGGTAAAACTTTCTGAAAAATATCTTCTAAATCGCCAACGGGATAGGCTTGAATTAATGCGAAGTTGGCAATGCCTGGTGTGTGGGCAAGCACCTCTGCCGTTTGTGCCGTGACGGATTCGTTCGCGCCTTCCGCCACTATTTCAATTTTTTCCCAATCGCTTTGCACTTTAATCGCACGGTCAATGGGGTTTAATAAATTGCGCAAATTATCGCGCAACTGGCGAATAAAACGTTTGCGAACCGGCGCACTTTTAATAATGATTTCGGGGAAGACTTTAACAATGAAGTGCATAACAAACTCTAATCGTGCTGAGTAAAAAGGCGGCGATTATAGCTTAATGTGACTGTTTAAAGGGAGGTGAGGAAGAATACTCTCGCATCGGAGCTTAAAAAAATGGCCCACAAGGTGGGCCAAAAAGCGGGTCTAGCTTCTTACAATGTTCTAGGCGTTGGCAGCGGCATTAGTCCCTATAGCTTCCAGCTCGCCGGTTTCGCGTGCTTTTTTGCCATAAACCCATTCAAATACAGGTGATGCCATTAAGGTAGTAATAATGGCCATCAATACCAGCATGGAAAAGAGGGCTGTACCAATAACGCCTTTTTGTAAGCCAATATTAATAATGATTAACTCCATCAGGCCGCGTGAATTCATTAGTGCCCCAATACCCAATGCGGTACGGTTATCCTCGCCGCAAAGGCGCGCAGCAGCCCAGCAAGCGCCACCTTTTGCTATGATTGAACCCGCCAATACTGCAAGTGCAATCAGTACCAACTCAGGGTTGTTAATCATTGTCAGCTCTGTGTTAAGGCCAGAGAAAGTAAAGAACATGGGCAATAAAATAACTACCGCGAAAGGTTCCAGTTGTTTTCTCAGTTCGGTTGCGAACATGCCGCGTGGCATTACGCAGCCAAGCAGAAAACCGCCAAATACTGCGTGTAAACCTATGCCGTCGGCAACAAAAGCGCACAACATAAACGCCATCAGGACGAGCGACAAAATAGTGGGACTGATATGGCCTTCACGCTCAACGATGCGACCTAAGGGGGCTAGCAAGCGAGGGCCAAGAAGCAGCACAACACCGGCAAAAATTACACCGCCGCCAATGGTGGTAATCGCCAGGGTAGGACCGGCACCAAAGCTGGACAATACAATTGCTAGTACGCACCAGGCACCTGCATCGTCAATGGCGCCCGCAGAAAGCGATAAAGTACCTAGTCTGGAATTGCTTAATCCACGCTCGTGGATAATACGTGCCAGCATGGGGAAGGCAGTAATCGCGATAGCTGCACCCATAAACAGTGTGGCATTGAATTGGCTGGCAGTTTCTGAAAATAAACCCGGTACGGTCATCAGCCAAGGGGTAATCAGAATGGCAACAATAAAAGGTGCCGCCATGCCAGAGATAGACACTGCGGCAGCGGCGCCAGCGTTAGCTTTAAAGTGGTCAGTTCGAAAGCCGAGGCCCACCAGAAACATGTATAGCCCTACGCCAAATTGTGCCCCGACATAAAGTATGCTGATGGATTCTTTTGGAAAAAGCGCCTGTTGCCATTCAGGCGCAAGCAAACCGAATAAAGTTGGGCCAAGTAGTACACCGGCAATCATTTCCCCGACAACTTGGGGTTGATGTAGATATTTTTTACCGAGCCAGCCTACACTGCGGCAAGTGGCCAGGATAAGTAGCATTTGACTAAAAAATAGAACGGAAAGTTGGGCGTTTGCCATGTAAATACCAATTTAGTGTGTGTCGTAGTTTTTTATTGAATCCAATCTTGTGACGGACAGCTTAACAAGAGACATTTTTAACTAAGTATCTTGGAGTTGTGCTTTGTAACGAAAAGCAAGGAGGCGGGGCAATCAAATGATTATCAATTTTAGCTATTGCAGTTGCGTTAGTTACGACAGGTCCGGCTTCTTAATTCACTTTAGGGAGGAGAGAGTTGATAAGTAGTGCGCATCTAAATATTTGAGAGCTATTTTGTTTTATGAAAATAATTATGGCGCTTAAGGATGTATTTGGCGGTATTCTGGTTTGATTGCACCAACTTGGACTTGTTGATCGCTGAATTGCACCAAAAATGCCCAGTATTCTATTTTCTGCTTTTTTCTACCCCCTTATTTTTAAACACCTGTTGCTATTTTTGGCGAATGGCATATATTTTGCCACTTTCTGAAACCTACCCTCGCTTGAGTCCTGAATAGCGGATAGCAAGCCGTAGATGAGCACCGGAAAATTTTTATGTTGCTAGCTCTTCACCTGATTTAGCCGCACTTTTTAATCTGTAACTTAATAACTATCGCCATAACTACTTGGAGGCATTCAATGTCTAAGACTTTAGACCTTATTAAAGAACACGAAGCTCGCTGGATTGACCTGCGTTTTACTGATACTAAAGGTAAAGAACAGCACGCTACTTTTCCATCAAACGTGGTAGATGACAAATTCTTCGTTGATGGCAAAATGTTTGACGGTTCATCAATTGCTGGCTGGAAAGGTATTAATGATTCAGACATGATTTTAATGCCTGATGATTCTACAGCTGTATTAGACCCATTTTATGATGAAGCAACTATCAACGTGCGTTGTAACATCGTTGAGCCAGCAACCATGCAGGGCTATGACCGCGATCCACGTTCTATAGGTTTGCGTGCTGAAGAATATTTAAAGTCTACCGGTTTGGGCGATAAGGCCTTGTTTGGTCCAGAGCCAGAATTTTTTATCTTTGATAGCGTTCATTACTCAAGTTCTATGGGTGGCGCTTTCTACAAAATTAAATCTGAAGAAGCAGCCTGGCAGTCTGGTGAAGACGGTGAAGGTAAGCACGGCCACGCGCCACGCGTAAAAGGTGGTTATTTTCCTGTTGCACCAATAGATTCATTGCACGACATTCGTGGCGCTATGTGTAACGCTATGGAAGCTATGGGCTTGGTTATCGAGATTCACCACCACGAAGTAGCCAATGCTGGTCAATGCGAAATCGGCGTTGGTGCTAATACTCTGGTTAAAAAAGCGGACGAAGTGCAAATTCTCAAATATTGCATTCACAACGTTGCGCATCAATATGGCAAGACAGCTACCTTTATGCCTAAGCCATTAATCGGCGACAATGGTTCTGGTATGCACGTGCATCAGTCGTTCTCAAAGAATGGCAAAAACCAGTTCGCTGGTGATGTGTACGCAGATTTGTCTGAAACCGCATTGTTTTACATCGGCGGTATTATCAAACACGCTAAATCATTGAATGCTTTCTGTAATGCTTCAACCAACTCTTACAAGCGTTTGGTGCCAGGCTTTGAAGCACCGGTAATGTTGGCTTACTCTGCACGTAACCGTTCTGCCTCTATCCGTATTCCCTATGTAATTGGTGAGAAAGCCAAGCGTATTGAAACTCGTTTCCCGGATCCAACTGCTAACCCATACTTGTGCTTTGCTGCCTTGTTGATGGCGGGTATTGACGGTATCCAAAACAAAATCCACCCGGGTGAGCCAGCAACTAAAGACTTGTACGACCTGGAGCCAGAAGAAGCTGCAGAGATTCCAACCGTTTGCTCAAGCCTGGAAGAGGCTTTGGCAGCATTGGAAGCAGATCATGATTATTTGACCGCTGGCGGTGTTTTCTCTAAAGACTTCATTGATGCTTACATTGAACTGAAAAAACAAGATATTCAACGCGTTAACATGACTCCACACCCAGTAGAATTCGAACTCTATTACAGTGTGTAATTATTTTTAGCTGTCGTTATTGGCCGTTAAATTGAAAAAGCCCGCGCTTGCGAAAGCGCGGGCTTTTTCTTTGCTGGCTTGTCTTTACCGCAATCGCGAGTAACCTTAAGTAAATATATTCTTGGGGTGTGGTAGCGAATGCTTAAAAATTTGGCTCGGGTACCTTATGTCTGTGCGGTGTTATTGTTTTCGCATCTTGCCAGTGCCGAGGTTTACAAAACAATCGATAATCAAGGGCGTGTTGTTTATACCGATCGGCCACCCGCCAAAGCTAAAGCTGTTGAACTGCCCAATATTAATACTCTTCCACAAGATAAATTTATTCCCAATGTCGGCCCTGCGTTTAACGCAGTAGTGGATGCCGATACCTATCAAGTTGATGTTATTACTCCGGCATCGGGTTATGTCCTTCAGGTTAATGAGCGAAATCTTAATGTGTCGGTTAATCTTGATAAGGCTTTACAGCCAGGGCATGTTTTAGCTTATTTTTGGGATGGTTATATTCTTCAGAAAACCGCAGCTATGGCTATAACTATCGTTGAACCAACCAGAGGCGAGCATAAGCTGCACGTAGATGTAATGAGCAAATATGGTAAACATTTGGGGCAATCCGATGCCGTGTCAGTTGTTGTTTCAGGCCCCAATGTCCCTAAAGAATCTGATAAAGTGCCAAAAAAATAATGTAGGCACCAAAATTGTGCAATACTTTCTGCGGTACATTCTTCAAATCCTCATATTCGCCCTGATATCAATCGCATAAGTAGTTGGTTTGCTTCTTGCATTCTTTGATGTGCACCTTGCTGAAGCATTGAAATCTTCAGCGCATCGGTATCATCAAGTTGCATTGTGGAAGCAATATGTTCTTAAAAGACAACGGGGAGTTTGCAAGAATTGTGAGTCAGCGCGATTTTTATAAGCCATTATTAGATAGTCTCAGTACCGCGATTGTTCTGGTGGATAGCAACCTATTGCTGATTCATATGAATCCTGCCGCTGAAGCCTTATTGGCTATGAGTTGTGAAACAAATCGTGGCGAGCCAATTACCTATTTTTTCTTCGAAACTGAGGAGACTGAAAAGCAACTTAAGCAGGCTGCCAGTAAAGCGAATCATTACACCAAACGCCATGCCGAGTGGCGATTACTTCAGGGTGGACTCATTACCGTCGATTACACGGTTACACCCTTTGGCGAACAGGATGATTTGATTATCGAAGTGCAACCCATTGATCGCCTGCTACGCATTAGTCGCGATGAAATGTTAACGTCCTCGCATGAAACTACTCGCAATCTTATTCGTGGTATGGCTCACGAAATCAAAAATCCGCTCGGCGGTATTCGTGGTGCGGCGCAATTATTATCGCGTGAGCTGCCTCATCCAAGTCTTACCGAATATACCAATATCATTATCGATGAAGTTGATCGGCTACGTAATTTGGTCGACCGAATGCTCGGCCCTAATCAACTGCCTAAGTGGGCGGAACTTAATATTCATGAGGTGTTGGAGCGCGTGGCCACCATCATTAAGGCCGAAAGTAATGACGGTCTAAAATTAGTCCGCGATTATGACCCCAGTATTCCTAATCTGTTAGGTGACAAAGAATTATTGATTCAGTCCTGCCTCAATATTGTGCGCAATGCTATGCAGGCGTTATTGGAGGCGGGAATGACTAATGGAGTCATTCAGCTGCGCACGCGGATACATCGGCAATACACCATTGGGCGCAAGCATCATCCCTTGGTGTGCCGCATAGATATTATCGATAACGGCCCTGGCATTCCCAGCGACATTGTCGAAAATATTTTTTACCCCATGATCACTGGACGCGCTGAAGGCACGGGCTTGGGTTTAACCATTTCACAACATCTTATTCATCAACATAACGGCCTCATTGAGTGCCACAGTGAACAGGGTAAAACCTGTTTCTCGCTCTACTTACCAATGGAAGCACAGCATGCAGAAGCCTAATAAAGTTTGGATTATTGATGATGACCGCTCGATTCGTTGGGTGCTGGAAAAAGCCCTGCAACAAGCGAATATAGAAACGCGGGTATTTGAATCCGGTGATACCGCAATGGGTCAGCTCAACCGCGACACGCCGGACGCTATCATTAGCGATATCCGTATGCCCGGATTAGATGGCTTGGCGCTCTTAAGTAATTTGCACAATACCCATCCAAATATTCCCATTATCATCATGACCGCTCATTCAGATTTAGAAAGTGCGGTAGCTGCTTATCAAGGTGGAGCTTTTGAATATCTGCCCAAGCCGTTTGATGTGGATGACGCGGTCGCTGTTACTCAGCGCGCATTAGCTCATGCACAAGAACAAAAAGGCGATCACCCAATTGTTGCAGAAGTAGATGCTAACACCGAAATTATCGGCGAAGCTCCTGCTATGCAAGAAGTATTTCGCGCGATTGGTCGCCTCTCGCAATCTAATATTACTGTTTTAATTAACGGGCAATCAGGCACGGGTAAAGAGTTGGTAGCGCGGGCGCTGCATCGTCACAGTCCACGCCGCAATGAATCATTTATTGCGCTTAACATGGCGGCAATTCCAAAAGACTTGATGGAGTCCGAATTGTTCGGTCATGAAAAAGGCGCCTTCACGGGTGCTGCCGCGCAACGTCAAGGACGTTTTGAGCAAGCCAATGGCGGTTCGTTGTTTTTAGATGAGATCGGCGATATGCCGGCAGAAACTCAAACTCGTTTATTGAGAGTTTTGGCGGATGGAGAGTTTTATCGGGTAGGTGGTCATACTCCGGTAAAAGTAGATGTGCGTATTATCGCTGCGACCCATCAAAATCTGGAAACCCTAGTAGCTGAAAATCGTTTCCGCGAAGACTTATTTCATCGGCTTAACGTGATTCGTATTCATATTCCCAAGCTAGCTAATCGCCGCGAAGATATTCCTAAATTGTCGCGTTTCTTTTTGCATAAAGCTGCTGCGGAATTAAATGTCGATACCAAGGTACTGCTTGCTGAAACAGAGGATTATTTTTGTTCGCTACAGTGGCCAGGCAATGTTCGCCAACTGGAAAACACCTGCCGCTGGATTACGGTAATGGCATCTGGCCGTGAAGTGCACATTGAAGATTTGCCCCCGGAGTTACTGGAGCATAAAGAAGGCAATGCACCAGCCGATGATTGGGAAAAAGCGTTGCGACATTGGGCGGATCAAGCGCTTGCAAAAGGTCAGCACCAATTGTTGAGTGAAGCTGTACCGACTTTTGAGCGTGCCTTAATCGAAACTGCGCTTAAATATACTGCTGGCCGTAAGCGCGATGCCGCTAATTTATTAGGGTGGGGACGCAACACGCTAACTCGTAAGTTAAAGGACTTGGGAATGGCTGGCGGTAATGACGAAGATTAATTTTTCTAAAATGTTTGGACGTTAATGCGTCCAAACATTTCCCCCCCCCTTCTTTTAGAATCCCTCGGTAAAATTGCTACCTTTTTTGGTTCAAAATTTTCCATTCGTTATTTATTGATTAAAAAACAATTAGTTTGAGGCGAGCAAAGTATGAATAATGCGCAACAGCCACAAGGCACGCTGACACTGCAAACTCTATCAATGCCCAAAGATACAAACCCTTATGGCGATATTTTTGGGGGTTGGTTGCTATCACAAATGGATATTGCTGGTGCGGTTCTGGCGCAAGAGATAGCAAAAGGCAGAGTGACAACTGTTGCAATTAGCAGCATGGCTTTTTTACACGCAGTGCCTGTTGGCGCTATTGTGAGTTGCTATGCCCGGCTTTTAAAAATAGGTAATACTTCTATTCGTACTGAAGTTGAAGTATGGATAAAGCATTATCGGCTGGATTGCATGATTAAAGTTACCGAAGGCGAATTTGTATATGTTGCAATTGATGAGTCAGGCAAAAAACGCAACGTCAAAAATAGCACCATAATTTAGATAAGCTCGCACCAAAAAATGGATGTTTATTTATTAGGGCTCATTTGCTACATTATATTTTTGTCAAAACTTTTCTATTTTTCAATCACTTAGTGGAAAATTCAATTTTTTTGGCAGGTTTTTTTTATCGCAATTTTTTTCCGTCAATCTTTGTAGAGCTGCTTTTTTAAATTTTTACTGCTATCTTCAAGTCATTATAAAAACCGCATAATTATTGGAATGGCTTGATATGCTAAAAGATTCAACATCAGGGTATGGCTTTATTACCATAGTTCTGCATTGGGGTTGTGCCAGTTTAATCTTTTTCTTATTTGGGCTTGGCGTATATATGCGCGGCCTGGACTACTATTCTCCGTGGTATCACCGCGGCCCAGTGTTGCATATTAGCCTTGGCTTATTAGTATTGTTACTAATGACTTTGCGGATGTTTTGGCGATTAAGTAATAAAAATCCTAAGCCGCTTCCCAGCATTGATGACCGTACACAACTTGCAGCTACCATGGTAAAAATTGCACTCTATGTTTTTACATTTGTTATTTGTGTGAGTGGTTATTTCATCACGACCGCCGAAGGCAAGCCTGCAATTTTTTTTGATGCGTTTAGTTTTCCCGCGTTAATAGAGTTAAGTTCAATGAATGTAGATCGGGTTGGTTTAATTCATAAGTTTATGGCTTGGGGTCTTATAGGTATAGCTATTTTGCACGGAAGCGCAGCTTTGTTTCACCATTTTGTAAAGCGCGATCGTACTTTAGTTAGAATGTTAACTCCGACTAAAAAAATCGTTTAATTTTTTATTTATGAGGAAAATATTATGTTAGTTAAAAGCACCAAAAAATATTTCGCAGCAATTGCCATCAGTAGTGCCAGTATTTTTAGTTTGCCAGTGTTGGCTGATAATTACACTATTGATACAAAAGGTGCTCACGCATCTATTAATTTTGCAATTAAGCATTTGGGCTACAGTGTACTAACGGGACGGTTTAATACTTTTAGTGGCGATTTTAGTTATGATCCTGCAAAACCGGAAGCGAGCACCATTAATGTTGTCATTGATACTAATAGCGTGGATTCAAATCATGCTGAACGTGACAAGCATTTACGCGGTAAAGATTTTTTGAATGTTGAAAAGTTTCCGCAATCCAGCTTTGTCAGTAAAAAAGTTGTAACAGGTAGCAGTAAGGACGCCTTTGATATAGTGGGTGACTTTAAGTTAAACGGAGTTACAAAAAGTATTACCATTGCAGCCAAAAAAGTAGGCGAAGGTAAAGACCCGTGGGGCGGATATCGCGCTGGTTTTGAAGGTACTACAGAATTAAAACTGAAAGACTTTAATATTGTGTTCCCGCTCGGGCCAGCCTCTGAAACAGTAAAGTTGTCGTTGCATGTTGAGGGCGTTAAAAAATAATTTTTAGGATAGTATAAGGCCTTGCTGTGCATCTCTCCGGATGCTGGCAAGGCTTTTTTTTTGAGCAAAAGGAAATATATTGCCATGGTTTTATTAACAAAGTAGTACCCGATCAGGTGTCTGGTTTCGCAAAACCAACAAGGCACAAGGTAGGCTTGTAACCCTTTCCGCTAATGGTCATAATCGCGCATGTACTCAACGCCGTGAAGGAATTGTTATGAAAACATTGAAAGGTCCAGCTATTTTTTTGGCACAATTTTTAAGCGATACAGCCCCGTTTAATTCTCTCGATAGTATTGCGCAGTGGGTAGCGAGTTTAGGTTTTAAAGGGGTACAGATTCCTACCTGGGATAAACGTGTATTCGATTTGGAGGCAGCTGCGAGCGACAGTCAATATTGTGCTGAATTTCAAGCAACCCTCGCGCGCCATGGTTTGGTGGCTACGGAATTATCGACGCATTTACAGGGTCAGCTTGTCGCTGTTCATCCTGCGTACGACGAAATGTTTGACGGCTTTGCGCCCGAGTCTGTGCGCGGTAATCCCGGTGCACGTCAAGCCTGGGCTGTTGAGCAGCTTATGCTCGCGGCACAAGCTAGCAAAAACTTAGGCTTAACTGCGCATGCGACATTTTCTGGTGCCTTATTATGGCCGTATTTATATCCCTGGCCACAGCGTCCCGCTGGTTTGGTTGATGCTGGCTTTGGTGAGTTGGCTGTGCGTTGGTTACCTATTTTGGATGCGTTTGATAAAGCTGGCGTAGATGTGTGCTACGAAATTCATCCCGGTGAAGATTTGCATGATGGCGCAACATTCGAACGCTTTTTGAAAGCGGTGAATAATCATCCGCGGTGTAATATTTTGTTTGATCCAAGTCATTTTGTTTTGCAGCAACTCGACTATCTGGGTTTCATCGACCGCTATCATGATCGGATAAAAATGTTTCATGTAAAAGATGCTGAATTCAATTCCAGTGCGCAGCAAGGTGTCTATGGCGGCTATGAAAATTGGGTAGATCGTGCGGGTCGTTTCCGCTCGCTGGGTGATGGACAAGTGGATTTTAAACAAATCTTTTCAAAGTTCGCCGCATACAATTACCCCGGTTGGGCAGTGCTGGAGTGGGAGTGCTGTTTGAAACACCCGGAGATTGGTGCTGCAGAAGGTGCACCTTTTATTCAGCAACATATTATCCGAGTGACCGAGCGCGCGTTTGATGATTTTGCCAGTGGTGGCACCGATCACGCAGCAAATCGCAGAATTCTAGGTTTGAAAAATTAACCAAAATCAATTCGCACATTAAAGAAGATATAAAATGACAATTCCCAAAATTCGTTACGCCATGGTGGGTGGTGGTCGCGGTGCTTTTATCGGTGCGGTGCATCGTATTGCAGCGCGTATGGATGATCGTTATGAACTGGTTGCGGGTGCGCTTTCGGCAAATCCCGAAAATGCAAAAGTATCAGCGGCAGATTTACATATTGCACCAGAGCGTGCCTATGCTTCCTATCAGGAAATGTTGATAGAAGAAAAAAAACGTAGTGATGGAATTCAAGTAGTCGTTATTGTTACACCTAATCATATGCACTTTCCGGTAGCAAAAGCGTGTTTGGAAGCCGGTGTGAATGTGATTTGCGATAAGCCGGTAACACGGACGCTTGAAGAAGCTTTGGAGTTACAAAAAATTGTAGAAGCGAGCGGTTGTTTTTTTGCGCTTACTCATAATTACAGTGGTTATCCTTTGGTGCGTTATGCGCGCGAACTTATTGCGGACGGCAAGCTTGGAAAGTTGAGGCTGGTGCAAGTTGAGTATCCGCAAGAGTGGTTAACACAAGCAGCTGACGCTGATAATAAACAAGCGTCCTGGCGGACTGACCCAGCAAAATCCGGTGCTGGTTGTTTGGGCGATATTGGTACTCATGCGTTCCAGCTCGCACAATTTATGACGCAGCAAAAAGTTGAAAAGGTATGCGCCGATTTGACCAGTTTTGTTGATGGTCGTCAGGTTGATGACAACGTGCATGTGCTGCTACGTTTTAATGGTGGAGCAAAAGGTATGCTTTGGGCGAGTCAAGTAGCTCCCGGTTGTGAAAATGGCTTACGCATCCGTATCTTCGGCGAGCTAGCCGGCATTGAGTGGGCGCAAGAAACACCTAATGAATTGTGGTTTTGCGAATTAAATAAACCGCGGCAGCGCATTACCCGGCGCGGTGATTTAAGTGATGTTGTGGCGCGTGGCGTACGAGTACCCGGTGGTCACCCTGAGGGTTATCTCGAAGGCTTTGCCAATCTCTATAAAGATATTGCGGATATTTTAATTGCACGCGAAAACGGTGAGCGACATTTTTTGCAAGATTGGGTCCCGGATATTCATACGGGTGTTGAGGGCATGCGGTTTATCGATGCAGTTATTACGTCAGCAAAAGCTGATGGCGGATGGAGATTGGTTTAGCGAGGAATAGTTTGTCGATCAATTTACAAATAAAACATAGAGCCAGATATAAAATTTAATAAAGACAATGTGACAAATAAATAAAGACTCTACAAAAAATCTTTCCTAAAAGCATCAACAATAAAAAGGTAATATTTATGTCTACGATCAATCCTAATCGTCTCTTTAGTGCTTGCTGTGTTGCACTTATAGTGACGGCTATGACCTTCGCCATACGCGCAGGAATTCTCAACGAGTTAAGTGCGAGTTACAATTTTACGGATACTCAATTGGGCTGGATTAACAGCATGGCCTTTTTAGGTTTTCCCGTGGCAATGATGGTAGGTGGCCTGCTTTACAATTATGTGGGTGCGCGCAGGCTTATGTATTTGGCATTTGCTTCACATGTATTAGGTTTAGCGTTAACCATGTCGGCGAGCGGTTTTTGGGGCTTATTGATTTCTACATTCTTTATTGGTTTTGCTAACGGTTCAGTTGAGGCAGCATGTAACCCACTGATCGCTGATATTTATCACACTAATAAAACCACCATGCTGAATCGGTTTCACATGTGGTTTCCGGGAGGCATAGTTATAGGAGCCTTGATTTCAACGCTGATGACTAAAATGAATTTAGGTTGGCAGTTACAAATTGCGGTAATGTTGGTTCCAACTGCAATTTATGGTTATCTGATTTTCGGCCAGAAATTTCCTGACATGGTTAATTCGGAAATATCAACCAGCAATAATATTTCAGCGTTACTTTCGCCGTTATTTTTGCTGATGGCTTTTTGTATGACGCTGACCGCGACAACTGAGCTAGGCACACAGCAATGGGTGCAGCGTATATTGAGCGAGTCGGGTGCACAGCCGATGTTAATTTTGGCAATGATAACCGGGTTAATGGCAGTAGGTCGTTATTTTGCAGGTCCGGTAATTCATGCGCTCAATCCCGCTGGTGTTCTGTTGGCATCTGCCGTGGTAGCTACTGCCGGTATTTATTTAATGAGTACAGCATCAGGACCCATGGTTTACGTAGCCGCACTTTTATTTGCTCTGGGTGTGATGTACTTCTGGCCCACCATGATTGGTTTTGTTAGCGAATATTTACCTAAAACCGGTGCGTTGGGTATGTCCTTAATTGGCGGGGCTGGTATGTTTGGTGTGAGTATGTGGAATCCGGTTATAGGCGGTTGGTTGGATGCGGCAAAAGCAGAGGCTTTAGCTAAAGGGTTGAGTGGCGAAGCTGCTGAATTGGCAGCCGGGCAAGCAGCCCTGCAAAATTTGGCGATTTTCCCAGCCGTGCTGGCAATCATATTTGCTGGATTGTTTTTTTATCGTAAGAAATTTGCTAAATAAGTAAATTAATACTGATCGAATAACAATAAAAAACGGCGCTTAGTGCGCCGTTTTTTATTGTTGCCTCATTTCTCACAAGTTATTGTAGAGACAAAGATTTGGGCGGATATTCTTCCAAATCTTGTTCGGGCATGTCGCTCCAATTGTCGGCAGGTAATGCGGGAATTCCTGCGGGCACTAAAAGCTTGGGATGTTCGATATCAAGTAATCGGCGTAGATCAGTTAAGACTGGGTCTTCATTTGTTTCGTCCGGGCTAACGAAAATACGATGCTTGCGGCAGCTCGCACCTAAAGAAAGACTGCTGGAATAGCGAACAATAGGTGCTGCCAGAACTAATCCAGTAAGAATAGGCATCAGCCACCAAAAGAAAACGGGGGCATAGGTAAAGGTCATATAACCCCAAAGAATCGCGATTATGGTGGTTCTGAAGGTGCGTGCAAAGCTCTCACTCCAAGAGAGCAATCGCCCTTCGCGATCTTGCGCATCCCAGCTCACCTTGAAACCTAGCAGCACCGATACAACAAAGTAAGCATGAAATGACATCATGATTGGCGCTATAAGTACGGCGAATGCTGTCTCGACTATAGTCCCACGGAGTATCGCTTGGGTGCCGCCAAATTGTTTGCGGCGGTGGGTAAGTGTGGCAATGATGCCCAACAGTTTTGGAAGTAATAACAACAATGTTGTAAGCACAATTAATGAAACAATTAGCCCGGTCTTAGCGATAGGCCAATCGGGAATAATATGTAGGTAAGCATGGGTAGCTTCGGGGAAATATACATTGCTATTCAGGGCACGTACGACTGCGTCGGCGGTGCTGAGCACTAGCATTAGTAGCCAGATTAATGAAGAAATATAGGCGGTGGCGCCGAGTAAAAAATGCAGGCGATTGATTGGGTGCAAGCCGGCTGCATCGAGTATGCCAAGGTGCTGAATGTTGCCTTGCACCCAGCGGCGGTCGCGGGTGGCGTAATCGATTATGTTGCAAGGTACTTCTTCATAGCTGCCCTCAAGATCGGCAAGTAAAAAGACATCCCAACCGGCCCGGCGCAGCATAGCAGCTTCGACAAAGTCGTGGCTTAGGATATCGCCGCCAAAAGGCGCTTTGCCTGGAAGTGTTGGTAAACCGCAGTGATCAATGAATGCTTTAACACGAATAATTGCATTGTGTCCCCAGTAATTGGCGGCGTTTGTTTGCCAAAAGCACAGGCCGGTGGCCAGCATAGGGCTGTAAAGTACAGCGGCAAATTGCACGAATCGACCAAAAAAAGTGGTTTGGCGTACCGGGACCGGAACGGTTTGAATAAGCCCTGCGCGTGGGTTGGCTTGCATCGCGCGCACCATACGTAGCAAGCAATGCCCGCTCATAATACTGTCGGCGTCCAGGACAATCATGGTTTCGTAATTCTTGCCCCAGCGTTGGCAGAATTCGGCGATGTTGCCTACTTTACGATGAATATTTTTTACGCGGCGACGATAAAAAGTTTGCGCGCTCAAGTTCCCGAGACGCTCAGTCAATTGCTGCCATGCATCTAATTCTGCTTGCGCAACAGTTAGATTGGTGGTGTCACTGAGTATAAAAAAATCAAAAGTTGCAATTTCGCCAGTTTTTTCAAGCGACCGTAAAGTCGCCTCAAATCCTGCCATTACTCTATGCGTATCTTCGTTGTAAATTGGCATCACCACTGCGGTGCGAGTGGTGATGGGCATTCCATCGTTGTAAATACTATCAACTGACTTTAGCGATAACGGGTCAAGGCGCAGCATTTGTAATACAAAGCCACACAAAGCACTCCAAAACGCCGTCGTTATCCAGCTAAAAGAGATAGCAAAAAGGACCAGAATGATACCTTCAAGCACCGTTATCCCATTGGCGCTGAGAATGTCGTACATCATGTAAACGCCTGCAACAGCCGTCACAATGGTCAACAACGTATAACTCATACGGCGCCAGGACTGGCCTGGCAACCGGATTTCATTTTCCGGAAGCAGGCTGCGGTCTATAGGTTTGGCGGTGGATTTACTCGGTACGTGTTGCGGATTATTGAATGGCATCTGGATACCAGACATAACTCCAAACCTCTGTTAAACGCTTATCGCGTAGTTTTATAAAAAGACGCATATCTACGACATTATTGCCTTCAGGTTCGAGTTTAAACGAAGCGCGCCAAGTCTTGCCATCAGGTAATTTACTAACGCGGAGATCAGTTATATTTCCTGAGTTTTTCTGTAGCTCTGCCATCAGTGCTGCATCTTGCGGTAATTTGTCTAGCTCGCCACCACGAAAATCAATGGCAAATTGACGTTTGCTTTTTGGCGGTGGGTTACCTTGCGCGGCTACTGCACCCCAGCCAGTACGTGTGCGTATAACTTTCGCAACGGTTTGCTCGGGTAAATCGGCATCAAAACTACGTAAGCGATAATTAAATTCGCGACTGTCGCCAGCTTTCATCGCTTGTTCTGGTACCCAATAAGCCACAATATTATCGTTAGCTTCGCTATCTGAAGGGATCTCAACCAGTTCTACGCGGCCTTTCCCCCAGTTGTTTTCAGGCTTAACCCATAAGCTTGGGCGACGCTCGTATTTGGCTTCTGTATCTAGATAGTTATTAAAATCACGGTCGCGCTGTAAGACTCCAAATCCACGTGGGTTGGTGTCTCCAAGAGACGAGACATGTAGGCCACGGTGATTGCTGAGCGGACGCCAAACCCATTCGCCAGATGAAGCCTGCATTAATAAGCCATCCGAGTCGTGCACTTCGGGGCGGAAATCATCAAAGTCACGAATGCTGTTTTCGCCAAACATATACATGCTAGTCAGCGGGGCTATTCCTACTTTGAGTATGTCTTTACGGGCGAAAATGCGTGCTTGAATTCTTATTTCGGTGGGTGAGCCGGGGTAAATATCAAACCGGTAGGCGCCGGTAATTGAAGGGCTATCCAACAATGCGTACATCACCATATGCTTTTCAGCGGGCGTCGGCTTCATCATCCAGAATTCGCGAAATACGGGAAATTCTTCACCCTTAGGTTCAGCAGTATCTATTGCTAAACCGCGGGCTGACAGGCCATAGGCTTGGCCGGGGCCAACGATGCGGAAATATGAGGAGCCCTGGAATACTGCGAACTCATCTTTATATTGGTTGTTGTTGAGTGGATAGTGGATGCGAAAGCCGGCAAAACCTATGTCTTTAGGAGCAATTCCAGCTAAGGGAGCGGCCTTGCCATCATAATTAAAGAACTCTTGCTTAAACTGTACGGTAGAATCTTCTCCATTGGTCGCCATATGCAATACGACGGGTTCTTTATAAAGGAAGCCAGCATGAAATAATTGAATTTCAAATGGGGATTCGTTATGCCAGATTGCCGCATCAGAGCGAAAACGAATTGAGCGATATTGATCGTAATCCATTTTTGCCAGAGCTTCAGGAATGTGCGTTACTATGGCTTTGTATTCACTGCGCGAGAGCAATTTGGCGCGAGAAGTTACGGCGTCAAAAAGTGCTGGTTGAGATGCTTCGCTGGCGGATATAGGAGTAGCTGCAGCTGGAGCGCTTATGGCACTAGCATTGATAGTGCATAATAATAAGCAGCTAGTGGCCAGCAAAATTGATTTAGTGCTATTTTTGATGGCACGTATAACGCCATTGAGTGGCTTACTCATTAGTTTTTCTCCGTCCGGATTGTTTCGCTATTAATGACAGGTCGGGCAAATTACAAGGAATTGCATGTTGCAAAAATATGCGGGCTTGTATTTGCGCCTTGGAATTGTGCAATATGTGTAATTCCTAAATGCAAGGCCGGCGCATTGTAAACTATACGGAGCTAAATATAGCGGTAAAATATTGCCGCGATAAATATTTTTTACACGCTGGTGGAACTGCATCTGATTAATGCTCAAAGTGTTTGATTTAAAAGGATGCATTGACTTAATCAGCTGCTACACTTTGCGAATGTTTAGTGTTTTGGATGTTTAGGACAAGCCCACCTGACCTATGTTGAAATTCAGTCGTTATGCCCGCGAAAATCCTATAGCAATTCGTTTGCTAGGGTTAACTCTTGTCAGCAGTTCGCTGATTACCATGCTGGCCATATTATTACAGCTTTACGGCAACTTTAACGACGATGTCACTGCGCTTGAAAAACGTCTCGATCAGGTACGCATTAGTACCCTTGCCAGTATCACTAAAAGTTTATGGGGTTTTGATCAGGAACAGCTAAATATACAAATCGGAAGTGTGTTGGCGGTTCAGGACGTGGTGCAAGTACGTGTGGTGTGGCGCGATTGGAACAGCAACGAGCAAACTTTGGCGACGAGCACTCATAAGTTTTCCCAAGCCGAAATCGATACGAAAAAAAGCCAATTCCTCGTTAAAGAATACCCGCTCACCTATGTTGATGCGAGCACACCTGAGCAGCGACTGGGTACGCTTACTGTCACTGCTAGTCTTTCAAGTATTTATGATAAATTGTGGGAACGGGCTCTTTTCATCGCCATTGTCCAGGCCGCGAAAACGTTATTGGTTTCGTTTATTATTTTATGGTTGGTGCACGTCCTGTTAACACGGCATATGGAAATGATTGCCAATTACACGAGTAACTTAAATTTAAAAAACTTCACCAAGCCACTGCGACTTAAACGGGTCAAGTCTGAAGCTGAACCAGATGAGCTGGATAATGTAGTTAACGCAATTAACCACATGCGGGAAACTGTTTTAGAAGATATTGAGCAGCGTGCCGTTATTGAAGTAGCGCTTTTGGTAGAGCAAGAGGAAAAACTTGAAACGCTCCGCCAAAAAAATGCAGCGGAAGATGCGAGTCGAGCCAAAAGCCAATTTTTGGCCACCATGAGTCATGAAATTCGCACACCAATGAACGGTGTTATCGGCATGTTGGAAATGCTTCGCGATACGCCGCTCAACGAAGACCAAAAACATTATATTGATATTATCCATAGATCTGGCGAAGCGTTATTAGAAATCATTAATGACATTTTAGATTATTCAAAAATCGAAGCGGGGAAAATGCAGCTTGAGTCTGCCATATTTACGCTTGAAGATTTAATTAAAGATTGTTTGCAATTATTTGGTGCGGTCGCCAATAAAAGAAATATTGAATTAGTGGGTGGTGTTAAACCAAATACGCCGCTCATATTAAAAGGCGATTCAACACGGCTCCGTCAAATCATTATTAACTTATTAGGCAATGCTTTTAAGTTTACCAGTGAAGGATTTGTAGCCTTAGAGGTGGGACTTGCTCAAGATGCAACGAAAGAGAATCCAAAGCTGCGTTTTTCTATTCAGGATAGCGGCATCGGCATAGATCTATCTTCAGGTGTTAATTTATTCGATTCGTTTAATCAAGCTGATGCATCTACAACTCGCAAGTATGGTGGTACAGGCCTGGGGTTAGCAATTTGTAAAAGTTTAGCTGAGCTTATGGGTGGTGAAATTGGTATTGAAAGCGTCAAGGGGGGCGGTTCAACATTTTGGTTTACTGCGGAATTTTTACCAGCAGATACTGCTGCGAGCGAAACGACATTAGAGCGGGAATTAACTGCATCACTTAAAAATAAAAAATTATTATTAGTGGGCGCTAATTCGAAAATGGCCGAATTTTTGGGTGAGTATTGTAAATCCTGGCAAGTAGAGTTAAGTGTGGCATCGTCGGGTAAGGCGGCGTTAACTGCTATTTTACATGCATCGCACAGTGGTAATACGTTTGACTTTGTGGGTGCTGATTCTGTCCTGACCGATATGAATGGTATTGATTTTGTTCGTCAGGTGAGAAGTAGCGGTGAAATCGCTACAACGCCTTTATTTATTTTTTCCTCAAGTAATGTTTTGCATGATCAGCAATTACTGCGTAGGTATGCTATCCGCTCATTTTTGCGTAAGCCCGTTTCCGGGAAAGCATTGAAATATGAATTAACCGGTTTGCTTGGATATGATTCTAGTGTGGTGCTTGAGCAAAAACATGAGTCTCAAGAGTTTGATAAGTTTGTAAATTTACGAATGTTGGTGGCTGAAGACAATTCAGTTAACCGCATGGTAATAAAAGGTTTGTTGGGTAAATTAAACATTAAGCCGGAGTTGGTTGAGAATGGGAAATGCGCAGTTGATGCAGTGCGCGCGGCAGCGCAGCCATACGACATCATTTTAATGGATTGCGAAATGCCAGAGATGGATGGGTTTGAAGCTACTCGGAATATTCGGGAGTTTGAGAAAAATCGTGCTTTACCCGCAACGACAATTGTTGCATTAACCGCGCATGCTCTTCAGGAGCATCGTGATGCTGTGTTTGCTTGCGGAATGGATTATTATTTATCGAAGCCAATCACGTTGGATAAGCTTAACGATACACTTGGGCGTATTGTGGATAAGGCAAAGTGAAGAAGTGTAAGAAAGCTATAACATGCTGATTAAGTGGTGGAGGGATGCCGGGGTCCTGCTATAGTTACTATAGATTTTTTCTTCTTGCGAGACGACTCTTCAATCCTTATGATGCGAGCTGTTTATTAAATCCTAGGCTTGGAGTCTATAATGAGTAACGATGCGATTGTCCATGTAACTGATGCTAGCTTTGCGCAAGATGTATTGGGTGCTGATATTCCTGTGCTGGTTGATTTTTGGGCTGCTTGGTGCGGTCCTTGCAAAATGATTGCCCCTATCCTCGATGATCTTGCGGAGCAATTTGCAGGGAAGGTAAAAATTGCAAAAATAGATGTTGATGCCAATAAAGAGATACCTGGGAAGTTCAATATCCGTGGCATTCCTACCTTGCTAATTTTCAAAAATGGTCAGGTGGAGTCTACAAAAGTAGGGGCCTTATCAAAGACCCAATTGGTTGAGTTTATTAATAGCGCGTTATAAGAAAAAATGGCTGCTTCGTTGCAGCCATTTTTTTTGGTTTTGTTGTTTTTTTAGTTTTTGTTATTTTTTTTGCACTTGGCTGATTTTATCGTTATACTCCAGCCATCATGCTTATCCACGATGAACCGCCCACAAGGTTCAGTCCCTCGCTGGATAGATTCAACCCCGCGTTGGTAGCTTTAAATCCTGCAGTTGTTCTACCTTATTCAGAATACCTTCAGTAGAGTTTTAAGTGTAATAACTAGCCTGCTTGCAATATAAAACAGAAAAGCATGCACAGATTTCAAATAAACAATTCAGCCATCCGGCTTATTATCCGCAACAACCATCCACAAAGTCTTACTTATGAATCTTACCGACTTAAAAGCAAAACCAATTGAATCACTGATAGATATCGCGCGCGAAATGGGACTGGAAAGTCTGGCGCGTTCCCGCAAACAAGATATTATTTTTAATATTCTCAAGCGCCATGCTAAAGGTGGCGAAGATATTTACGGTGATGGCGTACTTGAAATTCTTGTCGATGGTTTTGGCTTTTTGCGTTCTGCCGACAGTTCTTATTTGGCTGGGCCCGATGATATTTACGTATCGCCTAGTCAAATTCGACGTTTTAACTTGCGTACTGGCGATACTATATCGGGCAAAATTCGTCCGCCAAAGGAAGGGGAGCGTTATTTTGCATTGTTGAAAGTTAACGAAATTAACTTTGATAAACCTGAAAATTCACGCAATAAAATTCTGTTTGAAAATCTCACTCCATTATTCCCTAATAAGCGCTTAGTGCTTGAGGCCGGCAATGGTTCTACTGAAGACCTGACCGGCCGCATCATCGATTTAATCGCGCCTATTGGTAAAGGGCAGCGTGGTTTGATTGTGGCACCCCCTAAAGCCGGTAAAACTATCATGATGCAACATATTGCGCAGGCTATTATGCGCAATAATCCCGAATGCCATTTAATTGTATTGTTGATTGATGAGCGTCCTGAGGAAGTAACAGAAATGCAGCGCTCAGTAAGAGGAGAAGTAGTGGCATCGACATTTGATGAGCCACCTTCGCGCCACGTGCAAGTTGCAGATATGGTTATCGAACGCGCCAAGCGTTTGGTAGAGCATAAAAAAGATGTGATTATTTTGCTTGATTCAGTAACTCGTTTGGCACGTGCATATAATACTGTGATTCCTTCATCAGGTAAGGTCTTAACTGGCGGTGTGGATGCTCATGCGCTTGAGCGTCCCAAGCGTTTCTTTGGTGCCGCACGTAATATTGAAGAGGGCGGTAGCTTGAGTATTATTGCTACTGCACTCGTTGATACCGGTTCGAAGATGGACGAAGTTATATACGAGGAATTTAAAGGGACTGGTAATCTTGAGTTGCATCTTGATCGTAAAATTGCTGAGAAGCGTATTTACCCGGCGATCAATTTGCGTCGTTCTGGTACTCGACGTGAAGAGTTGTTGACGAAAGAAGATGAGTTGCAGCGCATTTGGATTTTGCGTCGTTTATTAAATGATATGGAAGATGTTGCTGCGACTGAGTTCTTGTTAGATAAGCTGAAAGATTACAAAACGAACGACGAATTTTTCCAATCAATGAAAAGAAAATAAGTCTTTCTTTGTAGCCCGCATGGAGTGCAGTGCAATGCGGGATTTATAAATTCCCCCGCATATCGCTAGTCGCCATGCGGGCTATATGTTGGCTCTATTCATGAAATATAAAGATCTTCGCGATTTTATCGCGCTTCTCGAAGCACGTGGCCAGCTAAAACGCATCACGCAAGAAATAGACCCCTATCTTGAAATGACCGAGATCTGCGACCGCACTCTGCGCGCAGGCGGCCCTGCATTATTGTTTGAAAACCCTAAAGGTTATTCGATTCCTGTACTCGCAAATTTATTCGGCACCCCTGAGCGTGTAGCTTTAGGAATGGGGCAGGAATCAGTTTCGGCATTGCGCGAAGTCGGTAAATTGCTTGCATTTTTAAAAGAGCCAGAGCCGCCAAAAGGTTTTAGGGATGCGTGGGAAAAGTTGCCTATCTTTAAGCAAGTATTGAATATGCAGCCTAAAGTTTTAAGCAAAGCACCCAGTCAGGAAATTGTATTGGAGGGTGCAGCAGTCGATTTGGACAAGTTGCCGATTCAAACTTGTTGGCCTGGAGACGTTGGCCCGCTAGTGACTTGGCCATTAGTTGTTACGCGTGGGCCACACAAAGAACGACAAAATCTCGGCATTTATCGGATGCAAAAAATTGCAAACAATCGCTTAATTATGCGCTGGCTTTCACATCGCGGCGGCGCACTGGATTTTCGCGAATTTCAGTTGCAAAACCCCGGACAAAATTTTCCTGTTGCGGTTGCGCTTGGCGCTGATCCTGCAACTATTTTAGGAGCTGTTACGCCAGTTCCCGATACGCTTTCTGAATACGGGTTTGCCGGGTTATTGCGTGGTGATAAAACTGAAGTTATAAAATGTATCGGTAGTGATTTGCAAGTGCCAGCCTCCGCGGAATTTATTCTTGAGGGCTTTATTGCGCCGAATGACACTGCTTCAGAAGGCCCCTTTGGTGATCACACCGGCTATTACAACGAAGTGGATCATTTTCCAGTATTCACTGTTGAGCGTATTACCCATCGTCGCGACCCTATTTATCACAGCACCTACACCGGGCGCCCGCCTGATGAGCCTGCTATTTTAGGTGTTGCGCTGAACGAAGTGTTTGTGCCGATTTTGCAAAAACAATTCCCTGAGATTGTGGATTTTTATTTGCCGCCTGAGGGATGTTCTTATCGTATGGCGGTAGTCACCATAAAGAAACAATACCCCGGTCATGCCAAGCGTGTGATGATGGGAGTGTGGAGTTTTTTACGGCAATTTATGTACACGAAAT
The DNA here is from genome assembly GCA_040386215.1 of Pseudomonadota bacterium. Lineage (GTDB taxonomy): Bacteria > Pseudomonadota > Gammaproteobacteria > Pseudomonadales > Cellvibrionaceae > Cellvibrio. The sequence continues at coordinate 95,589 of JAZKFX010000017.1, forward strand.
TTGTCATAGTCACAGACGATGATGTTGATGCGCGTAACTGGGAAGACGTAATTTGGGCAATGACCACTCGTATGGATCCAGTGCGCGATACAGTAATGATAGAGAATACGCCAATTGATTATTTAGATTTCGCTTCACCTGTGTCTGGATTGGGGTCAAAAATGGGTTTCGATGCAACGAATAAATGGCCTGGCGAATCCAATCGCGAATGGGGTGTGCCAATAACAATGGACGTTGCGGTAAAGAATCGCGTTGATCAACTATGGGCGTCGCTCGGAATCGATTTGCCAAACACGACTAAAAGCTGAGTATGACTCAAAGATACGTCTACTATTGCCATTGGGGGTTGTTGCGGGAATATAAGAGTGATACAAAGCAGTGTACTGCTTCGAAATAAACCTGAAATTTAATTAACAAGGGGTGGGCCTGTGAGTATAGTTAAAGAATTTAAAGATTTTGCGGTTAAAGGCAATGTGGTTGATATGGCGGTGGGCATAATCATCGGCGCTGCATTCGGTAAAATAGTTACTTCAGTAGTTGGTGATGTGATTATGCCGCCTATTGGATTACTCATTGGTGGTGTAGATTTTAGTGATTTAGCTTTTACGCTAAAAGCTGCAGAACCAGGTTCTACTGCCGTTGTCATCGCTTATGGAAAATTTATTCAAACTGTACTCGATTTTGCGATTGTCGCTTTTGCAATTTTCATGGTCATCAAAATAATAAATAGAATTAAAGCTAAGGAAGTACCACCCCCTGCCGCCCCCACCAACCAAGAGGTGTTGTTAATGGAGATTCGCGATTTGTTGCGCGATAAAAAATAGCTCTCTTCTGGATTTGTGCTAATACTTAAAAAATGCGGGTGTTTGATTGGCCTGTATTGACTCCATAAAGTGTGGATTGCTTAACAATTTTGTATTATAGAAAAATTATTGGGATAAATGTGTGGTCAGATCCCAATGAATCTGCGTTAGCTGATTTCGCTTTTGTTGAATGGATAGAGTAGAATCTTGATCTCTATAATCATAACAAAGTGGTTCGGTGCGCATAGGTCAGTCGCCATTGAAACCTCAGTGCGACTTCTGTGTAGGAATTGAATTAGTTTTATGTCAATTAATCGTATATCAATGAGCCGTTTTGCGTTGCCGCAAACTAGCTCCCAATGGGAGCAACTAGTTGCCCGGGGCATGGCTTCGCTAGCTAAGGTGCCTTTGAGTCGCTGGCAATTTTTGGTGCGACTGATATTAATCTTTATTTTAAGTTTTAGTGCGGCACGTCTTTTTTGGTTGTTGCTCCCCAATCCGACACTTCCCCCTGCAGCGGTAGCCATTGCGGTTGTTAAACCTGTTGTTGCTGATGGCGGCGCATCGGTCAATGTTGAGCAGCTAAAATCGTTATCGGTGTTTGGAAAGGTCGATGCTCCTGTTGCTGCAGTTGATGTTCCCAATCCAGAAGCTCAGGCAACAGTATCTACTCTCAATTTAATACTTATGGGACTCATCGCTAGTAATGACGAGTCAATGGCGCGCGCAATTATCACTGCTGGCGATAAGACAGATGTGTACGCTATTGGCAACTCCTTACCTGTGGGCAACGGCGTCACTTTATCAAAAATAATGAGTGACAGAGTTATCGTTAACAATAATGGCCAATTTGAGTCTCTGATGTTATATCAAGATAATCCCGGTGCTACTCCTATATCCCAGGCTTATGTTCCACCTCCTGCTTTGGCAGCCGAGCGACCTATGCAAGCTGTTAACCCCAGCCCGGTTGGGACTGATAAAAGTCCTGGCTATGACTCCCCTGAACGTAGCGTCGCCACAGGGCCTGGTATGGGTGAAGTGAGTCGCAATTTGTCGGATGTTGTTGCAATGAGTATTTATCGTGAGGGTGGGCAAGTCGTTGGTTATAAAATTCGTCCGGGGCGCGATGCTGAAAAGTTTAAAACGCTGGGTTTGCAAACGGATGATATAGTTACCGCTGTTAATGGTATGCCATTAACTAACCCCGCAAAAATTATGGAAGTTTATAAAAATATGGGTAATACAACCTCTGCAAGCCTTGAAATTAAGAGGGGTGGTAGTGTTATGACAGTTGATGTGGTGCTCCAGTAAAGTGAGGTTGTGCGTGAAATTTAAATATATAAAAAATGTTCTGGTGCTGGCCATATTGGCGATGGGATGCAATTTAGCTTCCGCGCAGGCTCCATCCGTAATTGAGCCAACCTATTCGGTTAATTTTAAAGACACCGATATTGTTGATGTAGCGAAAGCTGTTCAAGAAGTTACGGGTAAAACCATTGTTGTTGACCCTAAAGTGCGTGGTCCCATCAAAGTTATATCCAGCAAGCCGCTCAACAAAAAAGAATACTATGAATTATTTTTGGCGATTTTGGATATCCATGGTTTTACTGCGTTTGAAAGTGCAGGAGTGGTGCGTATCATTGCTAACCGTGATGCGCGAAATATGGCAATTCCTACCGAGCAAAACATTAGGGATAAAGATGATGGTTACATTACGCAGATCATTCAGCTCAACAATATAAGTGCCTCAAAGGTACTTGCGGCCCTGCGCCCGCTTGTTCCTCAATACGGTCATTTGTCTGCTTATGAGCCGAGCAACGCGCTCATTATCAGTGACACGCGTGCCAACATTGCTCGTATTAATGAGTTGATATCGCAGATGGATAAAGCCGCCGTGCTGACAACTGACGTGTTTCAGTTGCACTACGCACAGGCAACTGAAGTTGTTGCCATGATTAATCAGTTAGAAAAACCTGATCCTAACCGTGGCGCTACTACATCTCCACCCATCGTAGTAGCTGACAAGCGTATCAATGCTGTTATTGTTAGCGGTGACGAAATGTCGCGCCAACGTATTAAAGGTATTGTAGATAGTTTGGATCGTCCCCAGGCTCGCAATGCCAACCTAAAGGTTCGTTATCTCAGTTACGCTAAGGCTGCAGATGTTGCGAAAGTCTTATCAGGCATGCTCACGTCGCAAAATCAAGGTAAAGGTGCCGAAGGTGCTGGTGGTCAAGCAAACGTGCAGGCTGATGAAAGTACGAACTCAGTCCTGATTACCGCCGACAGCGATACAATGCAGTCCTTAATGGCAGTGGTTGATAGCCTTGATATTCGTCGAGCCCAAGTACAAGTAGAAGCTATTATTGTGGAGGTTCAAAATACCGATGGTAGTGAATTGGGTGTTCAGTGGATGTATCGTGATCCCGAAAATGGCTTTGGTGCATCAACGGATGGTAAATCACTCTTATCTAATGTTGGAGGCGCCGCAGTTGATGCCACAGATGGTGGGTTGTTGAAATTGGCCACTGGCTTGGCCGCTATACCTGGACAAACCTTTGGTATAGGTCGTTTAGGTAAAACGGGTGATTTTCTTGGCTTACTGCGTATATTGCAAACTAAGAGCGGTACTAATGTTTTATCAACACCCAATATATTAACTACAGATAACACCAAAGCGTCTATTTCTGTTGGACAAAAGATACCCTTCAAGACAGGTTCTTTTTCAGGCGCTTCGGGTGCGGGTGGTGGTGGATCTACTGGATTCCAAAGTCCATTTAATACTATCAATCGTGAGTCTGTTGGTGTGAAACTCGAAGTTACACCACACATTAACGAAGGCGATAGTTTAATGTTGGATATTAAGCAAGAGGTCTCCGGCATTTCAGATAAAAACAACCCGGATGGACCCATTACTGATGAGCGAAAAATAGACACTCAAATTCTTATTGCGGATGGCCAAACAGTGGTGCTGGGCGGACTAATAAGAGATGACGTGCAAGTTGGATCAACTCGCGTACCTTTATTGGGAAGTATTCCATTACTTGGACGTTTGTTTCGGACTGAAAATAGTACAAAACTTAAGACGAATTTACTGGTGTTTATTCGTGCAACGGTGATTCGCGATGACAAGGTAATGGAAGGCGCTACTGCTGAGAAATACCAAAGTATTCGTGATCTTCAGATTAAATCGCGCCGTCAGGAAGGTTTTGAATCCATACCGGTATTGCCTGAATGGAAAGATAGGCAGCTCAAGGAATCACCCGTTACCGTAGAGCCTACCAATGAACCCAAAGTTGAAGCGCAGCCCGCAGCAGTGAAACCTGATCCGGATGTAGGTGAATAACGGTGACCCTCGTGAATGAAGCTGAACCTCTACTGTTTGATCTGGCTGTGGTTGAGCCAGATCCCGTATCCTTAACGGATGTTGCGGTTGAGCCGGCGCAGGCGCCGCATATGCTTCGTCTGTCCTTCGCTTTTGCTTCCGCGCATGGAGTCATGCTAGAAACTGTGGGTAGCCGCGTTGTACTCTGTCGGCCCGGCATTACGCTTGATGTATTGTTAGAATTACAGCGTTTTCTAGGCGACGATTTTACCCTTGAAGAAATTCCGGCAGAAGACTTCCAAAAGCGGCTTACGAAGGAATACCAAGGGGGTGATGGCGCCGCGCAACGTGCAGTCGATGATTTGGGCGCAGAGTACGATTTATCCTCGCTAGCTGATGATTTGGCAGAGCGCACAGACTTGCTTGCAGGTGACGATGACGCTCCGATTATTCGTTTAATCAACGCTGTGTTATCGCAAGCTGTACGTGAAGGCGCTTCAGATATCCACTTGGAGCCCTACGAGGATCGCGTATCCGTACGTTTTCGTATTGACGGCGTGCTCAGCGAAGTGCTTTCACCCAAGCCAGAATTGGCTCCAGTGTTGGTGTCGCGTTTAAAAGTAATGGCGCGGTTGGATATTGCTGAGAAACGTTTACCACAAGATGGTCGAATTACAGTCCGTTTGGCGGGACATGCGGTAGATATTCGGGTATCCACCATTCCCTCTGCGTTTGGTGAACGTATCGTATTGCGTTTGCTGGATCAATCGGCTGGGCAGCTTAAGTTAGAGCAGCTGTCGATGCCGGCTGAAGTCCATGAAAAGCTGAGCCGGGCGTTATTGAAGCCGCACGGTATTATTTTAGTGACTGGCCCTACAGGTTCGGGTAAAACCACAACCTTGTATGCTGGCTTAAGCCATATCAATACTCGCAGTCGAAATATTTTAACCATTGAAGACCCAGTGGAATATTTGCTTCCCGGTATTGGCCAAACTCAGGTAAATCCCAAAGTAGAAATGACATTTGCGCGCGGCTTGCGTGCGATCTTACGGCAAGACCCGGATGTCGTGATGATTGGAGAGATTCGTGATGGTGAAACTGCTGAAATTGCTATTCAGGCGAGTTTGACTGGTCACTTGGTGTTATCCACATTGCACACTAACACGGCGATTGGTGCTGTATTGCGTTTAAAGGATATGGGAGTGGAGCCATTTCTTTTGGCGTCCAGTCTTGAAGTTGTTATGGCGCAGCGCCTTGTTCGCGTGCTATGTAATCAGTGTAAAGAATCCTATGAGCCTAACGAGTCTGAGCGTGACATGTTGAAACTGCCTGGGGGCGTTGCTATTTTCCGTCCGGTTGGCTGTAAGCATTGTAACTATCAAGGATATCGCGGTCGTAAAGGTATTTATGAATTGATCGAAATTAACGAGCGGTTGCGTCACCTTATTCACGAGCAAGCGGGTGAACAACAATTGATTGCAGAAGCGCGTAAAAATAGCGCTTCTATAAGCGATGATGGCCGTCAATGTGTACTGGATGGCATCACCAGCATGGAAGAAGTGTTGCGCGTAACAACTCAACTCTAATAACCACCTAACTCTAACCACACGCAGCTCTAACCGGCTTTACGAGTATTAGTTATGGGCGCATTTAGCTACAAAGCACTTAATGAAGCGGGTAAAACCGTAAAAGGTATTTTAGAGGGCGATTCCGAGCGTCATGTGCGCAGCCAATTGCGTACTAAAAAACTCAAACCACTGGAAGTGGAAAGCGCGGGAGCAGAAGTTGATAAGACTGGTGAAGAAAGTCTCAACCTCAATAGCTGGCGGCAGCGTAGAGCGAGTCGTTTAAATACTCGAGACTTAAGTATTATTACCCGTCAATTAGCTTCGTTGGTGCGTTCGGGTTTACCGTTAGACGAAGCTTTACATGCCACAGCTAAGCAATCAAATAAACCCAATATCAAACGTATCATGTTGCATGTGCGGACTAAGGTATTGGAAGGTTTCAGCCTGGCGCAGGCGCTAGGTGAAAATCCAATCGCTTTTAACGAAATGTATAGAGCCTTAGTGCGCGCGGGCGAAAGCTCGGGTTACCTGGGCCCGGTATTAGAGCGTTTGGCAGACTATACGCAAAACAGTCAGGTTGTTCAGCAACGCTTGAAAATGGCCATGATCTACCCGATTGTGTTACTCGTCGTTAGCCTGGGGGTAATCACTGGGTTGATGGCGTTTGTAGTACCAAAACTCGTAGGGGTATTTACCAACAGTCACCATGAGCTGCCGGCATTAACTCGCGCGCTGGTTGCTATGAGTGGATTTGTGGTGAATTACGGTATTTATGTTGTTATAGCTATAGTTGCACTGGTAATAAGTGTGAAACGTATGTTGCGTCAAGAGGCTTACAAGCGTTCCTGGCATGCTTTGCAATTGCGTTTACCGGTGATCGCTGAATTAGTGCGGCAGATCAATTCAGCACGTTTTGCAGCTACATTAAGTTTATTGTCAGCCAGTGGTGTACCGCTATTACAGGCTCTGACAATTGCCGGACAGGTAATGACGAATCGTATTTTGCAAGAGTCGTGTGAGCAGGTAGTTAATGCCGTACGGGAGGGCAGTAGCCTTTCCAGGGCGATGGAAAACGCTGGAACCTTTCCCCCCCTATTGGTCCAATTGGTCTCTAGCGGTGAAACGAATGGCACCCTACCGCAACAGTTAGATAACGCGGCTAAAGACCAGGAACGTGAGTTAGATATGGTGTTGGGGATGGCTATGGGTCTGCTTGAGCCGTTCACTATTGTATTTATGGGGGCTTCGGTGTGCCTGATTGTAATGGCAATATTGCAGCCAATTTTTGAAATGAGTTCACTTGTTTAATTGTATTTCTTCCCAGGAGTAGTTATGCGTAAGTCAATGGCACGACACAGCCACCAAGGCCAAGGTCGTCAACGTGGTTTTAACTTGATCGAAATTATGGTCGTGGTTGTAATTATTGGTTTGTTAGCAAGTATTGTTGCGCCAATGGTGGGTAAAAGAGCTGATGAGGCTCGTGTGCAAAAAGCAAAAGCTGATATGGATGCTATTAAAACGGCACTTAAGCTATACCAATTGGATAACTTTAATTATCCCACCAGCGAGCAAGGTCTGAATGCTCTAGTTTCAAAACCTTCTCAGCCACCTGTTCCACGTAACTATAGCAGTAGCGGATATATTGAACAGATACAAAAAGACCCATGGGGTAGTGATTATCTCTATTCCAGCCCGGGAGAAGGTCATCCCTATGATATATATACTTTAGGTGCTGATGGTGTGGTTGGCGGTGAAGAACAAAATGCCGATATCAGCGTTTGGCAGCAGTCTGCCAAGGGTCAGTAAAATCGCACCGCTCAGGTTGGAACCATGTATTTATGAATAGGATGCCGTGTAGCGGCGCCAGGTCGCAGGGTTTTACCCTCATCGAAATCATTGCGGTAATTGTTATTATCGGTTTGATGGCGTCTATTATCGCGGTATCTATGACCAACAGAGGCGGTGGTGCTAGTCCCACACGTACGGAGGCACAAACATTTTTACAAGCCGTTGATTTTGTCAGTGAGCAATCTGTTTTAAATGGCGAAATCATTGGCATGTTTGTGGAGCTCAAAGATACTGAAGATTCGTCTTCAAAACAGTGGTGTTATCGCTGGCAACGTTTTCGCGATGGTAGCTGGGGCAATTTACCGGAAGATACTCTCAGTGAACATTGTCTGCCCCTAGGTATGGAATGGGATATGTCTATCGAAGGGCATTTGTTTTCGTATGACGCTGATCTGGAAACTCAACCGCCAGCACTTGTCTGGTCGCCTAGCGGCGAGTCAACACCGATTGAAATGAAATTGTTCGAGACTGGAATGAGTGTTGCTGACGGCAAGTCTGAAGTGCAGCATATCGAGATTGATATGATGGGCAATAGCCATTGGCTTGAGCAAGAGGAAGAAGATGAACGTAGTAAATCCAAAAAACGTTAAATCTTCCAGCTCTCGTTTAGTTGCAGGCTTTACGCTGGTTGAAGTGATGATTGCTTTGGTGATTGTCGCTACAGCTTTGCCTTCATTAGTTATATTAGTAATGGCCCAGGTTCAGGGTTCAGCTCACGTCCGTGAAAAAACCTATGCCATGTGGATCGCCGAAAATGAGCTAACGCGGCTGACTATGCTCAACAATAATAAGAAAGCTTTTCCCACGTTCAAATTACCTGAAAAAGATGCTGGCACTGTTGAAATGATGGGTTTGCAATGGCAGTGGCAAATAGAAACTACCAAAGAAGATGAAATTCCTGGTCTCGTAAAAATTAATGTTGGCGTTGCGCTTTTAGGGGTAGCGGAAGGTGGCGGTTACAAAGGCGCCAAGATCACGACTAAGCTTGATAATCTCGCTAGCTTAACGGGGTATATGAGTGAGTAGGTCGTTACGCTATCAGGGCTTTACTCTCATTGAGTTACTTATTGCTATTGTATTAACCGCAATAATATCGACCATGGCTTATCAAGCGCTGGAAAGTGCCAGTAATGGCGCCTCACGTACTCGTGAAGTACTTAACTCAATCAATAAGTTGGATAAAGCCTGGCAGCTGATTGGCCAGGATATGCGCAATATATTACCTGCCAGTGCAGTGCCCAATCCTGCGGAAATGCCGCTGCAAGGTGCAAGTTTAACCAGCAAGGGTACAGATAGCATTCAATTGCTTATGCAGTTCACAAGAGGTGGGTGGATTAACCCCATGGGACGCTTACGCAGTGATTTGCAGTTGGTTAATTATCGCTTGGAAGAAGGCAAACTGATTCGCGATTATTTTCCCCAGCGTAATAAGCAGTTGCAAGATATGGATTTCGAACGTGAATCCCTGCATCAAACATTGTTGGAAGATGTGAGTGATGTACAGCTTCGCTTTTTGTCCGAGGGCTACATAAAAAGTAACGGGAAGAGTGCGTTGGAAGGTGCGGAATACAGTAGAAACTGGGAACCAACCTGGCCACCGGTAAATCAACAAGGGAATGTTGTCGGTAATCCTATTGCCTTAGAAATTACGATTGAAATCACCGATGAAAATAAGGGGGTCAGCCGCAGTGTTCGCCTGTATGAACTACCCCAATTTTAGTAGCCCCCCAACCAGGGTTCGGTTAGCTGGAACAATGTCTGCACCTGATAAGGCGCGTGGCGCTGTGCTAATTTTGGCGTTGCTGATTGTTGCGTTGGTGGCAGGGTTGGGTATCAAATTTGCTGGCGATTATCAGTTAGGTTTGGCGCGTGCTGAGGGGCGCTGGCACGGTGCACAAGCGCGTGCTTATGTTTACAGTGCAGAAGGTTTTGTAATCACCAACCTATCAAAGGATAGTACCAACTATGATTCACTTGATGAATTGTGGGCGGAGCCAATTCCTCAGGAAGTGGAAGGAGGTGGATTGTTGATTACCATCACAGATGCCAATAGCCAGTTTAATTTAAATAATTTAGCTACTCCTTTGGTAGTAGGCAAGGCGTCGGGAGATGCGACGCGTTATTCCGACAGTCAACGCATATTTATTCGGTTGTTGCAGATGTATCCCGAGCTTATTCCGGACACTTCAAAAGCGGTAGAAATAGTAGAATCAATCGTGGATTGGATAGACCCTGATAATGACGCCGCAGATAATGGCGCAGAAGAAAATTATTATTTAAGTTTGGTGGATCCCTATCAGCCTGCTAATGCACCTTTTCGCAGTATTGAAGAATTGCGTCTGGTGAGGGGTATAACGCCTGAATTAATGCAAGTATTGCGACCTCTCGTTACAGTGTTTGGGCAGAAGCAATTGATGAACGTAAATACTATGCCACCCATTTTTTATCGGTGCATTAACGTGACTACCGATTTAAATCCGCTGCCCGAAGGTCAGGCTGCGGCGCTGCTTCCTAAGACTGAGCCTTACAAGCAAAAAAATGAATTTGTTGATGCGGTTTCACGAACCCTGGGTGCCGGCGTCCAAGCCGATGCAGATTTCGAAGTTAAAACAGATTTATTCTGGTTAACAACGCGTGTAGAAATTGGTGAACAACGTAGAACTGCTCGTAGTTTATTACATCGTGATCAACCTTTATTTACCGTGGTTCGCCGCGAAGAAGTTTTAATGTAGATAGAAGAAGTGTACTAATGTATTAGTTGCTAGCTACGGCAACAATTACTGCGGTACGACCTATTAAAATAACTACCGCTGGCAAGACTGAGCTAATAAGATAGCTGAATTTATAATATAACGAAGCTAGTAAAATGAGTTACGCCAATCAGATATTGATAGAGATGCCTTTAGTATTATAAAAAGCGAAGCTGTTTTAATGACTAAACTAATAAAATATTGACTTAAACTAATAAAATACTGACTAGAGTATCGTGCTATGTCCCAACAACTCGTTCTTTCCATCAACAATACGGCGGATAATTTTCGCTGGTGTTGGCTTCAAGATGGTCAGCCGCAGGCATCCGCTTCCGGTAACCTGGAGGCACTGCGTGCAGCAGTGGGCGGAGTTGCGCAGCAAGTCTGGCTGTTGTTACCAGGCATTAAGGTGGTCACTCGCGAATTGGAGTACACCGAAAAAGAAAAAAAACATTTGCGTAATTTATTGCCGTTTCAGTTGGAAGATTCAGTCGTCGGCGATATTGATGATCTGCATTTTGCAATTGGTGAAGCTGTAAAAGGTAAGGTCACCGTTTCCTACACCGATAAAAGTTGGCTTCGTGAAATATTTCAACTGCTCGCGGGTGTCGGTATAGAGATCAGCCGCTGTTGGTCAACACCTACCTTATTACCTTTAGCTGTTCCACCTTCCGCATTGGCTTCAAATGAAATTACGCTTGAAGAGTTGGATGGGTCTGCAACCCCGACCTGGGTGGTGGCATTGCAAGATGGAATTGTAAATCTACGTTTTGGTGAGCAAAAAGGCTTCACCTTGCCAAAAGGACATTTTCTCACCGCACTGGATATGTTGTTAAATGCTCAAGGTTTAACGAATAACTTACCTAATTTAGTATTGCGTGCATCCAGTGAAACCGAGTTAAAAATTTTATTTAATTTGCTCCCTGCCAATCTCACTGAGCATGTGCGTGCAAAAATGGTCGTCAATGAATGGCAACTGGATTTTGATGGTCGTGCAATCGATCTGTGTCAGGCAGAATTTTCACAGCGATTACCCATCGAACGCTGGCTCAAACTATGGCGTAATCTGGGTATTTTAGCGCTAGTGACTCTGGCTGTTTATGTCAGCGTATTGGTGTTACATAGCTTCAAGCTTAACCGCGAAAACCTGCAAATTCGGCAGCAAACGGAAAAACTTTTCCGTACGGTAGTTCCCCATGGACCCACCGACGACCCTGAGAAAAAACTGCGTATTAAGTTAGCGGGCATGCAACCTAAAGCAGAGACGGGCAGCGTAGTGAATTTACTGGCCGGCATTTTGCCCTTAATTGCGAGCAATCCCGATGTCGTTGTGAAATCTATTTCGTATATGGCTGATGCGGGCGAAATCAATATTAGTATTCAAACCCATTCTTTCAATTCCATTGATAGCTTGCGCCAGGCGATTGTCGGGCAAGGTTTCACTGCTGAATTATTGAGTGCGAATTCGAGCGGTGAAATTCACACTGCGCGGTTGAAAATCAGTAAGCCGTTGACCCAGTAGGCATCTGCACCCTAAGGTTAGGATTAATTATGAACCAGCTATTAGCTTCACTATCTCGTTTTAATCGCCAGGAGCAAATCATATTGCTACTGGGCGCTGTGCTCGTCAGCATTCTGTTAATTTGGCTGCTGTTGTTGTCGCCATTGCAGAGTAAGCGGGATCGCTTGTTAGCAATTAATACCGCGTCAACTCAATCTCTTGGCCGGGTGCAGTTACTTGTCCGTCAAGTTGAAAATTTATCGCAGCAATCAGTGCAAGCCGGCACTGGCAATGAAGATCTCAGTGGCTTGATTAACAGCAGCCTGAGTGAAAATGGTTTAACCATGACCGGTTTGCAGCCTGGTTCCGGAGGTGAGGCCAGGGTACGTATCGACAAAGCCAGCTCAGATTCTTTGCTGCAATGGCTGTTTGTACTCGAAAATAAACATCGTATTACGATTCGCGATTTAACCATTACTGCGACCAATGCTCCTGGCCAAGTGGCCGTCAATGTGCGCTTGCTCAAGCCCTAATTCCAAGGTTGTCCTGTTCATGAAAAATCAAAGTTTAGCATTGCCCAGCATGGCATTTGGGCCTGGTAAAAAGTTTTGGATAGGCTTGGCTATTCTATTTTGGCTGTATTTTGTTATCTCGCAGATTCCTGCGGTCTGGGGTGGATACCTTTTAACACGCGGTGGGGATATAGGGCTTAACGGTGTTTCTGGCACCATCTGGTCCGGGCGTGCCAGTCTGGCCAGTATTAAAGTGAAGCAAGCAGACTATTCCCTAGGGCAATTAACCTGGAAGTTGAGCCCTTTTTCACTGTTGCTCTTCAAGCCCTGCGTTAATGTTAAAACCGAAATGGATAGTCAGCAGTTCGATGGTCGAGTTTGCGTGGGTAAAAACGTGGTGACTGTTAATGATGCTAATGCAAACTTTCCCGCTGAGCTTATTCAGTCGCAAATACCCTTGGTTATTGATGGCCAGTTCTCTGCGCGCATTGATCAACTAACCTTAAACAATAACCAGTTAGCGAGTTTAAAAGGCAAGTTGAATTGGGCGGGGGCAAAAATATACAACGGCACTAATTGGATGATGCTCGGTGGTTTTTCTGCAGATTTAATTGATGACGGTAAAGCCGGGTTAAGTGCCCATGTCATTGACGTCGGCAGCCCAGTGCGTACCGATTTAGTGCTAACGCTTTTAGCTCCAAGTGGTGGCTCGGTTAAAGGCGCGCTGGTTGTGAACGAGCTTTTTAATCGCGAAGCCAAAGTGAGCACCTGGCTATCAATGTTTGCCAGTGAAGGCGCACCGGATGCCCAGGGTAATTTGCAATATACGCTCGATATTAGTTTGTAGGACATCGCAGTAATGCATCTAATCGCTGCTGTTGCCTTACTGTTCGCAAGCTTCTCTGCCGAAGCTGGCTGGCATAGCGACACCCAAAATATAATGGGAACAGTTGTTAATGTGAGTCTATGGCTGGATGACGAGGTAAAAGGAGAAGAAGCGGTTGCGGCAGTCATGGCAGATATGCACCGTATTGATAAACAGTACAGCCCGTTTATTCCCACCAGTGAATTATCGCGAGTCAATGAGCTTGCGCCTAAAGCCAATGCTACGAACCCTCTTCCTATCTCAGCTGAATTGGCCAGTATCCTGCAAAAGGCCGAGCACTATAGTCAACTTAGCAAGGGCGCGTTTGATATCACCTATGCTTCATTAGGACGTTATTACGATTACCGCAAAGGCTTAAAGCCAAGCGATGCGCAATTTAAAGAGCTCTTGCCGCAAATTAACTACACCTTCATCCACCTCGATACCAAAGCCAATACCGTTTATTTTGATCACCCCAAGGTCTACATAGATTTGGGTGGCATCGCGAAAGGTTTTGCCGTTGATCGCGGAGCGGAAATTTTACGGCAGTATGGTGTTGTCCACGCGAACATCAGTGCGGGTGGGGATAGTCGAGTGATGGGTGATAAATTTGGCAAGTCCTGGTTAGTAGGAATCAGAAATCCGCGCGGCGAAGACAAAAATGCGGTAGCCATTACCTTGCCGCTGGAAAATTGTGCTATTTCTACCTCTGGCGATTACGAGCGTTTTTTTATCGACAAAGATGGTCAGCGGGTACATCACATTGTTAATCCGCGCACTGGCAAATCACCCCATGGGATAATGAGTGTGAGTGTTATAGGCCCCGAAGGATTCGACACCGATCCGCTCACCAAAACGATTTTTATTATGGGACATGAAAAGGGCCTGGACTTAATCAACAGCTTGCCCGGTTTTGATGCTGTTGTGATCACTGACGCGGGTAAGGTTTTATACAGCAAAGGTTTAACACCCCCCTGAGTCCATATTTACCACCGTTCATTTAAAATTTACGAAAATAACATGTGCGTAGTCTATTCTCTTAGGATGTTTTCCTAAGCTACAGAATTGAGTGAAAAAGCCAAACAAATTTTAACTCATCCAGCAAGTGTGCAGGCTGTCACACTTAATAATGCCATTGGCTTTTAGAATCGCATTCTAATTAATTCCAGTTATAGTTATATAAAACAAAATTACGGAGATTGTGCATGTTTAATACGCCGGTGAAATTAGCATTGCTTGGGTTATGTGTATTTTGTATCAATGCTATGGCAGAGCCCGCGGACGCGCAGAAAAAAATAATGCCGAAGGAATCAGTACAACAGCCCGCAGTAACACCCCAGGTAGAATCACTTAAAGAATCCGTGCTGACACTTAATCGCGATCTTCTTATTTTAGAAGAAGAGCTTCTTTATCCGCCAAGTAATCAAGTGGCTATCTATTTATCAATGGACCTCGGGCAGTTTTTTAGTCTGGATGCAGTAAAAGTAGAAATAGACAACAAATTAGTGGTGAGTGAACTTTATACTGATAAACAAACTAATGCTTTATTTCGCGGTGGTGTACAACGTTTATTTGTCGGGAATTTAAAAGCGGGGGAGCATGAAATCAGTGCATTTTTTACCGGTCGCGGGCCGCAGCAAGATTACAAGCGTGCTGCAAAGTTAATGGTGAGTAAAACCCAAAGCCCATTAGTCTTAGAATTAAAAATTGTAGACTCTTCAACTCAGCTACAGCCCACCTTTGATATCAAAGAATGGAAATCTGAATAGCGATGATACATTCTCCAGTGAAATGGTTTGTTGGTCGATCAGCGCCCTCTTCGATAAGAATATTTGCTCTTATATTGAGTAGTTTCACTGCTGTTTTTTTCGTGGCGACAGCTTCAGCATGGACAATTTTTGAAAAAAAAGCGCAACCGAAAAGTTCGGTCGCAGACTTACGTTATGGCGTTGCCCTCTATCACTATTATCAACAAGATTATTTGCAATCGCTCAGCGAATTAATGGTTGCTGATGCGCGTGACGGTATTCAAGGCCACGCGGACAATCCAGAATTAATCGCGGGCGGTGTTAGTCTTGCATTTGGTATGCAAAATCACGCTGAGAAACTATTCAGCGAATTACTGCAAGACAATCCCGCGAGTGGTACCCGTCGCCCGCAGGAGGTGCGTGACGCTGCGTGGTTTTACCTCGGTAAATTACAGTATGCGCGGTCTGATTGGGCTGGAGCTGAGTTAAGCTTTGATCGGGTCAGCGATAAATTTAATGCTGATGTGCTTGCTGAAATGCATGCCTTACAAATTAATTTACAGATTAAAAAGAATGATTTCTCGTCCTATAGCCTAAAAAAAATCGAGGAAGGAAATCTTGCTAACTGGGCACCCTACACGCTTTACAATTTAGGTGCTGCACACGCACGTAGCGGTAACATGAATAATGCACAAAAATATTTCCGTGCCCTGGCAAATTCCACAACCGAAACGGAAGGCATGACCCGCAACGAATTTCTTACCTTGCAAGACAAAACGCACACCGCCATCGGCTATAGCCTGCTGCAGGAAAAAAATTATCTTTGGGCGGTAGAAGAATTTCAACGCGTGCGTTTGGATGGTCTTGAATCCAATCAGGCTTTGCTAGGTTATGGTTGGGCCTCTATAGCGCAAGAAAAATATACCGACGCGATTAAGCCGTGGCAATTGTTGCAAAAACGCAGTTTGCTTTACCCTGCAGCACAAGAAGCCTTGCTGGCATTACCCTTCGCTTATGAAAAACTAAATGCCCCAGGTGATGCGCTGCGCGAATACGAAAGCGCTGAACAATTATTAACAAAGGAAATAGACTTGGTGCGCGATATGCGCTCAACCTTAACACGCGGCGAATTATTAGCCCTGGTTGGCAGCAAACCTGTGTCATCAAGCGAATTAAAAGCTTTGGAAGAAAAAAATGACCCGACTACGTTAACCGCAATAGTGGCGGATGATGGGCAAAACTGGTTGAAAATTAATAACACCAGTATTATTAAAACACGCTCAATCTATTTGCGAGAATTGTTTGCTGGCAATGAATTCCAAGCCGGCGTATTAGACTTACGCGATTTGTTAAAATTACAAAAACTGTTAAAAAACTGGCAGCCAAAATTAACTGCTTACCTGGATTTACTGGAGCAAAAGCAAGCGCTGCGTCAATTGCAGGATCTGCAAATGACGCAACAATCTTTTAGCAAGAAAGAAACTGAATTGCGACAAGAGCGCGATGCTTTATCCTCGCGCATAAACTCTATCAAAGCTAACGATGACTACATTGCTTTAGCCGATGAGCCAACACGTAAAACTTATGCGGCCGTTGAACGCTCTGAAGCAACACTGCAGCGCATGCAAGCTGACGGTCAGGACATATCAGAATACCAAGGCCGCCTGCAAATGGTCCGTGGTTTATTGCTTTGGCGAGCAGCGCAAAATTTTGTCGAAGGCCTGTGGAGAAATGAATCAGTCGTACAGCAAATCGATGCATCATTGGCAAACATAAAAACCAGTCGTGAAAAAGTTGAGCAAGTTACTGCTACAGGTTCTGACATGCGACCCATGGTGTTGCGTATTCAGCAACAACAAGAACAACTACAAAATCAACTGGTAAAAATCGATCTTGAAATTACTGCACGCAGCGAGCAGTTGCGATTGCAAGTCGACGAGAGATTGGAAAATCATGAGAAGCGTTTGAATCGCTACCTCGCGCAATCGCAGCTTGCCATTGCCCGTTTGTATGACACGGCATTAAGGATGCAGGCACAATGAAACAACATCAATCGCCTGTATTTAAAGCTTGGCTTGCAGTGAGCGCCAGTATTTTTTTGAGCGGTTTATTGTTGAGTGGTTGCTCATTTTTTGGTGACGAAAATAAGGGAAAAACAATTGCCAGTATTCCCGAGGCTACTTTGCCGGATACGAGTAGCACAGTCGCGGTAGTGGATCGCGCAAAAATCGAAAGCAGTTATCGCAAAGCCCTGGCCTCGGCAGAGGATCCGATTTTGCGGCAACAAATCATGACGCGGATTGCCGATTTTGAAATGGCTCGTAGTGAAGAGCAACAGCTACAGGCAACGGATACCGCACGTTATTTTGATAAACCCATTGCCATGTATCGCGAACTGATTGAAATGCAGGAAAAGTCTGGCAAGCCCGTAAAAGGTGTTGAGGCCGACAGATTGCGTTATAAATTAGCGAAAGCTTTATCCATGGATGGCCGCAGTGATGAGGCCTCTACAGCATTGGATCGTTTAGCGGAGAGCGCACCCACCTCCAGCTTTATCAATGAAACACAATTTCGTCGTGCTGAAAAAGCCTTTGCTGATGGCGATTATGTTGCTGCTGAAAAGCATTATAAAAGTGTTGCTGACGATGTAAAAAGTCCGCTGCAACAGAATGCACTTTACATGCAAGGCTGGGCCGAATTTAAACGCGGCGATTACGAAAAAGCGCTGGAATCTTTCGCTAAAGTCATGGATCAATTTTTGGTTGCTGCGCAGCAGCCAGATCAAGTTGCCGATGCCATGGAAAGTTTAACGGCAGCACAAAAAAATATGATGAACGATATTCTGCATGTGATGAGTTTATCTTTTTCCTATGTTGAGGGCCCACAATCTATTGTTGATTTAGAAAAGGCCACCGGCAATCGCGTTTATGAATACTTATTGTATGAACAATTGGGCCAATTATATTTGGAACAAAAACGTTTTAGTGACAGCGCAGAAACTTATAAAGTGTTTGTATTGCAAAATCCGCAATCTGATTTCGCGCCGCAATTTTCGATCAAAATGATGGAAGTCTATGCGCAAGGTGACTTCCCCAGTTTGATCCTGCCCGCCAAGCGTGAGTACGTACAAAATTATGGCATTAACAGTAATTTCTGGAAGCAACGCAACGGCGCCATTGGCAAAGCTGCATTGGCATTTTTGCATCAATCTTTACAGGAATTAGCGCAGTTTGATCATGCCCAGGCACAAGAGCTAGCGGCCACGAATAAAGCTGAATCAATCGCATCTTATGGTCGCGCCGCAATATGGTATCGCGAATTTGTGAATTCATTCCCAGATGATCCGCAAAGTTCCAAGATGACTTTCTTGTTAGCCGAGTCATTAAGTGAAGCGGGCCAATACGCACCAGCGATTACTGCTTACGAACAAGTCGCTTATGAATATCGCGATAAGGTGTATGGCGCTGATGCGGGATACTCTGCGTTATTGTTAGCGCAACAATTGGTTACCGGGCAAACTTTGTCTGAAGCGAAAAAAACTGAATTGCAGGAGCAAAAAACCAGCAACGCATTACGCTTTGCGCAAACTTATCCGGCGGATGTTCGTGCAGCGACTGTGTTGACCCAGGCAGCCGAAGAATTATTAGCGCTAAAACATTTTGCCGAAGCAGCAACCGTAGCTGAAGAAGTTATTAATTTGAAACCACCTGCGGAAGCAAAATTACAATTTATCGCCTGGTTAGTTTTAGGTCACAGTAATTTTGATGCAAAAAATTATATTGATGCCGAAAGAGCCTATTGGAAAGTATTAACCTTACTGCCTGGGTATTTACAAATAGCGGGTGAGCGTGCCGCCAGCGCACCCACCACTGTACAAATTCGCGAACGCATTGCCGCCAGTATTTACCAGCAAGCACAGGATGATTTGGCAGCAGGACAAAAAGATCAGGCAATCGTAAAACTGTTGCGGATTGGCGAAGTTGTTCCGGATTCTGACATCGCCATAAAGGCACGCTACGACGCTGGTGTGTATTTAATGGAGCAGGAAAAATGGGCAGATGCAGAAAAAGTTTATCTTGCTTTTCGCCAGCAAAATCCGCAACACGAACTCACTGCCACCATTCCAGCTAAATTGGTTTTAATTTATCAAAATCAAAGTAAGTGGGCGTTGGCAGCGAACGAATTAGGTGTGATGGAACGCAGTAGTAATGATCCAAAAGTGAAGCGCCAATCTTTAGCTATGGGCGCAGAGCTGTATGAAAAGTCTGGCAATAAAGCCATGGCTATTGAGCAGTATCAACGCTTCGCCAATGAATATCCCAAGCCGATTGCAGAAGCCATGGAAGCACAGCTTCACCTGGCAAAACTCTATGGCGAAAATAATGATATGCAAAAACGCCAATACTGGTTGCAACGTATTGTCGACAGCGAAGCCGGTGCGGGTAGCGAACGCACTAGTCGTTCAACTTATTTAGGTGCTTCAGCCGCAAACGAATTAGCGGATGCGCCTTACAAAGAGTTTGTGAGTATTCCGCTCCGCTTGCCTTTAAAGCAGAGCCTGCAAAGTAAGCGTGCAGCACTGGATAAAGCGCTCAAAGCGCAAGAGGGCGTGCTTAACTATGGTGTGGCTGAATTTACTACACAAGCTAGTTTTCGTATTGGTGAAATTTACGGTCAGTTGAGTCGCGATTTATTAAAATCAGAACGGCCTCAAGATTTGGATGTGTTAGCGCTGGAACAATACGATATTTTATTGGAAGAGCAAGCCTATCCCTTTGAAGAAAAAGCGATTCAAATTCATCAAACCAATGCACAGCGGAGTTGGAAGGGCACCTATGACCCTTGGGTAAAACGCAGCTTTGAAGAGTTAGCGAAACTATTGCCAGCGCGTTACAAAAAATCAGAATCTGTTGTGGAGGTGAGCAATGATATTCATTAAAACACTGCGCACCCTGTTATGTTGCTTTGCAATTTCTGCACTGGTGGCTGGCTGCTCATCGAATCCAGAAAAAGAATCAGGCGATGCGGAAAATGCACAACAAGGCAATGCGGCAGTAGACGGTAAGATAGTTTCCTCTGCGTTACCCGCAGGCCCAGTAACCCCCAATCCTTATTTGCAAACTAAACCCAATGTCAGCTCGCAAGTGGAAAATAATTTTCGCAATGCGACTGCTGCTATGCAGCAAAAAAATTGGTCGCAAGCGGAAACTATTTTGCAAGCATTGGCTACGGCAAATCCCAATTTATCGGGCGTGCATTTAAATTTAGGGATTGTGTATCGCGCAAAAAATGATATGACAAAAGCGGCGGACGCTTTTAATCGCGCCATTACCGCGAACCCTAAAAATCTCGATGCCTATAATCAATTGGCGCTGCTGAAACGTGAAGCGGGCGAATTTTCGGAGGCCGAACTGCTATACCAAAAAGCCTTGGGTGTTTGGCAATTCCATCCTGAAACCCATAAAAATATTGCGATCTTGTACGAACTTTATTTGGGGAAAGCAGAATTGGCTTTACCGCATTATCAAGCCTACCAACAATTGTTGCCCACACCGGATAAACAAGTTGATAGCTGGGTAGCTGATTTGCAACGCAGAGTTGGCGGTGGCAAGCCCCCTGCAAAAGCTGCGGTGAAAGCTGAGGTGAAAGTGGAAGCAACAGCTGACGAAAAAAATGATGTAAAAGCGGAAGAAGCTGCCCCGTTAGATGAAGAGCAAGATAAAGATAAAGATAAAGATAAAGAGCAAGATGAAGCACAAGATGATGAAGACGAGGCTGCGGAATAATATGTGTAATAACAAATCCTGCTGGCAACTACTGTTTTTCATTTTTGCGCTATGCTTAACCAGCTTGGCGAGTGCCCAGAGTGCTGAGGTAGAAAATGGTGTGGTCGAAAATTCCAGTTCAGAAGCTCCAATGGCAGCGCAACCGGATGCAAAACCACCAGGCACACAAGAAGTGAGTTCGGCAAAGTCGACATCAGCTGTGAATACCAACAAAACCGTTGCACCTGCGGATAAAAATGCAACAAAAATGGTGCAGAGTGCCACCATCAATTTGCAAACAACAGTTACAGGTAATCAGGAACAACCGCGGGTACTTTATATTTTGCCCTGGCAATCACCTGCACCTGAAGATGTCGATTTTGAATCATTCAGTAATGATCAAAAAATGATATTTGAACATGTGGAGCGCGAGGAATTGCGTCGCGAATTAGAAGCATCGGGCGAAGAATAAAATTTGTAAAAGGCATTTTTCTTGATGCATTTATTCTATGCAGTTTGGTTAAATACAATTGTGCGAATGCAGTGACTTAAAAAATTAGCAGTTTCTATTTAAAAATTAATATTGTTAACGAGGGTAGTGAATATGAATATTGAAACAACAATTCGTTTTTTCCAGGATGGGGGCATTTTCATGTTTCCTATTGCCGCTATTCTGATTGTAGGCGTTGCCATTGTTGTGGAGCGATTCGTGTTTTTGGCGGCTGCTAAAAAATCGAATCGTGAAATATTTGATCGCATTTTACCTATGTTACAAAAACGCGATTATCAAGGCGCTTTAAATGTTGGGCGCACATCAGAAGCGCCTATCGCACGCATTATTTCTGCAGGGCTATTGCGCATGGCACAGTCTGCGCGCCGCGAAGATATAGAGTCCGCAATGGAAGAAGGCGTAATGGAAGCCGTACCACGGCTTGAGCGCCGCACCGGTTATTTGGCCACACTTGCCAACGTTGCCACCTTGCTCGGTTTATTGGGAACTATTCACGGCCTGAGTGATGCGTTCAGTGCGGTTGCTAATGCTGACCCTTCTGCAAAAGCAGCACTCCTTTCTGCCAGTATCGCGGTTGCGATGAACGCTACCGCATTTGGTTTGTTTGCCGCGATTCCATTGTTGTTGAGCCACTCCATGATTCAAAGCCGCACTATGCAAATTATTGATAGCCTCGAAATGGCCGGTGTGAAATGTTTGAATATTTTGACTAGCTCGCACGATGCCAAGCAACGCCCTGACCCTAACGCTACAAAACAATAGTATTTGGTCAGTATTTTAATTGGGCTAACGTCCAACTTAATGGTGAGCTTGAGGTAAAAAATAATGCGCCGTTCAGCCAAAAATCATGGTGAAGCAGCCGACATAGACGTGACATCATTTATCAATTTGGTGGTGGTGCTGGTGCCCGTTCTGTTAATGGGAATGGTGCTCTCGCACATTACGGTACTCGATATTAAGTTACCGGATATTCCCGCCGCTAGCAGTGAGCAAACAGCTCCGCCGGAACAATTGGAATTAATTGTGCGCCCGGATTATTTCGATATAAATTATCCTGCTGGTATGCGCTTAAAGCGCATACCAAAAAAAGCAGATGGTAAATACGATTACGAAAACCTGACACTTTATTTGCAAGAAATTAAACGTCAACTCAGTGAGAAGGGTATTCAAAAACGAGACATTTATTTGCTCTCCGAAAAAAGTACTGAATATCAAACCCTGGTTAGCGTGATGGATACTATGCGTTCCTATAAAGTTGCTATGGGTACCTCGGTGGTAAACGCAGAATTATTTCCTGAGGTATCGCTAGGTGATGCGCCGCCAGCCGGCCAGGAAACGCAAGCCGTTAATCCTGCTGCTGTGAGTGAACCTGCTGCTGTTAGTGAACCTGCTGCTGTTAGTGAAGGAGTGCAACCATGAAAAAGTCTGCTCGTGCAAAACGTATGGACAGACGTCGCATTCGCTTAAGTGTTGTACCTAAACTTAATTTAGTGCCGTTGATTGATTGTTTTACATTATTGATATTTTTCTTAATGATTAATTATTCCGCGAGCGTAGAAATTTTGCAGCCGGATAAATCATTGGCACTACCCACTTCCGTATCCGAAACCGCACCCGGTGAAACGGTTGTAGTAATGATCAATGCAAATGATGTGATTGTGTCTGGTAATCGCGTGGGCAGCGTCAGTGAAATGATGGCAAGTCCATCGCCGAAATTTGCTGCCTTGGAAACCGAATTAAAATATTTAGCGGGTAAGTCGGTACCTTTAACGGATGCAGAAAAAAAGGCAGGGCGTCCCATCACCATCATGGGCGACAAAGCCATTCCTTACGAGCAATTGAAAAAAATCATGGCAAGCTGCGTGGCTGCGGACTATCGAAATATTGCGATGGCAGTAATGCATGTTGAAGGCAATGTTCAAGTTAAAGCGGGAGGCTAACAATGGCTAGCTACGCACTATCACACGTTGATTTGCCCTGGTCATTAACCAATGACGATGCACGCTTTAAGAAAATTCTTAAAACCCTGGTTATCGTTTACCTGGTCGTTTCCATTCCTTTGTCTTTTATCAAAATGCCAGAGCCAACGCGAGCGGAACGCGAGCAGTTACCGCCACAACTTGCTCGCGTGATGTTAGAACAACAAGAGCTGCCAGTGCCCGTACCGATTGAACCCGAGCCAGTCAAAGTTGAAGAAAAACCAGTAGAAGAAGCAACGCCAGAGGAAGTGAAACCGGAAGAAATAAAACCGGAGCAGAAAAAGATAATTGAAAAGCCGGCAGAAAAAACGCCGGTCAGAAACACGCAACAACCGGTGAGGGATTCTGGCGGATCCAACAATGAAGCTGCAGTAACCGAAGCGCGCGAAAAAGCTTCCAATAGCGGCATCATGCAATTCAAAGATGACTTAATGGAAATGCGCGAAACCTTACAAACCACAGCAGTAGAAACCGCAGCTACAACTGTTTCGAGTGGCGCGGGTGAGGCGACGCAAGTTGATCGCTCAATGATTAATAGCGGTGTTACACGCGGTAGCGGCGGCATTAATGTCGGCGCCTTGGCAAGCAACGGCACCGGTGGTGTTGCATTGGGTGGGCGTAAAACTACAAAAGTAACCAGTGGCTTGGCAGAAGCAACTAAAAAAGCCGCCGCAGGATCTGGTGGCGGTACTGGTGGTGGCAACAGCGATGGTGCCGGTGGCGCAGCGCGCAGTGAAGAAGAAGTTCGTAAAATCATGGAGCAACACAAAGGCGCGATCTTTAATATTTACAATCGTGCCTTGCGTGAGAACGCTGCGTTGCAAGGTAAAGTAGTAGTGAAAATTGTGATAGACCCAAGCGGTCAGGTAGTGGATGCAACTATAGTTTCCAGCGAATTAAAAGATCCGGAGTTGGAAGCAAAATTATTGCAGAGAATAAAATTAATTAGTTTCTCTGCATCGAACGTAACGCGAACAACGTTAAATTACTCGTTTGATTTCTTGCCGCAGTAAATATTATTTTTTAAAAATAAAAAAACGAGTCGAAAGTCTCGTTTTTTAAAAATAAGACAGTTGCTGTTTTATGTCTATAGCTCCCCAATAACCGAATGTATTCGCTTAAGTAAGGCATCGAAGCTTGGTTGTACTTGGTAGTACAGAGCCGATGTTGCTAAATAATTTTCCTGATAAAACTTCCTCGTATTTGCATCTGACAAAATGAAAGCTTCATTACTGGCGACAGGTATTTGATAATCTACCTCAGGAAAGCGGGCAAGCTTGTGGGCGTGATATGCATCCGTACCAATAAAGGATTTAACGCTTTCATTTTCAAGCAAGCAATATAGGTCGTAGTAATGCCTCATAAAATTTTTAGGCATACCACCGCGTTCTTGTTGATTTCTATATTTACTCGCTATCGTCTGTAGCTTTTCTACAAAGGTATAACCAGGTTCGTAGCAGGGGATCCCTGTAGCCAGATTATCTATAACTGATACATTATGCTGTTTAGCAAAATCCAGCGCCCACGAACTGATATCGATTCGTCTGTTCGGTGTTACGGTGTCAAACCCTACCTCCAATAACACCCCATCTTTGATACCAGCGGAAATTGGATTAATGCTGGAATATTTTAAGCGAATACCACCACTGCGAAATTTTTCATCATCAAAAGAGTAATCTCTTACAACTTCATCAATGCCATCAATAACAATTTCTTGAGCAAGCTGATCATAGAAAGTTCTTCGGCTTTCACAGTGCTGATCTTTATTTTGATTTTTCCCAGTAGTCACATTAGCTTCGAGGCGTGGCTCGATACGGATATCAATATCTTCAGAAAAGCGATGAATAATACCAAAGCCTTTCGATAGGCTCGTTCCACCTTTAAGCTCAAATGAATAACCCTGCTGAGTTAGGCCATAAAGGCAATGCATAATCCAGTAGTCCTTTTCTACCAGATCAGGTGCAATGCCTTTTTCTTCAGCAACTGTTTGGGTGAGATCTTTGTAATCTTCATGATGATGCAGATAATTAAGTGGCATGCGTCACCGTCTTATTAGCGATTGCTGCAAATAATTTTTTGGCACGAACACCGCCATAAAGTTGGGCATCTTTCTTTAAAGAAGAGGGGTTCATGGTGGCAGCTACATGACTAACACGCTTCAGCACAGCATCCGGTTCTTCTGCTAGTTTATTTAGGTTGTTTACCAAATCAACCAATAGGAATTCTTTAGAAACCTCTTTGGGGAAGTAAGGTTTCATCTGAAAATTGAAGGTGCGGTTACCCAGCTTGAATTTGCCATGACGCTTTCGGTTATAGACAACTTGCTCGTTGTAGAGCTGGGTTGTACCAACCCCTAACGCGTTGTAGGTATTCGCGGAAAACAATAGAAAATCATCTGTTTTCAAGAAGGCTTCGACTAGCTTGTAATCCTCTGGCGCCGCCTTACCAAAAGACGTTTTTTTGGGGCAGGCATAAACACCTTGAGAAACCTTCTGTAAGGCCCCTTCCTCTACCAATTGCTTCAAATGACGGTCAACAGCATTACTCCACTGGGCAAGATCGGCCCTACGATATACCTGGCCTGGCGTTAAATGCTGCTTCAACTCGTTCAATGCGGACATGCTCGTACTCAATATTCGGTTTTTCTGTATACAAATTACACGACACCACCCGAAATGCCAATATTTTTATTTAAAATTCATGCACATTTTGCATGGCCTACCACGAAACTTGATCTAGTCCTTTTATATCCTTACCTATGTCTCCTTGACATTTGGCTATTGTACTTACCTCAATCGGGCTACCAGCACATTGCGATGGTGGCAACCGATGGTGCCGGTGGCGCAGCGCGCAGTGAAGAAGTGCGTAAAGTTATGGCGCAACACAAGGGCATATCTTTAATATTTTATAACCGTGTATTGCGTGAGAATGCTGCGTTGCAAGGTAAGGTCGTGGTGAAATTGCGATAGACCCAAGCGGTCAGGTAATGGATGCAACTATTGTTTCCAGCGAATTAAAAGATCCGGAGCTGGAAGCAAAATTATTACAGAGAATAAAATTAATCAGTTTCTCTGCCTCAAACGTAACGCGAACAACATTGAATTACTCGTTTGATTTCTTGCCGCAGTAAATATTATTTTAAAAATAAAAAAACGAGTCTAAAGGCTCGTTTTTTTTGGCTACACAAAAACTTTCACGCTTTCAAAAAAAACCTGTTGATTCATGGCCCTTCCCCAAATCAAGTGGGTGACATTTTTGGATATAAATCTAATCCACCAA
>JAZKFX010000018.1:0-87898 GCA_040386215.1 Pseudomonadota bacterium
TGGCTGTGCAGCTCCATAGGAATAAAATAATGAAACGATTTGCTGTTATTGTCCTTGCCGGTTTTCTTCTCAATGCTTGCGCACCTAAAGTTGGCAGCCCCGAGTGGTGCAAAAAGATTGAAGAAAAAGATGCCGCAGATATGTCAATCAATGAAGCCAAAGATTACGCTAAGCACTGCATCTTTAAATAAATTTTCTTATGCACAAAAAATAAAGCTCAGCATTTGCTGGGCTTTATTTTATTTGCAACATTAATGAATAGTCGAAGTCGTACTTGCGGTGAGGAGAACTGCTGTTTTTAGAGCTAACTATTATTCAATTGAATTAGCGGAGGCTGAATAATTTTTTGGCGCTCTAACATTTATAAAATAAGTTTTTATTTGTGTGCGTGTTAATTCGTTAAAACAAAAAATCCGGCTTAATGCCGGATTTTTTGACTTCTATTTCAATACTGTAAATTACCAGGTTTCAAACTTCACCGTAAAGCTGCGCGATGCGCTGACTACCTTGATGTACAAAGTAGTGTTCGATGCGGCAACCGCAGTCCAGCCACCGCCTGTATGGGTAATACCTTGCGCACCAGAAGTGATGTTGTAAGTGCTAGCTACGCCAGCCCAGGAACCAATTTGCAAGGTGCCAAAGGTTTTAGTGAACTTAATACAATCCCCAGCAACAGCTGTTAAATCAAGGCCTTTTACAGCGGTTTTGTTGAAGTTTGTACTGCCGCAACCTGATCCGCTCGCTACGCTACTAGCCGCTACTGACGATCTCGGAGCAGATGAAGCGGGAACGGATGACCTTGGTACACTCGATGGTGCAACGGATGATCTTGGTGTGCTTGACGCCGCAGCTGTCGAAGAAGTAGTTCCACCAGTTACGGGTGGCCAAGCCAGGATGATACTTTTAACAAGTGCACCAGATGCGGTGAGTTGTGAGCTTACCCAACCGCCATTACTACTAGCACCGGGAACCAGTGAAGAGGCACCTTCAGCTTTATCATTCAACGCCCAGTTAGCATGGCTAATTTTATTAGTTTTCATAAAATCTACCCAGGCAGCAGTTTCACTGTTCGCTACTGCACCACCACCATCAGCATTGACGGAACCCCATTCGGTAACAAATAAAGCTACGCCTTTGTTTAATGCGATTTGTGCTTTGTCGCGAAGAGATTGTCCGTGCGTACCGGCATAAAAGTGCAAGGTGTAGGCAATGTTTACACCCGCGATAGGATCGTTCGCTGCCACATCAACATCCTGTGACCAGGAAGGAGTACCCACTACAATAAGGTTATCTGGATCTATCGCGCGAATAGCAGCAATCACTGCTTGCGCATAAGGCTTGATAACACCACTCCAGGAAACTTGTAATGGCTCGTTGTAAATTTCGTAAATAACATTATTCGTGTTGCCGTATTTGGTGGCCATTTCTTTAAAGAATGCGATTGATTGGGACTGATATTGTTCAGCTTTGTGTGAATGCCAATCGATTAGCACATACATATCGTTGGCAATAGCAGCATCCACAACAGTAGTAACGCGCGTTTTGTTAGAGGGATCTGACAGATAACCACCGGCGTCATCTGCGCCCATGGCAGCGCGGACCAAAGTAGATTTCCAATCAGTTTTAAGCCAGCTCACCACTGAGGCGTTGTAATATTTTTCGTTTCCCCAACCGGTATTACTCCAAAACATACTGTTACCGGCAAGACTACCTTGCTGTCCGCCGATCAAAACTTTATTACCGCTAACAGTCAATGGTGCAACTGCAGCTTGAGCGAAACTAATAGGCAATATGAAGGCACAACCAACAGCGATTTTAGTAAAATCCTGCAGCTGGGCTGTCATTAACTTGAGCAAAGGAGCACACATTTTTGAAAAATGATTAATCATAATATTTACTCTGTAGTTAGTTAATTATTTCCGACGACTCAATATTTATTAAATTATTATCAGCATTTGTGAATAATTTTTTTACCAATCTTTAGCGCAAATCGATAGTTTCATTATTAGAAAAGTTAATTTAAAAATAATTTCTAATTCAGAAACTGTTTTTAAATTGTATGCGAAAACGTTTTATGCGCCACATTTATTTGCAATTGTGCCATCATTTTTCAGCATATTTTTACGCACTTTTGTGAGGCCCTATAACCAAAAGAAAGCGCTTAGACAGAAATAATTGATGCTTTCTGACAGAGTGTTTTTTTAGATATTTCAGCGATAGAAACGCGTCGTAAGTTTGACGCTTGTGAAGAGGAAGCAAGCAAAGAGCAGCAAGGTGACGACTTTTCTGATCACAAAATAATGTCGACTTATCGACAAATCAAACTGATGGCCCACCTTAAACATTGCATGTTAAAGCTAAGTAAAGTACTGAACTTAATTTATCAAGAATGCAAATAAAGCGGCTAAAGTGGCCCTGTGAATTTTCAGTACTTTCCTGTTACACCCTTAAAGAGAGGTGCAAAACAAGTTAACTAAGCGCATTGGGAATAGCGGAATGAACATCACCTACATCAAGCGACTGTTTAAATAGTAGGACTGTTTTAAATCATAAACTGTTTAAATCACGGGACCGCTTAAATCAAGAGACTGTTCAAATTCAAGAGGTTGTTCAAATTCAAGAGGCTGTGCAATAACAGAGGCTGTGCAAAGTGGGAATTTACGAAATATACAACCCTTGTTATAACCACAAAAAAGCCCGGCAACTAGCCAGGCTTTTGGGGAAAGCATTCCATTACCATTCAATGAACTGCAGCTGCAGCTATCAAATCATTTTTTCCGACGGGTAAATTTAAACCCGGCGAAAGCCAAGAGCGCAAACACTTGCCAGAAATTTACACTACCTCCACCACTACCACTTTTACTAGCAGGCTTACTGCTTGCAGCAACCGAAGCTGGGCGACTTGATGCTGTGGCGGCTACAGAAGCTGGAGTACTTGATGCAACAGCACTGCTAGCTACCAATGAACTTGCGGAGCTGGTTGCAGCACCAGAACTTGTGCTACCAGCAATAGCTGGCCAGTTAATAATGAAGTCTTTAGTTAATGCACCAGAGGCCGTGAGCTGTGAACTTACCCAACCACCATTAGCGCTCGCTCCCGCAACCAAGGCAGATGCTCCTTCAGTTTTATCGTTAAGCGCCCAATTCGCATGGCTAATTTTGTTGGTTCGTAAAAAATTCATCCAGGCCGTGACTTCGCTTGTCGCTACTAAACCATCACCATTGGCCTCCACAGAACCCCACTCGGTAACAAATAAAGCTATACCATTGTTAAGTGCTGTTTGTGCTTTATCGCGCAACGATTGTTTGTGAGTGCCTGCATAAAAATGCAGAGTGTAGGCGATGTTGTCGTATCCGAGAATGGGGTCAATAGACGCTTTATCAACATCTTGCGACCATGTTTGAGTACCGACAATAATTAGGTTATCCGGATCAATCGCACGAATTGCAGCAATGACATCCACGGCATACGGCTTAATGACTGTGCTCCAATCGGTCGTATTAAGTGGTTCATTGTAAATCTCATAAATTACGTTATTGGAATCCTTGTATTTAGTCGCTACTTCCTGGAAGAACGTGATGGCTTGCGCTTTGTAGTTTTCAGCTTTATGTGTGTGCCAATCGATAATGACATACATATCGTTAGCGATAGCCGCATCCACAACGGTATAAACGCGAGTTTTGTTGGTAGCGTCGCTAATCGCTTTGGTAGTCGCATTGAGGTATCCACCGCCTTCCTCAACACCCATAGATGCGCGAACCAGACTAGCGTGCCAGTCAGTTTTTAGCCATGCAACAACATTAGCGTTGTAATATTTTTCGCCGCCCCAGCCCGTATTACTCCAAAACAAACTATTACCAGCCAAGCTCCCTTCTTGTCCCCCAATCAGTATTTTATTGCCATCAACAGAGAGCGCAGCAACATCCGCATGCGCAAGGTTAATTGAGCATAAGGACATTAAACTCAGGGTAATTGCAGTGAAAAAGCTTTTTTGGGGTAAGGTTATTTTGCAATGGGAAATTTTTTTTAAAAAACAGATGCAGCTAATGCTCATTTTGTTTGCTCTTGAGTAATTGGTTAGACCGACTAGCGGAATAATGGATATCTAAATTATTTCCCAATAACCATAGCCGTAGTTTGCCGCTATGCAAATCCTTGATCAAGCTGGCGGCTAGTTTAATCTTGCTACTCAAAAGGTAAAGGGCTGGATTTAACTACCGCGTAAAGTTGTGTATTGATCTATCCAGGATTTGTAGAGCTCCTTCGCAAAAAATGACAGGTCGACAAAACTTTACAGTTCTGGCAATTCTTCCAGAGCGCAGCAAGCGTAGACTGGTTGCGCTAATTGAGTGCATGGCCTGATGTTAGATGTATCCCATGCTTTATAAATCACCCAACTCTATAGCGCATTGTTACCAACAATAATTGTTACAAATAATAAGGGTATTCATTATGAATAATAAATTTTTTAAAAATTCAAAGCCTTTTATCCAAATCGTCGCGGGCCTGGCTTTAGCGCTGCAAATGAGCAGTGTTCATGCGGCCGTCGCCAAGCTTTCAGTAAGCGGAAATAAAGTTCTTATTGGCGGACAGCAAGGTAGTTTGGCTGGCAATAGTTTGTTCTGGAGCAATACTGGCTGGGGCGGTGAGAAGTTTTACAATGCACAAGCCGTAGCCTGGTTGAAAAACGACTGGAAATCAACCGTGATTCGAGCTTCTATGGGTGTGGAGGATGCGGGGGGATATATATCTGACCCTTCGAACAAAACCCGTGTTACCACCGTTGTAGATGCGGCCATCGCCAACGACATGTATGCGATTATTGATTGGCATACACATAAAGCTGAATTAAACCAAGCGCAATCTATCGCTTTTTTTAAAGAAATGGCCACTAAATACGGCAACACTAACAACGTTATCTATGAAATTTATAATGAGCCATTACAGATATCCTGGAGTGGTGTGATTAAGCCTTATGCGCAAGCAGTTATCTCAGCTATTCGTGCGATTGATCCAGATAACTTAATTATTGTAGGTACACCAACCTGGTCACAGGATGTCGATGTTGCCGCTAACGATCCCATCGCCGGTACCAACATAGCTTACACCCTGCATTTTTACGCAGGCACACACGGCCAATCATTACGTGATAAAGCGCAAGTCGCGCTCAATAAAGGTATAGCGTTATTTGTTACAGAATGGGGCTCTGTCAACGCAGATGGCGGTGGCAGTGTCGCCAATAGCGAAACGGATGCCTGGGTGGCATTTATGAAGGCTAACAAAATCAGCAACGCCAACTGGGCCCTGAATGATAAAGCGGAAGGTGCCTCCGCGTTAGTGAGTGGCGCCAGTGCAAATGGTGGCTGGGTAAACTCGCAACTCACAGCCTCTGGAGCAAAGAGTAAAGATATCATTATCAATTGGCCTAGCGGGACACAACCTACAAGTTCTACGCCTAACACCAGCTCCTCTAGTAGTATCAGTACCAATAACTCATTGCCTTTTACTCTGCAGGCAGAAAATTATTCCACAATGACCGGTGTTCAAACCGAAGCTACAACTGACGTGGGCGGAGGCAGGAACGTTGGCTGGACTGATGCTAATGATTCGCTCAGTTATTCAGGAACGGGAATTAATATTCCGGCAACCGGAAGCTACAAAATCACTTATCGCGTCGCAAGTTTAAATGGCGGCGGTAGTTTCACTTTGAGAGAAGTCGGCGGCAGCAATTACGATAATGTTTCTGTCCCAAGCACGGGTGGGTGGCAAACCTGGGTTGATGTAAGCCGGACAATTACACTCAGTGCCGGTGTGCACAAGTTTGGTTTATTGATTAATACCGGTGGCTTTAACATTAATTGGTTCAAAATTGAGGCGGCAGGAAATTCCAGCTCCACACCACCAAGGTCTTCATCGTCTTCTTCAAGATCAAGCACTTCAGGTAGCGCCAGTTGTAGACAAATCGTAAGCAATGATTGGGGTAGCGGGTATGGGGCGACGATCCGTATTACCAATAATCGCACCACCGCAATTAACGGTTGGAATATTGGCTGGACTTACAGTGACGGCACAAGAATATCCGGCGCCTATAACGCAACAGTAACGGGAAGCAACCCTTACAGCGCTACCAATCTTTCCTGGAATAGCACTATCCAACCGGGTCAATATGTTGAGTTTGGTTTCCAGGCAACTAAAGGTGGTTCGACAGTAAATGTTCCCGTCTTTACGGGAGCAGCTTGTAACTAACGAAATCAAACAAAAGTAAAAACGTTTTAAATCACTTCAAAAAATGCCTGTAGCGAAAGTTACGGGCATTTTATTTGATTCAGAAATCACACCGGATACTTTTACTAAATACCTTTAATCTCGTCCTGATAGCGGAGCTATATGACTTATGTAGACGATAAAGTCATATTATTTTTAGTAGAAAAACCAACCTGCCTTTTGAGCAAATATTTAAACCAGACAATATTTTTTATCGCAGGCATGTGAGCCGCCGAATCACGCGATCGCCACACTGTTTACCGTCGCGCTGACAGTTCATTTTTTGTTCTTGCATCCCGTCATAAGAATCTCTATAGTACGGCCCCCCAACTGGCCTGAATTAATGCATTACAAAAAATTCATGCCCTCCTTGTCTCACCGTCCTGACTTAACGTTCAGGGGGAGGCTTAACCCGTAAGGAGTTACAATGCGTCATTACGAAATCGTGTTTTTGGTCCATCCAGACCAAAGCGAACAAGTTCCAGCAATGGTAGAGCGTTACACCTCTACTATTAAAGCCAGCGGTGGCCAAGTGCACCGTTTGGAAGACTGGGGCCGTCGCCAACTGGCTTACTCAATCAATAAAATCCACAAAGCTCACTACATGATGATGAACGTCGAATGTAGCGATGCCATTCTGGACGAGTTGACTACCAACTTCCGTTACAACGATGCCATCCTGCGTAACCTGGTAATCCGTGAAGATGCGGCAATTACTGAAGAATCATTCATCATGAAGGCCGAGAAAGAAGGCCGCGAGCGTAAAGCCCGTCCACCACGCACTGAGCGTCGTGATGATTTCGATGCTAACGACATGTCTGATGAAGATGATGTTGATACAGCTGATTTTGAAGAGCAGGAGGTTTAATCATGGCACGTTTTTTCCGTCGTCGTAAATTCTGCCGCTTTACCGCTGAAGGCACCAAGCAAATCGATTATAAAGATATCGAAACCTTGAAAGCTTACATCAGTGAAACTGGCAAAATCGTTCCAAGCCGTATTACAGGCACTAAAGCAAGATACCAACGTCAGTTGTCTACTGCTATTAAACGTGCTCGTTTCCTGGCTTTGATTCCATACACTGACAGCCACGAGTAATTCCTGCGGCGCAAGCATAAGCTGCGCCCAGAGATACAGTGGATAAATGAACATATAGAGGCTAAACGAGATGGATATTATTCTGCTCGATAAAGTAGGTAGATTAGGCAGCATCGGTGACAAAGTCTCCGTTAAAGCCGGTTATGGCCGTAACTTCCTGTTGCCGCAAGGCAAAGCAGTTGCAGCCAATGCAAAAAATATTGCTGATTTTGAAACCCGTCGCGCTGGCCTTGAAGCTGCTGCTGCTGGAAAAATCGCTGAAGCAACAGCGCGTGCAGAGAAGTTGGCTGAATTAACAGTCACCATCGCTGCTAACGCGGGCGACGAAGGTCGCTTGTTCGGTTCTATAGGTACTCGCGATATCGCTGAAGCAATTACTGCTGCTGGCGTAGCTGTGGCTAAATCTGAAGTGCGTATGCCTTCAGGTGTATTGCGTGAAGTTGGCCAATATGACATTAACGTGCAATTGCACGCTGAAGTTACCCAAGCGGTTAAGCTTGTGGTTGTTGCGGAATAAGCTGAACAAGCTACCCGGCAATTGGCAGTAAGAACTTGTCAGCTTTGCTGACAAGCTTGATAAAATCGGGCACTATCGACAACCTTTTTGGTGGTTCTAGTGCTCGATTTTTTTTGTCTCCAGAAAATGAATTCTTATGCTCGATAATAATTTTGAATTGCCTTCTCCGCAGGCACTCGCCGCCAAAACCTCATTGCCACACTCCGTAGAAGCCGAGCAATCGGTGCTGGGTGGGTTAATGCTGGATAACAAGCGACTGGATTCTGTATTAGAAGTCATATCCGAAGCGGATTTTTTTCGCGATGATCATCGTATGATCTTTCGCATGATGAATAAACTGCAGGAAAACAGCGAACCGCTGGATGTTATTACACTGTCGGAAGAGCTATTTAAACACAATGAATTAGAGCAAGTTGGCGGGCTGGCTTATCTGGTCGACATGGCCAACAACACACCAAGTTCAGCCAATATAGTTGCCTATGCCAAAATTGTACGCGAGCGCTCCACACTGCGTCAGCTGATCGCTGCCACTTCAGAAATTAGCAAATCCAGTTTTAATCCAGCAGGGCTGGATTCGGATGATCTGTTACAAATAGCCGAAAAGCGTATTGCTGACATTGCTGAAGATCGACCCAAGGAAGGCGGCCTAGTGGGGGTGAATGACCTCCTAAAAGCTACAGTACAACGCATCGATGAACTGTTTCGCTCGGGTAGCGATATTACTGGCGTACCTTCTGGAATCCTTGATTTGGATCAGCGCACCTCAGGCTGGCAACCGGGCGAACTCATAATCCTCGCCGCGCGTCCCTCAATGGGTAAAACCGCACTGGCCCTGAACTTTGTCGAATCTGCTATTTTCAACCAGCCTAAGCCGGTGCTGGTATTCAGCATGGAAATGCCATCGCCAGCGCTTATTATGCGGATGATGTCGTCGGTAGGACGCATTGACCAAGGCAAAATGCGCAACGGCAAACTTACCGAAGAAGATTGGCCCAAACTATCCACCGCTGTGGCCAAAATGAAAGATAAGTTATTGTTCATCGATGACACTGCTGCACTTAGCCCACAAGAATTACGCGCTCGAGTGCGTAGAATTGTGCGCGATAAAGGCAACCCCGGCTTAATCATGATCGACTACTTGCAACTGATGCAAACCGCCGGCGTGAGCGAAGGTCGTACCCAGGAAATTTCCGAAATATCGCGCTCTCTAAAAGCCATTGCCAAAGAATTTGAATGCCCCGTTATCGCCTTATCACAGCTTAACCGTGGCGTGGAGCAACGCCCCAACAAACGCCCTATGAATTCAGATTTACGTGAATCGGGCGCTATCGAACAGGATGCGGACGTCATATTGTTTATCTACCGCGACGAATACTATAACGAAGACAGCCCCGACAAAGGCATGGCCGAACTTATTATCGGCAAACAACGCAACGGCGAAATCGGCACCTGTCGCGCGGCGTTTGTCGGCAAATACACGCGGTTTGACAATCTCGCACCGGAATATTTTCAGAATGATGGGTATTAACTGCGCTTGCCAAGTATTAATGTTTTGATTTTACTTAAAAATATATCTGACTAATTTATCCCTTAAACAAATAAATAGAACCAAACCCCAGGCTTAATATCAGCACCGTAATCGTAATAAGTGAAACCAGCATTACCATTCCCACCGTTAATATCGAACTTGCAAACATAAAGCCTTCCGCTTCTGGAATCCGCATAAAAATTGAAATACCAGAATAAAGAAAATAAATGGTATAAAAAATTGCCCCAACGCCAACTAGCATGATCAGCACCGGCGCGGGATAAAGCATGGTAAATCCGGCAAAAAAAATCGGCGTTGCGGTATAAGCTGCGAACACGATGCACCGTGCGAGACTAGGAGAAGAGTCATAGGTTCGTGACATCCATTTTACGAATATTCCCATAGCAACCACACCGGCAAGTATTGCGAAATACATCAAGGTGCTCATGATTAGCGCGCTGGATTCGGTCAATACAACCGTTGGATTTGTACTAACAGTCCAGCCAATCTTTGTTGTACCTATGTAGGTTGAAGCAGCAGGAATTAACGCCAGAATTAAGGTGGGTATGTACCCTGTTTTTTCATTCGTATCGCGAATCGCTGCCCATTCTTTAGCAGGGTGAAGAAAGAGTCCAGTAACATGCCCAATCATAATCGACCTCCAAAAATTGTTGCACAGCTATTTCAGCATCGGCAAAAGAATTAATAATATTAATAGCCGCTAATGAATTAAAACCAACGAATGAACGACCAACGACATTAAAATAAAAAAAGAAAAATTACTGAAATAAAAAAAGTAAATAAATTAAAGTACTGCTGGTTTATGCTTACTCATGATCAACTGCAAGTCGCCCCACATGTGCTCTGCATTATGAGGCGGAGCAAATGACCCAATATAGCTCGACTCCGGATTAACGATATAGATGCGGGCAGAGTGGTCGACCTGGTAATTATTGTCGACATTGTCCGGCATATCTATTCCGGCAGGTATATTCAATAGGGCTCCTGCTTTAGTTGCTTTGCGACTATAGTCTGAGCCAAAAAAATGGGCGACTTTAACAAGCTCTGGATTACTACTGCTCAATCCCACTATTTGCGGATGGAAAAATCCCGTATAAGCATTTATTTTTTCAGGCGAATCTCGCTCTGGATCAAGACTAATGAAAATAACTTGCACTGGAAAATTTGCTTGTTGGGTTTGCTGGGATAACTGCAACAATTTACCTAATTTTTGCAACTCTAGCGGGCAGAAATCCGGGCAATTGGTGAATCCAAAAAATATTAAATTCCAATGACCCTTAAAATTTTCTGCGGTAAATATCCCGGTTTTATCTTTTTCTAATCTTATCTCCGGCAAAGCCTTTGTTGCCGGCAGAAGCTGTGCGGAATGGAGAGGAGCTTCTGTAGCAAGCAGAGGCAAACTTATCTTCACACCAACAGCAAGTGCTATAACCGCCAGGATGAGCCATGCCCATTTGTTATTCATGATTGGCTTGCACTAAGGCTACAAATTTTTGCTGCGTGCCATCACTAAATTCTAATGTGATAGTAACCTGGTCATTTACTTTTTGCGGCTGCTGCGGATTCATTAACATTAAATGTATTGCTCCGGGAGTTAAGGCAATAACAGCTCCCGCAGGAACTTCTAAAACCTGTAGATGATCCATCTGCGCTTTATCTTTTACAATTTTTGTTTGATGTAACATGGCGTGCGCATAACCAGTAGCACTTATATGGCTAATCGCTAATGCTTGTTTAGAATTGTTAATGAGACGCAGGTAACCGGCGTGACTTGTCGCAGTTGGTGGAGCCAATTTTATCCATGCATCCTCCACCTTTAATGATGCAGCCGAACTATTCACTGCGAAACAGAACAACGGCAGCAATAGCGCTGCCGTCAATACCGCAATTTTTTTAATTGCCGTCATCAAACGATCATCGCGGGGATGATCATGGAAGTTTTTTCTATTAAACAATTTGCCACTTAACATAATGGTCAACTAAAAGTACAAGAAATAATAACATCAGGTGAACGATGGAAAACTTAAAGGTATCCATCGCCAGGTTAGCGGCAGGACGATATTTCATCAGCCACGCGAAGTGCATAAAGCGCAGGTTTAAACCGCAAGCAACGACCAAATACAATATTCCAGACATTCCCACCAAGTAGGGCAACAAGCACACAACAAATAATAATATTGTGTAAAGCAAAATTACCGTTTTGGTAAATTCGATACCGTGCGTAACGGGCAACATAGGAATATTCGCTTTTGCATAATCATTGCAGCGATGAATTGCTAAAGCCCAGAAATGCGGTGGAGTCCAGATAAATACAATGATGACTAATAACAAAGCATTGGCATCGACGCTACCGGTAATAGCAGTCCAACCCAGCAAAGGCGGCATAGCACCGGCTAAACCGCCGATAACAATATTTTGTGGTGTAGCGCGCTTTAACAGGAGCGTATATACCAACGCGTAACCGAACAGACTGGCCAGCGTCAAATAAGCAGTCAATGCATTAACCGTTAGCAATAAAAGTAAAAATCCAGTGGCAGCAAGTGCTATGGCAAAACCTACTGCTTGCGTAGTGGAAAGACGACCCTTGGGCAATGGACGCATACTAGTGCGCGCCATTTCCGCATCTATCTTTTGATCAAGCACATGATTAAAAGCGGCGGCGGCGCCAGATACCATGGCTATCCCCAAGCTCGCCATCACCACAAGATACAAGCTAGGTAAGGTTGGTGTTGCCAATACCATTCCCACCCAGGCAGTCAACACCAGGAGGGCCACTACTCGGGGTTTGGTGAGCTGATAGTAATCGCGCCAGTAGCCGCCGGTGGCTTCCGTTACTGCGGCGGCTTGGCCATTTCCGTTTGTCATAAATGCTCCTGGGATGCAGTTGCGACGTGCAGGCTCTTCGCGCCCCGTCGTTGATATATTTGATAGATAAATGCGACGACTAACATCAATAAATTTGCCGCTACAAAATTATGCGCTACGGCATTCATTAACGGAAGATACGCAACAACATTGATAACACCCAGGCAAAATTGCAGTACCAATAAACTCGCAATTGCCAAGACAAGTCGCTGCATGGTTTTAGATTGTGCGCGACGCCAGGCGAAAAAAGCAAAAGCACCAAGTACAGCCAAGGTCAAAAACGCACCCAGACGATGCAACACATGAATACTAATCCGCGCATCCGCAGACAATACGCCAAACTGATAACTAGCGTGGCCTAATGGTAAGGATAAAGCGGATGACAGACTGAAGCGCTCTTGCCAGCCGGGCTCACAAACAGGCATTTGATGGCAGGCAACAGCAGCGTAGTTAGCAGATGTCCACCCGCCCAGCGCTATTTGCATCACTAAAACGATGAATGCCATCCATGCAAATGTCCGGATATTGAATAGATGCGGCTCCTGTTCCAAAACGATAGGTTTGGCGCTCTGCATCCGCAATACCACCAACAGGCTTAGCAAACTAAAACCACCCAGCAAGTGGCCCATCACCACCAGCGGCAGCAAATTCATGGTGACTGTCCACATTCCCAAGACAGCTTGAAAGATTACCAACAACAAAAGAAATGTTGTTAATACTCGACACCGCTTAAGCCATAAGCTGAGTAAAAAAATAAATCCGATGATAAGCCCAAGCGTGCCCGCGAGATAACGGTGGTTCATTTCATTGTGAGCTTTGTGAGGAACCAATTCAGCATGCGGAAATTCTGCCTCAGCTTGCGCCACATGTTCCGGGTGCTCGGGAACAGCCAGAAAACCATAGCAACCCGGCCAATCGGGGCAGCCTAAACCTGCTTCTGTTAGACGGGTATGCGCGCCTAAAATAATAGTGCCCAAGGTTAAGGCGATGGCGATATTAATTAATATTTTAAACATTACTTTGTCCCGGTACGATCGTAGTTCATCAAGCGCAATAAATCGGTCCGAATACCTTTACCAGTGACCAACATAGCTGCCTGGTCAGTTGTCACAGGATAACGTAGTAACGCCAGGCCTTTTTGATTAACAATTGATATGTGATTTTGTAAATCAGGTGTTAACTGAGTTTGTGCTTGCCATTTTATATGTGAAAATTTTGCCAGCTGTTCCGGTGCTCGCTCAGACAATATAAGCGCATTTACTTCATCTTGTTTACGACCTAAACCGATATAAAGTTGTTGCATCAGGTATAGCGCTGTTTCGCAGTTAGCATCACAATCGCCGGCTTGCACATACACTAAATGCCAATGCAACTGCGTGCCTTCATTCTCAGGTAACAATTGAATTTCCTTATCCAGCCATTGCCCTTTGTTACTGGCACCAGAGTTGAACCAGCCAAATTCCAAAACGAGTTTGGCTGCGATAAATGGCAAACTACAACACAAAATAAATAACAATAAAAACGTGGATTTGCTCAAGGGACGATTAGCTTTACTCATTGCGGAGTGACCTTTTTTGCACTCGCCGCCAGCCCAACTACCAACACCGCTAGCGCCAACAAAAACCACTGGAGCGCGTAAGCACGGTGGCGTTCTGGCGGCATAACTACCGATTGGTAATGCACTAAATAGGGAGAGTTCTGCAGTTGATAAATAATACCGGGATATAGCGGTTGTTTAAGTGAAGCACTGAGTGCTTCAAAATCTATTTGTTGAATTCGCATTGGCCAGCGGCCATGATCTTCAAAATTTTGCCCAAGTCGAATTCCACCTATTCGCGTGCGCAGTATGCCGTCAATTTTTAAGCTCGCAGGCACATCCACCTGTGGAAGCTCTTCTCGCTTTGCAGTAGCTGCCACCCAGCCTAAATTCACCAGCACTATATCAGCGGTCTCATTCAACTGCATGGGTACAATGACGTTATAGCCTACACGCCCTTTTACGATTTGATTATCCAGCAACCACACACTTGGCGATAACCACCGCGCTTCTGCAGTCACATTCAAACCGTCAGCCGCTGCAGCTGATAAACCACGAATATGTTGTGCTGTGACTGAACCAGCTTGCTCTATTTGCGCGAGACGCTGCAAAATTTCAGTTTTATTTGCAGCGCGCTGTAGCTGCCAAATCGACAAGCTCATTAGGATAGCGAAGGCGATTAATACAACACACGCCCAACGCCAATGAATGACCCAGCAACGATTAAACGCTATAATTTGCACGCACACCTACCGAGGTTATACCAACATGCTATTTAAAGCGTTATTAGTTGCTTTGTTACTATTCGTCATTTTTAATTTATTTCAAGCACTCTATTACATGATCAAAAACAATGAGCAACAACCCAAACTATCAAAATATTTAGGTCGTCGCTTATTGTTTTCACTATTCATCGTCATTTGTATACTTGTTGCCGTAGCCACTGGAATTATCACACCAAACCAACGGCCTTACTAAAAGCTAAAAACCAAATGCTAAAACGCCGAACTTCAAAACAACGAAACAACGAAACAACGAAACAACAAAAGTTAAATAATATAAACCACAACGAACAAAGTTAACCACACCACATCAACAAAATGCCAATACCAGGATGCAGCTTGAAAAACAAAGTGACGCTCAGGCGTAAAATGATTTTTAAGCAAAATACGCAAAAACACGACTAGTAATAATATTGTTCCCAAAGTTACGTGGAAACCATGGAAACCCGTGAGAAGGAAGAAAGTATTGCCGTAAATACCAGAGTCCAGGCGCAATCCCAAGTCTTGGTATGCATGCATATATTCTTCAACTTGCAAGAATAAGAAACAGGCACCCAGCAGGATTGTCACTGCCAACCAGATTTTCAATTGCGCGCGCTTGCCTTGCTCCATAGCGACATGAGCAATGTGTAAAGTCACGGACGACGCCAGGAGAATTATAGTGTTGTACAGGGGTGCACCAGTCCAAGGCATAGGCTTTGTTTCAGTGCCACCCGGAGTTTTGGTTAATGGCCACACGGCGTCAAAATTTGGCCAGAGTACTTCTGCGGTCATAGCTTTATTACCCGCGCCATCTAACCAGGGCACAGAAAGAATTCGTGCATAAAATAAAGCACCAAAAAAAGCTAAAAAGAACATCACTTCAGAAAAAATAAACCAACTCATTCCCTGACGGAACGAACGATCCATTTGTGCGCTATAGAGGCCATCCATAGATTCTGTAATAACATTTTTAAACCAGCCGGCCAGCATAAAAATCAAGAGCGCCAACCCTGCAATTAATAAATAGATACCCATTCCGGCACGATCAC
Organism: Pseudomonadota bacterium; assembly: GCA_040386215.1. Taxonomy (GTDB): domain Bacteria; phylum Pseudomonadota; class Gammaproteobacteria; order Pseudomonadales; family Cellvibrionaceae; genus Cellvibrio. Next base: position 15,645 of record JAZKFX010000018.1, read on the forward strand.
GGGCAACATCATTTATCCACTGCGCTGACCCATAACCAATAAAAAATAAGGCCACGGCGCCAATGATTGGCCAATGACTTTGACTGGGAACAAAATATCTTTCTGAGCTATTGTGCATCTGTGTTCTCCCGCTGCTCGCGACTTTTTCAATAAGCTTATTTTAAAAAATTTTCAATATTTCTTTTACAAAAACTTTTAAACTCTTGTTGCTTTATCTTATTACTTTTAGATCTTGTTGCTTGTAATTCTGGTTGCTCTTTAATCTCGCGGTTTTAAATTTCCTTATTTTTTTATCTCCTGATTGTTTCGATGTTGTTTAGATTATTTCGCAGGCACGTTGTATAAGGTATATGACAAAGTGACAGTTTTTATTTCTTTAGGTAGTGCAGGATCTATATAAAACTGCAATGGCATTAGCTTGCTTTCTTTGCCCTTAAGCGGTTGCTCAATAAAACAAAAGCATTCCATTTTTTTAAAGTGCTCCGCAGCTAACCCAGGTGCAACCGATGGCACCGCTCGCCCAACCATTGCGGCTGTTGTTAAGCTTTCCACACGGTAGTTAATCTTTTTTATCTCGCCAGGGTGGACAACGATGCGCGTTATCTCTGGCTCGAACTTCCACGGAATAGATTGATCAACTGTTGCTAGAAATTCTACAGTCACTTCGCGCTGCGTATCGATTGTCAGGGCTGAAGCTGCTGCAGCGTTTTCTGTTTTCCCGTTAAGGCCAGTTAACTCACAAAAAACATTGTACAAAGGAATCAATGCAAACGAAAAAGCGAACATGCAAGCACCAATCAATAACAACTTATAGATTAACGGCTTATGCATGCTCACTATTCTCTCTAACTAACGTGTCGTTCTTTATTTAATCTGTGGCGGTGTTTCAAAGGTGTGATAAGGCGCAGGCGATGGAATGGTCCACTCCAAGCCTTGCGCACCTTCCCATACTTGAGCAGTCGCTTGCTCGCCTTTCTTACGGGCGCATTTAATAATCACATAAACAAAGATTAACTGTGACAAACCAAATAACATTCCGCCAATACTGATAAGCGCATTAAAATCGGCAAACTGCAACGCATAATCAGGAATTCGACGCGGCATGCCTGCGAGACCAACAAAATGCATTGGGAAAAACAAAATGTTTACCGACACCAGTGAGCACCAAAAATGCAATTGCCCCAAGCGCTCATCGTACATAACGCCAGTCCACTTTGGCAGCCAGTAATAGGCACCAGCAACTAGAGAAAATACCGCGCCGGTAACCAATACATAATGGAAATGCGCTACTACAAAATAGGTATCCTGATACTGGAAATCTGCCGGCACTATGGCGAGCATAAGCCCGGACAAGCCACCAATGGTAAACAGTACAATAAATGCGAGCGAAAACATCATAGGTGTTTCAAAGGTCATCGAACCGCGCCACATGGTCGCTACCCAATTGAATACTTTCACTCCAGTCGGTACCGCAATCAACATAGTGCTGTACATGAAAAACAGTTCAGCAGCTACTGGCATACCGGTAGTAAACATGTGATGCATCCAAACAATAAAGGACAAGAATGCAATGCTGGAAGTTGCCCACACCATAGACTCGTACCCAAACAGCGGCTTACGTGCGAATGCAGGAACAATGCTTGAAACAATACCGAAGGCCGGCAAAATCATAATGTAAACTTCAGGGTGACCAAAGAACCAGAAAATATGTTGGAACATAACCGGGTCACCACCACCGGCGGCATCAAAGAAGCTGGTGCCGAAATATTTATCGGTCAATACCATGGTCACCGTGCCCGCAAGTACTGGCATTACCGCTAACAACAAAAATGCAGTGATCAACCAAGTCCAAACAAACAACGGCAATTTCATCCAGTTCATGCCAGGCGCACGTAAATTAAAGATTGTGACTATGACGTTGATTGCACCCATGATCGATGAAATACCGAGCAAATGCACCGCAAACACAAAGAACGCCGTACTGTCACCACTGTAAGTGGTTGATAAGGGAGCGTAGAAAGTCCAACCCGCTGCTGGCGCTCCACCATCCATAAACAAAGTTGACAACAAAATGGAGAAAGAGAAAGGAAGTATCCAGAAACTCCAGTTGTTCATGCGCGGTAATGCCATGTCCGGTGCGCCGATCATTATCGGTATCATCCAGTTAGCAAGACCAACGAATGCTGGCATAACCGCACCAAACACCATGATCAAACCGTGTAGGGTCGTCATCTGATTAAAGAAATGCGGGTCCACCAATTGCAACCCGGGCTGAAATAATTCAGCGCGAATCACCATGGCAAACATTCCACCAATAAAAAACATCAGCAGCGAAAACAATAAATACAGCGTGCCTATATCTTTATGGTTGGTAGTGTACAGCCAGCGGGTTATGCCGCTTGGCTTGTGATCGTGATGGTCATGATCGTGGCCATGACCAGTTGTTTCGTTGGCGCTAAGTTGGTTAGTACTCATCTTTTTACTCCTGAGCCGGCATAGCGGCGGCTGCTACATCTTTAGCTTGCACCAGATCACCCGTGTCATTACCCCAAGCATTACGCTCATAGGTGATTACAGCGGCAAGTTCACTAGTGCTGAGTTGGTTTCCAAATGCTTGCATCGCTGTGCCAGCCTTACCTGCAACAACGATGTTGATATGCGCAGGGATATCTTTAAGAGCCATCTGGCTACCCTTTAAAGCAGGGAATACGCCCGGTAAACCTTCACCATTAACCTGGTGGCAAGCCGCACAACGAGCTTCATAGGTTTTTTGCCCGAGCGCCATTAATTCTTCTTTAGTCATAGGTGCCGCAGCTTGTTCAGCTGCTGCCGCTTGCGCCTTTGCTTCTACCTGAGCCGCAATCCACGCATCAAAATCGGCCGATTCTTTTGCCTCTACCACAATTGGCATAAAGCCATGATCTTTACCGCACAGCTCGGCGCACTGGCCACGGAAGACACCAGGCTTATCAACACGAGTCCAAATTTCATTAATAAATCCAGGAGTTGCATCTTTCTTAATGGCAAAATCAGGCACCCACCAAGAGTGGATAACGTCATCCGACGTCATTAAAAAACGAACTTTTTTTCCTGTAGGAATCACCAAGGGACGATCAACTTCGTACAGATAGTTCTCGCCTTTGGTTGCTTTATTTTCAATTTGATCTCTTGGTGTAGCCAGGAGTGAGTAAAACTCAACTGGATGATCCAGATATTTGTAATGCCACTTCCATTGCGATCCAGTGACCAGGATTGTTAAATCCGATTTGGAAGAATCTTCCATCTCTATTAAGGTTTTTGTAGCCGGAATAGCCATCACAATCAAAATAATTACAGGAATGGCCGTCCACAATATTTCCATTTTAGTACTGCCATGGAATTGTGCCGCCACCGCACCACGCGATTTGCGATGATGCACCATAGCCCAAAACATCAAGCCAAATACAACGACTGCAATAGCGCAACAGATATAAAAAATGATCATATGCAAGTCATAAACATCATGACTAATGGTGGTTACGCCTTTAGTCATATTAAATGACGATGCCTCAGCCACAGCATTTAGCGGTAAACCGCAGCAGCAAAGCAACAGCCACAGTATAAAATTCCGGTTCCCAAAATATCGCTTCATACGACCCCTACTTATTTTTTGCATTCTGCAAATCAACTAACGATAGAGCAACCACCCAACAATCAGTGTTAAACCAAAGCGAATGGATATGTTGCACAACTAAACAGGCTATAAATGAACAAGCCCAACTTTAAACAACAATAAAAACTACAACTGTTATTCCATATCTTTACTCAAAGCACGTGAATACTTTTTAGTAATATGTAGAAAGATTCTTTTTGCGCGCAACTAATAGGCAAACTGATCATTTAATCATCGATTTATTCTCGCGATTTTAGATAAATTGCGAGAAGTTTGCGGCACGAATACGACAATAATGATGGAATATTTTCAAATTCAACGGCAATTGCATAGCAATTTGCGGAGCAGCTGCCACAGTTGGCCGCCACCTTATATCAGCAGGCGTTTTGAATGCAAGTAATTTTCAAGGATGGGCTTTGTATGAGCTAAAAACATCAATTTTGAAGAATGTTAACGCAATCATTTAAAAAATTAAGGGCTGAAATTAAGCGCAACGCGGTAATTCTTGATGCAATTAATTATTAGCTCAGCAATATAATAAACATTCTCATTAGGCGTAAATTTTATTGTAAATTTGGTTGGCGGTTTTCGGCCCACACGCGCTAAGGATTAACGAATTTCAACCCGGTTGCTAGCGCACAATAAGCCCGAAAATCACGCAAACAATTTTTCCCGAAACATAAAAAATACCGCCCCTAACAAACACAACCCCGCCCACAAATAATCTAACTTGATAGGCTCTTTTAAATAATAAATAGCAAACGGAATGAACACACTGATACTAATGACTTCTTGTAAAATTTTTAGCTGACCAACGCTCATGGCCGTATAACCGATGCGGTTAGCGGGGACTTGCAAGAGGTATTCAAACAGGGCAATTCCCCAACTGATCAGTGCAGCTATTATCCAGGGCTTATGGCTCAGTTCTTTTAAATGGGCGTACCAGGCAAAAGTCATAAATACATTACTGCAAATAAGCAGTGCTATAGCAATAATTCCCGGCTGCATACTAATCGACCTTTTTCTTATCCTGGCTCAATCCAACAAAATAGGATGATGCAATACTTAATAACCAAGCGGTAATAAAAAACCATTTCGCTTGAACCAAATAGGGAATGTTTTTCACAATGCTTGATGTAATCGCGCTGACCAAAAATGTAACATCAAGATAAATCTCAGGATTGAGTGCGGCCTTTGCATTTAACTCGCCAGACACCAAGAGCAATCCATTCATAATGTAGAGTGTTGCAATCAATGCAGGGATAAAAAAAATACTTCCGCGCCCATATTGCTTTAGCCAAAACAACCCCACACCTGGAAAAACAAATGCAGAATATAAAGCGGCTTTGGTAGATTTTTGCATAGGATTATTCCTTCACCAGTTGTTCAAGTCGATAAAAGCCAGCACCTTCCTCACCGAGATTATCCGCGAGATAGGGTAATGCTTGCTCCATGGCAGCCCACAGTGTCCAGGGTGGATTGATAATAAATAAGCCGCTCGAATTCATACCATACTCAGGGTTATCTGCAGCAATCCCAAGCTCAAATAACTGAATATTTTTGATACCGCTTTTCTTTAAAGCTTTCTCCATTTCATCAATACGCTGACGCAAGACTACCGGATACCAAATGACAAAGGTGCCCGTAGCGAAACGCTTGTGCGCAGCAATCACTTGCTTTACCACATCCTGATAATCACTTTTTATTTCATATGAGGGATCAATAAAAACCAGCGCGCGGCGATCAGGCGGCGGCAATAATGCTTGCATGCCCGCAAAACCATCATCGTCAGATATGGTTACTCGTTTGTCTTTGCCGATAGCTTCCGTCAACAAACGCCAATCGGTGCTGTGAAGTTCGTACAAGAATAAATGGTCATCCGCACGCAAAGCGGACTGCATTAATAAGGGTGAACCGGGGTAATTTTGCAAACGTTCATTCGAATTATGGCTTTTAACTGCGCTTACATAGTCGTTCAATAATGGCGGTAAATCGGTTTTCTCCCACAATTTGCCAATACCATTATCAAACTCACGATTTTTAAGCGGCTGACTATTACCGAATTTATAAGCTCCAGCACCCGCGTGAGTATCAATAATGCGCAAGGGTTTTTCTTTTTGCGTTACATAGTTCAAAGTGTGAATTAATAAGCTGTGCTTTAGCACATCGGCAAAATTACCGGCATGATAGGCGTGGCGATAGCTAAGCATGGAAGTATCCTAAAAATGAATTGGCGGATTATAGCGGAATTTTCTACAGGAACTTTGAGACTTTCACTCAGTCAGGTAAAGTGGCAACAAGCGCAACCAGATACAGGTGAAAACCCTAGGCCGCATTGAGCGTTTTATGACTTTATTATGCACATCACTATAACTCACGACCGGACATTATGATTTGTAAAATACTGCTCAATCTATGTCACACACCATGTCATAAAAAAACCTTATCATCGCGTTGGCCATCAGCATCATCACCCCTCTTTATATTAACCCTGCTATTTAGCTGCGCTTGGGTTAACTGCGCATGGGCTAAAACTAAACCGGAAATTACGATTGACGGCGGCCCAGCAATTTTGCGCGACAATATTCGTCAATATTTAGCCATTGCTAATGAAAAATGCTCGACACCTTTGTGGCGCTTGCAGTCATTACTTGGCGAGGGACAAGAAGAAATTGAGCTTGCAGCGCAAGCAGTTGGCTATTACTCGCTCACTTTCACCACCAAATTGACTCAGAAAGACGATTGCTGGCAGCTGGATATCCAATTAACTCCCGGCGAACCTGTAAAGATAACTGAGTTAAACCTGTTAATTCGTGGCGATGGCGAAAATGACTCAGCCTTCAAAGAAGTGAATGAAAATTCTGAGATCAAGCTGGGTAATCGGCTGCATCACGGCGAATATGAAAATTTAAAAAGCCGCATCATCAATATGGCCAGTAGTCGCGGTTATTACGATGGACGTTTTGAAGTGGCAAAAATAACGGTTAACCCCGCCGACAATACTGCGGCCATACAATTAATTTACGACAGTGGAACACGTTATCGTTTTGGCGAGATTCGCATTTCCCACAATATTCTTTCCGAAGATTTTCTGCGCCGTTATTTAAATTTTGAAAGCGGAGATCATTACGATACCGATAAATTATTGGAGCTAAAAAATCTTTACAACGCTTCCAACTATTTCAATGTGGCAACCGCATCCCCTGACATACAACATTTAAAAAATTATGAAGTGCCGATTGATGTTGTTCTTGAAGAACGCAAGCGTCATGCCTATTCTTTTGGTGTGGGTGTAGCCACAGACACGGGCCCACGCTTTCTATTGGGTTTTGAAGATTATTACTTTAACGATTCAGGACACACCATTAAAGCTGATCTGAGTACGTCTAAAGTTAAATCCAATACCCTTATAACTTATACCATGCCCATGAAACGCCCCTCCTATGAATTCTTAAAGTTTTATACCGGCTTCGAGCGAGAAGACGTTGAAGCCACTTCCAGTAAAAATCAAAAACTAGGTACCAGCTATACCTACTATCAAGATAAATGGTTACAAACTTATGCATTGGATTTTGAAAATGAAACGTCAAGCATTAGCGATGTACCTATTGATACTACCAATTTAATTATTCCCTCTATTACTCTTTCAAGGACCAAAACTGACGCTCAACCCTATCCCTTAGAAGGATGGCGTTTTCTAAGCAGGTTATCAGGCTCCCCCAAGAGCTTGGGTTCTGATCTCAGTTATTTACAATTTTATACACAGGCAAAATATATCCATTCATTACCTGTAGGACGCTTAATTCTGCGCACCGAGCTAGGTGCAACCAAAGTAAATGATTTTGATAAGCTGCCCGTTTCCAAACGCTTTGTTGCCGGTGGTGACGCCAGTGTACGCGGATACGATTATAAATCCCTTGGCCCGCTTGAACCGGTTGATCCGAATGACCTTGATAAAGAACGTAAAGTAATTGGTGGGAATAATTTATTGGTAGCCAGCGTTGAATACGATTTTTTAGTGCGACCAAAATGGGCACTCGCTACTTTTTATGATATAGGCAACGCAGCCGACGATAGAGAGCTAGAACCAAAACGCGCATTGGGAGTTGGCGTACGCTGGATCTCGCCCATAGGCCCGGTGCGTCTTGATATCGCACGTGCGCTGGATAACCAAAAAGGATGGCACTTTCATATTACTATGGGGCCGGACCTATAACGTGAAAGACAGCAACCTAGAAGAAAGCAACGTGGAAGAAAAAAAAATAATTCATTCTTTTTCCACCATGACGGGTTTTAAAAAAATACTCGTGTGGCTTTTTGGCACGTCAGTATTATTGCTAATGGCGATTTGTATTCTGGTTGCCACTCAAAAAGGAAGTCGCTGGGCGGTGGAACAAGTTGCAAAAATGGCAGATGTTCGCGTCACTAACATTAAAGGAAATTTGCTCACCGGTTTAGATATAGCCAGCATTGACTTTGATAAAGATCAATTGCAGATTCATGCGGAGAAGATTGTATTTCGCTGGCAACCCCTGGCACTTTTTTATACTGCTGTATCCGTACAATCCTTTTCAGCTGAAAATATTCAAGTTCACTTGCCACCAGCAAAACCAGAGGTGGAAGATAGTCTTAACTGGCCGAGCCTGGCATTGCCGGTGCGTATAGAATTAGGCGGTTTGCAACTGCGTTCTATAACAATCCACCAAAATAATAGACAACTGCTGCTAGACACCGTCACCGGCTCCTTAAGTCTTGGTACATTCCATTTGCGCACTACCGATTTTACTGCAACCAACCCACAATTTCGTATTGCCGTTAACGGCACAATGGGGTTGCGTTATCCCTATAGCCTTGATGTAAAAAGCCAATGGCATTTCAAGCCCGATGTGGCGCAACATGTTTCCGTCAATGGCGATGCAATTATTGGCGGAGATATTAAAAAAATATCAGTCAATAATAATTTAACCCAACCTATTCTATTAAAAACTCTTGGCACTGTTGCCCCCGCATTGAAAGATAAAAACCACAAACCTTATCTGGAAATTAATAATGAATGGCCGCATCAGCCCATACCAGCAGCGCTGCTAAAAACATTAAATGAGCAAGATAAATTCATTTTTCTAAAAGAGTTACTGACCACTCAGGGTCAACTTAAATTGCAAGGTTGGCTGGATAGTTACACCTTACAGGGTAATGCACAAGCGACAACAATTGATGCGCAGCTCTCTGCCGATATAGACGCGAAAGGAACTTATATAGCAGCCACACCCGATAAAAATATGCAACTGAAATGGCACATAGAAAATTTGCGCGTTACGAGCCAGCTTCTAGCAGATAAGGACAATACCCAGGAAAAAAGTTACATGCACTTAGCCGGTGATATTAGTTGGTCACCCAGTATTGAGTGGAACTTGATAGTGCGCGGTGAGCATATCAATACCGGCCAACTATTTCCTGAATGGCCAAGCAACTTGAAAATTAATTTGGCATCACAAGGTGAATTTAAAAATCAACAAAATTTCTCTGCTGCAAACTGGCGTTTGATCATTAGCCAACTGAATATTGAAGGCGAACTGCGCGGTTTGAAATTAGATACTCAAGGCACGGTAGACTTTGATGGCAAGCAATGGAAAACATCCAATATCAATATTGCGCTGGGCGCCAATCAAATATCCCTCAAAGGCAAAGCAGGAAAAAATTTAGCGCTGGAATGGAATATCAATGCACCGCTGCTCAATCAAATTGATCCGCGAATGAATGGCAGTATTATTTCTTCCGGATATTTTAATGGCGCGATTGCTGATATATCTGACATTACTAACATTAATAATACAGACATCGCTGACAACAAGATTGAGCGCAGCAAAACTCAACCAAAAATGCAAATGAAAGCAGAGATCAATCAATTTTCATGGCATGAATATTCTGCACAAAAACTCATTCTTAACTTAAGCTCAACGCGTAGCCATCACTATCAATTTGATCTTGATGCTGCCTACCTACAGCTATTCGGGCAACGTCTCTCGAATATTAATATAAAAGGCGATGGCAGCATTGCTAAACATAACTTCACTGGATTAGTACAAAGCCCCACCTACGGCGCACTTGAATTTAATCTCGATAGCGGCTGGAAAAATAAACTGTGGCAGGGTAAATGGCGCAACATTTCTGTGGCACTCAAAAAAATTCCGCGTTGGTATTTATCGTCAAGCTCAGCCATGGAGGCCGACGCATCTCATTTTGAGCTGGGCCGGTTATGCTTAACCACCGGAACCAACGTTGCGGTAGAAACGAAATCCATCCTCAACCAAAACGCTTTGCCACACAGCGACCTGGACAAGAATGCAAGTAAATTAACAGGGCAACCTGCACATGAAAGTAACGTCGTTACCCAGGAATCACCACAAATTTGTTTGATTAGCAAATGGGACAAGACATCAGGATTACTAGGTTCTATCAATGCAGTGGCTATACCTTTGCGCCAGGCACAAACCTTGGTTAAACCAGAAGTTACATTAGCCGGAGTGGTGGATGCACAATTATTATTGAATGCATCACCCAGGCAGCCACTTGCAGCAGAAATGCATATGCAAACTCGCAGCGCGCAATTGATTTATCAATTTCAGGGCGGGAATACCGAGGTCTATTCGCTTAAACAAAGTAAGTTCGATATCGCATTAAAAAACAATCAAATGGATATATTGTTTTTAATGGATTGGGGTAAATACGGCATTATTAATGCCGCAAATAAATACACCTTGAAAGATAAAAAAATTCAGGGGACTGTATCAGCATCATTGCCAGACCTGGCACCGCTGGAAAGTCTATTGCCGACATTAAATGATGTGCATGGCGCTGCAAATGCTGCAGTGAATATCGCCGGAACAATTGATAGCCCACAAGTGACGGGTAACATCACCATTGCCAATGGCAGTGCAACTATGCCGACCTTAGGCTTGGAATTGAAAGAAATTTCGCTACAAATAGTGAGTCAACAAGCAAATTTTATTCAGCTGAATGCTGAGCTTTTATCTGGAGATGGCCGCTTGAAATTGAAAGGCTCGCTTAACAATGTGGGCGCAGAAGATTGGCACGCGCAAGGCAATATTTTCGGCGATAGCATTACCATTATTAAGCAAACACAATTGTCGGCCACCATCAGTCCAAACTTAACCTTTACCGCAAATAAACAAGCCATTAATTTAAACGGCAGTACTGAAATTCCCTGGGCACGCACGGCCATTAAAGCATTGCCAGAATCCGCTACCCGCGTATCCAATGACGTTATTATTTTAGATTCACCGCACTACGCGGCTCAGACTAAATCAGCAAAATATATTATTCCGTTTTATACCAATGTGATTTTATATTTTGGTGATGATGTACGCTTTAAAGGCTTTGGTTTAGATGGTCAGCTCAGTGGCAAAATTAATGTATTAAAAGAAGAAAACCGCCAAACATTTACCACCGGTTTCGTGGCCGTGAATAATGGTATTTATAAAGCTTACGGGCAAGAATTAACTATCGCCCGCGGACGCTTAATATTTCAAGGGCCCTATGATAATCCAGGCCTGGATATACGCGCGATACGCACCATACAACCCGCCACAAGTGCTAGCCAGGGTATAACCGCTGGTTTGGAAATTGGTGGCACTTTACAGCGCCCGAAAAGCACCGTGTTTGCTAATCCTGCTCAGGAAAACGACAGTAAAGCAATGGCACTGCTGGTAACCGGTAAGGACTTAGATGAGTTATCACCTGGCGATGCTTACGCCATTGTTTCAGCCATGAGTAGTTTAGGTGTTGAAAATGAATCCAGCATTACCTCCGATATTGCAAAATTTTTCCGTCTCGATGAAATCACCATTAAAGCCGATAAAGGTCTGGATCAAAGCGCATTGTGGATGGGTAAATACATAACCCCGAGATTATTTGTACGCTATGTGGTGGGACTTTTTGATCAAGCGTTTACACTGGGAATGCGCTATCAAATTACCAATAAATTACGCGTAGAAGTTGAATCCGGAGAAACCCAAAGCGTCGATGTGATTTATAAAATTGAACGCTAGCGTTTTAGCACTACTAATCGTGCTAGCAATACCCTAATGAATGTGTCACAACGAAATAAAAAATAAAAATTACTATTTTTTTAATTGTTGGTAATCAATATGAGTTACCAGGCTGATCAGTTTTAGATAACGCTCGATATGTTCACTTGAGTCAAACAAATAATCCGAATGCCAGCCAATCTCCGCCAAGTGATCCACCGGCCACCTTGGTAAAATTATCCAACCTTTTCTTTCCGCAGACTCAACTGTTACGACGCCATCACCATGTACATTTTCAATCCCTCCAATTCGGCTGGCGAGTTTCAACAGCGTCGAAAACTTTGTGCCACCAAAAGCATCGCCGGCAATGGCATAATAAGTTATTCCAGGCTGATCAACGCAAGTTGTATTAAATTTTGCGCAAGCCCCCGTTGTTAAATCTAACAACCCTTGAGCCTTCGATGGCAAAAATGTCAGAATTTTTTCCGGGATACTTTCACCTGGCCCAACACGGACAATGGCATCTGCAACCGGTGAGCCTTCATGTGGTGTACCAATAGCGGCAAGTGCAATCACTCTTTGTCTAAGCGCTAAATTTTGTTGCAATGCCAGGCGCGTGTCCAACCCACCCATACTGTGCGCAACAACATAAACCTCATCGTCGGGTGATGTGTTTTTAAGAATGAACTCTGCCAAAGCATCTGCTCTTAACTGTATGGTCCCAATAGTAGGTGCTTGCGGCTCAAAAACTTTGAGAGTGTTGTGATTAATAGCTGCTGACACACCAGAAAAATATTTGAATTTATTGAAGTGTTGAGTAAAAAATGAAGCTTGTGGTGCACCAAAACCAAGAACTCCGTGCGCTAATATTAGTATCTTCATTTCGTGTAGCTCCTACTTCGTAAGGTTTACATCACCCATAATTCTTAATTCGCGCAGCGACTACCTGGATCGCCCAGCCCATTAATATGGCAAATATTTGCTTTTTACGGCACGTAAAGCAAAACACAAGACCGCCCCTAAAGCCATCTATGATTTACCACAACAAATATTTATGCGTCAAACATGATAGTTTCTGGCGCATTTGTTTATAATTGGCTATTTTTTGGCTAGACGATAATGGAGTGCGAGAATGACCTTGTTACAAGGTTTCTGTGTGGTTTTATTGAGTAGTATGGTATTAGCCTGCGGTAGCGGTGGTTCAGGGGGCACTGCCAGCAACTCCAGCTCGGCTGCGGGTGTTAGCAATTCCGATGGAAAGTATTCCATCTCTTTGAATAAAACTGCTATTAAATTAGATATTTCGTGGGATGGTCTTTCAACAGAGCAAATCGTAAAAGTTAACTTCAAAGGCGATGGCCTCATCGTGGGCTACGCACCCAGTGAAATTGCAGATAGCAATATTCTTATAGAAACCCGCAACCTGACTAATAGCTCTGCCGATGTGGTTTTCAGCACCCCGCCCGGGTTTCGCTATCTTGACTTGGTTACGCTTAAACGAAAATTGCGGTTTCTCTCAGGCACGGCTGACGGCAAGACAATAGTATTTGTCGATCTGGATATTGATATTGAACAACATGATGGCTTCAAGGTTAGTGGCGGTGCACCTTCATTTACGGGTACCTGGGGAGCTGCTCCGCAGCAAATGAGCATGACACTCAGCACTGCGAAAATGGGCTGGACAGTTTCTTCTGATTTACCTGGCCTCATTATCGAACCTAAAACCGGAAGCGGGCCTCACGATGTACAAATCAGCTATGATTTCCGCAAAACGCCGGTAAATACTACTTCCGCAAAAATTACATTTACAAGCTCCAACGGGGACACAGTCGAACAAAATATTCAATTTTTTCTGAGCAGCCCAGCGCTCAATGACGCACCCACATTGAATCCTATTACTGCCCCAGAACTGAGTAGTCATAAACAACGAATAACAATTCCCGTTAGCTTTGCCCAAGCATTAAGTTCGCTTGATGTTGATTGGACGGCCACATTGCCCGCATGGTTGTCTGCAGAAAAGCTCAGTGGTCTAACAGGAAAAGACCAGCTAGTTCTTTCCCTGAATCCTGGCAAAGTTCCCGACACAGAAGGGCAGCACGAGGACTCTATCAAGCTGGTAGTGAATGTGTTGGGTCAGCCGGTGGTGCAACACATTCCGGTAAAATTAACCTATGAAAAATATCGCTTACAGGCTAATCGCCAATCTTTTGCATTTTCTGATTACGGTACCAATGAATCCCATTCTGGAATCATAGAATTGAACTCAGCAATAGCCAATAACGGTATTCCTTATGCCTTAAACCTGACGGCTACGGCAAGCCAACCTTGGGTCATAATCGATTCTGTCAGCGCTTCCGAAGTTAAATTTCATTTAAGCACCACTGGATTAATTCAAGGTTCACATTTAGCTGATATTGAAATAGCCGCTAACGACAATCCTTTTGTCGTGCACGAAAAAATAAAAGTCGGCTACTACAAAACTAATTCCGCAGTAGCAAATACTCTCGGATTATCGATGACTGCTCTGGCTTCGCACACTTTGCCCGATAAGTTGCGGCCCTGGATTTACGTCGCAAATGACAATAATAGAATTTCCATATTTGATGTAGTTAATCAACAAATGAAAAACTTATACACTGCCGAGGCAGGTATTAAATTGGGTTCTTTGGCTATGTCGAGCGACGGACAATTTTTATTTTTCATCGGCAACAACGCCAAACTTTATAAAATTGATCTCATCAGCAAAACAATGGTAGGCACATTTGATACAACTTTTTCTTATGATAGTGGCATCAACTTTTACCGCATCAATGGGAAATCGTTGCTAGGTAAAGGCATAACATTTTATGACGCCGATAATGGTACTGTACTACCAGTCAATAACATCTGGATGTCGCAGGGTGGAATGGTGATTGCGCCAGATGGTGGCGCGGGCTTTTTTGAAATTGATAAGGGTGTTTCCTGCGGTGGTGCTCGCCAAATCAATCTTCTATTTACCTATGTTAGCAATACAGTCACCTTTAACAATTCGGTCACGCTAGCTGAAGAATATTGTATGTCGAGTGTAGTAGCACTCTCCAGCAATATGCAGCAATTTACGGTGAATCGTAACAGCCGGAATACTGGTCACAATGTAAATATTTTTGGTTTGGCATTGTTGCAGCCAAATCAATTCGAAGTAACAAAGCTCGCCGAGCTCAATTTTGGGCAGAGTGAAATAATGGGCTTGGGTTTAACGTCAAATGGTGAACTCGCTATCGCTAGCAGATATTATGATTCCTCCTTGAAAATCCATTCCTTAATTGGTTTCTACGATAAAAATAATATGTTGAGCGCAACGGATTATTTACCGGCAAATAAAATCAATTTGCCAAACTGGTTTTGGATAACCTCAGATGGAAAATTTCTAAATTATGCAACTTTTGATGTGGTCACCCAGGAAAACTTAATTCACACAAAAAACATGTAAACTAATTGGTCAGAGTAAAGTTAATATGCAACTTGACTCTGACCTAGTGTCAGCGTTTGATAATAAGGAATAGTCATTGAGCCAATAACCTTTGAGCTGCACCCATGGAACAGGAGGTGGCGCTCTGTAGGTGCTGGGGCTGCTGCTTAATAGATAATCGTAAAAGCTTCTGTAGACTTTAAGTTTGCGAGTGGGGAAAGATTTTTCTTGAGCCGAGCGAAGCTCTGGCGTTATAGTACGTTTTCTCAGGGGTGGCGCCTATTTGTGCTTAGGTTATGTTTGGATTTTACAGTTAGCAATACCTCCGCTTGAGTGAAAACTCCACGCCTATACAACACTAAAATTCTGGATGAATCAACAGGTTTTTTTTGAAAGTTTTAAAAAAATGCGGCAAATTTAAATCGATACCGACTTAAATTGTATTTTTTATTTTGAATGGATATCACATGTGTAGGTTGGAAATCCGAAGGCGCCTTCCGACCTACACACGAACAATGTTTGATGAAATCGTTATGTTGGATTGTCATTTTTTTGAAAAACAACCCACAACAAATTAATTGCAGCTTTTTTGCTTCAGCATCTAGTCGTCATCTCCACTAGGTTAAGCTTTCCGTTTGTTGAAATTTTTGACTTGAACAATCTCACATATAACGCGCCTGACAAAATCAACGACCAGGTAACCGCAATAAAATAATAATAAATAACTTGCCGATTACCGACACTAATATCCTGAAACAACATCAACGAGATAGTACCTGTAGCATTCGTACTCAAATGCGCAAGCACGCCAACAAAGGCCCCGCCTTGCGTATTTTTATATAGCCAGGTGTAAATAATATTAGTGCCCGTCGTACCCAGAATAAAAATTAGGATCATAGCTACCGTCACTGGAAATCCACTGATTGCAGTTCCAGTAGCGGCCCAAAATAATGGTGCATGCCACATAGCCCAAATGACGCCGAGCAAAATACTGGATTGAAAAAAACCATACTTTTTATACAAAATGGGCAATGCAAATCCACGCCAACCCAATTCTTCTGCCAATGGGCCAAGAAAAAGTGAAACCAAATAAACCGCTGGAATCCAGGGCAATAGGCCGTAATTCACACTGCCAAGCTCACCACCAACACTCCAATAAATTCCTAATGCAAGCGCATTAATAATCGGCCAAACGAAAAGAATAAGACCGAACCATTTGAAACCAATACGCCACATAAGCAGCTTTTTAAGTAAGGTTTTTACACCCACCCAACCACCAATAATCGATTGAATCAAAAGCGCTGATAGTGTTGGCCCATAACCACCTAAAAAAATAAGTGCTATTGCCCAACCGGGAGATTTAAAAAGATCGCTTTGCACCACATGAACAACGGGCAACCAACACAACCAGGAAAATGCGTAAGCAAAAACGACAAATGCCAATACTTTATATTTTTCGATGAGTATTTTCATAATATTAATGCCCATCAATCTGACTTGCGCCATTTGCATTAGCGGTCACTTTTGCAGAGCCATAGTGGTCAATGTTAGATGAGCCCGTTGCGCCCGCCTTAAGCGTCTCAGTCGCACGAACTTCAATATTCGATGCACCACTTGCTTGAACATCGGCATGGTTTACGCTTAGGGGTTCGCTTTCATAATTACTGGCACCACTGGCGACAACGATGAGTTCACTGACTGTTCCCGATTTTTCTACTTGAAAATTCGATGCGCCTGATAAATTCACATTCACTTTCTGACTATTGAGAACTTTTATTTCTGCGTTAGAAGCGCCTGATAATTCAAACGCGACATCCGTTGTTTGTAGATCATTAAAATAGGTTTCCGCAGCACCAGATAGCTTTATCGCCAGCATTTGTCCGCGATATAAACCCATAGTCGCACTCACCGCGCCAGATAAATCCAATAGATTAATGCGCTTAACTTGTATGAAAAACTTTACCTTGTCGTTATGGTTGCCAAACCAATGGGTAAAGCCGCCGCCTTCGTTTTTTACTCCCAAAGTTAGTCGATGATTGGTTAAATCTACCTTGACACGCTTCATGACTTCAGCAGTTGTTTCAACACGCAAACTCTCTGTCTCGCCCTGAGTGATAACAAGATCAACTCCACCACCCGCGCTAAGTTCCTGCACAGAAGTGATCGGATAGCTTTGGGCGATAATGGGGTCGGCATTCGCAGTAGTGGCGAATATAAAGGCAGCGGCAATAGCAAATAATTGTAATTTCATGGATTCTTTCCTTAAAGAACAGATTAAAAAAGGGGGTTATTGCAATCTCACTGTGTTTGACGTGGCAAATCCGCAACTGGATGCAGTTCATTTGATTATTTTTGCTGTTGATATCGACGTATAGATTCAAGGCAACACTGATGACTCGCAGATTGCCGGGCAAGGCGTAAGCCTGTGGATGCCGTACCCCAACACGACAACTACTAGTTGTAATAAAAAATGAAAATTGCCCAGCAGTTAATTGGGGGAAATCCATTTTTTCGATTGGGTACATTTAATGAGTCAAGCACGACGGCTGCGCGCAGGCTCTCCCTAATCTACCTATAGAATTAATCTATAGTCTGTTGCGGAAGTTTAAAAATGGCGAAATCCAAATCAATCCCTGCGACCAAACTTACAGAGCCGTTTACTTTCCGTGAAAAAAATCGGGGCGCTCAGCCAGGAGAGGGATTTGTATCCGTCTTCGAAATTTATTCATTTTTTTAACGATTTTCTTTGGGGAGAAGTAACACCAACCTATAATGAACTTAATGTTTTTAAGCACATACAAAATAATCCTACATTCGCAACCAACCCCAGCGTAAAGAAATAAGTTCTTGGGCTAGGATTCTTATCGGTTGCTATTACATAATACAGTACCATATGGGTTATTCGACAGACCACAAAGGCCCAAATAAACACGGCGGCCCAATAGGGATTAACGCCAATCAATACCGCTAAAAAACAGGTCCCTAACATTGCTGGAATATTTTCCAGTGTATTCATGAAAGTTCTATGCGCTCTAAACACAAAAGACTCATGCCCCAAAGACAAATCTATCTTACCTGGAATTGCTCCTTTCTCAGAGGTTTTTGCCTTGGTTGCTATAAGCCACTGAACCAATAACAACAAAATAATAAAAGCAATTCCCCAGAAAGATGCCAAATAAGTATTAGTTAAATTCATATATACGGCCTCAACAAAATCGAGCAGATAAATTATTGCGCATTAAAAAATTACCAAGGGCGGCTCTTGCAACGCCGACAATTGCTCACGCAATTCCAATATATGCTCAGCCCAATAACGCTCGGAATTAAACCACGGAAAATGATGCGGGAAGGCAGGATCTGTCCAACGACGAGCCAACCACGCGCTGTAATGCATAATGCGCAAGGTACGCAGCGCTTCGATTAATGGCAGCTCGGCGAAATCAAAATCACAAAATTCCTGGTAGCCATCCAGCACTTCACTGAGCTGCGCAGTTTGCTGTTCGCGATCACCTGACAATAACATCCATAAATCCTGAATCGCCGGACCGTTGCGCGCATCATCAAAATCGACAAAATGTGCTGCGTCATCGCGCCATAAAATATTGCCGGGATGACAATCACCGTGTAACCGAATGGGTGTGTATTTCACTCGCGAAAAAACTGCTTCGCAGCGGCTGATTAAATCTGCGCCCAAAGTTTGATAAGCAATTTTTAAACCGGACGGAATAAAATCGTTTGCTAATAAATAATCATAACTATCGCGCGCAAAACTTTGTATGTTTAATGTGGGACGATGCGTAAACAAACGCGCTTTACCCAACGCATGAATGCGGCCCAGTGTGCGACCGAGTGATAGCAGTGCATCGAAGTCGTCAAGATTTGGAGCGTGGCCACCTTGACGTAAATATAGAGAAAAACGAAAGCCCGCAAATTCACGCAAACTTTTTCCTTCATCATCCAACATGGGTGGCACGACGGAAATTTCCAAATCTTTTAGCGCTTGGGTAAATTCATGCTCTTCAATGATTTGCTCGGTAGTCCAGCGCTCTGGCCGATAAAACTTTGCAATTAAAGGGCTGCTGCCTTCAATACCCACTTGATACACACGGTTCTCGTAGCTGTTCAAGGCTAAAATTCGCGCATCACTTAGATAGCCACAGGCTTCAACGGCATCCAGCACTAAATCAGGGGTTAATTTTTCGTAAGGGTGAAGATTGTTCATGATGGTGCACTCAATATGAATGCGGCTATTGTAGCTAATTTAGAAGGCTAAAGTTTTTTTTATGAACTAAACCATGACTTTAGCTGGCTTTTTATTTTACACAATTTGGGGATTAGTGAGTGTGTTAGCCTCGCACGAGTAAAGTCATTTAAAGGTAAATAGCTACTCATCCAGAAACATTGATAAATTACCGCAGCAAAATGCCACAGAATAATAAAAAGGATTTGCCGCAGCTCCTGTCGGGAACATACAATTAAGCAAAGCCTGTGAAGATAAAATTATGGATTTACTTAAACACACTAGGCTTATCCACAGTTACACCTGGAAACATTAATTTTTTTGAGTGCAATTTCTATGTCGTTATTAGGCTTGGTTTTAAGTGTTATTGGACTACTGATGCTTGCCCTGTTTCAATTTATGCTCGTTGCATTTTCGGGAGGTGGTTTAGCCAATGGCAACAAACTCAGCTCGTGGACAATGTCAGTGTTGAATATAAGCATTTATCTGCTTCCCGCACTGAGTGTGTTTACCGCAGCGGCGCTGATTTATTTTTATGTTTCAGACTCAGCTTATCTTTCATTAAAGTGGCACTTTCTTCCGCTCTCCGCAACAGTTGCTTATTATATTTTTGTAATGAATCAGAAGTAAAAAAATTGGCCTGCTATCTTTGACAACAAGATAGCTCACGCTCAATAAAAATCTACGGCGCTCGCCATCCCGTAACAATAATTCCCATTCCTACTAAAGTAACTCCCGCACCCACCCAATCAAAAACAGATAACTTCACTCTGTCCACAACATGCAACCACACCAAGGCTGTTGCAACATATACACCGCCATATGCCGCATAAATACGACCACTCGCCACAGGGTGCAAGGTTAATAGCCAGACAAACAATGCGAGACTTGCAGCAGCAGGAATTAATAACCATACCGAACCCTCTTTGCGTAACCACAAATAAGGTAAAAAACATCCAACGATTTCAGCAAGCGCTGTAGCAAAAAATAATAAAATAATATTTAACATTTAATTCTTATCCGCATTTTTATCATTAAATAATGATTCAACAATTGTACAGTCCGGCGCTTTAGCGCTTGGGCAACAGCCTTTGCAATCACCAGACATAATTAATAAAGCTTCTTTAATCCGCTGTAATTCCATTATCTTTTCACTAACCGTTTTGAGATTAGCCTCCACCAACATTAGCGCCTCACTGCATGAACGATTTGAGTTTTCAGACAGGCTTAACAATTCCCGAGTTTTGTCCAGGCTAAAGCCCAGGCTGCGCGCCTTTAAGATAAAGGTAAGGTGTTTAAGATGCGTTTTATTATAGAGGCGATGCCCACCAGCGGATCGCTGAGGCTCTGGCAATAACCCTAATTTTTCATAGTAACGGATGGTTTCAATGTGGCAACCCGTATCGCGGGATAAAGCACCTATTCCGAACATGTTGCGATTTCCCCAAAAGAGCTTGCACCTGTAGTAACTACAGATTTTATCCTGAACGCCTTACATAAATACATGAGGAGTTCAAATGAACAGATCTAAAGTAAGGTGGGGAATTTTGGCAGCGGTCATAGCATGCATAGGATGCTGTACAATTCCCTTATTTAGCTTGGTGGCTATAGCTTCAAGTTTTGCCGTTTTGGGTAGTTTTGCAAAAAATAGCGGTATTGATATTTTACTTTGCTTGATTCCACTGGTAATGATTTTGATTGCTTACATTGGGCACCACAAACGCCACTTAAAAAAATGCTGTCCTACACCGCAAAGCGGATGTGATAATAAAAAATGCTCTACTGAACCTCAGGAAAAATAATCTATGTCATATCCCTATCTTAGTGACCTTCTAAATGCATTATTCGAAACGAATTTATATATTCCCATTGCAACCTTTGGTGGCATGGTAGCCATTGCAATAATCGTTGCTAGTACAATCGCTAAAAAGGAAGTTATTCGATGCGAAAACCTGGGGATTTTGCCTCAGACCATACCCAATTCATCCCCCTCAATTCCCACACACCAACTGGTATCAGGATTAACCATGGTATGTGCCTTCTCCGGAATTTTCGGCGCGCGCCTGTTTCATATTCTTGAATATCCCTATGAATTTTTAGCTGACCCTATTGCAATGATATTTTCTCGCCAGGGGCTTTCGATTTACGGTGGCTTGATAGTAGGTGCTATTGGCGGAGCGGTATTTTTAAGGAAACGCGGAATTCCACTTCTATCCATGCTCGACGCTGTGGCTCCTGCGGTAGCCTTGGGATATGGCATTGGCCGCATCGGCTGCCAGATCTCAGGCGATGGCGATTGGGGGAAGACGGCGAATATGGCATTGAAACCTGACTGGTTACCGGATTGGTTTTGGGCACAAACTTATGAAAATAATATAGCGGGAGTCCTGATTCAAAGCCCGGGAGTTTATCCTACGCCGCTCTATGAAATATTGATGGCGATGTGTATTTTTATATTTTTATGGTCAATCAGGAAAACAAAATATTCACAAGGCTACATGTTTTCCATGTATTTACTATTGAGTGGTTTTGCCCGGCTACTGATTGAAAAAATCAGGATTAATAGTGAATATCATTTTTTACAAATGAGCTTCACACAAGCCGAATTCATTTCAATCGTTTTGATAGGTGCTGGGCTGATAGGTATCCTGAAAACAACGCGTTCGAATGCTTTTAGTAAGATCGGAATTTCATTGGTGGTAGTAGCGGCTTTATCTGCCTGTACGAAGTTATGAATCAATAAAGTTTGCGGGCTAAACTTAAACATCTCATGGCAGTCACGGAAAACTAATTCTAGCTTGCGATTTAACTTTGTAGTTAGCTACCATTAATATTCCGGGATTGGCTTCTTTAAAAAATTTTACATTATTCCCTGCCAACAACATTTACAATTTTAGATCGCCTATTCGTTAGCAAGAAATAATCCATCACAATTAAAAAAAATTATTTTTTCTACTCAGCTATAGACGTAGGAACAACTGCCTGTTGCGGATAAAAAATTGGTTGCTCGGGGTCGCGATGCCAATCGTATTCTGCGGCCATAGCTGCAGTTTCTGCTACAGCACGACCTGCCAAGCGTGATACCAAATGAAAGGCCATATCAGTGCCCGCAGAAACGCCAGCGGAGGTCACGTATTTATCCGCATCTACCCAGCGCGACACGTTGTCCCAAAGGACCTTCGGGCCGTAACTTGTAACCCACGCAAACGCTTGATGATTTGTGGCGGCAGGCTTGCCATCCAATAGACCGGAACAGGCAAGCACTGCAGCACCGGTGCACACCGAGGTGATGAGCGGCACTAATTTATCCATGGCATGCACCCAAACCATAAGCGCATCGACAGAGACAGGCGTTAGCAAATCACCGGTGCCATGGCCGCCGGGAATCATCAGTAAATCAAATTGTTGTTCGAGTGCTTGATCGCGAAACCAATCAGGTGCTACGCGCGGGCCATTGTAACTTTTGACGGGCTGTGGTTTTTCACCTGAAGTTGCGCTGCGTACTTCATTGGAAATAAGCTCAATGGTAAAAGGATAGGGTCCGGCATCACCGTAGTCAGTACCGATAAAACGCGCAATAGAAAAAGCTTCAGCAAAACCCCACACATCCAGAGGCTCGAAATTATTAAACACGAAAATGCCAATTCGTTTAGTGTTCGGAAAATAAGAATTTTTTGCGTTCATATTTATTTCCTGCCGCTGCTAAATCATTGAAGTATCAAAGCGTTATTTTTTGTTTTGTCATTACCTACCGATGTCAGCGATTAGGCAATGGAATGCTGTTTTTTCCAAAATGATGATTCTGGCCAGCGCTGTTCTAATCGATATAATTGGTTGCGCATTGCTGAATAATTCCGATGAGTGTGTTGAATGGTTTGAGCGAATTCAAATTCGTGCTCAGGGTTACCTATAACTTGCGCAGCGGTAATGCCATTGGCCATGGCCTTGCTAATGCCTTGCGCAGTGATCGGGTCCCAGGTCGAGGCGGCGTCGCCAATGCTCAACCAGTTGTGTCCTGAAATCTGATTCAGGTAATAAGACGGCGCGACAAAACTTTGAATACTACCCTCGAAAGGCTCGCTATCATTTAACATTTGACGGCTATTAGTGGCACTAGCCAATAACGCCAGCCAATTGTTTGGATGTTGTAAACGCCGCTCTTTCACCGTGTCGGCATGGCTGTAAAAAGTGAGCAGCAGGCTTCGGTCAGGTAAGTGCGCGCCGTACCACCAACCCTGTTCGACAGCTTCCAAATGGGTTAAACCTGAGCTTTCGTTTTCATAATTCAGATCGGGAATACGCGCGGCCATACACACCAAGGACACATCACTGAGCTTACGGCTACCGCGTTGCCGTGCAAAGACTGCGCGTGAACCGCTGGCATCCACCACAAAATCGGCATGAATAGTCATGGGATTTTTAAGCGGCGATGGGCCTTGTGTTAGCGCTAAATTAAAACCCGTTGCATCGGGAATTGATCCGTTAAGCTTGGTATTAGTTAGCAGTTGAACGCCTTTCCCGCTCGCTTGCGCTGCTAAAAAGCGATTGAATTTGCTGCGATCAAGATGCCAACCATGACCAAGGGGATTCATCACCGCGTCGTTATAGCCGCGCTGGTCGCTGCCCCAATAGGAACAATTACCGAAACAGGGGGCGTGATCTTGCTGTAAAAAAGCTTGATCAATACCCAGGGTTTGCAGCAGCGAAAGCGCTTCGGGGGGAATGCTTTCGCCAATGCGAAATTGCGCATAATCGCCCGCTTCAATAATCACAATATCCGTTACACCACGCAGAGCCAAAGCCAGGGCGCAAGCGCAGCCAGCTGGACCGCCACCGATAATGGCGACTTTATAGTGTGGTTGCGGTTGCCTGGTTGCCAACATCATCAGCTTTTGGTTTTTTCTGGTTCGGGCGGATAGAGCTTATCAATGACCGTGTTGCGCCAAGGCTCCACCAAATTACTCTTATCAGTTGCAAATTCACTGGCCACTTCAAGGTAAAAATCATTACAAATTTTCGGCGCACCCGGATCGCGAACTATGGCCGGGCCTTGCATGACGACGCCAATCCTGTGCCAATTTAATAAAAACTGCTGCCGGTCTTGATAGCGACCTACCTGTTCCGCACCCAAACTAAATTCCCAGCTAGCGGAAGCTGTTAGCGTGGCTGGCTCAATAATGGTATTAGTGATTGCCGTACCTTCACCACGAACAGAAAAACGTGGCCTTGCCAGCTGGCCATTATTGGCAACAACATCCTCGTAGGTGTAAACCGCCACCGGCCTTTGTGCTGGCCAGGATGAGTAGAGCAAGGTATTGAATGCAGGCATACCTTCTTTCCAGTCCTGTTTCAAAACACTCATGTCCACATCGCCACCAGGATTAGGATTAGGTGTGTGGGTAGCGCAGGAGTTGTAGTCAGTGTGCCAGGGCAGCGCCATAAATTTACTTAAATCACCCGGTTCAACCGATTCGCTACGCAACGGGATATAACCTACACCCAGAAACGGAGAATCCTGGCTCGCTTTGCTGTAATCCAACGCGCGGGCATTGATACGGAACGGGCCTCCGTTACTGTGTTTTGCCCACTCCTGTTGATACAGATTGATGTCGCGCACAATAAAACTCATTTCAATACCTGGGCTAAAACGGCCACCCAAACAATTAAACAAAATCGTTTTATCCAGCGCTTCGCCCAATCCCAATGGCTGATTGGTCAACGCGTCGTCGGCAGCAGCATATTGGCCTTGGGACCATTGCTTCAGGAAAAAATATTGTGCGGTGGTGGGGCTTAAAAAGCTCTTGCCGGCATCGCCCAGCGAGAGCGGCATGGTGGCGCTGCTCGACTGATCGGCCTCATCTCTGTTGGGATCGCGAATAAAATTCATGATTTTAAATTCATCCCAACCAGCGGTTATCTTACCCACTTGATCATGCTTGCTAATTGCCCTTGCTGGCAGACTGGTATTCCATTTTTGCAGCGATGCCGCGCGAAAGATGGGGTACACCTCTGTGGCAAAATCAACTTTGTAATCAGTTTGGTAGTGGTTGTTATAGATGCTGGGCTGAAGCTTTAATTTCTCCAGCCAGGTGCAATATAAATCATCCCACAGGGTTACTACGTTAGTCGTTTGCGGTGCGTAGGAAGGGTCCGCTGAAATCACCCATGCGCTGCCGTCCACGGTTTTAGTGCTGCCATCGTCAAACACTAGAAACGCGCTTACGGGTCCGTCCGCCGTATCATCCAGCCAATTATTGTTATTCACATCACCCTTAAGTGGCGCAGTGGGAGAAAAGTTACCGTCCTTATCAAAGCCACAGGCCAAACCATAACCACCCATTACGATCAGGCGACCTGAAACTTCCGAGGTTATGGCACCGAGGGTTTTGATTGCACGACTGTGCAACAGAAGGTCACTCGCCGAGCCTTCACTGGCGGGGAATGAGCTGGGGTAATGCGGCAGCGAAGCGATTGCGCCTTTGCTTAAACTGCCATAGCAGGCTTGGGTTGTGTTATCAAAATGGACTGTGCCACCAGCAGAAGCACTCAAGGCACGAGGCCCGGCATCAATGACTAATTTTTTAAAACGTATGGGATCACTGACCACTTTGCCAAATTCCGGATTGCGTAAAGGTGGTATAGCCCCACCCTGGAAGGGTTCTACGCCAGCTCCACCTTGCCAACTATTAGCTTTCTTATTGGCCAAATGCACTGTCCAGATGATGTCTTTTATTTTTTTGCCATCCACCATACAGCCGATTTTTACTTCTTCACCCTGGCCCGTTGGGTAGGTTTCAGCTCCCGCTGCATCGGGGAAAATATATTGAAAAATTCGGAACCGCGCTGCTTGCCGTTTTAGCCTGCCGCTGCTGTCGCGCACATCCGTGCTCATGATGGTGGTGCTTTCAGTACCGGGTTTGATGGGTAAACCGCCGGTCAGGATTTGCCCCGGAATATCCATGCCCGCCATGGTTTCGGGGCCAAGATAATACTCTTCGCTATTGCCAACCCGGGCAATGCTGATGGCAGGGTGAATCCGTAAACTTGTGTATGACATAGTTGACTCCAGCGCATTTCGCAATAAAACAGGGGGGGCGATACAGCCTATTTGGCAAAAAGAAAAACCGCAGGTGAGGTTATGGCTGCATACCGTCTTTTACCCATTGGTCAAAAATATCAATAGCAGTTTGCGGCAACCTGCCATCGCCGTCCGGCGACTCAGGTGGCATTGGGTGCGGAGCTGACTTCACATAATGGCCAGGGTTATCCCTGTCCATTAACAGATGTTGCGTGGCGACGAGCGGATTACCGTCTCGATCAAAATCATAACCATGAATGGCTACCTGAATTTTATAGTAGAAGGATTTCACACTGTCATAACTGCCAAGTTGCAGCGATCTGCTGCCCTCTTTGCTAGCCACTTTAACGTCCTTCATATCGTCAATGTATTTGGCGAACAGGCATTTAACATCTCTTTGAAAACTTAGTTGACTCATTTGGCGCTCCCTGAATAATGTTGGGTGTGCGGTGTGGCAAGGCTGCTATTCACAATGGTTGGTTTTGAAAAATCTTTGCTCTTAATGGCAGCGTCATCTTTACCGCTCAGCGCTAAAGCGATGTTCCATTTTTCGCCGCGCCGGGTTGGAACCAGGCTATTAATGATGCCGGTGACATTCAGCCCAATCTTTATGTCTCCGTGTTGATGCGCGCCTGACAAACCCCAATGCACGGTGTTGGTTACCAAATAGCGATCGCGAAATTCCCTGTTGGCAATATCTTCCACTACACCTTCAGGATAGAGATATACATCTGCCTGAAAACTGTAATCGGGTTTGGTTTGCTTGCGAGTAAACGTCAACAGTAATGGTTGGGATTTGTCGGAGATTTGTTGCGGAATACTATAACTGCCCAACAGTGTAGCCTTGGGATTGGCAGCGGAACCGCTGCTGCCGTAGCTAAGCAAAGCACTAAAGAGACTTATCTGATTATCGCCGAACACAAAACCGGCGGCCTGATGTTGATCGATCAAACGTTGAATTTCTGTTTTAGAAATAAATTCATCGTAGCGGCCAGGATGAAAAACATAACCTTGTTTTTGCGTATCAAAATAAATACCCGCTTGCCCCATGGTCGGCAGGTATTTACCCGAGTCGGTGCGCATTTTGGTATCGCCTACAGCAAATCCTTGCGGTAGCGGCAGGCTAGCATCCTGTTCGGCGCGCATATATTGTTCACTACCCGTAACCTGATTCGCGCCATGTATTTCCATCCACTTTTCAAAACTGTAATCGAGAAAATTATGGAAAACATAGAACACCGGATCAAGTGCAGCAGTGGCGTTGTCCTGCATATGGCCACCGATATAACTAGCATGCATTTGGTTGTGGATTTTGGTTTCCAGAGTGCCGCCGTTATTACTGCCATATTTATCGCCACCAAAATTGAGCCAATCGTCAAAATAAAGAATGTAGGCTAACAAGTAAGGTGAGCTGGTGGGTAATGAGGACGTCAGGCCTTCCGCCTTGCGAGTAGAATCAAACAATGGCGAAGCCGGATTTTCAAATGCTTTGGGATAGCGGACACCAGAAGGTTTTTGTGTGAAATTCCAGTAAGGTAGTGCAACATTTTTTGTGCTTGGCCCAAACGTACCTTCAGGGTCAGCAGCTTGCAAAGCTCTTTCGTAAAAATAGAGCTGAGCTCTATGCCACGGCAGGAAAATATTTTTTTGGTGCTCGCATTCGCCTGGCTGTTCAGTGTGAACTTTAGTTCTGCCCGGCATATCCAAAAAAGTCGCGATGTTACAACTGTCGGGACTGACCTTGCTCAACAAATATTTATTCATCTCTGTTTCTGAAAGCGTTGCTTCTCGCGAGTTAAACACTGTTACTGCAGTGCAGTTATGCACCCAGGATTGCCAAATAAAACCAGTGCGATCAAATACATTATGTTGGCTTTTTATTTTTATCATTTTTACTGCATGCTCATAAGCAGCCAGCTCCATAGGAGTCAAGTCATCTATATTCTTCCGATACTTAACACCCAGAGAAAAATGTTGGCTGGCGACAGCAATCTTGAGGACTTCTGGTGATGTAGCCTGTAGTGCTAACACGTGACCGGCACAGATAAAAATGAATACCAAACCAATGCCAAGCACATATTTCAATATTTTCATGTTGCATTCCTTCAGATGACCAAAGACAGATTGCTAAATAATGATGACTACATTATAGATAAGTGTTCATGATGGAAAATAAATGGCGAAAAATAGCCAATGTCAGATTTTATATTGTGCAAAACCCCGTTCAATGACTTGGGAATGACAAGGTGGAAAAAATTACAATATCGATTAATTTTTTGGTATTGATGCTTTGTGGCATCAGTATTTTTGTGAATCAACTACATCGCTTTAATTTCTATAATTAAATTTATTAACAAGCGCATAAAATAATTTCCTAAATACCAAAACTAAAACAAAATTAGTATTACAGCACATTACAGCAGACTCTTTTAAAAATATGGCCAGCACATGTTTATTATTTTTGTTACCGGAAAACATCAAATTGCATCAAGATGCAGCAATGCGTGCCATTAATTTGCATTTATTATTTCTGGAGACTACCCTCAAATTCTTTTCAGCGTAGCAGCAATAATTTTTATATTTTTGATTAAACGCTATGTTTAAAAATTATTTCAATAAAAACACTGTGCAACATTTAACCCAAGGAACATTCATGATGTATATTCAACAGTTATTTCGTACAAGACTATTCTGGCTTGCAACTCTCTGCTTCAGCGCACTGCTTGCTCAGGCTGAGGGCCCATTAAAAGCCACGGAAATTTCAACGGCGGTGCAAGCATTAGTTGAACTCAAACCTGCACCACTCTTAATAAGAAAAAATACACAGACAAATATAGCCGGCCAACCCTACCAACCCGCAAGCAATAATATGACCGCTGCGGCACAACAAAGCCCACATGAAGTTGCTTATGATTTACCTATCGATTACCAGAAAGGGGAAATTTATAACCCCGCCACCGGTAAAAATGACACAGTCAAACTGCGTTCCTACAACGGCCAATTCATTGCACCTACGGCCGTTATGGAGCCGGGGCAAACGGTACGTTTTAATGTAATAAATAATTTGCCGGTACCGAAAGTGGATTGTGCTCGCGCGGACATGAATACACCGGCACCCGATACGTGTTTCAACGTAACTAACTTGCATTCGCACGGGCTCTGGGTATCACCCACCGGTAATAGTGATAACGTTCTATTGTCCATCAACCCCGGCGTCGCTTTTGAATATGAATACAATGTCCCGGCAGATCATCCCGCGGGAACATTTTGGTATCACCCGCACATGCATGGTTCAACCGCAATGCAAGTGGCGAGTGGTATGGCCGGCGCAATCGTGATCAAGGGATCACGCAAACCTACTGCCAGCAGCCATGGCGACGTCGATACTTTACTTGAACCTATCACCTTAAAAAATGGTAGCACTCAAGATGAAGTTAAATTATTGCAGCAAATTCCTTATGCTTGTTTTGATGCGAATGGCAATATAAAAACAAAATATCCCGTCACTAAAGAGAGAAAATTTAATCCATGGGTTTGCGATGAAGGCGATGTGGGTATCGTTGAAAGTTTTGATTCACAAGTTGGTGGCCCGTCTATTTGGGGTTCGTCAGGACGCTTCACATTGATCAATGGTCAAGCGCGACCCGGTATTAATTTGCGCACAGGGCAAATTTATCGCTGGCGCTTGATCGATGCCGGGTTTAATGAAACGGTGAACCTGCGCATTAAAAAAGTAACCAGTGAAAAATATTTGCATAAAACGACATTAGGCGAAGAGGAAGTAAAACGCGCTTGCAACGGCCTCGATGTAACCCAGTTTGAAATTGCCAGTGATGGTTTGACTCACAGTAAAATCATTCCCAAAATTACCAACACCTTGCAACCCGGCTATCGCAGCGACATTCTGTTTTCATTGCCGGAAAAAGGGCTTTACTGTGTATATGATGATTCGTCAGATGCAGACACATCGGTCAATGCCAATCACGAAAATGCCAAGGTACTTGCGATTATTATCGCCAAGGGCGATGACAATGGACAGGATCAGCAAGTCCTCTTAAGAAATCAATTAGTAGCCGCTGCCACTACCCAATATGAGGGCAGTGTGCGCGATGAAATTATTGGTGATTTGAAAAATGGTTTGCAGTTAAGAAAATTTGTACCCCATCAAACCATTACCAACCAGGAGATAATCAATTCCAAACAAAACCCGGTGTATATTGAATTTAATCTTGTTATTCCACCCACCCAAAATCCGAGCAATATACCATTTCAATTTCTCATTAATAACAGTGCGTATCAACCCGGCAGAATTGATCACACATTAAT
This sequence comes from Pseudomonadota bacterium, assembly GCA_040386215.1. Taxonomy (GTDB): domain Bacteria; phylum Pseudomonadota; class Gammaproteobacteria; order Pseudomonadales; family Cellvibrionaceae; genus Cellvibrio. Next base: position 46,437 of record JAZKFX010000018.1, read on the forward strand.
TTTAGGCACAGCACAAACCTGGTTCCTGTCTTCCAAAAGTGTGAATCATCCCTTTCACATTCATGTAAATCCATTTGAAATTATTAGCATCACTGACAAAGCAACCGGTAAGCCTTCTACCGATCCGCAATATCAGAATCTTGTCGGCACATGGAAGGATACTATCTTTGTGACCACGGGCGTAACTATCGAAACGCGTACGCGCTATGAACGTTATATTGGCGAATACGTTTTGCATTGCCATATTCTCGAACATGAAGATCAGGGCATGATGCAAAACGTACAGGTAGTACTACCCAATGGTAATGGTGGCGGCATGAAGCCAGGTCATCACTGACAGGGTTGCAGCGGTCGCTGTTTTTTTATCGCGGAATTAATATTGCGGATTAAATAGAAGCAAAAAAAACGATGCAGATGCATCGTTTTTTTTCATAAAATTTTATTACTTCACGTTTAGCAAATCCTGCACAGCATTCGCAAGAAAAATATAATTCGCGGCTTCATCAACAACATATTCATTCTCACCCCAAAAGAATGGCCAGTCTTCGTGATTTTCCGGGTAATCCGGTTTCAGGATAAGCACGCCTGGCACTACGCCACCGGGAATAAACGAAAAATCCGCGCGGTTCATGCCGTAGGCAACTTCTTTTGTGTGGGTGCCTACACTTGATACCAACGACAAATTGTGTGCCGGATGGGTGCCAAAAATAAAATTTAATCCTTTGAAAACGGATTCGCGTCCAACCAAATCAGGGAAAGCTTTATGCAAATAAAAGTTGTTAATGGCAATGCGAATCACTGAACCGCTGCCTGCCCAACCGCCTTCGGTAATGACCACACCGAAGGGATTTTTAGCTTCCATTTTAGCAAGATCTTTTTGATAGGTTTCTGTCAGGCTTCTTAATTGTTTATTAAAATCTTCCGACATAAAGGGCATAACGCGAACGAGCCAGGATGCATGCCTTGAAAAATGCGCTTGCAATTCCGGCAAGAGTTTTTCAATCGCTTGTGCGTATTGTGGTTCACGAGTAGTGATTAATAATTCACTCGCCGCTTTTAATTTTTCTTCTGGCAATGTACCGCCGGTGGTATTGCCATGATGAAATAAATCAGGTTTGGCTTTGGCTTGTTCTTCCGCCCAGGCTTTTTTTGCGGTAGCAATACATTCTTTCGCCAGTTCGTCGTTATAGCCTTTGAGCGCACGACTTGCAGCGGTCAGGGCGGCAATGGAACCGTAATTTAACGGCGTTGATTTGCTGGTGAACGCCCAGCGATCATCAAAGTTGCCGCTTTTAAAACCGTCGCTTTCGCCTTCACGTTTTTTGGGATCGTAAATTAAATTATCAGTTTTGGTAACGGCATCACCTAGGTGTGTGTATTGCTCGATATGCGCTTCAACAATTCCAGGAATCGCGTGACCCACAGCGCGGTATTGCGCAATCAGCGCGAGTGTTCCATGTTCGATTTGTTGCAATAGATCGTTTTTACCATCAGCTACATGTAAATCGACAAAGTGTTTTTTGTAATCAACGCTCGTTACATCGCGCTTTAAGCCAAACGCTTCCCAAGTATTTACCAGGGTATTCACTACGTCGTAATGTGTTTGCGTGCGAATATCGTAATCGCCTGCATCAAACCAGCCGCCGATATCTAAACCTGGAATATGTTCGCCGGGTTTATAAGGTGTATCAGTAGTAGGGCCTTGCGCGTACAAATCAAAATGCTCGCGATTGACCGGTGCTTGCAAAGCATCGTCAAGGTGCGAGGCGCCGTGCCAGATACGATAGCCTTCGTTGATCAGCATATGGTCCATTTGGATGGGTAAATACATATCCAAACTGGGCTGCCATGTACTTTGATAAGCGTCTTTGGCAATGCGGAAAACGCCGGTTTTATGTTCGCCATATTCAATGCTGTAAAGCCCCTCTTCTTGCACATTGCTAAAATCAAACTGGCGATATTCGTAACGCAAATATTTTCCCCAGGATGATAATTTTTTACTTACGACAATTTTTTGCGTTCCATCAGCTGCTATTTTAAATAATTTTGCCGGTGGATTTTTTTTATCGTTTTTGTCTAATTCAATAACGGCGATCTTTTGTTGACTGGGATGATAACCAACCTGCGAATGGGCAATCATGGGTTTGCGCACCCAATTTTTTACGGTATCGACATTTAATTGCCACTCAACAACAGTTCCACTTTTACCTGCAGGAATTTTACTGCGCACCACGAACCAACCATTTTGCGCTTTGCCACGGCCATCGTAGAGTTCGAGTGGAGTATGTAGAGATTCAATACTGACTCTACGCTCTTTGTTATTCGGCGCTAATACCAGATGTTGTCCCCTGGCCATCAATTCTGGCTCAACTTTTTTGTTAATTTCTTTAAGGCCATTAGGGGAAATGGGGAACACACCGCTACTAGCATCCATCATGAAAGCCTGATGAAAATAAGCTGCAGGCAAAAATTCTATATTAAAACCTGCATGGCCTTCGAGTGCGCCTGGTAAGGGCTTGGGTAAATTAACGGCGATGCGAACACCATTCTCATTTTTAGTGACCTTGATGGAAAAATCAAAATCCTGTTCGGGATAGTGCAGAAAGGCTTCGATGGATTGTTCTTCGCGATTAATTTTGCGCTCTTTGAATTGTGGGGTCATATCCCATTGTTCGGGTGTTGCATTTAAGCGAACATCGCCATTAGTGGCGGTACGCTCACCGTGCTGAATAATTTCTACACCGCTGGTTTTTGCATCGCTAAACAAACCGTCATACCAGTTGCTAAATACTAAAATATTTAAACCCTGTTGTTCAAAATACTCTTTATCGTTTAATTCAAGTTTGGATTCTGCGTTACACGTTTGGGATAGCATGAACGCCATTGCAAACATGAAACTACCCAGGCGCCCGGGCGCGAAGTTGATAGGCATGGTGGATCTCCAGCTGTTATATTAGGATGGCTTATAGTCTAAGTGATTATAAGCTATAAAGAATGCACGTTTACAAAAAATAACTTCTTGGATACTAGCCGTTCCTAACAAAAATGCATTGTTGCTGTGAATTTTTTAAACAGAAAATAATTTATCCATGTTTAAACTTTTATTTTGTGCTCCGCCATCACTTTTCCATGGTGCGTGCCAATGCCCATACCTGCACATCCTTTGCTCCCGCTGCGATTAACAACTTGCTCAACTCACGCATTGTCGCAGTGGTTGTCACCACATCATCGATTAGCGCGATACGTTTTCCGATAATTTTTTGTTGGGCCGCTGGCGAGATAAAAAATGCTTTGCGCAGATTTTTTTGCCGCTCTCTGCGCGTCAGTTCTTTCTGAGCCGGGCTGCGGTGTCGGCGTTGAATCAATCTCGTCGCCAGCGGAACGCCGGTCACGCGAGCAAGATATTGCCCTAATATTTCCGCCTGATTAAAACCTCGCTGCCAGCGCCGGGTCCAGTGCATAGGTGCGGGAACCATCAGGTCTGGTGCTTGCCAGTTAACCTGAGCTGCGCAATCCTGAATATGTTGGGCCAACAGCTGCCCCAGCAATTTTCCGTGAGTTAATTTACGGTGATATTTGAAACCATGGATAAGCTGTGTTAACGGATATTGATAAGCAAAGGGAATAATACTTCGATTAAAGGCGGGTGGCTGGTGTAAACAGTGGCCGCAATAATCTCCTGCTGAAGCCAGTGCAAGTGCACATTGCTGACAACTTTGCTCATAGCGCTGTGCCCAAGGCAAATCATAAAGGCAGCCTTCACAGAGCAATTCACCTTTCAAAGTAGCTGCGCACAATAGACATTGGGTGGGAAGTAAACCCTGTATAAGCCAACTGAATGGTCGGCGGATCACTGTTAATAATTGCATTGTTAACCTAAATGTCCTTTTCAGGTTGACAGCATTGGCGCTGCCGTTAAGAATATGCCAAACCTTTGTTCCGCCATGCTAATAAATTGGCACTATCCGATCAATCAAATCTTCGCTGAGCTAGCCTTATGAATGCATCCATAAATCTGTCATCAACCTCACCTTCCACATCGCAGACGGCGTTAGTCCAGATTCGCAATGATTGGAGCCGCGCTGAAATAACTGCTTTATTTGCCTTGCCCTTTAGCGATTTGATGTTTCAGGCACAAACTACACACCGCGCATTCTTTAATCCCAATGAAGTTCAGGTCAGCACGCTGTGCTCGATTAAAACTGGCGCCTGCCCGGAAGATTGTGCCTATTGTCCTCAATCTGCCCGCTACGATACCGGCCTTGAACGCGAAAAATTGATGGCAGTTGAAAAAGTTATTGAAGAAGCTAAAGCCGCTAAAGCTTCCGGCGCTACCCGTTTTTGTATGGGTGCGGCCTGGCGTTCACCCAAGGGTAAGGATATGCCCTACGTAACCAGCATGGTCGAAGGCGTGAAGTCCCTGGGGCTGGAAACCTGCATGACCTTAGGTATGCTCGATCAGGAGCAAGCGCAAACACTGGCCGCTGCAGGTCTGGATTATTACAACCACAATCTCGATACATCGCCTGAATTTTATGGCGATATCATTACCACCCGCACCTATCAAGATCGCTTGAACACACTGGAAAACGTACGGGCCGCCGGTATGAAAGTCTGCTGTGGCGGTATTGTCGGCATGGGCGAAGCAGAGAGCGACCGCGCCGGTTTGTTGTTACAACTCGCTAACATGAACGAACATCCGGAATCTGTACCTATCAATATGTTGGTAAAAGTGGAAGGTACACCTTTGGCCAATCAGGCTGACCTCGACCCTTTTGATTTTATTCGTACCGTTGCCGTTGCTCGCATTTTAATGCCGAAATCCCATGTGCGCTTATCAGCAGGACGCGAGCAAATGAATGATCAAATGCAAGCCCTGGCATTTTTGGCCGGCGCAAATTCGATTTTCTACGGCGAAAAATTATTAACCACTGCAAATCCCGAAACCAATAAAGACATGCAATTGTTCCAACGCCTGGGCATTAACGCAGAAGCCTATGAAGTGCATGAAGATGAAACCGAACAAGTAGCCGCGATAACAACGCAGCTAAAAGCACAGGCAGAAGCGGCGCAAATGAATTCGCTTTTTTATAACGCGGCCAAATAAATTTCAAGAGCTTGATTATTACGTTTTTAACGGCCTGAATTCTTTAGCAAATAGTTTGCTAAAGAATTTTTCAAACGGAACTCTGCAATGAAAAAATTAATATTGGCTGTGATGGCTGGTGCTCTCGCACAACCGCTACAGGCCAATACTTATAATGGCGGCGGCTTTGGGCTGGGCGAGGCCTGTAGCACTAAATACCAACCCAGCTTTTTTAATGGCGACTGTCAAAAAACCGGTGTGGTATTGCGCGGCCTTGGCGGCTATAGATTCAATGATTATTTTTCTGCCGAAATTTCTGCTGAGGGTTTAATTAGCCCCTGGAAATTATTTGGCCTGGATGATGTTGAAACCGAAAGTGTCTCAGCGTTTACAGTTGGCGGGCATACATTTTTAAACTTACCCATCACTCGCAGGTCGCGTTTATTTCTTGGGCCAAGTGTGGGCGCATCTATTGTCTATACATCCTGGGACTCAACTAACCGATATAACAATACATCTCAGCAATATGAAACCACCTCTGGAGAAGACTATGATTTTAGTTGGAATTACGGATGGGCTGCGGGTGTAGAATTTTTTACTCAGGCAGATGAAGTAATCCGTTTGCAATGGCAAAACTGGCGCGCATTGAACTCAAAAATTGCCTTTGGTGGCGAAGTCAACGCTAATTATTTAACCATCAATTTTATTTCACGTTTTTAAATATATTGTGAATCAATCTATTTTAGATCAAGCCCTCGCTCCAGCCTTAGCCCAACGCAAAGTTGATAATTTATATCGCACGCGACGCTTGCTCAACTCTCCACAAACACCTGACGTAAATATCGACGGGAAAAACTACACGGCTTTTTGCAGCAATGATTATCTTGGCTTGGCCAATCATCCGCATGTTATTGCTGCATTTAAAAATGCCGCAAATAAGTTTGGCGTGGGTAGCGGTGCATCGCATTTAGTCGCCGGGCATTCGCACGAACATCATGCACTGGAAGAAGAGCTTGCAGCATTCACAGGACGCGAACGCGCATTATTATTTTCTACCGGCTACATGGCAAACCTGGGTGCAATCACTGCGCTAGTGGGGAAAGGCGATGCTGTATTTGAAGACCGCTTAAATCACGCGAGCTTATTGGATGCCGGATTATTAAGTGGCGCGCGCTTTCAACGCTTCTTACATAATGATATAAACAATTTACAATCTCGCCTGGAAAAAACTGCAGCCAACAGAAAATTAATTGTGGTAGATGGTGTATTCAGTATGGATGGTGATTCTGCACCCTTGCCGGAACTTGCAAAGCTTGCGCAAAAAAATAATGCATGGCTGATGGTAGACGATGCTCACGGCTTTGGTTGCCTTGGCCAACAGGGCGGTGGCAGCGCTGAACATTTTGGCTTATCCGTAAATGAATTGCCTATTTTAATGGGGACACTCGGAAAATCTTTTGGAACCTTCGGGGCATTTATTGCAGGAAGCGATACATTGATCGAAACCTTAATTCAATTTTCCCGGCCCTATATTTACACCACAGCAATGCCGCCCGCCATAGCTGCCGCGACTCGCGTGAGCTTAAAAATACTGCAAACTGAAATCTGGCGGCGCGAACATTTACAACATCTCATCGAACATTTTCGTAAAGGCGCGGGAAAAATTGGTTTGCAGTTAACCCATTCAACCACGCCAATTCAACCCATCATTATTGGCGATGAAGCAAAAACCCTGGCGATATCTGCTGCGCTCGCCAAGCGCGGCATTTTAATTATCGCCATTCGCCCGCCGACGGTTGCCGTTGGCAGCTCACGCTTACGCATCACATTTACTGCTGAGCACACGCTCGCGCAAGTCGATAATTTATTAAACGCACTTGCGGATATTTACTCCACTGGATCCTATTCAACGGAGATAAACTCCGTTGAATAGAATAATTTTGCTGCACGGTTGGGGTTGCGATTCCAGCAGCTGGGCTCCCATATTCCCGCAACTGGAAAAGCTCGGAAAAGTTATCACCATTGATTTACCGGGCTTTGGCAAAAGCCCTGAGTTAGAAAAGTATTCGCTGGATGCAGTAGTGAATTTTATTGCGCAGCGAATATTTGAACCTGGTGAAGCGTCAACGCCTTGCGTACTTATGGGTTGGTCTTTAGGTGGGATGTTAGCCGTGCAAATTGCCGCCCACTATCCGCAGAAAGTATCAGGCATTATTACGCTAGCTGCGAATGCAAAATTTGTTGCCAGTCACGATTATGCTAGTGCTATGCCACCATCAACCAATAATAATTTCACCGAAAGTTTTGCAAGTGATCCAGCGACAGCACTTAAAATATTTGGCGGTTTATTGGCGCAAGGCGATGCCAACGAACGTGCGCTGTTAAAAAAAATGCGCAACCTGATTTCTAACGAAGCTGTTAATGTTAATTGGTTGCAAGCGCTGCAACTCCTTTCGCAACTGGATAATCGCAACGCCTTTACTGCATTAACTCAACCAGGTTTACATGTATTCGGTGCGACAGATGTTCTGGTTCCCAACAGCACTGCTCCGGTGCTCGCGGCGTTAAATCCTCGACAAAAAATAATTGTATTACCACAGGCAGCCCATGCTGTGCATTGGAGCCAGCCAGAAGTAGTCACGATGCTTATGCAAGATTTTTTTCAATCACTGGAACCCGAACATGTAAAAAAAATTCAGGTCGCTCAGTCCTTTAGTCGCGCAGCCAAAACCTACGATGCCGCAGCAAGCTTTCAGCGTGACGTGGGCAACGAATTATTGCGCAGCATTGAACCCAATAAAAAAATAGATGTTGTACTTGACCTCGGCTGCGGCACCGGCTACTTCACTCAATATCTTAAAGAAGCATTTTCACAAGCACACATTATTGGTATGGATCTCGCCGAAGGAATGTTATGCGTTGCGCAGGAAAAAAATCAACAAACAAAAGCTTGGGTATGTGGAGATGCTGAAAAGCTACCTTTCGCCGATGCCAGTGTGGATATCATTTTTTCCAGCCTCGCATTACAGTGGTGCAATAACTTAACCGAATTATTCTCTGAACTCTATCGCGTGATAAAACCGGATGGAACATTATTATTTTCTACACTTGGCCCGAATACACTGTACGAATTAAGAAATGCATGGCAGCAAGTGGATAGCAATATTCATGTCAATCACTTTACGCCCGCAGCGGAAATACAAAAACAATTACTGCAAAATGGTTTTTTGACAGATCATTTTGTCGAGCAATCAACCGTATTAGAGTTTCAAACTCTGACTGACCTAACCCGTAATCTGAAACAATTGGGTGCACATAATATTAATCGCGGCCGGGCAACAGGCTTAACCGGGCGCAAAAAAATAGCTGCATTTAACTCTGCCTATGAGCAGCTAAGACGAGATACTTTATTGCCAGCAACCTATGAAGTGTTTTATATCTCCGCTAAAAAATTGAGTGTCACTAATGGCTAAAAAAGCGTTTTTTATTACCGGTACCGATACCAATGTTGGCAAAACATTGGTCGCTGCAGGTTTACTGGTTGCTGCAAAAAATATTGGTATGACCACGGCTGCGCTAAAACCTGTAGCAGCTGGCTGCGAAAAAACCGCAGCGGGATTGCGCAATGGTGATGCACTTATGTTGCAATCCGTTATTACACAAGCTTTGCCTTACGAGCAAATTAATCCGATTGCTCTGGAAGCCGCGATTGCACCCCACATCGCAGCGCAGCAAGAAAAACGTAGTTTGTCAGTTGATCGTTTGGCAGGTTTTTGCCGTGGAGTTTTAGCTTCAGCAGACTTCACCATTGTTGAAGGCGCTGGTGGCTGGCGAGTACCCATTAATCCACGCGAAACCATGGCCGATCTTGCAAAAAATTTACAGCTGCCAGTGATTATGGTGGTGAGCATGCGTTTGGGCTGTTTGAATCATGCACTTCTTACGGCTGAGGCCATTATGCGCGATGGGTTACCATTAGCGGGTTGGGTAGCAAATTGTATGGATGCCGATATGCCCTCTCTGCCAGAAAATATTGATAGCTTGCTCGCACGCCTTCCTGCACCTTGTCTGGCTGTTATACCGTTTTTATCAGAACCCTCACCAACTGCTATGGCAACTTACTTTGAAGCAATTGAGCTCGAAAAAATCCTACGGTAATTGACCATGTCGATAAATAAATAACACTATTATTTATTTTTTTTATCTTGGTTAATAGCTGGCTGTAATAGTTTGTGAGACGGCCTTTGGCGAAATCACCTATATTGCTCGAAATTCTTCATTCATTGTTTTTAACGCAACCAGCAAAGGAAACTGCAAGGACGTTATTTTCCTATAAAAAGCGACAAAAACAGTGCAATTTTCGATTTCCTTAAATAAATCCTGCGAATTTTTTTATCAATGTCCCTCCGTTCCACCCTATGGTTTGGCTGTTTCAGTGGTTAGCTATTAGGCGCCCCTGGAATATTTCCACCGATATTTCAAAAATTTATAAATAAAGAAGGCTTCGGCCGACCTAAATATCCACAGTATTAGCGATGCTCGGTATCGGCGAGAACAGCTTATCTGTGATGTCATATTTGCGAGGAACAAACGAATGATTGCCAACATAATAATTAAGAGAAAGATAATTACGTTTTTAACATTTTTTGTATTCGTGCCAGCAGTTCAGGCACAAAGCAATAACCTCTACGTGGACCTAGGGGGCACTATTCGCCCGGTCACTCACGCTGCCTCGGGTGCGCTATATGGCGTTACTGAAACCTTGCCCACGGACATCAATGGCTTGGTGGCTCCGCTCAAGCCACGCATGTTTACCCAACCGGCCCGCAGTGGCTCGGGGTTCCAGCAGCCTATCGGTGCTGCGATACCTGTTTCCCAGCGGCTTGCGAATACCACAGCGCAAGTTACCCTCAGGCTGGCGGACATACTTCCGGGCTGGCCGTATCGATGGTCTGGCTGGTCTCACTGGTCCTCGCAGGTTAGGTCTGTTATTACCGACAAACGCAATTCTGGTCGAAATAATTATTACGGCTACGAAATATGGAACGAACCCAACGTCACCTGGCTTACCGCGAATGGAAATTTCAACTCGACCTTGTGGAAACCCACTTATGATTTAATTCGCGCGCAGGACCCAGGGGCGCGCATCATCGGCCCTTCCACCGCCTGGTACCACCGCTCCTATATCGAGTCATTACTTCGCTATTGTGTTGCCAATAATTGTCTGCCGGACGTGATTGGCTGGCATGAACTGGGAGGGGCGGACAATATCACCGCCAACATCAATGACTACCGTGCGCTGGAGCGGAGCCTCGGCATATCGCCAAGAGCCATCAGCATCAACGAATATTCACACGGTACGCACGAATATGAAGGTGCTCCTGGTATTTCCGTACCTTTCATCGCCAAGTTTGAACGCAGTCAGGTTGAGACCGCCAATATCTCCTGGTGGTTTACCAACCTGCCCGGCAGGCTAGGCAGCCTGCTGACCCCGAACAACCAGCGCGGCGGCGGCTGGTGGTTGTACAAATGGTATGGCGACATGACCGGTAATATGGTTAAGGTGACGCCGCCCAATCAAAATGGCGACGGCCTGGATGCATTTGCGAGTCTCGATAGCGGGGCGGGAAATGCCAGTATCGTGCTTGGGGGCGATTTCACCGGTACTGCAAATGTTGTCATCAATAATGTACCGGCCAGTTTTGGTAGCACCGTGAATGTCATTGTGGAGTATGTCGCCTGGTCGGATAAGGATACTCCCGTTAATGGCCCGGTCACCGCCGCGCAGTCAGTCTACAATGTCGTTAACGGGTCGCTCTCTGTTCCCGTCACTATGTTTAATTCGTTCTACGGTTACCGTGTATACATTTCCGGAAGAGGAGGCGAACCTGCGAATAAGCCGCTGGAAGTGGAACTGGAAAGTCTGAACGCTCAAGGTAGTTTCTCTCCGTTTATTGTGCGGTCCGATTCAGCGGCGTCCGGCGGACAATATATTTCATGGCCGAATAACGCTAACCAGGTTCTGGCTTCTCCTACCGACAATGCAACCGGTCAGGTCGCGATACCTTTTGCACTGTCCAAGACAACCAATATGAGCTTCTCCATTCGAGTCAATATGCCTAATGCGGATGACGATTCTTTTTATTACAAGCTTGATTCGGGTGATTGGATGACACTCAACAATTCCGTAACCGATGGTTGGATCACCTTAACGCCGACGATATTCACTACTCTTCGCTTTGGCGATCACACCTTGTTTTTACTAAGGCGTGAGGATGGTGCTTGGCTGGACAAGGTGACACTCGCTGCATCAGTTGGAGAAGTCACCCTCAGATCTGAATCATTTAGTTCTAATAGTAGTTTTTCGAGGAGTAGTTCTTCAGCTCGCAGTTTGTTGAGTAGTAGCTCTTCAAATCGCAGTTTTTCGAGTGGCGGGTCTTCAAATCGTAGTTCGTCCAGCGCGCCCAGTGGCAACGCGGTACGCTGCTCAGTAGGTGAAATTAGCAATTGGGGCAGCGGCTTCACCGCTAGCTTTACGGTCAGCAACGCTGGGAGCTCCGCGGTCAACGGTTGGTCTGTCGGTCTGCGTTTTGCTGGCGTGATCAGCGTCGTAAACTCTTGGAATGCCACTATTTCAGGTTCGGGCAGTTCGTATGCCGCAGCCAATGCCAATTACAACGCAAACATTGGCCCTGGACAGAGCGTCAGCTTTGGTTTTCAGGGCTCGGGTAGTCCTGGAAGTATCAGTTGCAATTGACTCTTGAGGAGGCGGGTTAATTGACTTGACTCCTTTTATGAAGCTGCCCGGCTTATGAGCCGTGCAGCTTTTTTTCAGTGTATCTATTTTCCTGCATTTTTACTGGCGTATTGCCCAAGCGTGAGCTTTTGGTTTTCAACAAAATATTAATAGTTTGCTCGCGCTTCTTCCTATACCCTGCCTCGCAACTGTTCCGTTTTTACTTGATCCCTCACCAACCGCATTGGCCACATGTTTTAATGCGGTTGAGCTGGAAAAAATCTTGCGATAAATCATGTTGAAAATAAAAATATTCCAGACAATTATTTTTTCAACCTGGCTGATGGCTGGCTGCTCGAGCCTGCCAAAAGCGAGTGCAGTACCCGTTGTTAACACTAAACACACCATTTATTTTGTGTATCGTAACTGGCATACCAGCATTATTGTCGACGCGAAACAACTTGCTATGCAAAGTCCAAAGTTAGCGGCAGATTTGCGCGGTGAAAAATTTGCACGTATTGGTTGGGGCGATGGCGATTACTTTACCGGTAAAAGTAAAACCTGGGGTACTGCAGCCACCGCCCTGGTTGCCTCGCATTATTCAGCTTTGCAGTTGCTAACTTACGATGAGCATTTTTTAAATGAAATACCGCCCGAAACTATTGTGCCTCTGGCTATTAGCGATGCCGGACTCAAGCAACTTGTTCGTCATATTGATAACTCCATCGCTGTAGATGAAGAAAATGTTGCGCTGAAGCTACAGACTTATATTGCCGATACCGGGATATTTTTTCAGGCGGTTGAGCATTACAGCATCTTTAACAACTGCAATACCTGGAGCGGCCAGGCATTACAGTTAGCTGGGTTGCCAATCGCCAATCGCTTAACCGCAAAGGGTATCTTCGCCCAAGCGCAAGAAATCTCTCGAATTCAGGCCCAGGCGGGATTATTGAGTCCAGCAACAAAGCTCTAATACACACCCGCTGCATCAGTCTGTTCTATAGATAGAATTCTTAAATCAAACTTGTCTTAGAAAGCGTAATGACATCGGCCTTCGAGCCTGTTTTTCGATCAATTCTCGGCGTAAAATTCATTAAGTCGCCTTTTTAACTTCTACACTTTTAATTTCTAGCACTTCTCCAGAGGATGTCGCAATGAACCTAGGCTCAGTCGTAACTCAGGGCTTAACCGGAATGCAACGCAGCCAAACTGAAATGCTGAGCTCTGCCCGGCAAATTGCTGAAGCAGGTATCACTCAGCAAGGCAAACCTGAAAAAAATGATTTGGTTGCGCCACTGGTGAATCTCGAAGTGCAGTCCCATATTTTTGATGCTTCAGCAAAAGTCGTGAAAACGGCGAATGAAACTATTGGTACCCTGTTAAATATCAAGGCATAAAAGTTTTTTTAGCCTTAAGGCAGCTTGTTATGATCGTTACTAGCTTTCCTCCCAGCAATGCTAATACCGTTACACCTTATGTACCGCTCGGACGGCAACCGATTGGCCAGGAAAACAGCGACTTGAAAACCTCCAGCCTTAAAGCGCTAGAGCAATCAGCTGCGGTGGCTCGCAATGAAAACCGCCGCATACCAGACGATCAAATCGGTCGACAAGCCCAACAACAACCCTCTCAAACTGAGACTCGAACAGCCCGCAAAGAACAACTAGCCAAAGACCAAATAACCATTAATGCACTTTCCTCTCGCGATCGCGAAGTTCGTGCCCATGAACAAGCGCATGCAGCCGTAGGTGGACAATACGCTGGTTCACCCACCTATGAATTTGTAAGAGGGCCTGATGGTGTTAGTTACGCAGTAGGTGGCGAAGTTTCAATTAGCACAGGCTCAGTGCCCAATGATCCTGAAGAGACTATCAGGAAGGCACAGCAAATTCGTGCCGCTGCCAATGCTCCGGCAGATCCTTCCGGGCAAGATAGAAGCGTAGCGGCCGCAGCAACACGCTTAGAAAGCGAAGCACGTATTGAGCTGAGCAATCAGAAAAACACTGAACTTCAATTAAAAGAAAAATTAGCAGCAGAACAAACCAACGCGCAAAGAACTGAAGAAGCGAAAAAAGCCAGACAGGAGCAGCAATACAGTAACGAGCAAAAACAGGCGTTAACTTATCAGCAAGAACGTTCTGCTGATAAAGATGCCCAACGCCTCGATACCTTTGAAAAAGCCAATAACAAAACTATCAATCTCAATCGGCACCTGGTTGACATAGGTGTAGTTAAAGGTTCATCAGCAATCGGTAATTTTTTAAATAATCGCGTTTAAAAAAAGCATTTTAATAACCTTACACAATAGTAGCGAACAGCAATACCCTTGACTACTGCCCAGTTAGCGCGAGGAGTGAACCCAAGCGCAACAATAACCAATTAAAAATCATTATTAGCGCAATGCGCCACTTACCTTGGCATATGTAATCATTAGCAACTTTCACTTGACCTACACCATGTGCTTCCATATAATGCGCGACCTCACTAAGGCTAAGTCTACTGTGAGTTACGGACGCGGGGTGGAGCAGCTTGGTAGCTCGTCGGGCTCATAACCCGAAGGTCGTAGGTTCAAATCCTGCCCCCGCAACCAATTTTATTTGCAGATATGTTCTGCAAATATAGCGAGAAATTAAAAACATTTGTTTTAGTTTTCGCGACAAGTTTTACTGACGTGGCCAACGTAGTCGCTCAGTTACTTAAAAACCCCTTTATGGGGTTTTTTTATAGGCGTTATTTTTAGCGAGTCTCTCAGCATGTTTTATTGCTGTATGATTTTGCAATCATCGATTGCAAAATGTTTGAATGGGCCTAGTGCCCATTTTTGATTTTTGGCTCAAAATTTATTGTTGTTTTATATTTTTTTTCATTATTTTATATTTTAGTTTCATTGTTTTTTATTCGCAGTCAATAGGTTTTAACGCATGGCATCCAAACAAGAACTGTTGCAAGAAATGATTGCACCCATCATCACTTCTTTGGGTTGCGAGCTGTGGGGTTTGGAATATTTAACGCAAGGGCGCTACACAACCTTGCGAATTTTTATTGATGCGCCCAATGGTGTATCTTTAGAAGATTGCGAAAAAGTAAGTCGACAAATTAGCGCAGTCATGGATGTAGAAGATCCTATTCAAGGCGAATATACCCTTGAAGTATCATCGCCCGGCATGGATCGCCCACTCTACACATTTGCACACTATGCCCGCTATGTCGGTGAAACGATAAATTTACGCTTAAGAATGGCACGCGATGGTCGTCGTCGCTTTAAAGGTGAAATACTTAAAGCTGAAAATAATGAAGTGTTGATTGCCGTTGAAGGCAAAGAATATTTATTCGCTGTGGACGCTATCGACAAGGCAAATATAGAGCCGCGTTTTGATAATTTCATGCCCCACGACGAGCCGAACGAAGACTAATTTAAAAAAGTTTGTGCAACCCGAACCAGCATTTTAAAATTTAAAAGTCGTTTAATAAAAATTTAAAAGTGTAATAAGTGTTCGGCCACCCATTAGCTAATCCTAAAGATTAGTGTGAGGAGTTAACAGAGGTTAAGAAATGGCAAAAGAGATTTTATTAGTCGCTGATGCGGTGTCTAACGAAAAAGGCGTCGACAAAGATTTAATTTTTCAAGCGATTGAAAGTGCCTTGTCTATGGCAACTAAAAAACGTTTTGACGAAGACTCCAGCATTGAAGTCGTTATCAATCGTCAGACCGGCGATTATGAAACTTTTCGTATCTGGGAAGTTGTCGGTAATGATGCGATGGCTGAATTAGGCACGCAGCTTTATACCGACGAAGCCCGCGAAAAAGATCCAGCGTTAAAAGTTGGCGATATTTGTCGCGAAAAAATTGCCAACGCTGAGTTCGGTCGCATCGCGGCGCAAGCTGCCAAACAAGTTATTGTGCAAAAAGTTCGCGAAGCGGAACGCGCGCAAATGGTTGACGAATATCGTGACCGTATGGGCGAATTAATTAGCGGAACGGTAAAGAAAGTTACACGCGATAGTATTATTGTTGATCTCGGCAATAATGCTGAAGGTTTATTGCCACGCGACCAATTAATTGGCCGTGAGATTTTCCGGATGGGCGATCGTATACGTACGTTGTTACTTGAAGTGCGCAACGAAAGCCGTGGACCACAATTATTTTTGAGCCGTTCGTGCCCGGAAATGTTGATTGAATTGTTCAAAATTGAAGTGCCGGAAATCGCTGAAGAAATTATCGAAATCAAAGGCGCCGCTCGTGACCCGGGTTTACGCGCAAAAATTGCGGTGAAAACTAACGATGGCCGTATTGATCCTGTCGGTGCTTGTGTGGGTATGCGCGGGTCGCGCGTGCAAGCTGTGTCAAACGAATTAGGCGGTGAGCGGGTAGATATAGTTTTGTGGGACGACAATCCGGCGCAATTTGTTATGAATGCCATGTCACCTGCTGAAATTGAATCAATCGTTGTGGATGAAGATGCACGCTCAATGGATTTGGCAGTCAATGAAGACAACCTTGCAATGGCCATTGGTCGTGGCGGTCAAAATGTGCGTTTAGCCTGTGACTTGACCGGCTGGAACATTAATGTCATGAGCGTTGCCGATTGGAAAACGAAACAACAGGCAGAATCTGGCAGCTACATCCAGGTGTTTATGAATGCTTTGGATGTTGATGAAGACGTAGCGGCAGTATTAGTTGAAGAAGGCTTCACCACGCTTGAAGAAGTGGCTTATGTACCGCTTGAAGAAATGTTGGCAATTGACGGTTTCGATGAAGATATCGCTGAAGAATTGCGTGCACGCGCTAAAGATGCTCTCTTAACTCAGGCTTTGGCCTCGGAAGAACGCATTGAAGGTGTTGCTCCAGCAGAAGATTTACTGACGATGGAAGGCATGGATCAAGCCTTGGCAATTACTTTTGCCAGCCGCGGAATTATTACAATGGAAGATTTAGCTGAGCAATCAGTTGATGATTTATTAGGTATTGAAGGCATTGACGCGTCACGCGCCGCTGCACTGATTATGAAGGCTCGTGAGCCCTGGTTTGCTTAGTTATTGAAGAGCGCGTTATTTAAGAATGCAAATGTGCTAAAACACGAGTTATTACAGATGTGAGCCAAGAACTATCCCTGAGGAAAAACAATGGCAGAAGTAACAGTTAGCGACCTCGCCAAATCGGTAGGTGCACCGGTCGAGCGATTGCTAAAACAAATGCAAGAAGCCGGCTTAAATCATAAGTCGCAAGATGCGCGCGTTTCTGATGAAGAAAAGCAGCGGTTATTGGCGTTTTTGAAAACCAGTCATGGTGAATCTAACGCTGAGCCCAAAAAAATCACCTTGCAGCGCAAAACCACCACCACCCTTAAAACCGGTACGGGCAGCGCACGCAAAACGGTAAATGTAGAAGTGCGTAAAACGCGCACCTACGTTAAACGTGATGATGATGTACCAGCTGATGTTGTAGACAATGAAGCTCAGGTTGCCGCAGTTGCACCTCCGGTAGCTAAACCTGCTGCAATAACGCCTATTCCTATTAAAGAAACTGTCGAAGCAGCACCTGCTACGCCCGCCGAGCCAGCTCCTGTAGTCTCGCATCGTGTTTCATTTGCTGATGGCGTGGAAGAAAAACGCCGTGCCGCTATTGAACGTCGTCAGTCTGAAGAGACACAGCTTAAAGCTGATCAGCTAGCACGCGAAGAAGCTAGACGTCAGCCCCCAGCTGCACCGGCGCACACGTTAAAAAGACCTGATGCTAACCGTCCTGATGCTCCGCGTACCGATGCTGGTCGCACCGATCAAAAGCCGGCCGCAGCAAAAGAAGGTGGCAACGCTCCGCGCCCTGCGAACCGACCAAAACCGGCTGCAGTTCCAGCACCAGCCGATCTTGATGCTAAGACAGGTCACGGTCACGGTCATAAGAAGAGCCATAAGCGTGACGAAGATACTGAATCCAGTGATGAGGCACGCGGTAAACGCGGCGCTGGAAAAGCCGCCAAAAAAGGCGCAGCGGGTTCCAAGAAAGCACCCAAAATTGATTTGCTAGATTTCGTTGCCGAAGACGGTGAAGACAATGATGTTCTAGCGCGTCGCAGTCATTTACGCGCGCATCACAAAAAGACCAACAAGCACGCCTTTAAGAAACCGACGACTAAAATCGTGCATCAGGTTGATGTACCGGAAATGATCATAGTTTCTGATTTGGCCCAGCGCCTCACCGTTAAAGTGGGCGAGATTATTAAACGCCTGATGAAAATGGGCGTGATGGCGTCAATGAACGAAGCTATAGATCAAGACACAGCAGCTTTGTTGGTTGAAGAAATGGGTCATGAAGCTAATCTTGTTCATGTGGATGCGATTGAACACGCACTGGAAAAAGCTCTCGAAACCGAAGGTGATTTGGTGCAACGCGCTCCAGTAGTAACCGTGATGGGTCACGTTGACCACGGTAAAACCTCGCTGCTCGATTATATTCGCGAAGCTAAAGTTGCCGCTGGCGAAGCTGGCGGTATTACCCAGCACATTGGCGCTTACCGTGTTAAAACCAGCCGTGGCGAAATTACCTTTTTAGATACCCCCGGTCACGCCGCGTTTACCGCAATGCGTGCTCGCGGCGCACAATGTACCGACGTGGTAATCCTGGTAGTTGCGGCGGATGACGGCGTTATGCCGCAAACCGAAGAAGCTATTTTGCATGCACGCGCTGCTGGTGTGCCCATAGTGGTTGCTATCAACAAGTGCGACAAGCCAAGTGCTGACATTGATCGCGTTAAAAACGAGTTGGTTGTGAAGGGGGTTATCCCGGAAAACTACGGTGGCGATACTCAATTTATCGAAGTGTCAGCCCATACCGGCCAAGGTATTGATCAGTTACTCGAAGCGATTTCTTTGCAAGCTGAAGTTCTCGAATTGCACGCTGTTACCAAGGCTGCTGCTAAGGGCGTGATCATTGAATCACGCCTGGACAAAGGTCGCGGTGTTGTGGCTACGCTACTGGTACAACAAGGTACTCTGCGTCAAGGCGATTTGATTCTGGCGGGCCAGAGCTATGGTCGTGTCCGTTCTATGAGTGATGAGCGCGGGATTCAAATTAAAGAAGCTGGCCCATCAACACCGGTAGAAATACTTGGTTTGGATGCGGCGCCGAGCGCCGGTGATGATTTCGTGGTCATGACTGACGAACGTAAAGCCCGTGAAGTTGCGCAATTCCGTGCTGAAAAAGAACGTCAAGAGAAGCTATCGCGTCATACCGCAGCCAAACTGGAAAATATGTTTGCCGGTATGGATGCAGGTCAGAAGAAAATCCTGACCGTAGTGGTGAAAGCCGATGTGCGCGGTTCTCTGGAAGCTATTCAGTCATCCCTGGCTGAAATCGGCAACGAAGAAGTGCAAGTGAATGTGATCTCCTCCGGTGTCGGCGGCATTACTGAAAGCGATGTCAATCTCGCGATCACGACTGGCGCCATTGTGGTTGGCTTCAACGTCCGTGCTGATTCGACAACGCGCCGCATGGCGGAATCTGAAGGTGTGGACATACGTTACTACAGCATTATTTATCAATTGCTGGACGAGATCAAAGCAGCTCTCAGCGGCATGCTTGATCCAGAGCGTATTGAAACCATCGTCGGTATTGCCAACGTTCGCGAAGTATTTACCTCGCCAAAATTTGGTCAAGTCGCTGGCTGTATGGTTATCGAAGGTACTGTTTATCGCAGCAAACCTATCCGTGTATTGCGTGACAATGTAGTGATTTTCCAAGGTGAATTGGAATCTCTACGTCGCTTTAAAGACGACGTTAACGAAGTTCGCAACGGTGTGGAATGTGGTATAGGCGTGAAAAATTACGACGTGAAGGTCGGCGACCAGATCGAAGTTTACGAAGTTAAAGAGGTAGCGCGTAAGTTATAAGACTTGCGTAATGCCCTGCGCCCCGACACTTAGCGGTGTTCGGGGTTTTGTTATTTTTAACCCCACCCCAACCCTCCCTTTGTCAGGGGAGGGGGCTGATTGCACTTCGATTAATATCGGAGGCAATCTAACCCTTCTGATAAACAGAAGAGGCTGATCAAACTCCCTATTTTTATAGTAGGGAGTCGGCCCCTCCCCCTGACAAGGGGGAGGCTGGGAGGGGGTGCTCTTAAGAGGTCAATGGCTAATGCCAAGAGAATTTACACGATCAGACCGAGTATCTGACGCAATACAGCGGATACTGGGCCAAATAATCCAACGCGAAGTCCGCGATCCGCGCATAGGGTTGGTCAACATCAATGCAGTAACCGTTACACGCGATATGGCCTACGCCAAAGTTTACGTGACGTTTGTAGGCGCAGAAACAGAAGCTGAAAGTCTCGCAGCTGCGTCCGTTTTAAATAAAGCATCAGGTTTTTTACGCACATTTATTGCAAAAGAACTCATTATGCGGTCAGTGCCAAAACTACAATTTATTTATGACAAAACGGCGATTCGCGGCCAGGAATTAACTTATTTGATTAACCGTGCGCTGGCGGAAGATAGCCAACATGTTCATGACGATGAAGTCAGTGAAACTGATTCCGACGATCAATCTGACAATGACTCGGGCAACGGTAAAGATTAATGGCACGCAGAAAAGGCCGTCCGGTAGACGGTGTGTTGTTACTCAACAAGCCTGCCGGTATGACGTCCAACCATGCCTTACAACGAGCCAAACGGTTATTTTTTGTTGAGAAGGCAGGCCATACTGGCGCCCTTGACCCATTGGCGACCGGCGTTCTGCCGCTTTGCTTCGGTGAAGCAACCAAGTTTTCACAGTTTTTGCTCGATGCCGACAAACGCTATCGCAGTACCTTTCGTCTGGGGCAGACGACCAATACTAGCGACGCCGATGGCGAAGTGACCAGTGAAGCCGCAACAGAAAACATTACTCTGGCTCAGATAGAGAAAGCGTTTATTCCATTGACCGGTGCTATTTTGCAGGTGCCTTCGATGTTTTCTGCGCTCAAGCATCAAGGTCAGCCGCTGTACAAGATGGCGCGTCAGGGCATTGAAATTGAACGTGCGCCACGTCCGGTCACGGTCTATGGAATCGATATTTTGGCGTTTCGGGCTGGCGTTGCTGCCGAAGTGGATGTGGATATTCGCTGTAGCAAGGGAACCTATATTCGCTCCATAGCAGAAGATTTAGGCTTTGCCTTGGGCTGCGGCGCCCATGTGAAAACCCTGCATCGCTCGGGTGCTGGCTTGTTTGATGAAACGCAATGTGTGAGCTTTGAACAACTTGAACTGGATCATCAGCAAGCGGGCGCTTCAGGTTTAGGCGGTTATTTCGCCCTTGATTCGCATTTATTAAGCGCTGACGCACCCGTGGCGACGCTACCTGCAATCCACTTGCCAGAATCAAGTGCGCACTATTTTCGCTTGGGTAATCCAGTGATGGATGCACAGGCCTACCGTATTGCCGCACAAGGTGATATGGTGCGCGTCTTTTGTGCAGAATCCGATCAGACGCAGGCACAGTTTTTAGGTTTAGGTGAAATTACTGACGATGGTCGAGTAGCACCCAAACGCATTATTGCTAACCGCTCGGCTAACGAGCAATAGCCTGTTATCAGGCTTTAGCGCAGAATTTATCGATGGACTTTTATAGCAAAGGTCCCTATCGATAAAACGCAGTGATGACATCATTTACTTGATAATCATCGCAACAACCCGGCTGTCAATATGCGCGGCTGTGGCTGTAAATTTATTGCATATTAAACGAGGAAAATATCATGGCATTAAGTGCTGCTGAAAAAGCTGTCATCGTAAAAGAGTACCAACAAGCCGAAGGCGATACTGGTTCGCCCGAAGTTCAAGTAGCTTTGTTGACTATCAACATCAACAAACTGCAAGGACATTTTGCTGGCCATAAAGCCGACCACCACTCACGTCGTGGTTTGATTCGTATGGTTAACTCACGTCGTAAATTGCTGGATTATTTGAAGGGTAAAGACTCTTCACGTTACACAGCATTGATCCAAAAACTAGGTCTGCGCCGTTAAGTTTGTTTTGTGCCCGCTTCGGCGGGCACTTTACTTTATTGTTCATTGTAAAAACTCCATAACAAACAGCTCAATAGAAAAATGAAAATGGATAATACGGTAGCTGAATTAATACTATCGTACAGGCAGGGTGCACAACCTTTCGTATGTACGTTCAACAATGAATAACATCTATTTCAATATATTCAATGAACGATATTTTTAAATGGCGCGTAAAATTAACGCAAAATAAAGGATAAAAGAGTGAATCCGATTATTAAGAAATTTCAATACGGCAACCAAACCGTAACCCTGGAAACTGGCCGCATAGCGCGTCAAGCTTCAGGTGCAGTCATGGTCACCATGGGCGAAGTCACTGTACTTTGTACTGTTGTCGGTGCCAAAACAGCCAAAGCGGGTCAAGATTTCTTCCCTTTGTCTGTTCATTATCAAGAGAAAGCTTATGCCGCTGGCCGTATTCCCGGTGGTTACTTCAAACGTGAAGCGCGTCCGTCAGAAAAAGAAACCCTGACTTCACGTTTAATCGATCGTCCAATTCGTCCATTATTTCCGGAAGGTTTCCTTAACGAAGTACAAGTTATTTGTACCGTTATGTCTACCGACAAAAAGAATGATCCGGATATAGCGGCATTAATTGGCACATCTGCTGCCCTGGCTATTTCTGGCATTCCCTTCAATGGTCCGGTAGGCGCTGCACGTGTTGCCTACACCCAACAAGAAGGCTACTTGCTCAATCCAAGCTTTGCTCAACTTGAGACTTCAGAGTTGGACATGGTAGTGGCAGGCACTAAAGACGCGGTGTTAATGGTTGAATCAGAAGCTAAAGAATTGCCTGAAGATATTATGCTCGGCGCAGTACTTTATGCTCACCAGGAAATGCAAGCTGTAGTTCAAGCTTGTGCTGAACTTGCCCGCGATGCCGGTAAAGCGCGTTGGGATTGGCAGCCAGAAGCCGTTAATGTTGAACTTAAAGAGGCTTTGACCAAAGGCTTCGGTGAGTCCATTGGTATGGCTTACCGCGTGACTGACAAAGCTAAACGTTACGATCGTTTGGACCAATTGACCAAAGAAGCTATCGCTGAATTGGCTAAAGAAGGTTCAGGTATTTCCGCTGACGACGTAAAAGGCGCATTCGGCAACCTGGAATCACACATAGTGCGTTCGCGCATTGTGGCTGGTGAACCACGTATTGATGGTCGCGATAACAAAACTGTTCGTCCAATTCAAGTTGAAGTTGGTGTCCTCGGTAAAGCTCACGGCTCGGCGTTGTTTACCCGGGGTGAAACCCAGGCTTTGGTTGTAGCGACTTTGGGCAACGCTCGCGATGCGCAAATCATCGATTCGCTGGAAGGCGAAAAGAAAGATTCGTTTATGCTGCACTACAACTTCCCTCCCTATTCTGTAGGTGAGTGCGGTCGTATGGGCTCAACCGGCCGTCGCGAAATCGGTCACGGCCGTTTAGCACGCCGTGGTGTAGCGGCAGTACTTCCTGCTGCCGACAGCTTCCCTTACACCTTGCGCGTTGTGAGCGAAATTACTGAATCTAACGGTTCGAGCTCAATGGCTTCGGTATGCGGTACTAGCCTGGCATTGATGGATGCGGGTGTTCCATTGAAAGCACCGGTTGCCGGTATTGCTATGGGCCTGGTTAAAGAAGCTAACGGCTTTGCCGTATTGACCGATATCCTCGGTGACGAAGATCACCTTGGCGATATGGATTTTAAAGTAGCAGGTACCAGCAGTGGTATTACCGCGCTACAAATGGATATCAAGATCGAAGGCATCACCGAAGAAATTATGGAAATCGCGCTGGAACAAGCCTTAGCTGCGCGTTTACATATTCTGGGTGAGATGAACAAAATTATGTCTGTATCGCGCACAGTAGTGAGCGAAAACGCACCGCGTTTTGAAATCATCAAAATTCATCCTGATAAAATTCGCGACATCATTGGTAAAGGCGGCGCTACTATTCGCGCTATTACTGAAGAAACCAATTCATCCATTGATATCGACGATAACGGCGCTGTTAAAATTTACGCTGCTAACAATGAAGACTTGCAAGCAGCTATTTTGCGGGTAATGGGCATTGTTGCAGAAGCTGAAATCGGTGCTATTTACGAAGGTACTGTAGTACGTATCGTAGACTTCGGTGCGTTTATCAACTTCCTTCCAGGCAAAGACGGCTTGGTGCACATCTCTCAAATTGCCGACGAACGCGTTAATAGCGTCGCCGAATATTTGAAAGAAGGCCAAATCGTACGCGTTAAATGTCTGGACGTGGATCAACGTGGTCGTATTAAACTTTCTATTAAAGAAGCAACAGCAGACGAGTCGGGCGTAGCATCAACAGCTTCACCAACGGCAGAAACTACTGAAGAATAAATCTGAAAAGATCTATTCGTTAATAAAAAAACCCGACTCGTTCGGGTTTTTTTATTTAACTTCTTTAACTTTGTAAACTTTAGGTTCTCCTCTTTGCTTTAGCGCTTTGGCTAAATTTTTATTTTTGTTTTTATTCTATTGAATTTAACTCTACACTTAATTTAACTTTACACTAGGGGAATGCGAGCCTACTCCTCTATAATCCCACACAAGCAATCAAATTGAATTATATGTCTGCATTGAAAGAGTATTAAATACGCACATTCATAAAAGGAATAAAAAATCTATGCGAATTGTATTCGTCTTAATACTAGGCCTTTGCATAGTTGCTTGCGCCGACCAAGACAAGTCAACATCAGAAACATCAGCAACAACTCAAAAGATAAATACCTTAAAACCATGCCCTGGCTTTGCTGAAACCGGTAAGCCCGCTTTAGTATACGGTGCCGAGTGCGGTGAATTACTGGTAAAAGAAAATCCGACAGATAGTAATAGCCGCGAAATTTCACTCAACATTTTACGCTTGCCCGCCATCAGCCCTGCGCCTAAAGAAGATCCGTTATTTTTAATTCAAGGTGGCCCCGGTGGCTCATCGGTGGATATGGCCACTATGGTTCACTACGCATTTACGGAGGTCCGGAAAAATCGCGATTTGATTTTCGTAGATCAGCGTGGCACAGGAAAATCCAACCCCATGGCCTGCGAACGATTAACGAAAGCCGACGAACTATTACCTGAAGCCGAACAAACCGCAAAGTCCTTATTATTCATAAAAAATTGTGCTGAAAAATATCGCGCACAAGTAGCTTATTACACTACCCCTTATGCCGCACAAGATTTAAATACAGTTCGCCAAAAATTGGGTTATGGAAAAATTAATCTCTGGGGAGGCTCTTACGGAACGCGCGTTGCATTAGAATATTTGCGTGAATTTCCACAGCATACTCGCACCCTTACATTGGACGGCGTCGCTCCCGTACAAATTGCACTACCAAAATATTTCCAGCCAGATGCACTTGCCGCCTTAGCGGCAATCAATTCAAATTGTCAGGCGCAAGAAAAATGTAAAAATTTATACGGCGATATTATTACAAAAGCTGAAGAAGTTACGCGACGTTTTGCACAAGCGCAAGCTGACAACACTCCTACTAGCATTGAGTTTGAACACCCCCGGCACCAGCAAAAAACCAAGCTTATATTAACGCCGAAAAGTTTTTCAGCGTTAATTTTCATGTCGCTTTACTCGCGTGACTTAACGGTACTCTTACCTCATGCTATTGCCAATGCCGAAAAAGGTGATTATCGACTTATTGCTTCTTTATCAGCGCTTGCATCCGAGCAGGAAAATTTTTCTAACCTCAGTGAAGGTATGCGCTTCAGTATTATCTGCAATGAAGATGCTCATTTTATTTCAGCCGAAGACATAGCCAACGCTGAATCTTTTTTTGGCCTGAATATGCTCAAAGATTTTGCTGATGCCTGCGCGCTCTGGCCAAAAGCCAACTTGCCACAAAATTACAATGAGCCTATTGCGAGCGATGTGCCCGTGCTACTGTTATCCGGCAATCACGATCCGGTGACGCCACCACGGTGGGCGGAAATGGTTGCTAAACATCTTACGCAGTCATTACAAATAGTTGCTCCGGGTGGCAATCATTCTATTTCAATGGAAGGTTGTATACCGCAAATTGTCGGACAGTTTATTGAGCTAGGTTCAGTAGATGGAATAAAAACGGATTGCACAAAAAATATTGTGCCCTTACCTTTAGTACTTGGCGCTAATGAGAAAAGAGCTAGTTCATCAGCACAATCATCCGCTATTCAATCAGCATTGATAAATACTTCGGCTTCATCGTCTAGCACACCCGATAATGCAAGGAGTGCAGCACAATGATTCGCATTGAAAAGCTTTCAAAATCATTTTGTGGTGCAAAAAAAGCCCCACAAATCGATGCACTAAAAAATATTTCCCTGGAATTATACGATGGTGAAATAACGGGAATACTGGGTCTAAATGGAGCAGGCAAATCCACACTAATGCGTCTGATTTATGGATTATTGCAGCCCACTCATGGCGAAATATTTATTGATGGTATTAGCGTAACAAAATCCGCAGATACCGCACGCAAGCAGTTAGGTGTGCTGCCCGATGATACCGGCCTCTATAAGCGCTTAACTGCACGCGAAAATATTCGCTACTACGGAGAGCTTCAGGGATTGTCAGGAACTGCGTTAGAAAAAAATATAACCCAACTCATTAGCTGGTTAGGTATGGAAACTATTGCTGAACGCAGGGCTGAAGGATTTTCATTAGGAGAGCGGATGAAAACTGCATTGGCGCGTTCGATTGTGCACAAGCCGCAGCATATTTTATTAGACGAACCTACCAATGGCCTGGATGTAATTACTACCCGTGCAGTACGAAAATTATTGCACGAGTTAAAAGCAGAGGGCCGCTGCGTATTATTTTCCAGCCATTTAATGCACGAAGTCAGCGGCCTCTGTGATCGTGTTATTGTGATTGCAAATGGTGAAATTGTCGCTGATGGCTCAGTAGCGAACATTATTGCCGCCGGTAACACAGATAACCTGGAAGATGCTTTCGTCAATCTGGTGCAGTCGCCATCTCTTGCGGCAGGGAATTAATACCATGGGAAATTTCTTCAGTATTTTAGCGGTAATCTTCAAAAAAGAATTGTGTGATGCGTTGCGTGATAGACGCAGTCTGCGTATGGCTTTTTTACCTCCCATCTATTTTGTGGGAGTTTTTGTAGGAACAGTATTTTTAATTTTGCATTTACAAAATGAAGCGAGCGGTAAAGGTAGCGAACCTATCCAACTATCGGTGTTGGGTGCAGAACACTTACCGCCATTAATCGATTGGCTACAAGAACAGGGAGTAAAAGTTAACAAAGTGGGCGACGATGCTTACGCTCAGGTCGAACAAAAAAAATTGGATTATGTATTAATTATTCCAGCGGAAGCAGAACAACAATTTGCTACAGGCGAACCGGTGGTAGTTTGGCTAGCCTATGACGCGACTAACAGTAAAAACCAAACCAGCATCAGCTTTATCAAACAAAAAATTTGGAGTTGGAATAGTCGCATGGGCAGCTTGCGGTTATTATCGCGAGGAATTTCTCCTGCTATTGCCAACCCGCTGCATTTACGCGAAATGAATATTGCCAGCGATCAAAAAATGGGTTTTTTTGTCATGGCAAGCTTACCCATGTTTCTTATTCTATCGGTGTTTATCGCCAGCGTAGGTTTTACTGCAGATATGACGGCCGGTGAACGTGAGCGACGCTCGTTAGAATCATTGTTAATCACCCCTGCGTCCTCCATTGCAATCATAATAGGAAAATGGCTAACTTGTTTAACACTGACCTTCGCTGTCTTACTAGTGGAGCTAGCGCTACTTGCGGTTGCTTTTGCTTTCATTCCCTTTAACCAGCTTGGACTGCGGGTAGATGTTTCAGTGATGGATTTATTCGGTATCTTTATTGCGCTTACATCTCTCGCTGTTATCGCTGTTTCTTTGCAACAAATGATCGCGATATTTGCTCGCTCTTTTAAAGATGCGCAAACTTATATGGGCTTGATTGTTTTTATTCCCATGTTGCCGCTTATGTACACGATGATTAACCCGGGTGCCCATGAACCCTGGTTTGTATGGGTACCTGTGTTAAGTCATCAAGCAGCTGTAAAAGATTTATTGCTGGGTAGCGCCCTCGACCTTAACGCATTAATGAAGTTCTGGTTAGTCGCTATACCATCCGCATTGATGCTGTTATTGTTTACCGCACAGCAATTGCGAAAACCAAAAATTGTTTACGGATAACGAGCACTGATTACAAACAAAAGAAAATGTTGGCCCAGCTACCAACGTTTTCTTTTGTTTACCTTAACCTGGTGTAGTTATTCTAAAAATTTCGTAGTGGTTTGCGTTTGCAAAGAAGTTTTCCAAATTAGAAAAAGGGGTAAAGTCGACACGCTTACGAAACTTAGCCCAGCCCATATAGCACGCGAGTCGCAAGTGTGCGTCGTTATAGGGGGCACTCACCGGCAATTCCATTGCATTAAGCTCACCGAGTATTGTTTCTATTCGCGCTGCCTGTCGCAGCAAATAAGGTATATCTGCAATCTGCACACCATCGCGCTCGATAAAAAATAAATTGGTAGTAGCATCAAGCGCACTATTGACCAGGCAAAAATCATCCAACTCTTTTGCGCTGGCACAGAATTTTGTTCCCACTTTTTCACGCAGATATTTGATGATAGAACTTGAATCAGTAAAAAATTGATTACCATCCTCTAAAAAAGGAACTCGTTGCGTAGGCGATTTTTTTGCGCTGCCGCTAAAATCAGTTTCAACAAATTCAAATGCTAAACCCGCTTCTAATAATGCAACGCGACAGTGGCGCACATAAGGAGATGTGTAGCTTCCATAAAGTTTCATAAAATACCCCGGATTACTATGGTTCTTAAAACATAAGCACTTGGTGCGACAGGTTACAGATAACTCTTTATATTTTTGATAATTTAGACCCACTATACAATATGGATATGTCAATTTTTTTATATATTCCAACTCGGTTTTTGACAAAGCAAAGAAATGGGTCAGACTGTAGCTTGTACATTTTTTTAACATTGATTTTTGCATATCAATTCCTGCTGCGCCACAGTTAAATTCTGATTATGGCAGTCAGGGATGTAAGAGGGTAAAAGATTATGCGCAACACATTTAACAATTTTAATTCAGTATTTGGTAATCATTTATCCGCTAAAGAAGATGTGCGTGGCTCACGCTCTGCATTACCCATAGATGTTGCTTATTATTTAAATGATGTTCAGCGTATTACATTGCAAAGTTTGGAAAATTTAGGCTGGGAGCTAGCTTTTATTCGACGCCCATTGTTTGTACCGCCAATGATTGTGCTTAAAAATAATACCCAAACAAAATATGCGCGCCTGGAAGAAGATGGTACGTTAAATTTATCAACACAACTTAAATGGCGCAATTGATTGCTAACGAAGGCGTTTTATAGAGTGAGCCCTTAGCTATCGAGGCTCTATTTAAAGTGCTCGCTTCGTTATACATTGATTCTGTTAAGTAAGCAGTTTCTCTTATCTCACTCTTCTAACTTTGCTTAAACGTAAAACGCATATGGCGGCATTTGTGTGTCTCAGCGTACTTATCCTCCTAAGGATTTCTATTAGACTCCTATTCAGTTTCAATTCAGTCGCCTAAACCTAGTATGAGGCGGAAACTCTAAAGGAGAGCAGCAGTGAAAAATATTTGTGGTTTTTTGATTATTTTAATAAGTATTACCGCTTGTGGCGGAGGTGGGGGCAGCGCGGAAGTACGAGTTGTGAATTACACCCCTGATTTAATTCGTTTTGATATGGTTGATAGCTACGGTGTCGATACCGCAAATTCAGGTGCACCCTTATATATTAATCCCTCCCGGGACTTCGGTTTGTTTGACGTAGATTGGCGAGTGAATAGCCTTGAAGACTATGAAGTAAACATTCGCATTAATGATAGCGCTGGCATTGCCAGATCTTTACCTGTTTATACAGAGATTTGCGGGCAAGGTAGAGCTTGTGATCAAAGTGGTGCTGTTATTTGCGAATACACCTCTGATTATCTCTTGTCATGCAATAACAGCGCGCCAGAAGATATAATAAGATTATTTCCGTATGGCGCTCCTCAAAGTTTATATCTGATATTGGAAGTATGCGATCTCAATTCATCTTATTGCGCATACGATTATTATCCCGTTATTATTGAGAGGTAGCTGCTTAGGAAGACGACAGGCATAATGCTGGCTTCTTCCTAATCATCCTTGCATGCATTGACTGTTATGCCATTTTCCTCCACCAGCTCATTAAAAACTTCAACAGCATTCCCCTTCACTTACGCGATTGTTCGCTCTGCGCGAAGGCGCAGTATTAGTATTGAAGTGTCTAAAGCAGAGGTTACTGTACGGGCGCCAATTTTTGTCGCAGCTGCTGAATTAGAAAAATTTGTCCGTAAAAAATCAGTCTGGATACAACAAAAATTAGCGCAACAAGCGCAACAAGTCGACCTAATCCCTCAACGAACCTACATCACCGGCAGTGAATTACCTTTTTTAGGTCAGCCATTAACCTTGATAATTAGCCGGCAGACGCAAGCCAATGTAGTGCAGCTAGGCTCACAACTATTGGTAGCCCTTAAATCGCGAAGCAGATTGGCTGATGAAGAACAAGCTCGGCGCCTGGTTAGCCTTTGGTATCAACGCCAGGCTCTATATTTTCTTACGCTGAAAACCGATGCTGCAGCCCGTGCTTTAGGTTCAACCTATTCGGATCTGACGATAAAAGTAACGCGCTCAAAATGGGGGCATTGTACTGTCAAAGGAGCTATCCAATACAATTGGCATATTCTTCTAGCCCCGGAGCCCATAGTCGACTATCTTGTCGCCCACGAAGTAAGCCACTTGCGACAACATAATCATAGCCCTGCGTTTTGGCAATTAGTGGCTAGCCTATGCCCAGATTACAAAAAACATCGCGCCTGGCTAAAGACCAATGGGTTCCAGCTAACGCTTTGAAACGCTCAACCGGAGAGAATTACATCATGACTGAATCCCTAAGTGAAAATGATAGCGAAAATCTAGATCGCTTTATTGTCGAAGCCATTGAGCAGGGTTGTGTCTGGAGCTTACAAGGTCCTGAAGGTTGGGCTTTATGTAGCTCAGAAAAATATGAAGGTACCGATGTGATGCCTTTTTGGTCGCAAGAAACGTTTGCGCAGATTCATTGTCAAGATGACTGGAAAGATTATGTTCCCCAAGCAATTGAGCTTGGAGAGTTTCTTGAAGATTGGCTCACTGGCATGCATGAAGATGTAGTGCTGGTAGGCATCAACTGGAATGAAGAACTGGAAGGTGTTGAAATAGAGCCGCTTGATTTATTAGAAGAGTTTGATGGCGAACTAGCGGAATAAACACAATATTTGAAGGCTATTAACGAAATGCCAGCAAATCATTTTCAGCTGTCGCTTTACCAAATAAATGTTCATGCAAAATATCCACATGATGAATACAGGCGTAAACCTCTAGCTCGCGCAACGAATTACATCGTGGAGAATAAGTTACGCAATTAGTTTGATAATTACGACTTGTTAATACAAATGCTGATGTCGTTGCTGTAAGGCATTTGTTAATACAGTTATAAGATTCGCTAGGTAACTGCAATACGCAGAATTCAAAATCCATGGCTAATCGCATCAACTGTGGATAATTAAATTCCTGGCGATCATCAAAAGTAATTTCGTTGCTACTTAGAATTTCTTCTTTTTGTAAGGGTTTATTTAACATGAGCATGTCGCCTTAAAGCATCGATTCGACCAAACGGATTTATCTCTTACTCATTATATTTCCTTACAAATACACTTGGACCATCGGTAACTGATTGAGAGCGAATTACACCACAAACAAGTTTTCCTTACTTACGTACTTGTCACAGTTTCAATTTTTATATCGGAGTAAATATGAGCCATTTTTTTACGCGTGTATTCCTTAGCCTAACACTTACACTATTTGCCGGCTGCGCAGCACTGGGGCCAAAGTTGAATGATCCTGATGTTAAGTTAGTTGGCTTGCGCATGCTTCCTGCTCAAGGCTTGCAGCAACGTATAGCTGTGGATCTTGTTATTGCTAACCCCAACAAACAAGATTTATCGATTAAGGGAATTTCTTATCATATTGGCATTGAAAACATTAGTGTGTTGTCTGGCTTAACCAATCAAATACCCGTATTAAAATCTTACGCAGAAACGCCGGTCACTTTGGAAGTTTCTGCAGATTTAATTCAAGTACTGCGTTTGATAGACCATTTTAGTCACAATGACATTGGCGAAAATGTTCATTATAATTTTTCGGCAGTGATTGATTTTAATGCCTGGCTACCTTCAATGCGCGTAGATAAAAAAGGCATGCTACCCTTAGGTGGCAAGCGCCCATAAAAAGTGGCAAAAAAACCTGACAAGACGATTGCAAAAATTACCCATTATAAAAATCATTTTAATTTATGTTTTAGGATAGTTAATGAGCGAGTTAATAACCCTCCCCGATGCCGATGAACGCATCCCGTTAAAAGACTTTAGTGAAAAAGCCTACCTCGATTATTCCATGTACGTGATTCTTGATCGCGCATTGCCGCATATTGGCGACGGCCTGAAGCCGGTCCAGCGCCGCATTGTCTATGCGATGAGTGAATTGGGTTTGAAGTCTACTGCAAAATTTAAAAAATCCGCACGTACTGTGGGTGATGTTATTGGTAAGTTTCACCCTCACGGTGACTCGGCTTCCTATGAAGCCATGGTGTTAATGGCGCAGCCATTTTCGTACCGCTATACATTAGTTGATGGGCAAGGCAACTGGGGTTCGCCGGACGATCCCAAATCATTTGCTGCAATGCGTTACACCGAATCGCGGCTGACGCGCTACAGCGAAGTTTTATTAGAGGAATTAGGTCAGGGCACCGTAGATTGGCAACCCAACTTCGATGGTACCTTGGAAGAACCCATGGTTTTACCCGCGCGGGTACCCAACATATTGTTGAATGGTACCACCGGAATCGCCGTAGGTATGGCGACGGATATTCCACCGCACAATTTGCGCGAAGTGGTAAATGCGTGCATACATCTGCTCGATAATCCGCAAGCAAGCATCGACGATTTGTGCCAGCACATTCTCGGCCCGGACATGCCTACCGACGCAGAAATTATTTCGTCGCGCGAAGATATTCTTAAAATGTATGAAACCGGGCGCGGCAGTATTCGCATGCGCGCGGTGTGGCAAAAAGATGAAGAGACGGGGGATATCATTATCACCGCCTTACCCCATCAAGTAAGCGGCGCAAAAATTCTTGAACAAATTGCTGCACAAATGCAAGCAAAAAAATTACCTATGGTGGCCGATTTACGCGATGAGTCCGATCACGAAAACCCAACTCGTTTAGTCATCATTCCACGCTCGAATCGCATTGACCTTGAACAGGTTATGCAGCATTTATTTGCCACCACGGAACTGGAACGCACCTACCGCGTTAACATGAATATGATTGGCGTTGACGGTCGCCCTGCCGTCAAGCCGTTAAATAAAATTCTCAGCGAATGGTTAAGCTTTAGAACAGTCACTACTCGCCGCCGTTTGCAATATCGGTTAGAGAAAGTTGAAGAGAAACTGCTTCGCCTGGCAGCGCTGATGATTGTCTTCCTCAATGTGGATGAAGTAATTCGTATTATTCGCGAAGAAGAGAATCCAAAACCGGTATTAATGAAGCGCTTCAATTTAATTGAAATGCAAGCAGAATATATTCTGGAAACCAAGTTGCGCCAATTGGCACGACTGGAAGAAATGAAAATTCGCGAAGAACAGGAAAGTTTAAAAAAAGAGCGGGATGGTTTACAAAAAATTCTTGAGTCGGCAGTGAAATTAAAAAATCTGGTGCGCAAAGAATTAATACAAGTTGCGGCAGAGTTTGGCGATGATCGCCGCTCCCCTATAATCTCCCGCGCCGAAGCACAAGCTTTTAGCGAAACCGAATTACTCAGCGTTGACCCCATCACCGTAGTTATTTCTGATAAAGGCTGGATTCGCGCTGCTAAAGGTCACGATATAGATCCCGCAGGCTTAAGTTACAAAGCCGGTGACAGCTTTAAATTTGCCCTGCACGGCAAAAGCAATCAGAGCGTGATGCTGCTCGACTCTACCGGTCGTAGCTATGCAATACCGGCACACAACTTACCTTCCGCACGCGGTCAAGGCGAACCTTTAAGCGGACGTATTAGCCCACCGAGTGGCGCAACCTTTGAAGGGGCGTTAATGGGTGCAGACGATCAATGCGTATTGTTAGCCTCAGATGCTGGCTACGGCTTTGTCGCCAAGCTGGAAGATTTAGCCAGTAAAAACAAAGCCGGCAAAACCCTGCTAACCTTACCTGCAGGCGCTTTGGTATTGCCGCCACAGTTACTGACTAACCCCGCACAGGCATTATTAGCGGCAGTGAGTAACGATGGTCGCTTATTGGTGTTCCCGGTAACCGAATTGCCAGAGCTGGCGCGCGGCAAGGGTAACAAAATCATGAATATTCCTTCGGCACGGGTGCTAACTCGCGAGGAATTTGTGGTTGCCGTCTGCGTACTAAATCCTAACCAATTACTGACACTTTATTCTGGCAAGCGCCATATCACTTTAAAAATGTCTGATCTGGAACATTACAAAGGCGAACGCGGACGCAGGGGCAACAAACTCCCGCGCGGTTTCCAAAAAGTAGATAAAGTTGAAGTGACTGATAAATAGTTTCGGTAGTAATAACTTTAGCGGTAAATAATGTTAAATAGTGAGCGTCGTTTTGCAGCTGTCGCTCTCCCGCACTTCACACGGATGTGAACACGTAAAGCAACGCAGTAACAATTTTCCAACAATGATTAAGCCATGAAATGGTAAGAGCTGTTGCATCAATTATTAAAAGCAACGAAACTGAATCCCCGCAAGCGGGGGCGCCTGACTGAGGATGACGAGCCTCTGATGAATTGATTAAGGTGATTAGATGTCTCACGATAAACGTAAACATATTCGCACATCATTACAATGCAAAATTAAAATAACTCACGCGGCTACGGGCGAAAAAATAGTAAAAACTCGCGATGTATCTGATGGTGGCGTTTTCGTAGTCCTGGACCCCGATCAAATTCCACCTATCGGCACCATAGTGACCGGCCAGGTACAAGGCTTGATGGACGACGCGCCCATACTGGAAATGGAAGTAGTGCGTGTTGAACCTGCTGGTGTTGGCTTGCGCTTTGTAAACCAGAAAAATGAAAATTAATTAACCACAAATGAAATCGTGATCAACGTGATGCTCAATATATTTTGAAGGTGCTTGTAAAACATCGGGTGAACTAAAAGAACTGCTGTTTCGTTATCGCGCTAGTGCTAACTGCAAGGTTACCGACTCAAATATTCCTATTATTCCTAGCTAAAATTTTTAATTAATCCGTTCAAAAATAATCAATGGGGGCCTCAACTTTCTGGCCTTTTTTGTTCAAACGCACACTTACGATTAATTAATAGGGATAATAAATCATAAAAAATCTTCAACAATGTCACCCTCCTTCGACTTAATCACAGTAAAACTGCAACACCAACCTGCTTTGGCGTGAACGCTAATGCACCACTCAATAATAGATAATCGGTCGAATCGCGAGCAATCTCCAAGCGATCAAAATCATCAAGCTGATGCGCCAAACTGAGTAAGATTTTCCAGTGAAATATTACCCAAATTGCAGTGCGCTATGTCCTCGAAAACAACTAATAAGTTACTTAATCTAGCCATCCAGGCATTAAGGACTACCGCGATGCTTTTTGGACACTTGATTGCACCGGCAATCAAGTCTTATTAATTAAAGAAGGAGTTTCTTTATGAAGTCTACTATTTCCTTTCGGCTGGCAACGGCTTTTTCAATGTTACTTTCAAGTTCAATGCTACTTTCAAGCCACGCCTCATTCGCACACTCTGCTGCCGATGCGGAAGAGGGCGGTTTACGCGAGTTGGTGGGGCACAGCGCAGCGGTTGCCTACGGAAGAGTTGTTGATATTCAATACCGTAATTCTGAACCAACTCGAGAAGAACCTCGGGGTGTGCCACATACATTTGTAACCTACGAAATTGCCAAGGTGTTTCGCGGTTATCTACCCTCAAGAATTACCTTACGCATCCCTGGTGGCGCTGATGGTAACGGTGGCGCTTACAGCGTTACGACCGCGCCAACTTTTGCTCGTGGTGAGGCCGATGTATTATTTATTCCTGGCGGCGAAGCTGGCGATTGCCAACTAGTCAATTGCGTTGAGGGTCGTTTTCGTGTGGTTGACGATCGCATTTATAGCGGTTTTGGTGTGCCCTTATTTGCCGCTGAAAAAGCGCTGCAGTTTGGTGGCAAACCCCGTTTTGATTTAAACACCATGGAATTACCTCGCGCTGGTTTCGACAATGTTATTAAACAACCTGAAATAGTTAGATGGCTCGAAGCGAACAAAGTTGATGCCAATGGCTTAGCTGATTTACGTAAAAAATACGAATTGGAATCTCCACCTTTTTATAAGATTGCGATGCGAACCGACGGTGCCAGCAGGGCTGATGACTACACTGGCGACCAGGAGGCGAGTGTTATGAATTTATACCCTGCCCCCATGATTACGAATGAATTTTTTGCCTTGATTGAACATTTTAATGCTGAGCTAGGGCAGCCTGATCAGAAAGTTATTTTCGCCAGCCCAAAACTTGCTTTTGCAATTAAGCCTCCAGAAACATCGGTCATGAGAGAAACGGCAACGCTTTCTCCACGCCCTAGCGCTGAAGAAATAAATTTTAAAAGCCAGCCAGAAGATTCCGTTCGCGCCACTACTGGTGTATTAAAAATCAATCCATTAACAGTTAAATAATATAGGGATACATATCATGATACGGTTAAATTTATTTTCAAGTGCTTTGATTTTACTGCTGTCGCAATCTGCGTTCAGCGCCTCCTGGTTGGAATGTGATGGCGATAGCGGAAAAAAATTGCGCTGGGGTGGCAACTCCACTACCGCTCGCATTAATACGATTAGTTTTTCTGGCAGTAATTTAACAGCAGTACAACGCGGCATTAATGCTACCAACGCAAACCCATCACCGTTTGTGGTAAACACCGTGACTGAAGCCGGAACTGTCGGCAGAGGCAATGGCGAAAATGAAATTTACGCTTCTGACATTTCACCGCCCGGTGTTGCGCAAATGAATTACCACTGCTATTGGTTTTTTGGTTGGCACTATGGTTTGGATGAAGTAGATGTGGTGCTCGATTCCAGCCGCACATGGACTAGCTCGACGGCAAAATCTGCAAACTTTGCGTACACAGGTATGCCATTGCCCATTGATTCAGTTATTACACACGAAGTAGGTCACTTTCTTGGCTTAATGCATGTGAATTGGGAATACAACGTGATGGGTGATTCATGGCGCCACCATCATACCAACGGCACTACAGCGAACATTTATTTCGGTGAAGATGCAGCCCAAGGTTCACGTGTTTTATACGGCGATCAATCGGGCACTTTTAACGATGTCGGTGTTGTTCATTGGCGCCGCACAGGTGCGAGCGGCGAATACTCCAGCCATGATCGTGTGCGAATTCGCAATAATGCCAACACTGCAAACTTAACGGCTGTCACTATCGCCAGTGAACCAGGCTTCCGCGTTACGCGCGGCACCACGGTACGGCCAGAGTTTACCTTGGAAAATAATGGCAAAACCTCAGTCAGTAATATTAGTTTTGGCATGTATATTTCAACGAACGATTTTATTAGCACCAGCGACCGAAGAATTGGTGGCGGCACATTTGGCTCTTTAAGCCCGGATGATGTACACACAACCACCATTGCGACAGCTATCCCCAGCGACCTGATCGTGGGCCAAAATTATTGGCTAGGTATTATTATTGACGAGGACAACAGTATTTCCGAAGTCAATGGTGCAAATAATATGGCGTACATTCCAATTCGTATTCAATAACTGAGCTCCATATCACTATCGAAATAGCGAAGGGTACAAAGAGATAGTGATAAAAAAAATGTTGCTACCTGGGAACAATAAAAAAGGCGACCATTAGGTCGCCTTTTTTATAAGATTGAGTTCGCTTGCCGCAAGCCTCAAAAAGTCACCTGATCATATTCGAATGCACCACTAATGCAGACTCAACCTATTGTT
Source organism: Pseudomonadota bacterium (assembly GCA_040386215.1). Lineage (GTDB taxonomy): Bacteria > Pseudomonadota > Gammaproteobacteria > Pseudomonadales > Cellvibrionaceae > Cellvibrio. The sequence goes on from JAZKFX010000018.1 coordinate 84,439, forward strand.
AATGCAAACAATATCAATACATAAAGTAGCTGCAGCGACCCCCACGATAGTGTCCTCCATCTTAGCGCTCTGGCATGCCCCAACGTTTTATTTGAAATTTTGGTATTGCGAACATCCGGGTAAATTAACCCTGTAGATCAGGTGGAAGTAACCGACCGCATTAAAAAATCATGCAAAGATCTTCATAGTCGACTACCATAAATCACCACAAAAAAATAATGCACTCCATCATGATTATTCAAGCAGGTTTATTTTTTCTCATTTTATTCACGGCATTACCGTTACCGGCCGCTGTAGTACTTGAATATCATCACATCAGCGATAAAACACCTAAATCCACCAGCATTAGCCCGGCAAAATTTAATGCGCAAATGGATTATCTGGCAAATAATCATTTTAATATTGTTTCAGTAGTAGCACTTGCGGAAAAATTACGTAAAGGTGAAACCCTACCAGATAAAACCGTAGCAATTAGTTTTGACGATTCCTACGCGACCGTTTATCACGCCGCTTACCCGTTGCTCAAAAAGCGCGGTTGGCCGTTTACCTTTTTCGTAAATACGGCTGCCGTAAGCACTTCAAGTTTATTCGTAACATGGGACCAGCTGCGCGAAATGTCGCGCAATGGTGCCACCATCGCCAATCACACTTTGTATCACAATCATTTACCACGTTTAAAAGCCAATGAAACACTCAGTCAATGGCGTAATCGCACAAAAGCAGAAATCGAACAAGCGCAAAAAAACATAGAAAAAGAAATTGGCAGCGCACCAAAAATATTTGCTTATCCGTTTGGTGAATACGATATAGAAGTGCAAAAAATTTTAAAAGAACTAGACTTCGTTGCCTTTGGTCAGCAATCCGGACCGCTAGTATCAACAAAGGAAACTCAAAAAGATTTACAAGCAGTACCGCGCTTCGCGTTTGGTGGCAGTTTTACCGAACTCGATGATTTTATTATGAAAGTGAATACGCTACCCATGCCCATAAATCACATCCAGTTTTTTTCTGATAAACGACACGAAATAAATAATATAATCGTAAGGCAAGGAGATAAACCTTATCTGGTATTGAGTATTAACGATAAAAACCTGTTAAATAAAATTCGATGTTTTGCAACCGGCCAAGGCCCAGCAGTCAGCGAAATTATTGACGGGAAGTTATGGGTGCAAGCAAAACAACCCTTGCCGCAAGGCCGCACTCGTTACAACTGCACTGCCGCGAGCTCAGAAAAAGGCCGTTTCTATTGGTACACGCAACAGTGGCTGGCAACTGATAAAAATGGAACATGGAATTACAGTGATTAAAAAACTGAGAAGCAAATCTGCACCCGACCTTAACTATCAGATAAATTGACTTATGAAAAAACCCGAATGCCCAACTATTATTGATATCGAAGCATCTGGTTTTGGATCGACGAGTTATCCTATTGAAATTGGTGTTATTAAATTTAACGGTGAGCGTTACTGCACATTGATTAAACCCGCAGCAGATTGGCAGCATTGGTGTGACAAAGCAGAAAAAATTCACGGCATCTCGCGTACACTGATTGAAAGCCGCGGAAAGTGTCCAAAGGAAGTATGCGAAGAATTAAATAATTTTTTGCAGGACACAACGGCCTACAGTGATGCATGGACTCACGACAACCCGTGGCTGATACATTTATATTTTTCGGCAAGGATGAAGCCAAGCTTTCATTTAAGCGCTATTGAAAATATTGCCAGGGAAGAACAATTATTGTTATGGGACGCCACAAAAATTCAATTGCGGGATAGTCTTAATATCGAGCGTCATCGCGCCAGTGGCGATGCCTATCTAATTCAGCAAACCTATATCGAAACAAATCGTTTGTTAACACAGAAGTCGATCTATTAGACCCAATAATACAACGACCGATCCAGCTTTCACTAAAAATAACTAAAGCCAGCCCCCATTATTCCAACTTATTCGCATTAATAATCGTACGCAATTCAGAAATGTAAACTGGGCCGCGGCCACAATATTTTCCCAATCCAGCAATCAAAGCATTACCGGTAAATGCATTTTCCTGATTGCGAATCTTAGCCCGCAAATCGCGCAAGCTGCGGTAGGCATTGTGAGTATTAATATTGCGATAATAGGAATTAAGTGACTCTTCTACGCTGTCAAATTTTCGCACTTCATGCTTGGCAGATGCCGCCCGGCGCTCAGGCACTATTCCGCACCCCTGGGTGTAGCACCATTGACCAAAAAAATTATTGGCCTCTTGCGCAAAGCGGGATGTGCCCCAACCAGACTCTACTGCTGCCTGGGCGAGCACCATTGCCGCAGGAATAACATCGACGCGCAACAATAAAATTTCCACAGCCTTGGCATCGTTCGGATGGTCTTCTTTGCTTACATTAAAGTCTTCGCGTAAAAGTGCCAATTGGTGGGTATTGGTATGGCCTAACTCACGGCCTTGTGCGAGCTCATTTTTAATTTCAATAAGACGCTCACGCGTATTGAGCAACAAGCTATTTTTTTGTTCTACCAGCGGCCGCAAGGTTTCAATAAATAATTGTTTTCGCTCCGGCGCCTGATTAATAGCGGAAAAATCCGGCAACAAGGTATTGCTGGTAAGTTCATCGCTATCAATTCCACCACCCAGTGGATTAAGTGCTAATGCAAAAACCAACACTAAACATAAAATTGGATAAATAACTAACGCTAAACCGAGCAACCATTGAGAAATATTTTTTGACATAACCTACCTTAATTTTTTCTTTTTATGAGTATTAAATTGCAAAAACTACACATCTAATTGTTTACGCAACGCTTCCATGCGCCGCTGGTTTTCTTCCTTACTGAGCGGGGTTTCAATAATCTCAGGCAATGCCAAAGTATTCGGCGCTGGCAATTTTTCGCCACTCATAACCCGCTCACATAATTTTACATAGTGACGCTCAAAAATAGGAAAAGCATTTCTTTCATTATTGTTCGCCAAAAAAAACCAGTCACTGGCACAGCCCGCGTGGTATACGGCGGCGTGACTCCAGGCGTAATTTGCTTTCGGGCTGGATGCCCGGCATGCTTCAACGTAGGCGGTGTGAGCATCCACTAACCCATATTTTTCGGGGTCACCCTGACAGGCGCGAATCATGCGATGTAAGGTTGGTAAATATTCAGACTGCTCAATCACTTTACGCGCGCCTTGCAAAATCGTCTCGGCTGAAAATTGACGCAGGCTCTCCATCCATAATCTTTTAATTTGATTAAGCACCTGAGTATCGCTATAGGCTTTGTAATACTGATTATGATAATTAATACGGAAGAGTGTAAAAACTTCATTCACAGTATCAATTTGATTATCAGATATTTCAGGTCGCACAATTTTATCTTGCCCAGCTTCTATCGGTGAGGTCTTCGACGAGGCTTCGATCCCTTGTACTACGGACTGGATTAGGTTGTTGCTGTCCTGCATGGTGATTACCTTGCTGCG
>JAZKFX010000019.1:0-76901 GCA_040386215.1 Pseudomonadota bacterium
TGGCGGAGTATTTTATTCAATTAGTTTATTGCCTGAATTTTGGCAGCATGTTTCATTATTGAATCCTATTCTGCATATGGTTAATGCATTCAGATATGGAATTCTTGGTGTGAGTGATATCAACATAACCTATGCGATTCTAGGTTTAATGATTGGTGTTGTAATCTTATTTGTAGTGAGTTTGCATTTGTTGAAGACCGGTAAACGTTTGCGAGCATGAAAATAATTGGCGGAGTACATTATGGGGCCTTCAGTATTATCCAGTCCTCTAGGACATAAAACAGATTATGTTTCTAGTTATGATCCTGGTTTGCTCTTTCCCATTTTGCGGCAAACATCACGCGAAATTCTAGGCATAACATCAGCTTTACCTTTTTTTGGTTGTGATATTTGGACGGGGTATGAGTTGTCCTGGTTGAACCCATCGGGTATGCCCCAGGTCGCCGCTGCGGAATTTATTTTTCCTTGCGATAGTCATTTTATTATTGAATCAAAATCTTTTAAGCTTTATTTGAATTCTTTTAATCAAACCGTATTCAATTCTTATGCGGATGTAACTGAATGTTTGAAGAGAGATTTATCATTGGTTGCCGGTGCAGCCGTGAATGTCAATTTGCAACAGCTGCATGAGTCTTTGTTGTTGATAAATCAGGTTGTGATGGGCGTGTGCCTTGATGGTCTGGATATCACAGTCAATAATTATCATCCTGATCCGACTCTGCTAACTAATGATGTAAATGAAGTTGAGTTAGAGGAGGAGCTTTATAGTCACTTATTAAAAACTAATTGCCCTGTGACGGGGCAGCCTGACTGGGCTAGTTTATTTATTAGCTATTCAGGCAAAAAAATAAATCACGAAAACTTATTGCGTTACATTATTTCATTTCGTGAACATCAGGATTTTCATGAGCATTGTGTAGAAAGAGTTTTCGTTGATATTTTAAATCGTTGTAAGCCTGAATCCCTGTCTGTGTATGCACGTTATACACGTAGGGGAGGGCTTGATATCAATCCTTTTAGAAGTACGCGAGAAGGGGAGCGACCAAGTGTGGGGCGTCTGTTGCGACAGTAGCGAATTTTTTTGAGAGAGTCTATGGCGGCAGGGCGTTACACAATGACCTTGTCACGTAAGCGCTCAGCAGCCTTTTCTAAAGAATCAATAACTTTTTCTTTATCGTAGTTGCGTATTTTATCAAGATCAAGATACATGGAAAAACCTTCAGCGCGATCTTCAAAATAACTCTGGTTTTTGCCAAGATCCTTACGAAAATCGGCAACTTGATAAACCTTAACGGGTAGGGCAAAACCCTTAACGTTAATTTCTCCTTTGTCCCGGCACATCACCAGATCTTTTGTTAATGACCAGGTTTCATGAGAGATTAAAATCTCATCGGGTTCGGCTGCCGATTCAAGTCTGCTTGCCAAATTTACTTGAGTGCCTAGTACTGTGTAATCCAGATGACTCGATGTACCAAATGTACCTACAGTGCAATAACCCGTATTGATGCCCATGCGAATTTGTAGTGGTTTTTTAATGCCTTGATTAAACCATTCCAGCTGCAAAGAGCGCATTTTCTTTTTCATGGCGATTGCCATGGAGACGCAGCGTACACAATCCGCCTTGACCCCTTGGCTGTTGCTATCGCCAAATAAAACCATGATGGCGTCGCCCATGAATTTATCAATCGTTCCGCCGTGCTGAGTTACAATTTTCGACATTTCTGTTAAGTAATGATTAAGCAGTTCGTTTAAGGCTTCAGCTTCGATTTCTTCTGCTAATTGACTAAAGTCCTTAATGTCTGAAAAGAAAACACTGAGCTTTTTTCTTTCTGCTTGTAACGTTTCATCTTTTCCCTGGTTAATTGCTTTCCATACGGTCGGTGGTAAATAACGGGATAATTTATAGGCGCGAATTTTATGCCACTTTTGTTCATTTTCTAACTGCTTTTGCGACAGCGATAGTTTGTGAAAGCGTTGATGCATATAAATTGCGTAAACCAGAAAATAAGTCGCTATACCAATCAAACTTGCAACGCTTATTTCTATGCTGGTTGAAAGCACTAATTGCGGAGAATGGAACACAAAGCTAACTAACACGCCTATGGCAAACGCAGTATTGTCCTCCATTAACTTGCGCAGGCCACCACTAATCAATGCATTAAATTGGATCATGGTCAGAAATAAAACGCAGGGCAAAATACTAAAATTGATAAAGCCAAGCACCATGCCAATAAGTCCGGCATCCACGTAAGACAGCCAGCGAGAGGTTTTTACTAATGTCTCAGCAGGCTGCTTGTGGGTAAAAAAATAAGTACCGTAGGCATAGAGCAATAAACCAAGGATGGTCAGCGCATGAAGCAGGCTAATATTCGACCAATTTGCAAGGGAGGCAAGTGTTCCGGCGGTTGCAAAACAAATCAATGTACGAAAGTAGTATTGCTGTAACGGAGACTCTGATTGCATGGATTCTTGCATATTGTTCATTTTAAGAAAGCCTGATGCTTGTTACTATGATAAGTAAGTGCGTAATTATTAGAAGTGGCTATTTGGCTGCTTCTCTATTAGACGTGCTTTTACCTTAAAAGTAAATAAAATGTCTTATAATTCTTACGCTACAGCTGTGTTCTAATTTATTGTTTGGCTACAAAATTCCAAATTATTTAATCACAAATGTTTTTCTGATTCATTTAGTTTTTCAGTTTTAAATCGAGGTATTTTTCTTCAAGCTCTGCATATTGTTTTTTCAACTCGATATAGCCATCATGCAATTTTTCTTGTTCGGGCTGATTATCCGATTTGAGCGCTGCGTTTTCTTTTTCAAGTGTTGCAAGATTGCTTGCCAAGTCTTTATTTTCGAGTGATAGGCTATGCAAAGTGCCTTTCATTTGCTGGTTTTCTTCGCTGATTGCAGATTGCTCAGCTAGCATGGCGCCTTGAAGTGACAATTCGTCGTGAGCTTTTGCCAATTCATCTTCCAGCAATTGTATGCAAGTTTCAGATTCTTGCACGAATCGTGTTTGGCGCTGTAATTGCTGTTGCAGTTCTTGAAAAACCGTTTCTTTTTCTATTGGGGTTGTGGCTTCCGCCAATTTTTTTTGCAATTGGTTTATTGTGCGATGTTGTTCAGCTGCCACGTTACGCAATTTAAGGATTTCTGCAGCGGCGCGTGGGTCTTGACGAGTTATATTTACGATGGATTTTGTAGTGATTGTATTTGGGTTGCTTGTGGTTTGTATAATGGTTTTATATATATCATCATAAACGCTATGATATTGTTCAAGGATTTCGCTAAAGCCTTGCGTTTCAGCAACCGCATTCGACATGGATGTTAATTGTTCGTAATAATTTTCTGCATTCGCTTGTGCGTTAGCCCACTGCTTTTCCATATCGAAAAATAAAAGCTTAAACTTTTCTAAATTTGCGATGTGTTTTTTATAGGTTGCCAGTTCCTCTTTAATTTCTTTATCATGAATATTACTTGATGTTAATAAGGGTTCTAATGCTTGTTGAAAAATATTCCAATATTGAGTAGAGCCTAAAACTTCAGTCGTGCCTAACTCCTCAGCTCGTAAGAACGCATAGCGCAACGCTAGAATGCGTTGAAGTTGAGAACTATCATCAGCTTGTTTAGCGCCAATGTCACCCTTGGAAGAAATTCGTGAATATTGTTCGGATGTTGCCGCGAGGATATCATTGAGATAGCTTTTGTAATTTTGAGTTGGTTTAATCGGTACATTGAGCGCAGTTTTAGTCGCTAAATTTTGATTACGTTGGCGCTCTTGGAGTAACCCTAGCAACTTTTCCTGCTGGCGTCTAAGTAGTGATTTTAGTTTGCGAGTATGAACAAAAAGAATAGCCGCCCCTATTAACAGGATGACATAGATTTCTATGGCAATTAGCAGAGTGGTATCGGGGGCTTGCATCTGTAGGGCTCAGCGTAACGATTATTAATCATGTAAGGCATGTGCCCGCACGAATCTCTATATTATGGTACACACTTTCCTTATATACGAATTTTGCGCAATACCTATTTAGTAGTTGGTCTATTTGCTAAGGTGTGCTTTTAGTTTGATAAGTTACCCCTTTACAAAAACATAAAGAGATTTGAATGGATAAATTAGATATTTTACAGCAGCGTGTATCAGTTTCTAAGCTTCTGGAACCGGCTCCCGATGACCTCGTGTTGCACGAGGTTTTTAAGGCTGCGGCGAGAGCTGCGGATCATGGCATGCTTCAGCCCCGGCGTTTTTTACTTATTTCAGGTGCGGGCCTGCAGCAATTAAGCGAAATTTTTGTAAATGCCGCTACAAAATCTGATCCGGAGGTTTCACCCGCAGTCTTGGAGAAGTGCCGAAATATGCCGAAGCGGGCGCCCTTGATTATTGTGGCCATAGCCGTATGTCATTTGGATTCTAAGGTCCCCAGGCAAGAGCAGATTATTGCCTGTGGGGCATCCGTACAAAATATACTGAATGCGCTTTTTGCCCTGGGTTTTGGCGCTATCTGGCGTACCGGAGAGATGGCATATGATGCTTATGTGAAAAATGAACTGGGTTTGGCCGAAGGCGAGGAAATTGTTGGCTTTGTTTACGTTGGTACCCCGGCGGCACAATTACCTAAACCCAGGGACGTCGATGTAAGTAAGCTGTATAAGACCTGGTTAGTCGAATGACGTTGCGTTTTCGTGGCTGCTTGTGTACATTGCGCGCCTTCGAATTGCATAACTAGTAATTGTTAAAGTTTTGGTGAGGTGTCCGAGTGGCCGAAGGAGCACGCCTGGAAAGTGTGTATATCGCAAGGTATCGAGGGTTCGACTCCCTCTCTCACCGCCATATTAATTAAGCCCATAATGATATGGGCTTTTTTATGCCTCGAATTCCTATGCCCAAGCTATCTGCCAGGGTCAGCTTGAACCTCGCACACGCCTTCTGGTTCTGCGCTCACAGCGAGGATTGAGTTATTTCATAAAGCCAGCTGATATATCCGGATTCACTTGCAACATGAACATCTTATCATCCATTAGATTTTAAGGTGCTTTACGTAAAATGGCGTGCGGTCAAAACTAATTTTAAGAATACACGCGATGTCGGAATCTCAGATTTCTGACAAGGGCAAATCTTTAAAGGTGGTGGGTGCGCAGTTGTAAGTAGCCTTGAAAAGTTTGTTGAAGTAACTCACGTTATTGTAACCAACCGCATAGGCTATTTCAGAAATGTTTGCTTCTTTACTTTCTGATAGCAATCGAGCGGCTTCTGTTAATCTCAGCTTGTTCAAATAATTGCTAAAGGTGAGGCCTAATTCTTCTTTTAAAATATCATTGATCTTAGTCCGATTGATGCCGAGTGTGGTGGAGGCTAATTCAATACTTAAATTTGGGTTCACATATTCGGTAGCAATGAAGTGCAATAAGGAAATTTTTTGCTTATCCTTTTGCGGCTCAATGGATAGTTTTTTGTAGGCAATAAAGGGCTGATCTTGTTTTAATTTTTCTTTTACATCATCGATTAAAACCGCTGTGTACTTGCGCAGCATCCAAATAAGCGCAAGCCCCCAGAGACAAAGGCTTAAAATACTAGCTGCGTATATTGGACGATAATCTCTTCCCAATAATTTTATATCGGTAAGTTTTACGTGAGAATATTTATTCAGCGGACTGTTTAATGAGTTGGTCCAGGCCATACCCATGGCTTTATTTAATTGATAGCTGGTATCGCCAAGTTCGTAGTTAAATTTTCCTAGCCACCAGTCGGGCGTAAATATTTCATCGAACGCAATGGTAATTGTGTTCCAGCGATTGTTACAGGTGAAGGCTTTAGAAGAAACGCGACGCGTTATTGCATCATTCAAATCAGTCACTTTATCGTCGAAACTGAATAAGGTGAAAATAAGGACATTCCTGGGGTCGCAAATTATTTTAAATGAAATACTTTTGTAGCGCGAAAGATCGATCAATTTATAAGGTTGGATTGGATCGATAAAATTTAACGAATAATGTGTGTAGGGAAAGGGTTTCGTAGAATCAAGAATAAAATTATATTCTATGACCCCTACCTCTTCTTTTAAGGTTAAGGTGGTAGCGCCCACAGGCGCCTTTGGTTCAACAGATGACCGCCATAACAGCTCTGCATCCTGGCCAGGAAATAACGATGTATCCAATTGAGATTTAGTAATCCCTACATAGAGGATAAGTACCGTAATTGATATTAGGGCGAGGATTGATAGAAACGTATTTCGATAAAACGTAAGCATCTTGAGGGAAACCGGTTAAACGAAAGTATTATTATTAAAATTGAAAATTGGCTTCATCAGGTTGTTATTATGTCGATCAAAAAAATCGGATACCTGATCGCTCTAATGCATAATATGTCACTATAACTACAACAGATAGCTTAAATCTGGAAATAAATAACTTCTTTTAAAAAGGGCAAAGTGGAGCACACTTGTTGTGTTCACTCGCCACATCTACAGCCTCCGCATTTAAAATAGCCAAGCAATGCTGGTCCATATTTTGTGTGATTTGATTCACATAGTCCATTTCTGCAGAACAAATTGTCTTTAACTAATGACACGAAGTCTTTAATTTTTTTTAGTTTTGCAAAAAAACGCTGAAAAAGACAAAGTTCCACCTAACAATTTCGCTATTTTCTGCTCCGGCTTCAACATTCGCTCAAAAAAAACGAAGCTGCAATGATATTCCAGTCCTAATGTAAAATCGGGGAGCTAACCCATGCATAAAAATAATAGTAGTTTCTACAAAAAATTGCTCTGTTCTATTGTAGGTGCCTGTTGGGCATGTTCACAGGTAATTGCACAAACTGTAACGATTAACGCTGCAACCGAATATCAAACTGTGACAGGTTTTGGTGGCATGAACGGCGTTGGCTGGGTGGGTGATTTAACCTCGTCGCAAGTTGAAACCGCTTTCGGAAGCGGTGAAGGTCAGCTAGGTTTAAGCATAATGCGGCTACGTATTGACCCGAATTCAGCCAATTGGAATATACAAACCCCATCAGCTGTCCATGCGTACCGGCTAGGGGCCAAGTTGTTGGCAACGCCCTGGACACCGCCGGCTTATATGAAGACTAATAATAGTCTGATCAATGGCGGAAAATTAAAGCCTGAATATTATGATGAATACGCAACTCATTTATTAAATTTTGCTGAATTCATATCCCGCGCCGGAGCGCCCCTTCATACCATTTCCGTACAAAACGAACCTGATTGGCATCCTGATTATGAGTCGGCTGACTGGTCAGGTGATGATTTTGTCAATTTTCTAAATTCCCAGGGCTCTCGCTTTGGTTCCAATTTAAAAGTTACTGTCGGTGAATCGGTAGGCTTTAGCAAAGCATTTACAGATCCAGTGCTTAATAGTTCAACTGCCGTGCAGCATGCCGACATTATTGCTGGCCATCTGTATGGTGCTGTTCCGCAAGATTACCCCTTAGCGCGCAGCAAGGGTAAAGAAGTCTGGATGACCGAGCACTACACCGACAGTAAAAATGATGCTGATCTGTGGCCGCTGGCGCTGGATGTAGGCACTGAGTTACATCGCAGTATGGCTGCTAATTTCAATGCTTACGTTTGGTGGTATGTTCGCCGCTCCTACGGCTTGATCAAGGAAAACAGCCAGGTGAGTAAGCGCGGTTACATTATGTCTCAGTACGCTCGTTACGTACGTCCGGGCTTTAAGCGGATTGGTGTTACTGAGAAGCCATATTCGGATGTGTCCGTTACCGCTTACAAAGGTCCTAATAATAAGATTGTGCTGGTGGCTGTTAACACAGGTACGTCATCACGTAGCCTGAATTTATCCTTGCAGAATGCCAGTATCGGCAATTTTGTTAAGTACAGTACATCCGCAACACTTAACGTAGGCTACGGAGGTACCACCAAACTTGCTAATGGCGCAGCTACGGTCTACGTAGAGCCACAAAGTATTGCTACCTTTGTCAGTGAAGGGAATGCCACCAGCTCATCAAGTGTTGCTTCTGTTCCATCTTCAAAAAGTTCCAGCTCCGCATTTAAAAGCTCTGTTGTATCCAGTGTGATTCGTTCCAGTTCTTCTCGCATTGCCTCGTCTGTACCACGCTCTTCCAGTAGATCTTCAGTAGCTAATAACGCAGCCAACTGTAGTTACCTTGTCACTAACGATTGGGGAACAGGTTATACCGCTGCCATTCGCATTAAAAATAATGGCAGCAGCGTTATTAATAATTGGAACATCAGCTGGAATTACAGCGATAGCACGCGCGTCACCAGCAGTTGGAATGCAAATTTAATTGGTAGTAATCCTTATTCAGCAACAGGATTGAGCTGGAATTCTGCAATACAGCCCGGGCAAACCGCTGAGTTTGGTTTCCAGGGTACAAAAAATAATGGCGCCGCACAGGTTCCGTCAGTCACTGGAAGTGTTTGTAACTAGAACCACTTATGGGCTTTACCCGATCCCCGGATCGGGTGTTTTTACGCTCGTCGAATAATTCCTTTCCAATAAATATAATCGGAGATTTTTTATGATGCACAAACAAAAAGTTTTTCCCAAACTCGAACCTCACAGATTCAAACGCACTTACAGTTTGCTAGGTATGGGCGCAATGATGGCACTTATGGCAAATTCTGCATCCGCCATTTGTACCTATAAGATTGATAGTGAATGGGCAACTGGTTTTACTGCGAGCATCACTATTAAAAACGATACCAGTTCAGCGATTAATAACTGGAGTGTAAATTGGCAATATGCTACCAATCGCTCAACCAGTGGCTGGAACGCGAATTTGTCTGGTTCTAATCCTTACACCGCAACCAACTTGAGTTGGAATGGCAATATTGCTGTAGGCCAATCGGTTTCATTTGGTTTACAAGGTGAAAAAAATGGCGGTGCTGTTGAACGTCCCACTATCAATGGTGCAGCATGTAGCGGTGGAGCAGCCAGCTCGGCGAGTTCTTTGCGAATACTCCCGGTAAGTTCATCATCCCGGTCAAGCACCGCAGTAGAATCTTCCTTTTTGGTTCAAGAATCGCAGGCAGGTTTCTGTCGTGTTGATGGAACCATTGATACTAATCATGATGGCTTTACCGGTGCAGGTTTTGCAAACACTAACAATGCACAGGGTGCTGCGGTAGTCTGGGCTGTTGAATCAGCAACTAGCGGTCGCCAAACTCTGACAATTCGTTATGCCAATGGCGGCACCGCAAACAGAAATGGTTCACTCGTTATCAACGGTGGCAGCAACGGAAATTACAACCTGAGTCTACCGGTAACAGGAAGCTGGACCAGCTGGCAAACTGTTGCGATTGATGTGGATTTAGTGCAAGGCAATAATAGTCTGCAATTGTCTGCAGTAACCGCAGAAGGTTTGCCGAATATTGATTCAATAACGCTAACCGGGGGCAATGCTAGAGCAGGGGCTTGCGGTAATGTTGTTAGCAGTTCTTCCGCAAAAAGCAGTTCTGCTTCAAGCACACCATCAACAACCTGTGAATTGAAAGCGCCGCTGAAGTGGGTATCTACAGGGCCGCTGATTAGCCCGAAAACTTCTGGCTGGGCATCAATCAAAGATCCATCGGTTGTGAAATTTAACGGCACTTACCATGTTTACGCGAGTTACTTCGACACTGCGTATAAATCTATGTACACCAGTTTTACCGATTGGAACACCGCGCAGCAGGCACCCCATATCTCAATGAACGGAAGTACCGTTGGTAATACGGTTGCACCGCAAGTGTTTTATTTCCGTCCGCATAACAAGTGGTACTTGATTACGCAATGGGGCGGTGCCTACGCAACAACAGATGATATTAGTAGACCTAATTGGTCCGCTAAAAGGAAATTATTACAGGGTGAGCCTGCCGGTGCATTGGATTTCTGGGTGATCTGTAATGCCTCACATTGCTACTTGTACTTCTCCCGCGACGACGGTGTTTTATACGTGTCTAAAACAACGATTGGAAATTTCCCTAATTTTTCTGGCTATACAATCGTGATGGAAGATCATCGCGGCAACGGCAACCAGTATTTGTTTGAAGCACCAAACGTTTATAAATTGGATGGCCAAAATAAATATTTGTTGATGGTTGAAGCTTACATCAGCGGCCCGCGCTTATTCCGTTCCTGGACCTCAAGCAGTTTGGATGGCCCCTGGACAGTGCTTGCTGACACCGACGCAAATCCATTCGCTGGCAATAATAATGTGAGTTGGCCGACAGGCAAATGGGCAAACGGTATTAGTCATGGTGAATTGATTCGTTCAGGGTATGACGAAAGATTAACTGTCGATCCTTGTAACCTGGAATTTCTCTACCAGGGTCAGGCCGGCAATAGCGCAAATTACAATACCATTCCTTACAAGTTAGGTTTGTTGCGCTTGCAAAAATAATAGGCGCTATGTAAATAAAAAAATAATGATGGTTTGACTTGCTAACACTCTGGTTCCGGCCGGCGTGTTAGCCATTTTTTGCTTAGTCTCGATTTCACGCGTTTTCAACCTAAGTTTTATTGTGAAATATTCAAACGCTATCTCGTCCCTCAATGAGGAAACAGTAATGAAAATAAAATCGTTAAAAATAAGCAAATTTAATTTGAAATTTCTGGGCACGATGTTTGGAATCGGTGCACTCATCACGCTATCTTCATCAGCCACTATGGCGGCGTGTACTTACAGTATCGACAGCGAATGGTCGACAGGTTTCACCGCGAGTATTGCAATTAAAAATGATACAAGCACACCCATGAACAATTGGAATGTGCGTTGGCAATATGCAACCAATCGCATGACCAGTGGCTGGAATGCCAATTTTTCTGGCACCAATCCTTATACAGCAACTAATTTAAATTGGAACGGCAGTATCGCTGCCGGCCAAACTATTTCTTTTGGAATTCAAGGCGAAAAAAATGGTGGTTCGGCTGAGCGCCCAACGGTATCGGGAACAGGTTGTAGTGGAACTACAGCGTCAAGTTCTGTTCGCTCAAGTGTTGCACCAAGTTCCAAAGCCTCGAGTTTGATAGCCTTAAGCTCTGTGCGTTCTTCAGCTTCATCAATCAGGTCGAGCTCGTCATCTTTCAGTGTTGCAACAAATGCTTGCCCAAGCCAAATACAAAACGCATTTCAAACCTACGCTCCAAAAGTTCCCATTGCTGTGCAAGCAGAAGATTTTGATCCTGCTGGATATTCCGACGCAAGTACTACCAACGAAGGCGGTGCTTACAGAACTGATACAGCGGTTGATATTAAATCCATTGCTGGCGGTTATGCCGTTGGTTGGATGACAGCAGGTGAATGGTTGGAATACACCATCTATGTAGAAGCCGAAGGCGATTACGATGTAACGATTCGTTCGGGTGCCGTAGGTGATGGTCGTACTTTAAAGATTTCTCAATGCAATACTACTTTGATCGAATCTTTCTCTGTTCCGAACGTTTCTACCTGGGGTGAATTTAAAACCTGGTCTGCAGGAAAAGTTCATTTGACTCCTGGCTACCAAAAAATTCGTGTGACTGTAGGCAGTACTGATTATCTGGATCTCGATTGGATTTATATCGGCAATTACAGCGGACCTATAGATCCTAAATCATCCAGTAGCTCTTCTAGTAACAGCTCCTCCACCAGCAGTTCAGCAAATTGTCCTGCTACTTATTCCAATCCACTTATTTGGGAAGATTTACCGGATTCTGAAGTGATTCGCGTGGGCGATGCTTATTACTACACTGCCTCAACGTTTCATCACTCACCCGGCGCACCTGTGTTGCGTTCTTATGACCTGGTGAATTGGGAATATATTTCGCATTCGGTTCCAGTGTTGGATTTCGACAGCTCTTACAATCTCAGTGGCAGCCGCTCTTACGTCAACGGCATTTGGGCTTCTACCTTGCAGTATCGCGAAAGCAATAAAACATTTTATTGGATGGGCTGTATGCACAATAAAGGTGGTGGTTATGTATTTACCGCGAAATCACCGGAAGGCCCATGGACAAAAAATGCCAGCCAAGCCTGCTACTACGATATGGGTTTATTGGTTGATAAAGACACTGACAAAATGTACGTAGCATGGGGAAATAATTCCATTAGTGTTGCCGAGCTGAGTGCAGATGGAATGCGCGAAGTTCGTCGGCAGGAAGTGTTTAAAACTCCGAGCAATATTTCAGGCCCGCTTGAAGGCTCGCGCTTCTACAAAATCAACGGCAACTATTATATTTTCATGACGCAATATGCGAACGGTGAATATGTAGCGCGCTCTACCACCGGCCCATTTGGTCCTTACGAAATTCGTCCCTTCGCGGTGAGATTACCTTATGCCGGTGTTGGTTCCGGTGGTGCGCCGCATCAAGGCGGTATTGTGCAAACACAGAATGGCGATTGGTATTACATCGCCTTTAATGATGCATTCCCCGCTGGCCGTTTACCAGTAATGGCCCCTATGACCTGGAGCAATGGTTGGCCTTCAGTGACCTTAGTGAATGGCCAGTGGGGTGCATCTTATCCCTTCCCGAAATTGCCATGCGGCGCTGACAAAGTAAAACCGCGTAATGTGAAAGATACCTTTACTACTCCCACTCTAGGTCACGCCTGGGAATGGAATCACAATCCTGACAATACTAAATGGTCAACCGGAAGCGGATTAACCTTAGGTACCGCAACCGTCACCAATGATTTGTATGCAGCGCGCAATACGCTTACACGTCGCATTGAAGGCCCTCGCTCCATCGCCACCATCGAATTGGATTACAGCACAATGCAAAACGGTGATGTGAGTGGTATGGCTGCGTTGCGCGATTCATCCGCATGGATTGGTGTGAAAAAAGCCAACGGAGCTACCCGTGTGGTAATGACCAATGGCGCAACACTCGATTCGAGTTGGAATACCAACGGTCTCGGCGCGGAAGCGGCGAGCACGAATATCAGTGGTGGAAAAATATGGCTGCGGGTTGATGCGGACGTGCGCACTACGTCTGGTGGCGGTACTGCACGTTTTTATTACAGTACCAATGGAACTCAATTCACGCAGTTGGGCGGAACCTTCACGATGAAACGCGAATGGAATTATTTCCTGGGTTATCGTTTTGGTATTTTCAATTATGCAACGCAATCATTAGGCGGATCGGTGCGCATAAGTTCTTTTGATGTGATCAAGCCCTAATTGCGAAGCAGAAAAGTTTTAAAGAGATAAATTAACCGTAAAAACCATCATCAATTATTTTTTATTTGATGATGGTTTTTAGGCGCCTATCACATTGTTTTATTCATTGATCCATCAAAATTTGGCAGACTTATAAAGGCGCAATTAATTGAGTTTTGCCTTTACTATTTTTGGTTGCCAAATAATTTCGCGTTTCGGGGCGGGAGGGGTACATTCTTTGATTTTAAGCATACTTTTTCTACTTGTTTGGTCCGTCGGTTTATCGCCAGTACCGGTGGGCTGACGTAAGCTTGAAGGGTGTTAGTCCATCGCTGTTTTCGTATTTCTTTGATTTATAAAGTATTAACGCGAAGGGATTGGTTAAATTTATAAAATTAGTGCTTGACGCATTGCTGTCTGACCAATAAAATGCGCGCCTCCACAAAGCACTCATAGCTCAGCTGGATAGAGTACTCGGCTACGAACCGAGCGGTCGGTGGTTCGAATCCACCTGAGTGCACCATATAGAATAAGGGCTTTGCTGTCATGGCGAAGCCCTTTTTTATTGCTGGTGTAAATCGTAGTGTAAAACAATCATCGCGTAGTCTTCACTTCCTGCATTTTCTTACGCACATCTTCTGCGATTTTTCGTTCGAATTTCCGCCTGAATTTAATTCCTGGTCTGGATTTCCCAGCGCTTTCAAGTCTCGGAATCTGAATGGTTCTGAAAGTACATTATTGGATAAGAGGCGCGCTATTTTTAACAGATAACGCGCTTTGATCATTGTCCCTAATCAAGAGTATCTAGTGCTTGAAACCGGGCAATGTGCTGGTCAAGTTGCAAATTCTTATCGACGCACAACGCGTAGTATTCATCCGCTAAAAATCGACCAATACCTGCAAGTGCAGTAATGTGACTTAAAGCATGCTGTTGAGCTGTATCCTGGATCGCTTTAAATAAAGTAGCAATATGGTTTAAATTTTCTGTGGTGAGGTTGGTTGCATCAAAGGCGGTTAAGGCAAGCTTTAAAGTGTCGGACGGGGTTGGAAAAGTTGGTTGAATCATGATGAGGATATCCTTCTTTGAGGTGTTTATCCTGTCATCCTCAATGCCAATTAAGGGTGACAGACGTGTAGCGAGGTTGGCATACCAGCAAGAAGGAAACTGGCGCACCCGAAGGTGCCCCCACTGCACGCCTGCCATAACAGACACGCGAGTGTGTTTGACGGACAAAAAAATACCGCTAGGTCGCGGTTTGTCCGCCTTCTTGTTCGAGATGCCAATCCCGGCAGGTGGATTTACACCTGCGGGAACAATTATGGCGATGGGACGGAAAGCTGGCAAGTAATTTGTAGGCTCAGTTCAGCGCTGCCAATGATCGTCTCGAATCATGGCGCAAAACACACAGACATTAGTGTCTTAGGTTATTTTTGTGATTTGGTTGGATGTTTCATCCGTAGGCAAAGTTAGTAAATAGGCGAAGCTGAACTATTATCAAGATAAGAACCTGTTCAGTGAGATTAAATCGTGAATTTACAAGGTTTAATAAATAACGCGCAAAAGCTGCCCCACATTCCCAAAGTGGTTCAAGAGTTAATTGAAAGTTTTGGAGATGATGATGTCAGTGTTGATGATGTTGCAAAAAAAATTAACTCTGACCAGGTGCTAACGATTAAAGTTTTACGAGCAGCGAACTCAGCGCATTACGGTGGTAATAGAAAGATAGGTTCGGTACACGATGCGGTGTTATTGCTGGGGTTTAATGCTGTACGCACTTTGGTACTTGCATCAGGTTTAACCGGAGCGTTTAAGGTGCCGGAAAGTTTTGATTTACCAAAATTTTGGCAGGATAGCTTTGCCGTCGCGGCAACTTGTAAATGGATTGCGCGCTTTTCTCATGATGATGCAGAAACCGCTTTCACCTGTGGGATGATTCACAATATTGGTGAGCTACTGATTAATATGCTTCTGCCAAGTGAGTGCGCTGAAATTAAAAAAATAGTTGATAAGGGTGCAAATCAACTCGACATACAAAAAAAAGTGTTAGGGTTTAATTTTTCTGACGCGGGTGCAGAGTTGACGGATCGTTGGAAATTTCCCGATAGCATAGTAAAAGGAATTCTTCATCAATCGAACCCTGCTGCCGAAGAAATATTTCCCCGCTTGGCAGGTGTCATTCACCTCGCTTTATATATTAATATCATGAATGAGCAGGGTGCGACTAACGCATTAATTTTAGCGGGGTTCCCCAAAGAGATAGCCACTAAGCTAGGTATTAATATAGGTAAATTAATGGATAAAATTGCGGAGACTAAAGCGCTGGATTCTGTTGTGGATGAGTTATTGTGTCATTAGTTTTTTGTAAAAATAATTAATAAAAAACCCGCAATGGCGGGTTTTTTATTTTTCATCGATTAATTAAAAATCAAATAAGTCAGACAAAAATCCCTCTTTTTTCTTTTTATAATGACCATCATTTTTATAGTAACCGTCATTATGATGGCTCTGCTGGTGACTGTAATTCGGCATGCTTGGCTGAGGTATGTTGCTTTCGGTATTTCTAACTGGTGACGTGGCAACAGACTTTTCAATAATTTTATCCAACTCCCCTCTATCAAGCCAAACCCCTCTGCATTGTGGGCAATAATCTATTTCAATTCCCTGACGTTCCGACATAACTAAATTGATACTTTTACAAGTAGGGCAGTTCATATAAACCTCTTTCATTAATAATGTTGATGACTGGATCGCTGGTGAGCGTAGTACTTTGAGACTTCGCGCTATACCTTAGTTCCCTGCATTCATTTTTCCGAAAATATCATATTGAATACTTGTTGTGCATATAGTTTTAAAAATTGACAAATCGCCATCAAGCTCGCTCAGTGCTTTGTCTTCTCGTCTTTTTGCCAGTTTAAAGAGCTGACAAGGATTTTTGTACACTACCCCGTAGCGCCGTGAAAAAACATTGCTCGATTTCCTTCGGATCACTTTTGCGTTTGATATCCTCAAAAAATAAAGCTGCTTGCGGGTATTGGCGACTTAAATACATTAGCCATTGTTTAACGCGGTTACCGCAATTTCTTTCATGATAAAGCGGTGCGGTGGTTTGATAATAGATAAATAAGGTTTTGCAAATTTCTGCCCATGTGAGTGGTTGATAGTCTTCACCGTTAATATGCGCTTTTATTTGTCTTGCCAAATCAGGGCAGGCGAGCAAGCCTCTGCCTAGCATAACGTCATCACAGTGCGATTCGTCGCGGCAGCGCAAGTAATCATCCACTGTCCAGATTTCGCCATTAGCAATTACCGGGATTTTTAATTGGGCTTTAATGTCCGCGATGTAATGCCAATAGGCGGGCGGTTTATAGCCATCCGCTTTAGAGCGAGCATGAACTGTAAGTTCGTTAGCCCCCGCTGATTCTGCGGCATTAGCGTTATCCAAATAGCTGCTGCGATCCTCATAACCCAGGCGAATTTTTGCCGAGACGGGAATTTCTTTGGGCACGGCATCGCGCACGGCTTTAATAATGGCGTAAACCCGCTCAGGTTGACGCAGCAGGCAGGCACCACCCTCATGGGAGTTAACCGTTTTGGCGGGGCAGCCAAAGTTGAGATCTATGGACTTAGCGCCGTAGCCTACTAGCTCCGCCGCATTCATGGCCATGGGCTCAGGTTTGCTGCCTAGCAGCTGGACTTTGACCAGTGTGCCGTTGGGGGTTTCGCAGTTGGTTTCGAGCTCTTGCGCGTATTTGTAAAATACTCGGTAGGGGAGTTTCTGGTCGGTTATGCGGATGAACTCAGTCACGCAACCATCGAGCCCGCCGATTCGCGTTAAGATATCGCGTACATGGTGTTCAACAACTCCCTCCATCGGGGCTAACATTATTCTCATAAACTAGCTTAAGGCTCAAAAAAGGTTATTGTGGTCCAGGGGTTCGGCAGTTTACGCAAGCTCTGTACAGATTGCAGGTGGTTTTGATTGATTAAGCTGCATAATCTGCGTAGATTGCGCCGCTTTTCGTCTATTTGTATGTTATTGAGGATTTACTATGACATCTATCCATTTCCACGAGCTTATTGCCGATCCTCAGTTGCGCAAAGCGATAGAGTCCCAAGGCTATGAACAGCCAACGCCCGTACAGTTAAAAGCGATTCCGCAAATTTTAGCAGGCAAGAGTTTGTTGGTAAGCTCGAAAACAGGCAGTGGCAAAACGGCGGCCTTCCTCTTGCCGAGCTTACAAAAAATTCTTGGTGCTCCCCCGGTAAACCCCATCAGTACTCGTATTTTAATATTAACGCCCACTCGTGAGCTGGCTCGCCAAATTGTTAAAAACGCTGAGCAGCTATTACGTTTTACCTCGGTAAAGGTGGCGATGATTTGTGGTGGTGAAGAGCTTAAGTATCAAAAAGCCGTGTTGCGCAAAAATCCTGAGGTCATAGTGGCCACGCCAGGGCGCATGGCGGAGCATATCGCCCATAAATCTACTGACTTTTCCGGGTTGGAGTTTTTCGTGTTGGACGAGGCTGACCGCATGTTGGAAATGGGTCTAAATGAGGATGTATTGAAGATCGCAGCAACCTGCCGTGCCGAACGTCAAACATTATTGTTCTCTGCAACCATGGAACAAAAAGGCCTGCGTCATCTTATTAAAGAGGTGATGTTGGGTGATGCGGAACAGATTGATGTAGAAGAAGCTGCTAATGCTATTGCCCAGCAAATGGTATTGGCTGACGACGTTAAACACAAAGAAAAATTATTGATTGCTCTTTTAGCCAAAACTTCTTTTGAAAAAGTAGTGGTATTTACTAATACCAAAATTAAAGCCGCGCAATTAGATGGTATGTTGCGTTATAACAAATATCGCGTGAGTGCGTTGCATGGCGATATTGGTCAAGATCAACGCAAGATTTCCCTCGATTTATTTCGCCAGGGTAAAACACAAATTTTAGTAGCAACTGATGTGGCGGCACGAGGATTGGATATCGCGGGGGTTGATTTAATTGTCAACTTTGATATGGCTCATTCTGGCGATGAGTATGTTCATCGTATTGGTCGTACAGGGCGCGCTGACAGTGAAGGTACTGCAATTTCATTTGTATCGGCTAATGACTGGAATCTCACTAAAAGTATTGAGCGTTATTTAAATATAGAGTTTGAACAAATTTCATTTCCGGGTGTAATAGCTAAATATCAGGGTCCGCACAAAATTAAATCCTCTGGCAAAGCCGCAGGGACTAAAAAGAAAGCGGATGCCGGGGATAAAAAATCTATTGAAAAAGAGCCAAAAATTAAAGTGCGCGATAGAGACAAAAAAAATGTCGGTAAGCGGCGCGCTGCAACCGGCCCGGTGGCTCCGCCTGCTATTGATTTTGGGGATGGTTTTTCAACCTTTAAACAGAAGCCGCAGTAGCGGCTTTTTTTTATAAATAAAGAATCACAAAAACATTGACCCTATTCTATTTTAGGCCTAGTATTTCTGTAAGTAGTAGAAAAACGTGACAGTCATTGAGTATTTTGGTTGTGAACGTAACGCGTTTTTAGTTGTCTATTGCTCGGATACGTTTTTTTTAACGTATCGATAATGTCAGTGCGGTGTTAATGTTTACTTACTAATGAGAGGTGATATACGGAAACGAAGAAACTGAACTATTAATTGTTTAATAGTGAACCATGAAAGTTGCGGAACAGTGTTCTATTTACAAAATAGATAACAGCGTAAGAGGCCCTAAAAGCCGATTATTATTGTTAACTTTGAACCTTAACGGCGGTGACCATTTATGGCAAGAAGAACTCAGGCAAGACGCAGTAACTCGCACAATAGTTTTTCCGATGAAAACAGTTTCAAAAATTCGCATCACAAATCATCGCGAAAGCACCCGCGACTAGACAGTAATATAGTCGACTTAAAATCCCGATCACAACAGATTGAAACAGCTTACTCTCCACCTCGCTCTGCCAAACCCCTCAGTGCAAAAAATAAAGCCCAGCAAGATTACATCAATGCAATTAATACCCATGCGTTAACTTTTGGTATTGGTCCTGCCGGTACTGGTAAAAGTTATTGTGCGGGCGCTTTAGCTGCAGAGGCTTTGGAGTCGGGCAGGATAGAGCGGATTATTCTCACGCGACCTGCGGTTGAGTCGGGTGAAAATCTGGGTTTTCTGCCGGGTGACCTGGATACAAAATTCTCGGTATATATCGATGCTTTTCGCGATATTCTAAACGAACGTTTGGGTGCGGGGACAGTTGATTATTGTTTGCGGCATGGTCGTATTGTTGCTGCACCTTTAGCTTTTATGCGTGGCAAAACCTTTAACAGTAAAACATTCGTTATTCTCGATGAGGCACAAAATACCAGTGTTGCCCAGATGAAAATGTTTCTTACTCGAATTGGTGAAGACTGTAAAGTAGTCATCAATGGTGATATTAACCAGAGTGATATTCGGGGCCCCAATGGTTTAGCTGATGCGGTTGCACGATTGGGTGATTTACCTAATGTGTATATGCATGAGTTTGAGCGTAAAGACATAGTGCGTTCAGGTTTAGTGCGCGATATTATTGATCGCTACGAAGTGCCTGAATAAATTAAACCGGAAGCTTTGTGATTTTAATGAAGCACAAAGCTTCTGGTTTATTGCATTAAATATAGCTTCGTCCTGGGTTTCCTTGCTAATTTTTGTCGAGGTCGGCATCCTCTGCGTCCTCCCAATCTTATTCCAATAATTATATTAATGATATTTCTCGTTTGCCCTCTGTGTGCCCTACCTTTAGCTTCAACCATGCATGGGCTTGGTTGCAGTAATGGCCATCAATTTGATCGTGCTAAAGAAGGTTATTTTAATTTATTACCTGTGCAGTATAAAAATTCTCGTGAACCTGGTGATGCGAAACAGCAATTAAATGCTCGTCATGCTTTTTTGAAGGCGGGGTTTTTTTCACCACTGGCATACGCTTTAAAGCAATTAATTCCAACGGATACTAAATCTTTGTTGGATATAGGTTGCGGTGAAGGCTATTTCACGCGATTAATGAGTGAGCAATACAAGGCAGAAGTTTACGGCATTGATATTGCGAAAGCTGGTGTCCGCTTAGCGGCTAAACAATTTCCCAGCAATACAAACCAAATTACTTATGTGGTTGCCTCAAGCTATGCCTTACCGATTGCCACCGGCAGTATGGATGTTATCACTAGAATTTACGCACCGAGTAAAGATGAAGAATTGCAGCGCGTGATATCTCCGCAAGGTAAACTTATTATTGTTACGCCTGGTGAAAATCATTTATTGTCACTACGCAAACAACTCTATAAAGATTTAAGGCCTCATCCAAAGCCTCAGGTGCCTGTGGGATTTAAGGAATTTTCCCAACAACAATTAAGTTTTAATCTTGAAATACCGCCAGGCGAATATGCCCATGCGTTATTGCAAATGACACCTTTCGCGTGGCAAATAAAGGCGGAGATGCTTGCGCAGCTGATGGTGGATGGTTTGCAAGATACAGCCGATTTTCAGTTAAGTATTTATCAGCGCAATAATTAAAAAGTCAACGATGTAGTTGTTATAAAAATAATCTTTAATATGCTAATGAAATAGGCTTAGCTTTTAAAAATAATAAATCATGATGGCCTTTCATTGTGCGGCAGGTAACTGCTGTGTGTGGAATGTATAGTGGAATTTATTTTCGGCCAGATTAAGCATGCCGTTACTAATTTTACTGACAACTCTTTTATTCGTAGTTCTGCAATAAGTATTATGCTAAAAATTGGTTTGTTGAATCTCTTTGCTTGCTGACGTAACATGCGCACGTATTCGTAACAATGTCCAGTAACCAGTTTGCAAAAATAAGCATCACTCTGGCTTGCGGGCTTTTAGCTACTTATTGTAATTACTATAATTAAATCAGGGTTATCAGATGACGAGTTTAGAAATGAGAACTAATGTTCGCGCTTCAATTGCGCTGACATTGATAGGATGCTTAAGTTTATATATCCCCTTTTCTGCAGCGGACCCTGCATTATCAACAACTAATCAATCCAGTAATTTATCAGCAAGCAATGTACCTGCAAGCAATGTTCACGACGCAGTTGTTCAGGCTATTGAAACCAACCCCGATGTTCAAGCCAGCTGGCATGCTTTTAAGGCGGCTACCTATCAAGTTAGTGAGGCCCGCGCCGGCTATTTACCTTCGATAGACCTTGCTGCTTCTGGTGGAGGAGCATCGCGCGATTTCGATGGTCGTGACCAATACACAACCGCTCAGGGACAGGTGTCCCTTACTAATATGCTGTTCGATGGGTTCAGAACTCCAGGTCAAGTAAATCATTTCAAAGGCGAGCGGTTAGTTCGCTATTACGAATTATTGGATACTGTAGAAACCACTGCGTTTGAAGCAGTGCGAGCATTCGAAGATGTAGCTCGTGAGCGGGCACTAGTGGCTTTAGCACGTGAAAATTATTCCAAACACCAAGATGTATTTTCACAAATTGATAAGCGTGTTGTGTCCGGTGTCGGTCGTAAGGTGGACCTTGAACAAGTTGCCGGTCGCTTGGCCCTAGCGGAAACTAATTTGTTAACGGAAGCTTCAAACCTGCACGACGTCACAGCGCGATATTTACGTGTAGTAGGTAATTTACCTGCTGCCGATTTGTTGCCAACGCAATTATTTGAAGCGCGGTTGCCGCAGACTATTCGTGAAGCTTTACAGATGGCCTATCAGGGTAATCCCGGGTTCCATGCTGCCATTAAAAATATTGCTGCCGCGCAGGCCAATGTCACTGTCGAGCGCTCAGGTTATTACCCGAAAGCAGAATTGCGTGCGCGCCAAAACATAAGTCGTAATAGTAATGGCTTCGACGAGCGATTTGATCCGAATCGCTACGGCAATGAAAGTGCGGTTGAGTTAGGGCTTACTTTTAATTTATACAAAGGTGGGGCCAATCGCGCAGCAATACGTCGCTCTCTTGAAGAAGTTAATCAGGCAAAAGATTTGCGTGATAAAGCATGCGCAGATTTACGTCAGTCCACCCAAATTGCGTTCAATGATTCATGGCGAATAAAAGAACAGCTTGCGTCAACTAATCAGCACCGTCTTTCAAGCGATAAAGTGCGTCTAGCTTATGCCGAGCAATTCAGTATAGGTCAGCGTACTCTGTTAGATTTGCTGGATGCAGAAAACGAATATTTCCAAGCGAGTCGTGCTTACGTTTCTGTTCAAAGCGATTTAAATATTGCGCATGCCCGTACATTGGCCAGCATGGGTGGTTTATTGCCCGCGTTAAAAATTACGCGTGATACTTTAACTCCGATAAAAGATGCCGATGTTAATGACAATATGAAAGTCGACCCTGGCAGCGCTTGTCCAATTGAGGTTGCTGAAGGTATGGGCCGCAAAGATTTAATTTCCGATGTGGTGAGCTTAAGTGCTGATGCTTTATTTGACGTGAATAGTTCAATACTTAGCGCAACTGCTACGCAAAAGTTAGATGAATTGTTGAAAAAAATTAAAGCCACTCCGAATGTCGTAGAGCTTAAAATTGAAGGTCACAGTGATAATACCGGCACTGATAAAATTAATATTCCACTTTCCAAAGCCCGCGCTGATAAAGTACGTGACTTTTTAGTACTAAATGGCTTGGAAAATATGAACATTCATACAGAGGGCTATGGTTCAGCGCGTCCATTGGGTGACAATGCTGTCGAAGCTGGACGCAAAGCTAATCGTCGCGTTGAAGTGACGGTTACGCATCACCGCTAGAATTGTTCTCTTAAAAAGCACGGCGCTTGCTAAAAGTGCTGTGCTTTTTTTGTGTCCGGGATTCTACTCATGCGCTTGTTGAAATTGCGAAACCTGCATTAACCAACTATATTTACTGCACGTCTAATTGGGTTTGTGGTTACTAGAGTCAGCAATGGCGAAATTTTCCTTTACATATAGCGAATAAAAACACATTCCTGATTGGAGTATTTGATGGTCTTGCAGCAGCCAAACAATGAAGATTCTCAAGCGGCTGCAACTATTGAAAAGCAAGGAACATTGTTAAGCTGTTTGTTAATTATTGCTCAGGCGCATGGAGTTAAGGTCAGTGCTGAAAGTTTATTGGCGGGCTTGCCCCTCCACCAGCATCAATTGTCACCATCACTATTTTCACGTGCGGCAAAGCGTGCGGGCTTTACCAGCAAAATTGTTATCCGCGATTTGTTACTGTTAAACGATGCACTTTTTCCTGCTATTTTATTGTTAGAAAATAATGATGCGTGTGTGTTGTTATCCCTTAACAAGAATACTCAATCAGCAACTGTCGTATTTCCTGAGTTAAATGATACTGCGGTAAACATTCAATTAAGTGATTTGGCTGAACGCTATTCCGGCCGTGTTATTTATGCTCGTCCCGAACAGCAGTTTGATGCGCGTGCTACGAGTATTAATAAAGATCGTAAAGGTCATTGGTTTTGGAGTGTTATTCACGAGCACCGCCCTTTGTATCGCGATGTGTTATTGACTGCATTTATTATTAATATTTTTGCATTGGCTTCGCCTTTATTTGTGATGAATGTCTATGACCGGGTAGTGCCTAATCATGCTACGGATACTTTATGGGTATTGGCGCTCGGGGTTGCGTTAATGATAACGGCGGATTTTGGTTTGCGAATGATGCGTGCATGGTTTGTTGATCTAGCGGCGAGCCGTACTGACATCACTTTATCGGCCGCCATCATGGAGCGTGTGCTAGGTTTAAAATTAGCCGAGCGGCCGATGTCGGTTGGCGCATTTGCGGCAAGTTTGCAATCGTTTGAATCAATCCGCAGTTTTATTGGTTCCGCAACAGTGCTGGCATTTATTGATTTGCCCTTTGTTTTATTATTTACCTTAGTCATTTTATTAATTTCATGGCCCCTGGTCTTTCCTATTTTGATCGGCATTATTTTAATTTTTATTTATGCTGCAGCTGTGCAGCACAAAATGCACAATCTTTCAGAAAGCAGTATGGAAGCAAGCGCGCAACGAAATGCTATTTTGGTAGAAAGTTTGCAAGGTCTTGAGACATTAAAAACCTTAGGTGCGGAAGGACGCATGCAATCATTGTGGGAAAAAGCAACCTTGGTATTGTCGCGCACCTCGGTAAAAATGCGCATGCTTTCTGGTTCTGTGAGTGCGGGAAGTTCATGGGTCCAGCAAGTCGTTTCCGTTGTTATTATTATTGTGGGTGTTTATCAAATTATTGATGGCCAGTTAACCCAGGGTGGGTTAATTGCATCCTATATGTTAGCGGCACGGGTTATGGGGCCGATTAGCCAAACTGCTGCGCTCTTAATGCAATATCATCACGCAGCTACGGCATTAGCTAATTTAGAAATTATTATGAATAAACCCGTTGAGCGACCATTGGATACGCATTGGATTAGTCATAAGCGTTTACAAGGTGGCATTGAGTTTAAACAAGTCGGTTTTAAATATCCCAACGACGAACGTGAAGTGTTGCGTAATGTTTCGTTTAAAATTAATCCTGGTGAGCACGTTGCGATTTTAGGCCGGAATGGCTCTGGTAAAACGACAATAGAAAAAATGATCGCTGGCTTGTATCAGCCTGCGGGAGGAACTGTATTAATTGATGGCATTGATATACGTCAGTTAGACCCTGCTGAATTGCGACGCAATATTGGTTATGTATCGCAAGATGTGAATTTATTTTTTGGCAACTTGCGTGAAAATATTGTCATGAGCGCCCCCCATGTCAGTGACGAGGTTTTATTAGAAACGGTGCGTTTAAGTGGCCTCACTGATTTTGTTAATCAACATCCAGCAGGCTTAGCTATGCCTGTTGGTGAGCATGGTCAATTATTGTCGGGCGGGCAGCGGCAAAGTGTAACCATTGCGCGTGCGCTATTAAATGATCCGTCGATTTTATTATTCGATGAACCAACAGGTTCCATGGATCATTCCACTGAAGAAGAATTCAAACGCAATATTGCTCAGTTTGCGCAAGGTAAAACGCTGTTGGTTATTACTCATCGCACCTCACTGTTAGAGTTAGTAAATCGCATTATTGTTGTTGATGCCGGAAAAATTGTTGCCGATGGTCCCAAGGAGCAAGTAGTGGAAGCCTTACGCCAGGGGCGTATTGGGAGAGCCTCGTGACAGATACTTCGCGCTCACAACATTATTTTTCCAACCTTGGAAAGTGGCTGGAAAAAATCGGTATTCCTGCCAGTGCATTTATTGACAAAATCTATCAACGTTGGTTGGCGCCCATCAATGAACAAACCCACGATTGGATAGATGATGCTGATTGGGCACAAGTTCAGCAAGAGCCTCTGCGTGCTCGCGCATTGGTATATGGTATTGCACTTGTGTTATGCGTTTTATTGTTGTGGGCCGCGCTTGCGAAAGTGGATGAAGTTGCGCGTGGTGAAGGGCGGGTTATTCCCTCACAACAATTGCAAGTTATTCAGTCTTATGACGGCGGCGTTGTCGAAGAAATTTTGGTGCGCGAAGGGCAGGTGGTTAGTAAGGGTGATTTATTATTAAGAATTGATTCCACTCGTTCCGTTTCTACTTTTCGTGAGAATCGTGCTGAGTTTTTATCACTACAAGCGCGCTCTGTACGTCTACTCGCTTTAACGACCCAAGCTCCGTTTGTATTATCGGATGCGTTATTACAAGCAGCTCCTGAGATAGCTCAGCATGAGCGCGCACTTTATGAATCCAATCGTAAAGAATTAGCAGAACAACTCAATATTTCTGCAAGCCAGCTGGAGCAACGCGAATTGGAACTGCGTGAGGTGCGAGCCAAGCTGGTACAGGTGACGCGCGCGCTGGAATTGGCAAATCAGGAATTAGCGGTAACCAAACCTTTATTGATCAGTGGTGCCGTATCTGAAGTTGAAATTTTGCGTTTAGAAGGAACCGTATCAAATGCGCAGGGCGAACGTCAGCAAACTCTCGCACAAGAGCAACGCTTGCAATCGGCGGTTGAAGAAGCTAAAGGTAAGTTACGCGAAGTTGAATTAATGGAAAGTAATAAATGGCGCGCAGAGTTATCGGAAACCCTGGCTAAATTATCGAGCTTAACTGAAACCAGCACCGGTTTAGCGGACAAAATAAAATTTGCAGAGATTCGTGCGCCGGTACATGGCACGGTGCAGCGTTTGTATACTAATACGGTCGGTGGCGTGGTGCAGCCGGGGCATGAAGTTGTTGAAATGATTCCGTTAGACGATGACTTACTTATTGAAGCTAAAGTAGCTCCCAAGGACATTGCTTTTTTACACCCGGGACAAAAAGCCATTGTTAAATTTACTGCGTATGATTTTGCTGTGTACGGTGGTTTGACTGGCACACTTGAGCATATTAGTGCAGACACCATGAAAGACGAAAAAGAAAACGTATTTTATTTGGTACGCGTAAAAACTGATCGCTCAGGTTTTGATGCATCTTTGCCCATCATGCCGGGCATGACCACGCAAGTAGATATCTTGACGGGGAAGAAAACTGTTCTATCGTATTTATTGAAACCAGTATTGCGGGCGAAACAAAATGCCCTCACCGAGCGATGATGCAACATATTTTTTTGACTCAAGCAAATGTGATATCGCCACGTTGGCAGCAAGCATTTCCGCTCGCAAAAATTATAGATAATACTGATGATTTGCCTTTGAGTTTTAATGACGTAATGCTTTGGGTGCTGCTGGATCATGCCCAATTAAAAAAAAATATTGCAATGTGGGTAGCAGCCGGAGCACGGATTGTAGGGCTTGCAAAAATAGAGAGTTCAGATCAGGCGAAGCTCACCATGGAGTCTGGTGCGAGTGGTTATTTACACTACCTGGCGGCTGAGCCGGTGCTACTTCAGGTTAGCCAGGTGGTACAGCTCGGCGGTTTGTGGTTAGGCGCAGACCTATTGCGTCAGTTAGTGTTTGCCACCGCAAATACCGTTACTACAACGCAAGCGGCCAGCCTGTTACATTCATTAACCCTGCGTGAAAAGTCTGTTGCTGAAGCTGTAGCAGCGGGCAAAACCAATAAGGAAGTTGCCCGCGAATTAGATATTACCGAGCGAACTGTGAAAGCGCATTTAAGTGCAGTATTTGAAAAATTGGATGTGCGTGATCGTTTGCACTTAGTGTTGGTGATGTCAGGGAAGTAATTGTCAAGCAAAGTGAGTGCAATTGCCTGGAACGTTAACTTTCGTGTTATATAGTCCGCTACTTTTAATAAATTGTTAGGTTCAATACTCATTTTGTTATAGAGAATGAATCGTTCAAGAAATACACCCTTGATTAGAATGCAAGAAAATGAAACTTCACTTTTAAAGATTAAGGGGTAATTCATTAATTCTCTTTCGAGTAAACCACTAAGGCATTTTATTTTAGTTACCTCTGGCACTTTGGGCGATATCTATCCTTTTCTAAAATTAGCGGTCGCTCTCATTGAGCGTGGCAACCGTGTTACATTTCTTGGGTCTGGGCCACACGCGGATTATGTTAGAAAAAAAGGCGTGCCATTTCATTCTATTTTTTCAAACGAAGAGTTCAGTCAGATAATTAGCGAGTCAGATTTATGGCATCCGCAAAAAGGCGCTCGCATTGTTTTTGAAGCAATTTCGCGCCGCATCGACCCAATTTTAGATTTCGTCGCAGGCCTGTCAGCGGATCAAGCGCTGACTTTTATTTGTCATCCACTCGTTTTACCTTGTGTTGCATTGGTAGGTGCGAATCGTGTTGGAGTTCTTATTGTTGGCGCATATCTCGCACCTTCCAGTTTACGGTCTTATTGCGACCCTATGACGCTTGGGGTGTTGCGCATTCCGCACT
Source organism: Pseudomonadota bacterium (assembly GCA_040386215.1). Taxonomy (GTDB): domain Bacteria; phylum Pseudomonadota; class Gammaproteobacteria; order Pseudomonadales; family Cellvibrionaceae; genus Cellvibrio. The sequence continues at coordinate 27,929 of JAZKFX010000019.1, forward strand.
GGATGCCATTTTTTTTGCGTCGCTGGATGTGGCAATTGGCTGATAAATATTATATTGATCCATTTATTGTTCCCGCTTTGAATGAAGCACGAAAATTAAAAGGTTTACCGCCTGTGTCACATTTTTTTGAACACATGCAGTCGATTCCTGACTTATCCGTTACTTTTTTTCCGTGTTGGTTTAGTGAGACTCGGTCGGATTGGCCACAACCTATGTACCGCGTAAATTTTCCACTTTATGATCCAAATCCAGTCAATCATTTTTCAGACGAATTAAATTTATTTTTAATGGCGGGTGATGCGCCAATAATATTTACTCCAGGCACAGGTAATCGGCATGCGACGAATTATTTTAAAATCGCATTGCAAGCTTCGGTGCTATTAGGTAAGCGTGCTATTTTTTTAACCAAGTATCCTGAGCAAATTCCCATTGATTTGCCAAGCACGGTGATTTGGCAAGAGTACTTGCCCCTGCATCAGTTGTTGCCCAAGGCTGCCGTGTTAGTTCATCACGGGGGTATAGGTACAGTAGCAGAAGCTTTGCGCGCAGGTGTCCCCCAATTAATTATTCCACTTGCATTTGATCAGTTCGACAATGCAGCTTGCGTTGAGCGGCTTGGGGCTGGAGTTTCTCTTCTACATACTTCCTTGAGTGTTGATAGGTTGATAAAAAAATTAAGAGAGCTATTTTCATCGGATAAAGTAGCAGCTCATTGTGAGCTCGCGGCTTCACGTTTTGCGGACGGTGATAAAATGGATTCGTTGTGTGAGACCATCGAAGCGTTATAATTCAAATGGAAAGCTGGTAAGCGAGAGTTGTGCCTATTAATAAATTTAGCTATGGCACCACTCCTATTAAGCTTTACCGCCGCACTCAATCACTAGATACAAAATTCCCATCCTGGCATTTGTATTGTCCTTCAGTCCAATAGCTATCTCCCTTCATACCGCTACACTGCATCTATATTCAGAAATGGTGTTTATTCATTTTCTACATCGCTTGTCATTCGCTTAATCGGAGTTTTTATGGCCAACGCTATCGCTACTGTTGTATCACTCGAAGGTCAGGCATGGGCAAAATCGCCCACTGGCACATTACGCGCTTTAAAAGTGGGTGATAGGGTAGCTCCCGATGAAACTATTATTACCGCAGCGGGTGCTAGCATTGAACTCGACTTTGGTGATGGGCGTCCGGTGACCATTGCCGGTGGCCAGGAAGTGCTAATGGGCCGCGATTTGTGGACTGATCTGGCAACCGATAAACAAGACTCCGCGGTACAAGATGCGTCTGTTCAGGAAGCCTTGACAGTATTAAACAGTGGCGGTGATTTAACGACTGAGCTGGAGGAAACTGCTGCGGGCGTGATGGGCGGCAGTGGTGGTGATGGGCACAGCTTTGTGCAATTGACTCGTATTGTTGAAACCACCTCTGCTGAGGCATTTAATACTGGTGCTACCAGTGCTGCTGATAATATTGTTTTAGTCAGCAATCAACTCACCATAAATCGCGCCCCTTTGCTCGCGGCACAAAGTTTTAGTACCGATGAAGACATGGCTTTCAAGGGCCAAATAGTCGCAACGGATATCGAAGATGATGCATTAAGTTACAGCGTTACCAGTCAACCGACCCATGGTACTTTTACTGTCAATGTGGCCACCGGCGCTTTCCTATATACCCCGGGCGAAAATTATAAGGGTGTAGATACAGTGGGCATCAGCGTCACGGATGCATATGGCAATGTGACCACCAGTACCCTTTCGTTTACCGTTAATTCCGTTAATGACGCACCTGTTTCCGCTAATCAGGCATTTTCGATAGAGGAAGATTCTGTACTGGCCGGCCAAATCCTGGCGACCGATATTGAAGGTGATGCGCTCAGTTACAGCCTGGACCAGGGTCCAGTTAATGGTCTGGTCGAAGTGAATCCAACCACGGGTGAGTTTGTTTATACGCCTGCTGCGAACTTCAATGGCAGTGATACTTTTTCCGTCAGAGTAGTGGACGGCCTTGGCGGTGTCACTACGCATACCATGACGGTGGCTGTAACCGCCGTTAACGATTCTCCAGTAGCAGCCAATCAATCATTAATGACAGCCGAAGCTGTGCCCATCGCAGGTAGCCTTGTGGCTAGCGATCTAGATGGAGATTCGCTCGCGTACAGTCTTATTGGTGCCGCGGCTCACGGTGCGGTCACGCTTAACCCTGCTACGGGAAGCTTTGTTTATACCCCTGATGCAGGTTACAACGGCAATGATAGTTTTATCGTCACTGCTGATGATGGTAAAGGTGGTCTTACCTCCAGTGTAATTTCAATTGATGTAACTCCAGTTGATTACGCACCCATTATCAGTACTGGTAGTGGCAGCGTTGTTGAAGATATTCAGCCAGTGGCCAGCGGCACATTAACGGCCACGGATATCGATAACCCGGCTTTAGCTTTTGTTGCTACAACAAGGGTAGGTGGCAACGGTAGTTTAGTGTTATTGGCGGATGGCAATTGGACTTACACTCTGGACTCTCGTGCTAACGCATTGGCGGCCGGAGCACAAAGCTCGGAGGTATTTGTAGTCAAGTTAAATGATGGTTCTCTTACGCAAATTGCCATTGATGTCGTGGGAACGAATGATGTTCCTGTTGCTAGTAACCAAACCCTTTGGGTGACGGAAGATATTCCCCTGGCTGACAAAGTTATCGCGTCGGATATAGATGGTGATGCTCTGAGCTATAGCCTGACCACCAACACAACTTTTGGAACAGTTGTGGTGGATGCAACAACGGGTAATTTTGTTTATACCCCCGCCGCCAACTTTAACGGTACTGATAGCTTCGTGGTTACAGTAACAGACACTAGTGGCAGCACGACTGCGAGCACTATCACGCTCAATGTGGAGCCGGTAAACAATGCTCCGGTTGCGGTGAACGATAGTCTGTCGGCCAGTGAAGATACGCCAGTGATTTATACCGCAGCGCAACTGTTGGGTAACGATACTGATATCGACCTGGATACCCTGAGTATCGCCAGTGTCACCAGCGGGGCAAATGGAACTGCGGTGTTGAATCCTGACGGTTCTGTAACCTTTACCCCAAACATTAATTTCAACGGGGTTGCTGATTTCACTTATACCGCCACCGATGGTCGTTTGATTTCTAACGCTGCGACTGTCAGCGTGACGGTGGCTCCGGTCAATGATGTACCGGTTGCGGTAAATAACAGCCTCTTAGCCAGTGAAGATACACCCGTGGTTTACACTGCAGCGCAACTATTGGGCAACGATACGGATATTGAAGTGGACCTATTAAGTATCGCCAGCGTGACTAGCGGAGCAGGTGGCGCTCCGATATTGAATCCTGATGGCACAGTGACTTTTACTCCGAACGCTAATTTCAACGGTGCGGCTGATTTTAGCTATACCGTGACGGATGGTAATTTGGTTTCCAATGCCGCGACTGTCAGCCTGGTTGTTGCCCCTGTTAACGACGCACCAGTTGCGGTGAGTAACAGTCTGTCAGCCAACGAAGATACACCAGTTATTTTTACCGCCGCGCAACTCTTGGGCAATGATATGGATATCGACCTAGATAGCCTGAGCATCGCCAGTGTCACCAGTGGTGCAAACGGCACAGCAGTCTTGAATCCTGATGGCACAGTGACTTTTACCCCCAATGCTAATTTTAACGGCGCCGCTGATTTTGCTTACACGGCTACAGATGGCAATTTGATTTCGAATACTGCGACGGTCAGCGTAACTGTAGTGGCGCTCAACGATGCACCGGTTGCGGTGGATAACAGCCTGTTGGCCAGTGAAGACACGCCGGTGATTTATACCGCCGCGCAACTGCTGGGCAATGATACCGATATTGATCTGGATGCTCTGAGCATCGCCAGTGTCACCAGTGGTGCAAACGGCACAGCGATCTTGAATCCAGATGGCACAGTGACTTTTATGCCTAATGTTAATTTTAACGGTGCTGCCGATTTTACTTATACCGTGACGGATGGCAGTTTGGTTTCCAATGCAGCAACGGTTAGCGTGATGGTAGCTCCAGTTAACGATGCGCCAGTTGCGGTAAATAACAGTTTGTTGGCCAGCGAAGATACATCGGTGATTTACACTGCGGCTCAATTGTTGGGCAATGATACCGATATTGACCTCGATGCTCTGAGCATCGCCAGCGTGACCAGCGGGGTGGGTGGAACGGCAATATTGAATCCAGACGGCACAGTAACATTTACTCCAAATGTTAACTTCTACGGTGCGGCTGACTTTAGCTATACCGTCACCGATGGCAGCTTGGTTTCCAACGCGGCGACGGTTAGCGTGACGATTGCGCCGCTCAATGATGCACCGGTTGCAGTGAATAACAGTTTAGTGGCCAGCGAAGATACACCGGTGATTTATACCGCAGCGCAACTCTTGGGCAATGATACCGATATTGATCTGGATGCCCTGAGCATTGCCAGTGTGACCAGCGGTGTAAACGGAGCTGCGGTATTGAATCCTGACGGCACAGTCACCTTCACTCCGAACGCTAATTTCAATGGTGCCGCTGACTTTAGTTATACCGTCACGGATGGCAGTTTGGTTTCCAACGTGGCAACGGTTAGCGTGACTGTAGCGCCAGTTAACGATGCGCCAGTTGCGGTAAATAATAGTTTGTTGGCCAGCGAAGATACGTCGGTGATTTACACGGCAGCGCAGTTATCAGGTAATGATACCGATATCGACATGGATACCCTGAGCATTGCCAGTGTCACCAGCGGAGCAAATGGCGTTGCAGTACTGAATCCTGACGGCACAGTGACTTTTACTCCTAATGTTAATTTCAACGGTGCTGCTGATTTTACTTATACCGTCACGGATGGCAGTTTGGTTTCCAACTCGGCGACCGTTAGCGTGACGGTAACATCAATCAACGATGCACCGGTTGCAATGAATAACAGTTTGTCGGCCAGCGAAGATACTGCGGTTATTTACACTGCGGCGCAACTGTTGGGCAATGATACCGATATTGATCTGGATACTATGAGCATCGCCAGTGTGACCAGCGGTGCAAACGGCACAGCGATCTTGAATCCAGACGGCTCCGTAACCTTTACCCCGAACGCAAATTTTAACGGTGTGGCAGATTTCACCTATACCGTCACCGATGGCAGTTTGATTTCCAATGCCGCGACGGTCAGCGTGACGGTTGCACCACTCAACGATGCACCGGTTGCGGTGAATAACAACTTGTCGGCCAGTGAAGACACTCCGATGGTTTACACTGCAGCGCAATTATTGGGCAACGATACCGATATTGATCTGGATAGCTTGAGCATTGCCCGTGTCACCAGCGGAGCAAATGGCATTGCAGTATTGAATCCTGACGGCACAGTGACTTTTACTCCTGATGTTAATTTCAACGGTACTGCTGATTTTACTTATACCGTCACGGATGGCAGTTTGGTTTCCAATGTGGCGACGGTGAACGTTGCTGTGGCTGCGGTTAATGATGCGCCGGTTGCAGTGAGTAATAACTTGTCGACCAACGAAGATACACCGGTAATTTTCACCGCCGCGCAACTCTTGGGGAACGATACTGATATTGATCTGGATACCCTGAGCATTGCCAGTGTGACCAGCGGTGCAAACGGCACAGCGGTATTGAACGCTAATGGTGATGTAGTTTTCACACCCAATGCCAACTTCAGTGGTGCGGCAGATTTTACTTATACTGCAACTGATGGTGAATTGGTTTCCAACTCAGCGACCGTCAATGTGTTGGTTAATCCCGCTGCAGACACTCCAATCTTAACGGTAACGGTTGCTGAAAATTCGGGAATCATTTCCATCCCTATGGCAGTACCTCCGTCAGTCGGTTTAACCAGTGAGCATTTTGTGGGAATTCCTACTGTAGCTTCTGCTAGTGCGCACAATCTCGCGGCTGTTGAAGCGGCTGTTGAAGCAGCGACAGCAACCACAACGTCTATGATTACCGATGTTGCATATCCCGGCATTAGTTCTGATGATGCTTACCATATTCAAGGTTATATTTTTCTAGAGGCGGGGCATACCTATCAATTAGCAGGCTCGCGAGACGATACTTTGTTGGTCAAAATAGGTGGAACTACAGTTTATAGTGTTGGCTTTAATACTTGGGGCGATTTGTATAACGGCCTTGATGAGAACGGTGCATTTCCCGTTACGCCGGTTCCATTACCCATAGTCAAAAGCGGTTATTATTCTTTTGAAGTGATTATTTATAACGGTGATCATGGCGGCAATCTTAATTTAGATCTGTCTATCGATGGTCAGCCGGCACTTGATATCAACACCACCAATTTTAATCTCTACACTGATATTACTACGGTGAATTCTGCCGGTGCTTTGGTGAGTAATGGCGATGGCGGTTTTCATCCATTATTAAATATTGAAACTCAATACAATTATTTTTCGTTAAATGTTTCTGCTGTGCTTGCGGATACTGATGGCTCTGAATCCTTAAGCGTAAATGCCAGCGGTATTCCGGTAGGAACAACTTTAACGGACGGCGCAAATATATTTGTCGCTGCGGCCGGTTCAACGTCGACGGATGTGACTGACTGGAATTTAGCAGACTTAACGGTTATTCCTGCGACGGGTCAAACGACCAGTTTTGATCTTACTTTTACTGCGGCAGCAACCGATGGCGCAAGCAGTTCTGCAATCACAACATTAGACATACTGGACCCTGCTAACAATGAGGCTACCAACAGTGTGGGTACTGCAGGCGTTGATAATTTAATTGGCTTATCAGGTGCCGATGCAATGTTCGGTTTAGATGCTGACGACACACTTAACGGCAATGGGGGTGGTGATTTGTTCGTGGGTGGTGCTGGCAATGACAACATGACGACTAATGGTGTTGGTGCCGATACCTTTAAATGGGATTTCGGTGATCAAGGTACCCTGGCTACGCCAGCTAATGACGTGCTGGTAAATTTCAATACTTTACAGGGCGACTCACTGAATCTTTCCGATCTTTTGCAAAATGAAACGGCTGCGAATCTTACCCAGTATTTGCATTTTGAGATTTCCGGTGCGGATACCACCGTTTCTATTAGCAGTGCAGGTGCGTTTGACGGTACTAATTATGCAACCGCTACTGATCAAACTATTGTGTTAAGTAATTTAAATTTAAGCGGCACTGACACCGCCATCATTGATCAATTAAAAAGCAACGGTAATCTAATTACCGACTAAAATAATATGGAAGCGGCGTTTACCGCTTCTTCCATAGGCTTATTTTAGTTGAGTAGGTAGAAACCATGTATGCGAAGCGCAATGCCGACGGGCAGCTTGTCGAAGTGAGTGAAAGAGTTGATGGCGACATCAACGAATTTATTGCTAATGATGCGGACGAACTACAGGAATTTTTAACCACCACTAAAAGTAAGCAGCAACTTACGCTTGAGCGATCAGATCAAGCCATGGCTCGTGTGTTAGAGGACGTTATTAGTTTGTTAGTAGAGCAAGGTGTGATTCGTTTTACAGATTTGCCCGACGCGGCACAGGATAAATTGTTGTCACGTCGCGAACTGCGTGGTCAACGTCAGGGAATGGATTTACTGGATGATGGAGACGATTTAGATATTTAAACTCATCTTAAATCCAGGGTCCGGTTAAGGCATCTACGCTTAACTTGATTATTTTTTCTTTTTCAGCTTCAGTACTTACACCTTCTGCAATCATTACCATGCCGAGAGAGTGACCAATTTTACACAGTGCTTGTAAGAAAATTTGATTATCAGCATTGATATCAAGGTCATGAATTAATGCGCTATCGATTTTTAAATAATGAAAACCACTATCTTGTAATTCGCGAATTTTAGTAAATTCTATTCCTGCATGCTTCAAGCCTACATGGCAACCGACACTGCGCAAGGAGCTGGTAAAGCTGCGTAATTCAGCCATATGCCGTAACGCACAAGGTTCCGGAAAATCTATCCACAACTGATGCATTTTAGGTAAAAACTCTGCAATAAGTTTTAATGCTTGTTCGCGAAAAGCTGCATTGCAAAGGGCTTCGGCGGAAATATTAATAGCGATACAAGCATCAGTAACTTTTAATTTATCCAGGGTCGCTTTAATTACGGCTAAATCAATGGCAGGGATAATACCCAGCCGCGCAGCCCAAGGCATAAAATAACCAGCGGGTTGCCATTGTTCATCAAGGAGCAAACGCACCGGTGCTTCGTAATGAAGTAGTTCGCCTTCCGCAGTTTTTACCGGGAACTCACCGAGCTGTAATTGATTTTCTGTTAACGCACTGTTAATCACTTCTCGCCATTCATTTAAATTGCGATGTGCGAGCGGGTAATTATCGTTGAGGGTAATAAGCGCACGATTACCTTTTAATTCTGCTTGAGCCAAAGCGCCATCAAGTTTATGCAACAGCTCTTTGCGTTTTGCTCCACCCATAAAAGTACAAACTGCAACGGGTAATTGCAACATCAATAAATTCTGTAGTTCCAGTTGCGCATTTAATTGTTTGGAAAATTCAATGCCTATAGTTTCTGCGGAAGGGTTAGTGCAGATGACTGCGATAAAATCGCTGCCATTCAAACGCCCTGCATAACTACCGGGATAACGCTCAACAAATTGATGCAATACGCCTGCGATTTGCAACAAAGCCTGATCAGTAGCGGCGCGGCCTATTTGATTATTTAATTCCGCCAGATTGGCAACGCGCGCTATCGCAATAACGCCACTGCTGCTGCCATCTTCGCGTTTTAAAAAGCTGTCGAACAAGTTTAAAAAATGACGGCGATTGGGTAATTCTGTTAACTCATCTAAGTGCGATTCCCTGCGTAACAATTCCAATTGCCTGGTTTCTTTTTCCAGCATAATTTTTACGCTGTTCGAGAGCATATTCATTGCCCGAACCAGGCGCTGAAATTCCTTCGTTTTAGGTTCGTCCGAGGTGATAAAACGCCGCTCGCTAATGGCTTCCACTTGTTTAATAACAACTTCGAGTGGCTCAGAAATAAATTTTAGGAATACTGAGCCTAAAGCGCCGCTTAATAACGCAGCAATTAAAAACCATCCCATAAGTTGCGTTGTGCTATTCCACAATGCTTGCGTTGCATAGTGAGACTGACTTTTTACGGTTAAGGTGCCGTATTGTTGCCAGCCATCTTGCACCTGTGCAACACCGGGAACTGCTCCCAGGTTAACGAGTTTTGTAAACCATATCGGAACATCTGGCGATTTCGCATTATTTTTTTCGCTATAGTAACGGCGCTCAATTAATATTTTATTGTCGGGATCAGTTAATACAATATATTCGTAATGACCGGTATCGAATTGCGCACTAATCAATAATTGCAGCGTGACCAGGTCTTTTTCCATTTGCGAGAAGGAGAGGGCAAGCGAGCTGGCATTGTCCACATTTTTCAGGTGAAGTTGTTCTTCCAAATATTGTTTGGCCGAAAGCAGACTAATCCCAAAGCTTCCTCCCATCGCCAGCATTAGCATGACGATAATACCAATCCATAATTGTTTAATTAACGACATAAACGTATCACCTTTCAAATCCTGTGTTGTTCTAGCACTTGTATTGTTACAACCTGTTGTTAAAAGCCTTCTTGTTTCATGCGCGTTAACACATCGCGCCAGCGCGATAGGCGTGCGGTTGGGTCAACCTGCGGTTGAGCCTGTCCGCCAACCCACAAGCCATCACTATTAAAACTGAATATCGGTAGTAAATCGCTGCGTTTATCCGCAGCTTCAATCGTTGTAATTAAGCTATCTAAAATCAGCGGCATCGCGTTAGCTTCCGGATAGTATCCGAGTACCATGTGAGCCTGAAAAACATGGCTTGACGACCCACCAATTTGTGCTTTGACATAAATTAGACGCAAGCGAGAAGTGGGAATCCCCAGTTTTAACAAAGTCATGTATTTAGCAATAGTGAAATCTTCGCAATCACCTGCGCCGCTTCCCAAGGTTTCTAACGGAGTGGCCCAGTAATCGCTTTTCTTCCAATGTACCTTGTCATCTAGGAAACGAATATGTTTATTAAAAAAATTATTGACTAATTTTACCTGATCCACTTCAGCCTGAAGTTGATTGTCCTCTAGCAATTTGCTCCAGGCGTGAAATTTTTTACTGCCCTCACTGCCATAATGTGCCTGCATTATGCGTTCCATCACATCCATATTGAGGCTTGCAGAAGCAAAAAGATGGATGCATGTCACGCTGGCAAGAAAAAGCCACCATTGTCGTACCTTAGCCTGCAATAGGGCGTGTTTCAATGGCAGTTTCCGCCATTAATGCGTAGATGATTAATGCTGAAGTCCATGGAATTTTAAGATTATTCAAGGGAGGCACATGCAGTATAGATGCCGCTGGATAACCTGCAGGTAAAGTGAAGCAGAAATCATAGAATTATGGTGTTATAAATTTGATATAGATTTTCATATATTTGCTGCCATTGTAGATTGCAATCACACATTGTCGTTTAATTTTGTATTTGGTGGCCTCTTTATAAATATTTTTGCACAGCTGTTTTCTGCGCAAAGATAAATCTACGCTTGTTGTTTTTGTGAAAAATATTTTTTATAAATTTAAAAAATAATCAACATAACTATTTATATTCGGGCTTGTTTGTTGTGCATCAGCGCGATGCTTTCCATAGTTTCTCCATTTCAAAAAACATAAATGATGCTGTCCAGGCAATAAGCACTAATCCAGTCAAGGCTTCCAAGCCGCTCAGAAAACGTAAGTTACCTATGGGTTGGATATCGCCAAATCCAAGCGAGGTATAGCTGGTAAAGGAAAAGTATGCGCAATCGAGGAGGCTGTTATCAAAATTACCCGTTAATGCACCAAATATTGAGGTTTGAATCATAAAAAAATAGCCAAAAGCAAACAGCCAAATTTCTATGACATGGGCAATGATTGCACCAAACACGCCAAACAAAATACTCAGACGGTTTTTGATGGGAAGTTTAGGAATCATAATGCTGAGTAAATTAAGTGCTTCAAAATGTATTAGCACTGCAGCTGCGACCAAAAAACTATTAATAACAATGGTTAGTAACACAGCATTGCTCTCCTGATTGATACGCACTTGGCAAGTGGACTGGTACTGGCAGGCGAACATTTCACAATAAGTAAATTGGACAAAAGGTTGTTTAAATATTCCAGTGAATTAATTCAATCTTATCGGGAGAGGCAGTAATTGCCCAGGCTTGATCGTGCCAATCGCCCAGTACAATTCTTTCGGCGTTTTGCCCGCCAATCGTGAGTGTATGTCGTGCGGGGCGATGCGTATGTCCATGGATTAAACGCGGTGTTGAAGCATCTTGCATAACTCGCACAACTTCTTCTGGCGTGACATCCATAATATCTTCAGCTTTTAAGCTATTCATCGCCTGACTTTTTTCACGCAACTCTGCAGCAAGTGCACGACGAGCCGCGAGCGGTTGCGCAAGAATATGTTGTTGCCATTGCGGCGAGCGAACCTGTTGGCGGAACTTAATATAATCCTTATCGCCTGTGCACAGATTATCGCCATGCAATAAAAGAGTAGGGCAACCATATAAATTAATGATGGTGCCCTCGGCAATTAAACTGGCACCGGCGTCAGTGGCAAATTTTTCACCGAGTAGAAAGTCGCGGTTGCCATGCATCAAAAATATCTGTGTACCTTGCTGACTTAGTTGTTTTAGTGCGGTGGCCACTTCTGCATTTAAAAGCGCATCATCATCATCGCCAATCCAGGTGTCAAAAAAATCACCCAGGATATAGAGCGCTTCCAAATCACGGGTTTGCGCACGCAAAAATTGAAAAAACGCCCGAGTAATGTGCGGGCGTGATTCATGTAAGTGCAGGTCAGAGATAAATAAGGTGTACATGCCGCTTAAGCAACAGTCACGTTTTGAATAATGATTGCTTCCTTAGGGACATCCCCGTGATGACCTTTGTTGCCAGTTTTTACGGTTCTGATTTTATTCACTACATCCATGCCGTCGATGACTTTGCCAAAAACACAATAACCCCATTGGTCTTTCGTTTTTGCCACGTGATTTAACGAAGTATTATCGCGCACATTGATAAAGAATTGACCGGTAGCGCTGTGTGGATCACCGGTACGCGCCATGGCCAGAGCGCCCACCACATTTTTTAAACCATTGTCGGCTTCATTCTGGATTTGGCCGCGTGTTTTTTTCTGCTCCATATCTTCAGTAAATCCGCCGCCCTGAATCATAAAGTCTGGAATCACTCGGTGGAAAATAGTGCCGTTATAAAAGCCTTCTTCTGCATATTGTTTAAAGTTAGCGGCAGTATTGGGAGCTTTGTCGAAATCCAGCTCTATAACAATGTCGCCATAGTTAGTGTGTAGGGTAATCATGGTAAAACTCCGTCGGTCAAAAAAGCGGGTATGATACGCGCTCACTGAGGGTGAAGGAACTTAGTATCTATTAAATATTTTTATAGCGGGTAATTTATGCAACGCGGAAGATTTCTCACCATTGAAGGCACTGAAGGTGTTGGGAAAAGCACTAACCTGACTTATGTACAAAACTGGCTTAATCAACGCGGTATAGAAGTAGTGGTAAGCCGTGAACCCGGTGGTACTCCGTTTGCGGAAGAAATCCGTGCGTTGCTGTTAGCCAGGCGTGATGAAGCCGTGGATGAAACCGCTGAGCTGTTGTTGATATTCGCTGCGCGAGCGCAACATTTACAGCAAGTTATTAAGCCAGCTCTGGCCCGCGGCGCCTGGGTGTTATGTGATCGCTTTACCGATGCTACTTATGCCTACCAGGGCGGTGGGCGCGGCTTAAGTTTGGCGACTATCGCGCAACTTGAGGAATTGGTGCAGGGAGAGTTGCGCCCGGATTTAACCTTGATTTTAGATATAGACGTTGAGCTTGGCTTGGCGCGCGCCCGTGAACGCGGCGAGCTGGATCGCTTTGAAAGCGAAACTATCGCTTTTTTTGAGCGTGTTCGCAGTGCCTATCGCGCAAGAGTGCAGACGGCCCCAGAGCATTACGCCGTGATTAATGCAGGGCAAGCACTGGTTGATGTACAAACTGAATTGAATAAAATTCTGCAACAGTTTTGCGAAAAAGTGTAAGCCTTCTGGCTGTATAGATTGCATAAGTTTGATTACTAGAAAATATCCACTAGAGTAATTATTAACAAACTTATTGCAGTCAACTTCTGGCAGGTGGTTATATGAAGATCAATAAAACATCCGGTTTTACCCTTATCGAACTTATTGCCGTTATTGTTATTTTGGGTATCCTGGCGGCAACCGCAATCCCCAAATTTGTTAACTTAACCAGCGATGCACGCAAAGCAAAATTAGAAGGTGCCGTGGGCTCAATCCTTTCCAGCTCAGCAATGATTCACGGCAAGTTTCTAATCGATTCGACCGCGCTAACTACCACGGTTGAGGGTGGGCTAGTGGTAACTTTCGCCAATGGCTATGCCAATGCTGCTTCCATGGCTGCATTGTCAGGGTTAACGACTCCCGAATATGTTCTAACGACTACGGCTACCTCGCTTACCGTGAGTCCATCCGGTGCTACAACTCCCGCTAACTGCGCAGTTGTGTACACCCAACCGGCGGCCATGGGCGACGCACCGACCATCACGGTCACTACAATAGGTTGTTAGAAAGGGCAGTGATGTATTGTTGTTAAAATGTAGCCGTTATGGATAACTGGACCCAATGAAAAAGCACAAGCCCCTAAAGTCTTGTGCTTTTTCATTGGGTTAATGCCCGAGCTATTTCAGTTAAAACTCCGCTTTGCACTCCACCGAAATTGCGCTGCCCGTTATAGGATGAGTCAGCTGAATGTGTTGCGCGTGCAAGAGCAAACGCGGTGCTTGTGCCTGAATTTCTGGCGATGAATAAAGTTGATCGCCAATAATAGGATGACCCAGGCTCAGCATATGCACACGTAATTGATGTGTGCGTCCGCTAACAGGCTCAAGCAACACACGCGTGCAATGCTTCTCCGGATCGCGTTCTAAAACGCTGTAACGCGTATGTGCAGGTTTGCCACTTTCGAAACAGACTTTTTGCAAGGGACGGTTCGGCCAATCACAAATTAAAGGCAACTGAACTTCGCCTTCATCCAGCGTCACCAACCCCGTTACTACCGCCACATAACGCTTATGAATGCCACGTGTTTCGAACTGTTTAGTCAGCAACCGCAGGCACATATAATTTAACGGGAACATCACTATGCCAGAGGTGCCCTGATCCAGACGATGCACCACCCGCGCGTTGGGATTAAAAGTAAGCGCACGATTGATCATGCAATCCTGTTTTGCTGGCCCTTTCCCGGGAACGGTCAATAGACCCGCAGGCTTATTCACGATCAATAAATCATCGTCAAGATACAGAATATCCAATGCTGAAGCTGGCGGCGCGTACTCAAACTCAGTCATGGAAATCCAATGTTAATAAAATGGGTGGCGATTATCGCAAATCCGCACTGTGCTTGGTAAGCAGTATCAGCCAAATAGGTAAATTAGATTTTATTTTTTGTTAATCATTAACGTGGGAATGAGTTTTTATTCTGCTGTAAATTTTAATTTAGGGTTTAAATTTCGCCTTTTAACGCTAGAGTAATGTTGAGTAAGTTATCCGCGATCCTTCCCACTTTATACGCAAGCAAATCTATAATGCCGCCTTTCGCTCTGGCTGGAGAAATCAGTGTCTTCTGAAGTAAATCAACTCGCAGTAAATAAAAACGCAGTAAGTAAAAGCGCAGCCAATCAAAACCCGGTAAATCACAGCATTATTAGTCAACGACAATTTATCTGGACAATGTTGCTGGTTGCAGTGCCCGTCGCCGCACAAATATTGTTGCAATCTTTTTTAGGCATGGCGGATGTCATTATGGTGGCGCCATTGGGTGAAACGGCAATTGCAGCCGTTGGCCTTGCGGCCAAAATTCATTTTTTACTCTTGGTACTGATGAGCGGTTTTGCCACGGGCGGCAGCATTTTAATTGCGCAATACAGCGGTGCAAAAGATTTTCCCAGTTGTCAGCGAATGCTTGCAGTAACTTTAGTGGTAGGCGCTTTTATTGTGATACCCCTGATGTTGTTGTGTGGTTTTGCCGCGCCGGCGTGGGTGCCCTGGATTACTCCCAATAGCGAAGTTGCAAAATTGACGGCACAATTTTTAGTCATCACCGCCCCGGTTATTTTGCTCACGCAAGTCATCGTGATTTATGAAGCGGGGTTGCGAGCCCTGGGTCAAACCAGCATGTCATTGATTGCAGGCATTATCGCAGCGGTGGTGAATGTGGTGCTCAACTACGGTCTGATCATGGGCAATTGGGGTTTGCCAGCCTTGGGTATCGCAGGCGCAGCCTGGGGAACCTTAATTGCTCGAGTGGTGCAATTGTTAGTGATTATGGCGTGGGTTTACGGAACCAAACACGGCTTCGCATTAACGATTAAACAATTGCGTTTAGGGTTGGAGTCTGAACACATCAAACGCTATCTCGCCTTTGCATTGCCACTGGTAGCCAACTACGGTATTTGGGCGCTGGGCAATGCGACCTATCATGTGGTGACGGGTTACGCGGGTACTGATGCTTTGGCAATCATGGGCATGGTGGTGCCTATCGAGAGTACTTTCTTTGCATTGTTTGTGGGTTTGGCTAGTGCTTCAGCAGTACTCATTGGTCGCGCATTAGGTGCTGATAATAAAATCGAAGCCTTGCGTTTACAAAAATTTTTCGTGCATTTAACTTTATTCATAGTGTTGGGTCTTTCGGCCTGCCTATGGTTTGCGCGCCCGTGGATATTAAAAATTTTTACACCGCTGACGATTGAAACCACCCATTTGCTAATGCAAACGCTCGCGGTATTTTGTGTATTGGTTTGGTTAAAGGTGTTTAATCTAGTCCGTATCATTGGCGTCCTACGTGCGGGCGGCGACAATAAATTTTGTTTGGTAACGGACACTATAGTGATGTGGGGTTTAGGCCTACCCATTTATGCCATGGCCGTATTTTGGGGCGGGTTTCATTTCAGTGTTATTTATGCGTTTATGTTTTTAGAAGATGGCCTTAAATTTATTCCAGTAATGTTGCGTGTTAAACGAAAAAAATGGATGAACAATTTAACAGTGGCGCATTGACGGTGGCCAAAAAAACTGGCAGCGCCCAAGCGAATCTCTTCACAAGCTACTCCTAGTGACATGCACCATCGGTAAAAATAACGCGATAAAGTGTGTATTACTAAAAGATAATTTTTTCCCGTCATGCAAACAAAAATAAAGCTGCTATATTTCAAATGGACTTTTTTGCAGTGATATATATTTATGCGCCGAGGGAATAATCATGATTGACGAAAAAAAGAAAAATACCGAAGTTTTGTTGCTCGAAGAGAAGCGGCTTCTGTCTCTTATTAAAAATTTAAGAGATAACGTTGATACTTATCAAGGGGTTAGCTTTTCGGATGATCTGCTGGAAGCAGAAACAAGGTTACTACTGCTGCGCCGTGTGTTGGCAGTTCAGCAGCATGGTGCTTTTAAATAATTCCGTTTTGATAGTCTATTTTTTTTTGGCTATTATTTTTTACCGCTCGCAATTTTTCTCAAGCGCCGTCGTATTGCCTCCCTTCCATAGCGACATTTCAGTTTATCCTCAATGGGAGGTTATAGCGCGCATGACTATAATGCGTTGCCTATTACACCGGTGTAAGAATTGGATAGTGATAGTATCATATGATACTATCACTGCATGAAGCCACCTTACACCATTACTAATAAAGCCTTAAGCTTATCCTTGGAAATAGCCACTATTCTAGGTCAGCTTGAGGGCATCAAATCAAAAAGCCCCCAGCCAGAATTGCGTAAGCAAAATCGAATACGCACTATTCAAGGCTCATTATCTATTGAGGGGAATACGCTCTCAATCTCCCAAATTACTGCCATATTGGAAAATAAGAGGGTAATTGGGCCACAAAAAGACATAGCGGAAGTCGTCAACGCTATAGCGGCATATCAACATCTACCAAGCTATAGTTTCGCTAGTGTGACTTCGATGTTAAAAGCGCACAAATATTTGATGAATGGCTTGATAAAAGAGGCCGGGCGCTTCCGCTTGGGTAATGTTGGGATTTTGAAGGGGAGGGAGGTCTCACATGTAGCGCCTCCCGCATCTCGGGTTCCAGATTTGATGGAAGATCTCTTTTCTTACTTGAAAAAAGATAAAGATACTCACCCATTAATTAGATCCTGCGTCTTTCATTATGAACTTATGTTTATTCATCCTTTTGCTGATGGTAACGGTCGAGTTGGTCGGCTATGGCAAACCGTGATATTAATGAAGTACCATCCAATTTTTGAATATGTTCCGATTGAATCTTTGATAAAAGAAAATCAACAAGAATATTATGATGTATTGGAAGCCTGTGACTCCAGTGGTGATTCAACGGCCTTTATTGAATTTCTCCTGGCATTAATACGTCAATCACTATCTGAATTGAAGACTCAAATTACCGTTGATGCTCAAACGCCTGAACGTAGATTGTCTTTGGCAAAAGAATACTTTCATGATAATTTATTTACGCGAAAAGACTATATGCAATTTCACAAAACTATTTCTTCAGCAACCGCAAGTAGAGATATGAAATCAGGTGTTGTTGCAAAAATGTTAATTAAAAGTGGCGACAAAGCACAAACTAATTATCAATTTAACTAAACTAAATTGCTATTTTTTTACATGACATCAATAGGAAAAATGCGTGAAAAACTCTGTACAAAATTGGCATATCCCGCTGAGTCAGGGGCACCTGGGTTTTAAAGCAACAAGAGATGAGCTTGCCGCTATGGCCCTGGCACAAGAAGACGTTCCGTTGATTATTCAGCTAGTGGAAAATCCCCGTTTTGATTTGCCCGGTATAGATATATTTAACGGCGCAACATCTCTCGATACCCATGATCATATTCATATTTTACTTGGGCGCGGGTTACTCCCAGCGGATGAAGCTTTCGTCATTGGTTTTACAATGGGAAGCACCAACAGAGTCACGACTACAGAAGAAAAAATTTACAGTTTCTTTGCCAAGTATCTTTACCCCAAACACTACAGATTTGATGATGAAACATTAGCAGTATTTCGTGACGCCGTACGTTTAGGCTATGTTAGCGATTGCACACGATTGGATCAGGTGGACTACACAGCTTTATATGGGCTGACTATCGAAGAAGCTCGCGCAAAAATTGGTATAGAAACAGATTTGCTCCAAGCCTATTACCGCATAGAAAAGAGACGTTACCCTGAAAATTTTGCGGCTAGACGCTTGTAGTGTCAATTTAAAAAATTATCTCTTCACTCAATTCTCTCGCTTGCAAGTTGGTGCCGAGGCACTCTCGCTCCCCAGCTCCAACTTGGGAGTGCATAAATATTTTACTATGGAAAAAAAATAATGAAACTATCTACCGCAATGATGTTATGCATAGCTTTGTTGACATCACTAAATGCTAACGCAGAAATAAGCCCTTTTGATTTCGCAGAGAATAATGTGGATTCATCACCAACAGAAGCTAAAACGCTCCATTTGGATAAAAACGAAACTGTTGTCGATTTTGATGTATCACCTATCAAGCCACAAGCAGCAATTGTGATTAAAACCGCCGAAGGGAAGCAGAAGCTGGTTTTTTGGCATATGGGTACAAAGGAAAGTGCTTTAGAAAATACCACACTTGAAATACCCAGTGATGTAAATGTCAGCGCGATTGCCTGGCATCCACTCGGCAAGTCAATTTTCTTGTTGGTCACAAAGAATAACCAACAAGAAATACTGCTTAATTCAATCCAATCCTGGGCACCTAAAAGTATCTATCGCTCAACTGCACAATTAAGAAGATTGGTTGTTGGGCCGCGTCCCTTTGAAATAGGCTACGATGAAAAAACTAAATCTACCCTGACAAATTATCGAATTTTCTTTGCTGTGAAAAATGAAAATGGTCTTTACGCTACGCGCACAATAACCGAAACGGGCGCGCGCGAATATGCTGTTCTGGATTCAAAACCAGGCGCTTTCCCAATAGGCGATGCGGATGAAAATGAGCAACCCAATGTATTGATCGCCAACTCAGCGCTTCCCGTTGGCTTTCATCCTGCCGGGCACTTTTTTATTTGGGAAGATGAAAAAAATTGTTTTCAAAAAGCCGAATACGGTACCAATAATTGGGATAGATCTGCAAAGATTGCGGAAGGCGATCCCATATGTAAGGGTAGTTTGACTTATACGCCCAATGGCATTGGTCTGTTGCACTGGCAAAAAGGGGTTGATGGTGTGACCTTGCGCTATGATCGTGGTGCTAAAGTTGTTCAGTTAGCAAAAACGATGCGTTTTATATCCACACCATCTTCGGTCGCCGATGGAAAAGGTATTGTTGGTGTCACAAAAGAAGAGGGCGGGTTTGCCATTCAATATATTCCTGTGGATGTGCCCTTGTCCGATGTGGTTAACGCATGGATGTTTTTAGAATCACCTAAAGATCGCGAGCTCTTTTTGGCAAATACAGGTTTGTTTCGCGAGCTTCCGAGTAAACAACTTTACGAACTTTATGATTCTGAATCCTATCATTGTGGGGGCTATGATCAGTCCACACCGTCTCGTCCATATCTAGTCACCACTGATATTTTTTGGGAATTATACGCAAGTGCGTTCGAAGGCATTTTTATTCTGTCGGAAAAACAAGCAGCAGTACCAAATTTCTGGAAGTTTGTGCAGAGCGCTAGCGACAGCTTGAAAGCTAATCCGGAATCAAAAATCACCAAAGTATTTGCCGCACTAATCGCTGTTAAAGATGGCGTAACGACAAACCCTGAAGCAGCAAAAATTCTTGCGTCGGCAGGCATTTCGAATTCGTCCATTACTAATGAGAAGTTTGATTTTGGAGATTTAAAACCAAGAAGCCATTATGTAGCTGATGTTGAGCTGCAAAAATATTTTCGCGCTTCAAAATATTTAATGAGCATTCAATTTGATAACGCAGATATTGAACAACTAAAAAAATTGCCCAGTGACGTTATTCAAAACGCACTGGCATGGATTGATATTTATACCCCTTTCATAGCCCCCTCCAAACGCCCACTTGTCTGGAGAAACCAGACAACAATGCCCAAGTACATTCTTCATCCGGATAAAAATGCACAAGTGTTTCCCTTGTCCTGGGGCATGGATAATGAAATTCTTTTTAGTACGGTTTACCACGATTCCCTTCCAAAAGCGGAGCAAATCGCGGGGCCAGACGGCTTGCGTCTATTACCTACCGGGCTTGATATTGCCGCGGTGTTGGGAAGTAAGCTGGCTGAAACAATATTGACTGAATCGGGGGAGTTCCAAAAATATCCGCCGCTAAAAATTCAAATCGAAAATTTAAAAATACGCTATTCGGATTCAAAGAATGCCAATAACCCAACCCTTTATCAACAGTGGATTTCAGGTCTTTCTACCCAGTGGGCAGAAAGTATTACCTCCCCCGGTGATGTAATACAAAAAAACTTTTGGCAAAGAAAGCGCTTGCAAACGGGCTTAGCGTCATGGGCCACATTACGACATGCCACTCTGTTGGTGAACGAGCGCTCGGTTGCTGAATGTGGCGAGTCAGGTTTTGAGCAAATAGTGTTACGCCCGCCGCGTGGATATGTAGAGCCAGATCCTGCAACATTTGATGTGATATCCGGGCTTTTTGATGCGACTATTCAAATGGTAAAAATTCATGGTACTTATTGGGCTGGTAACACACCCAACGAAAATGGCGATGCTTCAAATTTGCAAAACGGTGTAATTCGTCGCTTAACGGAATCTCGCGATAAAATTCGTGAATTTCGTGATATGGCAAAGAAAGAACTTGCTGGTCAACCACTCACTAATCAGGAGTATGAAAAAATTCTCTATGTTGGTCGCGCCGCAGAACATAATTTTTTAATTTTTAAAAGTTTAGCGCAAAAAGAATTTGCGTTATCAACACCCGACCCAATTCCAAAAGTAGCTGATGTAGCAGCGGCTTCGGGGCAATTTTTATTAGCGGGCGTCGGCAACCCATTAGAGTGGGATCAAATCGTGCCGTTTTTCGGACGCAAACAAATTGTGAAAGGTTCAAGTTATTCTTACTACGAAACCGTTGCAAATGAAGTGATGGATGACGGTGAATGGCGTGCAACATTAGCGACTCGCCCGCGTCCAAAATGGATAGCAGAATTTGTGAGTAAAAATAGCCTTTCATGTCCAGCAAAAGCGCCATGATGCAGATGTCAGGTTTTTTTAAATCCATAAATTGTTTTGCATGGCTGAGTGTCTGCTGTTTGCCTGTGTGTGCTCCAGCACAAGAGGCTCCGACAAGATTATTAATGACGGGCGATATTCTCCTTTCCCGCGAAGTGCAGCGCGAAATCACACTTAAACATTCACAATCGCCTTGGGTAAATATGCAAAGTTTTTTTACCGGTGCAGATTGGGTGATGGGAAATTTTGAGGGCAGTGTGGGCAACCACAGCAGCTGCCCTGAAACTGAAAAATCCCTTTGTTTTCCAGTTGCACCAGCATCACTTATTTATCCAAAAAATGTGGGATTCACCGCAATGAGCATCGAGAACAATCACAGCACCGACTTGGGCCCGGAAAGTCGCAAGCAAACACGAAGTGCATTGCTTGAGGCTGGAATGGCTGTCATTGATTACGAACACTCTCCCGGGTTTTTCAAAAACAAAGGTCGAATTATTTCCTTCGTGTCTCTGAGTAATATTTCTGGACGGCACGGAAAAAAAACAGATATCCCCTCGCACGAACTCCGGCAAAAAATTCGTTTAGCCAAAGCTTTATCTGACTGGGTGATTGTGAATGTGCACTGGGGTGCGGAGCTGACCGATTGGCCCCAGCCCAAACAAAAAACAATGGCATCCTGGTTAATTAATGAGGGAGTGGACCTTGTCATTGGCCATCATCCCCACGTTGTTCAACCGCCAGAATGTATTCAAGGTAAGCCAGTTTTTTTCTCCCTGGGAAATCACGTTTTTGATCAAAAGTATCCAGAAACAAAACGCGGAATGATTGCTGAATGCACTGTGGATTCAACTCAACTCTCCTGTAAGGGAATCTATACTGAAACCCCATCCAACTCGGCATTTCCAGCAATCCGAGACAATGAAAATAAAGATGCGATAACGATCGAAAGTTGCAAAGTGCAAAAGTCTCCGGCAATCGTTATTAATGGTTACACAGTGCGCCCCAGGCTTGCAGAGAATCAGTTTATTGATGGAGAAATTGTACTAGAGGGAAAAAAGCAAGGAGAGCGAAATTGGAATACTCCAGCGAAGCAATTGTTAAACATTCAGAAAGGCCATTTGACCCGGGAGCATGATAAGGATTTTCTTTTTACATTAGAAACGCATCTTTCCAGTATTGATAAAGAAATGGGCCCAAGGCCTTATGTTTACGAAGTTACACCTAAAGGTTTAGTGGCTAAGTGGCGAGGTTCTGCTTTAGCATGGCCGCTTGTAGATGGAAAACTAATTTCTGGGCCCAAAAAGGATGATACTGATTATTTGTGCGCGCTTCATCGTAAAGACTCATTTGTAACTTTAGATCCAACGGTTAAAGAAACGCGAACCGCAGTATATCAATGGAACGGTTTCGGTTTTTCCGGTGTGGAAGAGCCAGCTCTCAGTGCTGAATGTGAAAATGCTTTTAGGTCAGAATAAAATAACTAAACCATAAACATATAAAAAATCTATAAGGTAAAAAATGAACAAAATCCTTACGCTAATAATTTTATGCTCCAGCCTGATACATTCATTTGCAACAGCAGATGATATTGCACTAGTTGAATCAGCGCGAAAGCAAGTAGGCGTTACCCTTTCTTACGATCACGCCTATTCAAAATTAGCCTATCCTAACGGAGATATCCCACTTCAACGTGGCGTATGCACCGACGTAATCATCAGAGCCTTGCGCGATGCAAAAAATATGGATCTACAAAAATTAGTTCACGAAGATATGAAGAAATCATTTTCGTCATATCCCAAAGATTGGCAATTAAAAAGCACAGATAGAAATATCGATCACAGGCGCGTACCCAATTTAAAGGTCTACTTCAAACGAAATCATGAATCTCTAAGGGTAACGAACAAACCGCGCGATTATAAGCCAGGCGATATTGTCACCAGCATGGTTTCCGGCAACCTGCCACATATAATGATTGTCAGTGACAAGCTCACTGCAAAGGGAGTGCCGCTGGTGATTCATAATATTGGCAGTGGCGCTCGCGAAGAAGATTCACTATTCGAATATCCACTGACAGGACATTATCGTTTGAAGCAGTTTTAATGCATCATTAATTTTTATTGATAGGGTAGCAGTATTCCTACGACTGAAATGAATTATGAAAAAATACAAACTGGTTTTGGCTCGCTTGTTGTGAAACGTTTTCTACTACTAAGATGGTGTTAGAAACTTGTGCAGTTCAGCTCCTCCCCCTGCCAAGGGGGAGGCTGGGAGGGGGTCGCTTTTAAGTCTTTAAGTCCATTACCCTCACTTCACTCTATAAAAACTTATACCACCAACTCATCCACATCCTCCACCACCACCGCAAACGCATCACGCAATTCCGCCAGCGCAACTTGCTTTACCAATTCCGCAGCAATGCGACTACCCTTGTGGTCCCATAAATCACGGCTAGTAGTCGCATTAGCAACCACAGTAATTTGATAACCCAAATCCAGCGCCGCACGCGCAGTGGCAGAAACACAAACGTGAGTAGTGCAGCCCGCAATAATTAATTGCTTACGATGAGTTTCCGCAATTAATTCATGCAAGTTTGTACCCGCAAACGCATTGGGCAAATGTTTTACCACAATACTTTCACCGGAATGCGCTGCAACATCTGAAATTTCTGCATAGTAAGGGCCCTCACTATTAAACAATAAATTTCCTTTCGGGCCCTGGTTAACAACGTGAATAACCGGCGTATTTTGCACTTGCGCACGCGCAATAAGTTTTGCAGTACCCGCAACAGCAGCGGACAAATCTGGTAGAGGCACAGCGCCATCCAGATATTCCCGCTGCATATCAATCACCAGCACCACAGCTTCACTTAAGCGCGCCGCCGGGTGATCAAAACCAAACATTTCGACAAAAGTTTTATTGAACATTTTATTGTTCCTTTTGGAGTAGGGGCGATTAAGCCCCGGCTAAATTTTTTTGCAAGCGATTTTTCTTACAAGCTAGTGCTTAATAACCCACCGTGAACCGTTGTTGTTTGTGCGCGGGCGTTTCCAATTCGTCCAACACAGCAACAGCAAAGTCCTCGCAGGAAATGCGGCTTTCACCTTTTTCATTCAACAATAATTGGTTGCTACCCAAACGAAATTTACCGGTACGTGCACCAGGCTCGATAAAGGCCGAAGGCGATACGTAAGTCCAATTCAATTCGCTTTCACCCTGCAGCACTCTCAATAATTCGCGAGCGGCTGATGCGGTGGCTCGCCACTCTTGCGGAAATTCCGGAGTATCCAGCAGTTGCACACCGGGAGCGACTTCAAGGCTGGCTGCACCGCCGACAAACAGCGCGCGTTTTACGCCGGAAGTTTTGACGGCATTAATCAATGCGCGCAAATCCTGGCCTTCGTAATGAAAGCTAAGCACCACAGCGTCGTGACCGGCCAAAGCCGCACTCAGTGATTGAGCATCTTGCAAGTTAAGGGCTTTCGCGGTGACACCGGAAGCCAACGTAACTTTTTCAGGGTTGCGCACCAGCGCAGTAATTTGATGTTGACGAGCTACGGCTTCATTAAAGATGTGCTGGCCAATAAAACCTGTAGCGCCGACGATTGCTATTGTCATGATTTCTTCCTCAGTGATTAACGTTAGATTGTTGCAGTGAGGCCAGTATCCGCCTGAAACATTGTTCTGATAAGATGGGAAAATTCTCATTCTTTATCCGCTAATAATGGACAATGATTTTATGGCGAATCTCTCTGCAGTTAACCTTAACCGCTTGGTAGTGTTTGTCGCGGTAGTCGAAACCGGCTCAATTACCGCAGCCGCTACGCGATTGGGTTTAGCAAAAACCATGGTAAGCACCCACATTCAAAAGCTGGAAGCGGAGATTGGCAGCCACCTGCTGGTGCGCACTACGCGGCGCTTACACCTCACTGAGGCGGGCAGTTTATTTTACGAATCCTGTCAAAAAATCCTGCTGGATACGGAACATGCCATAGCCCAAGCCAGCAGTAATACCCGGCAATTACGCGGTAAATTACGCATTTCTACCCCGATTGATTACGGCGCGTCCGTAATTGCGCCTTTAGCGGCAGAGCTGGTAAAACAGCACCCGGAATTGCGCATTGAAATTCTCTCCAGCGATGAACGAACGGATATGGTGAGTGGCGGCATTGATGTAGCGATTCGCATTGGGCGCTTAACCGACTCCAGCCATCGCGCTGCCTTAATCACGTATTTTGATGATTGGTTGGTAGCTCCACCGGCGCTATTGCTCAATGGCAAACCAGAATCGCCTGCGGATTTGGAAGGCTTCCCTTTTGTGGGACTTTCAGTGTTACCCAATCCCAATTATTGGACTTTCACGCAAGCGGGAAAACCTTCGGAAACTGTGCGCTTTACTGCGAGTGTGATGGCCAATACCGCATCAGCGGTAAAAGCTGCAGTGTTAGCCGGTGCGGGTTTAATGGTGCACCCGGATTTTTTTGTTAAGGAAGATGTGGCCGCTGGCCGTTTGGTGCGTTTATTACCGGAGTGGAAATTACCGAGCGGGGGAGTTTATGCGGTTTATCCGCAGTCAACGCAGCCTTCGCAGAAAGTTAGTGTGCTAATTGAGGCTTTGAAGTTGCGGTATGTTTGAAATAAAAATGCGTACAAATAAAAAAATAAAAGTGATGGCTAATAATTATTTTTTCGCGATCCATTCATTGTCGTAAATGCGGGCACAAATCCTATTGTTTGTGCCCGCGCAATTCACTCCAGTAAAATTAATACCTTAAATTTAATAAGCTTAAATTAATAACCTACGCTATCCGCATATTTAATAATCCCACTACCGTAATTGCCACCCCAGCTGTAACCCGTGCGACGCTCTAGCGACATTTGCGTTATGTCGTAGAATTTACTGCCGTCGCGGTCGCTGAAAAATCCGCGGTTGGTATTCAAATCGTAAAAGCGATACCACATTTTGCTACCCGCTTGGGGGACTATAGGGTTGGTGGCAGCCAGTGAGGAATCATAGGTGTAATTAGCAAGATAAGTATTAGGGCTGCGATACCAGGTCAGTGCAGCTTTAACCGCAGTCGCGACCTGTGTTGTTTGTGGCTGGGTCATCAGGAACGCGATTATTTCTGCAGACTCATTACCGCTGATGGATTCCAGTTCATAAGCGCGTGCAGGCTTCGGTTTGTAATCATCTTTACCGTGCTGCGCGCACCACGCAGTGAGGATTCCATTTTGTTTCCATTGAGCTTTGAGAACGTAATCCACACCTTTGGTAATGGCAGCTTTTGCACGGCTGCGCTGATCGTCAGAAAAAACATCGGTATCGAAAGGTGCGGTTTTTTGTGTAGCGTGGTAGAGCACCGTTAATACGCGGGTCATGGCATTATCGTTAAAGGTCACGTGGTCGGCATAACCACCTTTAAGTGGAAAGTATTGCGGCCATCCGCCGGTGGAATATTGTGCACTTAACGTAAACTCCAGCGCTTTGCGTGCTGAATCGCGATACTTGGTATTTTTGCTATCGCGGTACACATTGGCGAGGTAAACCATTTCCGTCGTGGTGGCACCATTGTCAAAAGTACCTGAGTCACTGCCGCCACTGCCGCGGGTGTCATAGGTCTGGTTTTTGGGCCAGCCGCCATTAGTGTATTGGTAGGATAAAACGATATCGGCTTTATCCTGGCCCCATTTGCTTTTCATACTGTTAAAGCGCGAGTGAACCGGGTTGCCCGTTTGCGACAGTATTAATGTGGTGGTGGATGAGGTGCTTGAAGTTGCCGCTGAGGAAGGCGTACGCGAAGCAGAGCTGCTGCTCACTGTAGTACCGCAACTACCAGCGCCGGTTTGCGCACCCTCAATGGTTATTGAATCTATATTCGCCAGACCATCAGCCGTTGTTGCTGCGAGTTTCAAGGTATTGTTACCCTGCACCAAATCAATGTCGATGCTGGCGGTTTGCCAGCTTGTCCAGGCTCCCGTCGCCGGCAAATTCACGGTGTAACTACCGTTACTACCGCCATTAATCAACAGCGAACCATTGCGGTTAGCCGTGCCGCCGTTGGCAAAGCGGAAGGTCAAGGTGTAACGGCTGCTGGTGGGCGCACTCACTGCCCATTCAATGGCCGCTCCCTGGGCGTTATTCGTGTTGGTATAGCCTTCGCCGGTATAACCTGTGTTGGTAATTTCAGTCGCTATGCCATCAACACGACAAAAACCGGCTTGTTCTTCCTGAATGGTAAACGTGGCTACTGAGGGCGTACTTGAACTCGCAGGCACGCTGTTGGCAGAGCTTTTTACACTGGCAGCAATGCTGCTAACTGCTTTGGAGCTGGGAGCAACGGAGCTGCGAGCCATGGAGCTAGGAGCCAGGGAGCTGCGAGCAAGTGAGCTGGCCGGGATACTGGCCTTGCTGCTGCCAAGCGAAGATGCAACAGTTCCACACAAACTGCCATTGACTTTGGGGGCTCCTGCGCTGCCGCTCGCCTGAAAGCCAAAACTGGCAGTGGCTTTGGGGGCAAGCGTTGCGTTCCAGCTGGATGGAGTAGCCGTGTAAGGATTGGCACCGGTCAAGGTCACGTTCCAGGCGCTAGTAACACTTGCACCGGATTCCTGCCAGGATACCGACCAATTATTCACTGTTTGCGTGGTATCGTTAGTTACCTTGATTTCGCCGGTAAAACCTGAGCCCCAATTATTGGTGACAGTGTAGGTACAAGCGGCCTGGACGTAAGGTGCCATCGCCAAAGCGAAGGCGCTCGCGCCAAGCAATGTTTTGATGGACCTGGTGAAATTTTTTTTTCTCATGATTCCCCCGAAATAATTATTAAAAGGTTATGGGTAGGTTTTTATCCGCTGAGCTTTTTAACAACCCGATTATGTTTTTTGTAGCAGGCCTCCGACCCCATGCAAAAAGCAATGGCCAAGATAAACGACCAAATACCAGATCCTGAAAGATTACAACGGTAAGAAAAGGAGTTGTCGAATTGTTACTGATACAGCTGGCAACACTGCTGTGGCGCTGAAGCTCTGATATAGGCGCCGTTTTCGCCGATTTACAGTTTCTTATTAGTAGCCTTGGGCTTTTATAGGTTATCTATAGCGCCGTAAAGTCTACCTATAAGTTATTAAGAATAAAAGTATGTTTACTAATAAAATTCCATATCAGCCCTTAGGGCTCCCAATCATTAGCATTAAAGGATCATAAAAAATGCGTTATCAGGACTACACCGCCGTTACTCTACTAAGCACAGAATTATTAGAGGAGCTACTTTCCACTGGCGATGCACAGGAGCGTGTGTGGGCTGCCTGGGAGATTGCGATGAGATTGGGAAAAGAATCATTACCTAAAATATTCCCGCAAGATAATAAATTTCCTGATCCCGGGGTGCGGCTACATATGATTGTAATTCTTGCTGGATTGGGAAATTATTCTGTACTTTCGACATTGGCTTTTCATGACCCGGACGATGCAGTACGAGGTGCAAGTGCTCAGTATTTAATTAGAACTGCTAACCCAAATGATTTGGATAGGCATGATTTGATTGTAAAGCTGCTTAAAGAAGATGAATCGCTTGTAGTAAAGGAAAGCATTTTAAGACATTGGAAAATCATTCCACAAACGCTTCCAATTAAGTTGCTGTTGGAATACGCCGAAAATAAATCAGAGGGCATTAGAGCTGCGGCTATCGAGTTAATCACTTTAACATTTGCTCCTAATGAACTTGAGAAAGACGATATTATTGCTTGTTTAGCCGTTCAAAATACGCGGGAGTCAGTCAGCTTATTATGTAACTGGCTAGAAAAATTCGGCTTGCAAGATCTCATATTTTTGTCAGCGGAAAAATCTGACCAATCATCATGCTTACTCATTTTAGATTTCTTTGTTGAAAAAAAGGCGAAAGTTACCTGGAGTTTATTAAGCAGTTTGGCTCAAAGAAATAAACCAGAAATTAATATCCGCCTACTGAGTATTTTACAAA
Organism: Pseudomonadota bacterium; assembly: GCA_040386215.1. GTDB lineage: Bacteria > Pseudomonadota > Gammaproteobacteria > Pseudomonadales > Cellvibrionaceae > Cellvibrio. The sequence goes on from JAZKFX010000019.1 coordinate 57,147, forward strand.
TTGAATTTGATTTACATTTAATTGCATGGCTGGCATTTGGAATTGCACAATCGATAAGCTCACGCAGAACGAAATTATCTCACATTGAGATGCGTGGAAATTCAGACTTTTATCGCAGGGGCATTGACCATTTTCTTTTCTTGATCAAAGAAATGGAACCTACGCGGCTACAGAAAAATATTTTCGATAATTTTAAAATAATTTTGGCCAATTTCGAAGAGTCTAGAGCGGATGCGGATGAATACAGTGATGAAGATTGGGAGCGTGAAAATTCATATTATGAGGAGTATGTGAAGGTAAATGATTCGCATATTTATCATATTAAAAGGTGGCTTGGTGCAGAGGTGTCGTAGGCAGTGGCATTGCAGCTGCGATTTTAGGGTAGGTGGGATTAGAAAAGCAGAGTATTACTGAAAAAATAGAATGATTAATAGCCATGTTGGTGGGTGCCAGAGATTAAAAGTGCAAAAGGCGTAATATTTTGTAATGTCTACTGGCGTACATACTACTTATAGTCTTTACTTCAGCCATTACAAATAAAAATTTATGCATTCGCAGATTGGGTAAAGCGAACATATGCGCTAATGAAGCCATTTTTTCGATTAAAAAAATTAAGAGGTAGGAATGGAATATTTTGAAATAAAAGATGAAATAACTCCTGCCACAGTCTCAGCTGCGTTGGCAGCACTTGATGACGCCTATAATGGAAATGAAATTACCATACAGCTTCCCTACAATGGTGGCGGGTCAGTTGATGCTGCTATTTGGTTAATCGAAGCCATAAAGCAAACTAAGGCCAAAGTTACTATTGAAGTGGACCGTTACGTTATTAGTGCAGCAGCATTCATCTATTTATGGTTCATAATTTATCCTGAGCTTCACGTCGAAGCAAAAACAACTGGTGAACCGGCTATTCTCGTATACCATCGCCCCAGAGTAATTATTGATGAGCATCTGGCTTTTTTGAATGACCTCAATGATCGAACAGACGAATGGGAAACGCTTAAAGAGTTTACGGAAATATTCGACAAGCTGTTTGAGTATCTAATGGCAGCTTGTGGGTATACCGCTGCCAATGAAAATATTTACGAATATAGCCAGTGTGCACTTAAACATCAACTGCGTCACGTTCGTGACGGTTATTACTCCAATCAAGATTTCGTAATGCCAACCTGAGATTAGAGCAATGTTAAATATCAACCTAAATAAAGTAAGAAACAATATTTCAGCAAGTGCTAATAATAAGAAAGAAGCCTACGAAAAATTAAAATCATTTAAAGAGAAAAATGAGCAGTTAAAAGCGGTATATGTTGCAAAAGGTCAAAAGCAAATAAAAATCTCTCTTTAACCCGTCATAACAAAGCAATCAAACGGATGGTTTTTAAGTTGCACTTTTGCCGTTCTGTTACGCTCCAATGGAAGATGAGTGAAACCAAAAATGGGAAATTATAATGGCAAGTAGCAATTCGGGTGTAGAGGGAGGCTCTGGGTATTCATTCCAGCGTTGCTGCGTTGTATTTCTTTTATTTGAAGATTACGAAACCATCAATTTAGAAAACTACTTCATATGCTTAGAGCATCATGAAGACTTTTTATTTGCCTTTATAGATGACAATGGCTACTTGAAAAAGGTAGATACTTATCAAGCAAAAAAATCAAGAGACGACTGGAAAACAGATACTGATTTATGCGAGATAATTGGAAAAATTACATCTGTAGGTAAAGAACTTATTGGCGATCCTTTTCGTAAATCCGAGTGTTACCATCATACTTTGAACTTTCTAACTAATCGAAACATTTTGCTAACGAGCAAAAAAGAGAAGTCTGCTAAACAGGAAATAGAAAAAATACAAGTATCAAATAAGTTAAAAAGATACCCTCATTTGCATGATGAAATTAAGAAAAACATAGTATCAAAAATTAAAAAAGAAATATTAGAAGAAACGCAATTAGAGCATGTTCAATTTAGATATATTGACCTAGCTCAGAGTTATAGTAGTTGGAAGCAGCACTTAAAGGGCTTATGTATAGAGCACTTTGGTAGAGAGGTTAATGATCATGAGGCTGTTATCTCTACTTTAATGAGATTACTAGAGTATGCTGAGCAAACTTATAACAATGACAACAAAGTGCTTTTATCCGATGCCAGTAAAAGAGTGACAAAGAAAAAAATTGCTGAAACTTTCAGCATGTTTATAGAAAGCAAGAAGTCCTTTGATTTCTGGAGGCGATATTCTGAGCATCTATCAAATGGACTCAACTTAAAGTTGCCGATACAAAGAAAGGCAAATGAGTTGTTGGAAAATTGCTTTGATTATTTTAAAGATATACAACAGGTTGAGTATCGTAAGATTTATAATTATGTAGAAAAGCGAACTGATATTGATGAGAATCACAACAGCGAAGCCGAATGTATAGTTGATCTATACAATTGCTATTTGAATGATTTTCACCCTAGATTGGAGAGGCACATGATTGCATTCGCTATTATCGCTGCTTACGTTGAGACAAGGCGGATGCATGTCTAAATTAATATTGAAAAGCTTGCTTGTTTACTCCCCGAAATTGAATAGAGGGTTTCATACGGAGTTTAGTGAATCAGTAAATATCGTGCATGGTAGAAATACATCAGGGAAAAGTACTCTTATTCAATCGGTTATTTATGCCATGGGGATAAATGACTCTAAAGATAACCTAAATGATGTAAATACGAATGATGTTTTTTTTCGTCTAGATTGCCAGTTACGTAACGGTGACAAAATCAGCAAGTTAACTTTTGTGAGAGCGCATGATACTTTGATCTTAAAGAAAGGCGCCAACCCACCTATTCGATTTGACGGCATTAATGGTAACAACTCATATGAGTACGCTCGGTATAAGGAAACTTTTTCTAAAATAATAGGTTTCAATTTAAAGTTACAAAAGCAATCTGAATTGATAGATGCTCCTCTAGAAGCGGCAGTTCTACCATATTATATCTCGCAGTCTGTAGGGTGGGTTTATATACGGGAATCGATCGGGGATTATAGGTTCTATAAAGACTTTAAATTCGACTATTTAGATTATTACTGTGGCATAGAAAAATCACACGATAGGGTGAAGAAGTATAACCTTGCGAAAGAAAAAAAAGAGTTAGAATTCGAGCTAAAGCAGATAAGTTCTTATGAAGCTAAAGACCAGGGCTTGATCGTTTCAAAAATATTGGACGAGCGATTCAAAGGTGAATCGATTGGCTTTTTAAAAGAGTATCAGGCGTTGAGTAAAGACTTATTCGTCGAAGAGGCCGAGCATACTAAACTGTGCAATAAAATAAGTCTTCTCAGAGGCAGGCAAAAAGTATTATCGCAAGTAATGCACAACATTAAAAATCAGAAGCCTAAAATTGATCAGTGTCCAACATGTGAGCAAACGTTGCCTGGTGATTTAAAAGATTTTTATAATTACAGTCAGGATATTAATGATGCCCTAAAAGAAAATGAGAGGGTTAAAGAGGATATTAAACGGAGTGCGTCAAATCTCAATTCCACAGAAAAGTCTTTGGCTGACTTAAGAATAAAAATCGAAGAAGGTTTCGGTGTTTTACGGAGATTAAAAAGTGAAAATATTACATTTGATTCATGGTTAGATCATAACGCCAATTTAAGACTACTAGCTAACATTTCTATTAAAAAAGCTTTTTGCGAAAAAAGGATAGAGGAATTAAAGGTTGAAATTGATAGCATTGGAAACGGAATTGGCATTGAAGCAGAAAGAATAACAAAAGAGAAAGAATTTCTAAAAATTTTTAAAAGCAAAGCTGAATTGTTGGGGGTTAATGTTCCGGTGGAGCAAAAATACCGAGACTTGTATTCTTTGAACTCATTCCCTTATCAAGGGGTTGAGTTGCATCTTTTGCTTATGGCATATAATTTTTCATTCTACGAAATGGTTACGAACAACTCTAACATCCACTGCTTTCCATTTTTATTAGATGCTGTCTTTAAAGAAGATATTGATACAGCAAGCAGGACTGAAATATTCGATTTTTTATCTCGTGAAACAAAGAAAGCTGGTCAAATTGTATTATCTGTTGCCGAATACAAGAAGGATGATACTTCATCTGGCCCTCTTTTTAATATTGAAGCTATTAAGAATCAATATTTTTCAGATGATACTAAACTAATTTGTATTGGAGATAGCAAGACAAAGAGATCTTTCTTATCTGACTCAGCTTTGATCGATGGCGCTTTAGTTGAAGATACAATTGGGTTGTTAGAAACAGTTTGATTGTAATAACTGGGAGAGCTAACGTTTCGCTTGTACAATTCCGATGAGTGAAGTGCTAGCTTTCCGAGTTCCCCGGGAGAAATAGACACCACCAACGGCCGCCTTTGGTCGTTATCCGATGTAATTGATATGGAATATTTTCTAGCATAATTAGCTCGCTTGGTGCCCAAAGTGGAAGTTGCTTTTGCATAAATACAAACTCGTCTGAAAGCCTATATAACATTGAAAACTGACACCAGTTAAACCAGAAAGAGTCCTCAGTCGTACGTGAATTAATATTTTGCAATTAATTATTTTATTAGATAAGCGCATACTAACTAATAAATTTATTACTCGTAAAAACAAGATTGCAGAACATCATATATCTAAAGGGGCAATAGGAATGGAATTGTTTAATCCCTTGTTTTCGCCTGACAAGTTACATAAAAACTTTATTCAGATTCAAAGAGATTTACAGAACATGGATAGAGCTGAATTGCAGCGCTGGTGTGATGGATTTCCTGACAGAGACAACAAGTTAGTAAAGGAATTTCAGACAACTTTTAACTCCAGTTTTTGGGAAATCTATCTGTATGCATTATTCCGGGAAATTGAACTAAAAATTGATTGGTCTTTTCCGTCACCAGATTTTGTAGTTGAATTCAATGATCAAAAAGTCGTTATTGAAGCCACAACTGCTTCAGCGGCAAATGGAAAAACTCCCGAGTGGGAAAAGGATTTTTTTGAAGAAATGCCCACTCGATTCAAGGCAATGAACATTGAATCCATTATTCGACTGTCAAACGCAATATGTTCCAAGTATAGAAAGTACAAAGATATTTACTCAAAGTTAGAGCACGTTAAGTCGCGACCTTTTGTGATAGCGGTGGCTCCGTTTGAGCAGCCTTATTTTAATATCCAGTATGACACTCCAATTAAAGCTCTTTTATATGATTATTACGTAGATGAAGATTCATATAATGATGCGCCACATTTGTATCCTGACGGACCTCTAGGTGTTAGCTTGGGACATGTGGAAAAAGACAACGGCGCTGAAATTGAATTGGGATTTTTCGAAGATTCAAGGTATTCCGAAATAAGCGCCATTTTATTGAGCACTACAGCTACTTGGGGAAAGGTAGAGGCTATGTCAGGCAACACAAATCTGAAAAGATTTATTAATTCTGTATGGTGGTCTAAGAAAGGCAATCCAGTGCGAAGAACTTCAGTAATTCAAGAGCACAATGAAAAAGTTAGAGACGGTGTTCAGGTATTTCACAATCCTTATGCTTCATACCCTTTAGACTCTGATATGTTCAAGCGAGATGGAATAGTTCAAATATTTTCTGATCCTAGAACTAAAAAAATTACTTTTCAAAGGAACGGTGATTGCCTAATGCACAGACAAACCATAAACGTTGTTACCAATGAGTCAGCGACTAACTTTGGCAAAAGATCTATTACCTAACTAAATGTATATTTTTTCCAACGCCAAGTTCACGTTTGGCCGAAGGTGGGTGAATGCTAATGCGAGAAAAATATTTTAAAGAATTGGAAAATATTCGAAGATAGCTTTTTACGCTGGATATAAATCTATCCGCAATGCGGTGAAGTAAAAAGTGACGGAGGGATTTAATTTCAAAAAATTTGATCATTTTCAAATCCCTCCGTCACCTTTTATTCAATTGGGTAGCTCGTGGATTTAAAAACGCGTAACGAACCCTTCAAGATATACTTAATATCCGCTTTGGCCGAATACAATAATTGTGCCTAAAGTGGAAATTAAATGACTGTTAATTTTTTTGAATACGATTGATTATTTGAAAAAAGTGTTATGGTTGAGAATAACTCGAATGCTGCGATCATATAGCGAATGGAAGATGAATTGAATTATTTTGAAAAGATGGTTTAAGTCCATATTTAAACAGGGGAAAGTATAATTATGCCAATAGAGGATAGTAATCCTGAAAGAAGAAATTTGGTTGTACTCTCCATGGCTATAATTGCGTTTTACGTGGGAGGGTGTGAGATCCCGGCATCTGGTGAAATTGAATTGCCGCTAGTTAAATTGACATTTACTGACGCTTATCATTTGGCTTGGCTTGTTTGGATCACGCTTGCGTGGTTTCTATTTAGGTATTGGATTACCGAGCGGCACAAAATTGTTGAGGTAATAAACCAAGAAATGCATTTGAAAAGATATGGCTTGCGCTTTTTTGCTAATCAAATTAGGCAGGTGTTCGGTTACAACCCAAATGTAAATTTAAGCACGGTTAGATTTCGGCGTTTTGGCAGCTCAGAGGGTCAACCTTCAACTCTGCACTTGTATGATTTTGATGAAGAGCTAATTGAAGCAGGACCGCAGGATGTCATTTGCCCTGAAGTAAGATCAAGTCTCTGGCTTAGAACAATTTTATTTGTTGCGATGGTTAGGTTATTTTTTAGTTATCCAGCGCTTTCTGGATATTACGCTCCTTATCTACTGGCAATTGTCGCAACCGGGTTTGCTATGAATAGACTTTTAAATTAACGCTATGTCAGCTTAAACCAATTCCGAAGGTCCGCTCTTGGCCGACACCTGCGCAATCCTTTGTCGATAGTATGCTGTATTCACAACTCAGTTTGTTAGCATATTTCGAGGGTATCACCAACTTCGGAATAATTGATGGAAAAGTTAAATTAAAGGGAAAAGGCGTAAATATTTTACTTTTTATTCAGAATTCACCAGCATTTTTTTAAAAAAAGGATTGGAAAATGAGAAAAGCGTTTATTGGTTTATCAACACCTATAGGTTTCGATTACGCCAATCAGGCATCAAAAACTTTAGCTGATTCATACAGTAGCCCAAATCCTATTCTGGATTCTCCATTTGGTTTAATGCTTCTTTTTGATGAGCTAGTTTTTCTTACTCGGAGTTTATGCCCAGAAAATATGAGAGGGCTACCATTCGTTTCATTCCTTGATGAACAGGGTCGGCTGCCTGATCTGACCGAGGAAGAAATTTCATCAGCTTTGTATTATGGTGGAAATTATGAATCAATTCATTGCGTTCAAAAAATACCATTCAGAGAAGCTATTGAAAAGGCAGGTGCAACAGAAGAAATGAACATTGATAACCACTCTCATGGGTTGAATATTGGAGCAATTCGGCAGCAAGCTAATGCAAGTTTAACGAATTTTGCTATTGATATGCTTGTGTGCTCTAAGCTAGTAGAAAAGAATATAGAAATAATTGCAAATTCACGAATTCAGCCTATTTATGAAAAAAATTTGCTGGCTTCAGAAATGATGCAGCTTACAGAGCTTCTGGTTCTTGACAATATTCCAAATTATCTAACTCCGAAAGGACCTTATCATCCTGTAATTGATGAGATTAGAGATAATAAATTTCTTGTTGATTTTAGAAGATGGATTTTACAAACAAATTCATTAACTTCTAAAAAAGAAGTATTTGAAATGAAAAAGGAAGTTGAGCATGCCCTGCAATTTGCTCAAGACGAAGTTTTCTTGAAATATTTGGACCCAAAACGACATTTCACTAGTGTCGGAAAAGCAATGCTAGGTGATGCAATCGGTGTAGCTTTTCCCTTAACTGGGACTGTTACGGCATTAGCTGAAGCAGGAATTGATTTGGCAAGAAACAAGAATCAGCGTTGGCAAGGTTTTCTCGTTGGTGCTCGACATGAAATACGAAAATCTCTTAAGTAATTTATTAATGGGCAGCTAATGTCCGCTTTTGGCGATTGGAGGCTTTGGATAGTACCGGTTTTTCACATTGGAATAAAAGCATGAATATACGGGAAATCAACTTTTTTAGAGTTGCTTGCAAGTTTATGATTGGCGTAATCTTTTGTGCGGCTTTAATTATATTGTTTGGGCAGCTTGTATCTCCAAGTGCTGGCAAAGTGTTTTTTCTAGCAAAATATTTAATGTTGATATTGCAGATACTATTTGTAGTTTTTTCTTTTGGAGCTGCAATGTCGAGTTTCGCAGCAATATTAAAACGACAGAGCATTTATGCAAGTTTACTAGTGTTATTTATTTCACTGATAATTGTTATTTTTTCGTTATTACTAATTTTTTTCCCCATAGCTCGTGAGTCTAGTACACATGTCACCAGAGTCATGAAAGCACTTAGCGATATTAAGGCTATATCAATCGCTATTGATTTTTATGAAGGGGATAAAGGTTTACTACCTAATTCTTTAAAAGAATTGATGCCCGAATATGTGGAAACGATATTTGAAGATCCTTGGGGTAGGGAATATCAATACAGCCCAACAGCAGATAGAAAGCTACGAGTGTATTCGTTGGGTTCGGACGGCGAGGTGGGGGGAATGGCTGATGCTGCTGATATTTATCTTGATACCGATAGAAAAAAATTAATACGAAGTATAGAAAAGCCTACGTGGGGGCACAGTGAATAAGAGTGTTATAAAAAATTTAGGTCACGTCAAAATTAAAAGCCCCAGTTACGAAATGAAACAACGAAATCAGTATTAATAGGATTACCCACATGTCAGATGAAAGTGAGCACATAGAGTGCTGCGAACATGGTACTCAACAGCAAACCTTTGTTTGCCAGCATAGCGTACAAAGTCTTATCGATAATAAGCCTCGTGGTTTTTGGTGTTCAACTCAGCAATTAAACAATCCTCGGCCAGATGCCTGGTGCACTAAGTGTGAAGAATTGGTCAATAAAGTTGGTGACTGGGTAGGAGAGGCTGAAGAGCTTGCGAGCATCCAAATATTGTGCGGTGCTTGTTACGACAAAGTAAAATCACTCAATAGTCCAGGCTGAGGTAGGTTATGCGAATATTAATCTTAGTGCTATCTCTAATAATTCCTTCGCTTTCTTTTGCATGCAGTTGTGGGAAGCGAGACATTAAAAAAATAATTACTACCTCAAAATATGTATTTGTAGCTGGAATTAAATCTGTAACGATAAATGATTTAGCAAAAGATCATATGAAAAGTGTGGTGGCTGAATTTGTGTTAATCGACTCCATTAAAGGTAATGCCAAAGAAATTAAGAAATTGTATAGCGGGTTCGGCGGTGGTGATTGTGGTGTCCCACTAAATGTCGGTTGGCAATATATCATTTATTCAAACGATGGCGTAGTAGCCGTTTGTACTGGTAGTAACAAATATCCCGGCAAAGAAAATGATGACGGATATGCTGAAAAAATTAGAGAGTACCTAACGAATGGAACTGATTTTGATCCTGATGATTTCTTTTTAAGTATTCCTTCTGATTACGATTGCCGAAAGTAAGTTTGCTGCCAAAATCATGAAGAGTAAAACCCTCCCTGGCCGGGCGCCCCTAGCCCTCCCTTGAACTAAGGGAGGGGATGGTTGGGCACTTTGAAAAAGGTGTGTGCAGCCTGAGATATTTTTTATGTTAGTTTTAAAATAAATCAAAAATTTTTAAATTTCGTAAAAACCTGTTGATTCAACCAGATTTTTAGTGTTCTATAGGAGCGCAGTTTTTACTCAATCGGAGGTATTTTTGAACTGTAAATTCTAAACATAAAAAGGCGCTACCCCTGAGTGCAGCAACACCCAGAGGCAGCTAACCACAATCGATAATCAGGTATCAATCATGGCTAAACGTACTATAACGCCAGAGCTTCGCTCGGCCCAAGAAAAATCTTTTTATACCCGCAAACTTAAAGTCCGCATGGGCTTTTACGATTATGTATTAAGCAGTAGTCCCAGCACTTACAGAGCACCACCTCCTGTTCCCTATATGCTGCTCAAAGGGTTTTGGCTTAAGAAAGCAGGCTTTACTATTGGCACCGCTGTTGATATTGAAGTGAGTGACGGTTGTCTGGTGATCAAGGCAATTCAAAGTTCCTCTAAGAAATAAATCGGGGTATATTGAGTCACCTTGCTAAGCTCTCATGGCTTGTCTAATTTGTAAAAACGGCGCGGTTTAGCCCGCGCTTTTTACGAAGCGTTTTCGATATTAAAAGTTACATTTACGCATTGGAAAATTAACTCAACGCGATAATAAGCAACATAAATGATTAAGGAGCTGAGGATGGATGCAATAACAGAAAACCCTGAATTTGATGATATAGTTCAGCTCATCGAGTCTGCACGGCAGAAATCTTATCAAGCAGCCAATACTCTTCTAGTTGAACTCTATTGGCAGGTGGCTGCATACCTAAGCCATAAGTTGGAGAGCGCCGAATGGGGTGATTCTGTTGTGACACAGTTAGCAAATTACCTAGCACACACGCAGCCAAACCTTAAAGGCTTTACACGTCCTAATTTGTTTCGTATGCGCCAGTTTTATGAAGCCTATCGCTACGACGCAATTGTCTCGCCACTGGTGAGACAATTGCCTTGGACTCACAATTAACAAAGCAGGCTTTACTTGAAGGTTTAACGTTACAAACAATTTTAATCAATGCATTGGAAAGCTAATTAAGGAGCTACACATGAGTAAGGATACGACCACACCCCCGCTACAAGAGCCTGAAGCGCAGAATCTTTATGGTTCGATCCGTGAATTAATCCAATTGGCCCGAAGGCAAGTAGCTACTCAAGTTAACCACATGTTAGTGCTTACCTATTGGCGCATCGGTAAGCTTATTAAAACTGAAATATCACAAGACGATCGCTCGAATTATGGAGAAGGTACTTTAAAAGTATTGGCCGCCAAACTAACACTAGAGTTTGGTAACGGTTTTACTTATACCAGTCTTACGCGCATGGCCAAATTCTATATAGCCGTGAATGATGAACATATTGTTGCGACACTGTCGCAACAATTAAACTGGTCGCATATGGTAGAGATTATTAAGCTTGAGGATGAGTTAAAAAGAGATTTCTATATTGCGCTTTGTAGCGAGGGGCGCTGGTCGGTGCGTGTATTGCGCGAGCGGATAGAAAGCATGTTGTATGAACGAACCGCTATCGCTAAACGGCCTGATCTCGTAGTGCGCCAGGAACTTGCGCAATTGCAACAACAACCAGAGCATGCGACACCTAACTTATTTTTAAAAGATCCTTATCTGTTAGATTTTTTAAATTTACCTCAAGGTTTTTCAGAGAAAAATTTGGAAAGCGCAATATTGGAAGAGCTAGAGCATTTTATTTTAGAGCTCGGCAATGATTTTGCATTTATGGCTCGACAAAAACGTTTGCAAATAGGGGGTAATGATTATTATGTCGACTTACTTTTTTACCATCGGAAATTACGACGCTTAGTGCTCATTGAATTAAAACTTGGCAGTTTTAAAGCGGAATACAAAGGGCAAGTTGAGCTTTATTTAAACTGGCTAGCCAAATACGAGCAGCAGCCTGATGAAAACCCACCTATCGCTATTATTTTGTGCAGTGGCAAGGAGCTAGAAGAAATTGAGCTATTAGGTTTGGAAAAAGGTGACATCCATGTAGCCGAATACTGGCTGAAACTTCCGCCTAAAGCCGTATTGCAGGCTAAGCTTCACCAAGCGATACAAGATGCGCATTTAAAGCTGGATTTAAATCAGAGCGATCCCATATAAATTGTCTTACCACTGGCGAGACAATTGCCTTGGCCCCATAATCTTATTAATCTCAACCTGCATTAAAGTGGACGGAAGAGTTTAATTTTTGGGCGATTTAAAATGCGAAGACCGAACCCCACCCCACCCCTCCCTTTGGCAGGGGAGGGAGGTAAACATTAATTAATTTTTTGCAAATTGTTTGTGCTTTTAGCTATAGGGTGAAATGAAGATATTAATTGTGTTGGTTCTCGTGGCGATAGCTCTATTTTGGGCGTTTTCCTTAGTGGAAGAACCGTGCATGCCATCTATTGCGCGGGTCTTTAAAGGAAAAGCTGATATTGAAGCCATAGCAAAGGCAATTGACATCTTTGAACAGGAAAAAGGTAATTTACCAAAAGAGTTGAAGGAATTGACTCCTAAGTACATTGAATACATTCAGGAAGATCCATGGGGCAAAAGATATCGCTATAGTCCAAATAATGAAAAAGGACTTCTTGTATTCTCGCTCGGTTCTGACGATAAAATTGGCGGTGAAGGTAGTGCAACGGATATTTACCTGAATACCGAACTAAGTAAAGTTAAAAAAAGTATACAAAAACCGTGGTGGGGTTGTAACTAGTAAATTTTTTTAAATATATATTGTTACCAAAAAAACCATTCAACGCGGTCAAGCACACTAGGCTGCAAAATCTGGCCTAGCCTTTCAAAATTATAAATGGAAGAAAAATTCTTAAAATTATCCTTGGGCTTATTTCAGCTATTACAGACATTCTTTTGTTTTTTTATTTGCAAAGGATAATCCAAATTTTGTTTTGTATTTAAATGTTTTCAAGGGTTCGCGATCGCTTTAGTAGTTATTTGGATTGCTTATCTGATTGCTAATTTCAAATATGGCAAGTAATTAGTTTGGAATACACGCAGATAAGTTAATATTAAGTAATACGGTATTTATAATTAAATGAGTTAATGACATGGAAATTATTGAATTTAAAGGGTATCGGTGTACAAGAAGACCTGCTGCTGAATGGGGTAACTATACTTGCAATCATCTATCGAAATATATCTCAAAACCTGGCAGTAGCGAACCAACATCGATTGTTTCTATTTTACTGGATGGAAGTAAGACATCCGAAATATTTCTTATCATTAAGGGTCCGCTTCCTGTTGTGAATGAAAATGCCGAGTCTCCTATCAGAGGCAATGGTAGTGTTATTACATGTGACAGCTGCTGGATTACTGTTTACGATGAACGAAACGCTTAGGAGGTCTTTCCTTGCAATGATGAGTTGAATCATTAATGTGATATGTCGTAGTAAGTCAACTATTTTAAAAATTAAATGACGGCAGGCAGCTAAAATTCAAAATTGGGTTTGTCTACCGTTTCGTTAGAGTCTCGAAATATGTTAAGCATAGATAGCCTAATTAATAAAATCCTTCTAATTGGAATTACTATTTTAGATAATAACGATAAATTAATTACCCAGATACAGGTATATGGCCCGATTATTCGGGTAAGTGCAGATGGAATTGTCATTATCCGAAATAAAACACAGACTGAATTTACGATACCGCCAGATTTTGAATATCTAACGGAAGCTCGGCCTGGAGAATATAATCTTCGTTCAACTGGAGAAACTGTTGTTGATCCAGATTATTTGTCATCATGGACAGTTCATTGTCGTAATTCAGAGCAGGTCGAGCTCTATGCAAATAGTGGATTCGTAAGTTATGAGAAAAAATAATTAAACAAATGGTTCGGCAAAATCGATTAGGGAACTGATATTTTTTTCAGATAAGGAAATAGTTAGACCTAAAGACTGACCCCAATTACGTAATCACGACCTAACCTTGGCTCTGCATCTAAATATGAATATCAAAAACCCTCTCTTAAAAGCTGTTTACGCCAACGAAGCTAACCTTCTCGAGCAGGTAAAAAGCTTGATTACTGAAGGTGCTAATCCGAATGAATGCACTAAGTATTTTGAAACGCCTCTGAGAGTTTCATCACGCAATGGGCGATTTGATGTTGTTAAATATTTATTTAGCGTTGACGCAGACCCAGAGCATTTGAAATGGACACCACTATTCCATGCTGTGGCTTATGGAAGTGTAGAAGAAACAATAATGCGCATTTTCGAGGGTTATGATTTAGCTGCGCGCGACACATGGGAGCGCACACCATTCTTGCTTTCAATGCAGACTGGTAGTATTGAAAAAGCCCAAATTTTATTGGATCAAGGCGCGAGCTTGAATGACAAGGGTCGATGCGAACAACCCGCTTGGGAGTACGCTATTCAAATGGATGACGCCGATATGTTGGCTTGGCTTATTACGAAGGGGATAGACTACGAATCATACAATTCTTTTGGAAATACCCCACTTATTGAAGCAGCGCAATGCGGCGCCGTAAAATGTGTTAAATGCCTGTTAACGCATGGTGCCGATGTTAACAAAAAGGATAGGTCACAATTTTCACAGTCGACTACAATTTCTAAAGCTCTCACTCAAGAAATTGCGGAAATCTTGCTAGCCGCAGGCGCTGATTTCAGTCAGATATCAAGTCGTTTGCGTTCAGATTTACTGCAGATAGACAGCGAAGCAACCTTATCCGTGAGTGAAGATGAATACCAGTCACAAAAGTTTAGGGTCTTTGGAAAGTCGAACCCGGAATTATGTAATCGAGCATTCTGGTACAACATGCTGAGATGTAATGCTGGGGCATGGACTGCGCGCAAACATTTTAACGAAACGACATATTCAGAGGACGAACCCATATGGTGTTACGAGCGATACGGAAAATCCATCACGCCGCTTGGAAATGATGAATATATAGAAATTGCAGGTGAACATGAGGGCTCATATGATCCTGATTTTTGCATTTATAATGAAGTCTTTCACCATAAAGGCAACGGTGTTGTTTCAATCTATCAATATCCGGAAAATATTTTTCCACCCACGGATTTTCATACTGTGACCTTGGTAGATAAATTTATCTACATCATTGGAAACCTCGGTTATCCAAAAAATAGACGCACTGGATTTACACCGGTGTTTCGCTTAAATATCGAAACATTTGTTATTGAAGAGGTTGAAACGACGGGCAACAATCCTGGGTGGATTTATAATCATTCAGCCGAATTGATAAAACCTGAAATTATCAGAATTGAAGGTGGCTTGATAGTCGGCATAGGAGCTAACGGAGAAGTGCACGAAATAAATAAATCAATTTTTGAATTAAATTTAAAAAATTTCGAGTGGATCAACTATGAGAGATCCCCAGAACTAACGCCTTTCTTTCCTGAGGAATATAAACAGTTTGATTATTCAGATAGAGCCTTGCTTAGCATGCAAGACGGCGATCAATGGCGCCTACTCAAAATTATCAATGTGTATCGAATCGATGTAATTCCGAATCAACCTATTCGTATGGAAGAAGAAAACCTTATAGTCACTAAGGACGACTTTCTGTACGTTGTTGCCTACACAACAAGCAGTGCTTTCAAATGCATCGATGAAATCAAAGAGTGTATTGCGAAAAACGAGTGGCCTATTGAAATCCCGTTACGATGCTGCCGAACAACAAATTTCCCAACTGATTGCAGATACCAAGGATTCGCCGATGTTAAAAAAGACGAAATGGAATTATTTAAGGAATGGAAGCTTTCATTTGAGCGCGGTGAGAAATTTATATTGTAGCTACCGTTGCTTTTTGAATAACGGGTTGTAAAGTAAAGTTCCCTCTTGGCTGAGGTTGTGTGAAAGCATAAAATTACTTTAGCTACAATAAATAACGCTAAAATTTAATTTTTCATAACGTGAATTATTGTATAAATATTTTTAAAAAAAAATAAATATTTTAACTACAAATATTTTTCTACGAGTTCGATCCGCAATAGCATTAAAGTGGACGGAGGAGTTTGATTTTTGGCTCAGAGCGAACCCCACCCCGACCCTCCCCTTGGCAGGGGAGGGAGGTGATAACTCAAATTGAAAAAGATTATAGTATTGCGCTGACAGGTTGAGTTCACAGCCGTTCAGTAAATGTTTGATTGAAAAATACAACTTAAAAACTACCATCTAGCTTGATGTTGCGAAACAGAAAACATATGAAAAGTCCATTAATTATATTTATCACGCTTCTCGTTTTTTCTTGCAGCCGAGAAATAGACTATCAAAATGCTATTTCGTTAAATGAAAAACAATATCTAGAAAAAAATCCGAAAATAATTGACTACCTTAATAAAAGACTAGGACACGAAAATAGCATTTCTTTATATGAATCAAATAAATGTTATCTTCTTCCTGGTGGCGGAGTTACCTTAGTAATGATGATTAATAAGCAAGGCACTATAGATCTTGTCCTTGCTGAAAAAGAAAACTCAAAAACTGAGTGTTATCGCAAGACATATTTGGGCACTAAATATGAAAAACCAGAAGTTTTTCCGCTGTATGTTAAAGCTCAAATGGACTACAAAAGTAAATAACATAGTGCATTCATTGCCAGAACATTAAAGCGGGCAGATGAGTTTAATTTTATGCTGCTAAAAGGGTATTGGCTTAAGAAAGCATTAAAGAGGACGGAGGAGTTTAATTTTGGGCGATTTAGAATGTGAAGAGCGAACCCCACCCCTAGCCGGGCGCCCCGACCCTCCCCTTGGCAGGGGAGGGGGATGTTAACTCACATTGAAAAAGGGTCGTTGGTTTAGCTAAAATAATTATCCAATCCTTACCTCTCTGCTTTTCGCCGATAAGCGACATTGGAATTCATATAATAATTTATAATGGATTTACCTGATGTAGGTTGTAAACTCTCCTGGCATTTTTCTAATTAAGGAATTAATAATGATCCGCAAGTTTTCCCGTTTAATTTACTTATGTTTTGGTTTTTGTGTGGCCTGCTCAAACCCTGTTAAACCTGCTTTGATACAGCCCACGACTAAGCCGGTTGTGATGGAGGCCAGTGAAGTTTCCGCCTTTACCGCGAGTAATCAGCGGCAATATCGTATCCAGGTCCGCTTTCCGAGTAACTACGCAAATCAAACCACCAAAAAATACCCAGTGATTCTTAAAATTGATGGTCAATGGGATTTCCCGCTAGCGGCCAGCGTGGTGAACAACATCTATTTTGATGGCCAAATGCCAGACGCTTTGGTGATTGGTGTGGACTGGTTAGATACCAGTCCCAATTTACAAGTGACTCGCATGCGAGATTTATCTCCCGTTCCTGTTGAAGGCTTAGAGTCGAGTGGGCAAGCAGCCATTTTCGCCAAAATACTAGCAGAAGACATTGTGCCTGAGCTAGCAAGGCGCTTTCGCACCAATGGGCAAGTGTATTTATTGGGAGGCTCATTAGGGGCCAACTTTGCAACTTTTGCTTTGTTTGAGCAGCCCCAAGCCTTTAGTGGTGCAATAGCTATTGGTGGTAACTATGGGAATTCCAGTGCAGTGTACGAACAGCTGATTCAGAAATTTAAGGGTAGCAAAGCATTAGAAAATAAGCGCTTGTACTTGGGTGTAGGCACTGCAGATGCGGCTGCCTCCGAGGTAACCACACTGGCGGAAAAAATTAAAAAGGCACAGCTTACTGGTTTAAATTTTAAATTGGATGCACTCGCGGGCTATGGTCACTCTGGTATGAATGTGCCCGGCTATGCTGCAGGTTACAAATACCTTTTTGAACGACCACAAATAACATTATCTACAGAATATTTAAAAACATTGGCAGGCACTTATAGCTCATTGGACGGGAGAGATACACCACTTAACTTGCAGTTAACTGAGCAAGGCTTGAGTGTGATGCTAAATGGCAAGGCAATGCCTTTGTATGCGCAAAGCCCGCAAACATTTTATTATGAGGGTGAATTTTATAATCTCATCTTCACAATAACGGAAACAAAAATAAATTTAAGATTAGAAACTTTTTTTGGTGTCAGTGAATATTCTCGAGAAAAAACGTAATCAGCAATTCAATTCTTCGGGAGAATCACATGAGCGCATACGACTACGATCTGTTTGTCATCGGCGGAGGATCAGGTGGAGTAAGAGCTGCACGCGTTGCTGCGTCAATGGGCAAACGAGTCGCCATTGCTGAAGAATACCGATTCGGAGGTACATGCGTCATTCGCGGTTGTGTACCGAAGAAGCTCTTGGTTTATGCGTCCCAATATCGTGAACATTTCGCAGATGCGGTTGGCTACGGCTGGGACGTCGGCAAAAACACCTTTGACTGGAAGAAGTTGATTGCGGCCAAGGATAAAGAAATTGCTCGACTCGAAGGCCTCTATCGCAGTGGCCTGGCGAACAATGGAGCCGAGGTTATCGAAAGTCGCGCTGAGTTGGTTAATGCGCACACCATCCGCTTGGTTAAAACGGGCAAGACTGTCACGGCTGAAAAGATTGTTATCGCCACTGGCGGTGCACCAAATCTACATACGGCCCTGCCGGGTCATGAATTTTGTATTTCTTCCAATGACGCTTTCGACCTGCCGAACTTGCCGCATTCAATCCTGATTGCAGGTGGGGGCTATATCGCGGTTGAATTTGCCAATATCTTTCACGAGCTTGGCGCGGATGTGACACTCATCTATCGTGGCAAAGAAATATTGTCGCGTTTTGACAAAGACATGCGGCTAGGCCTTCATAAAGCGATGGTGGAGAAAGGAATTCGTATCATTCTTACTGACGTTATAGAGCGTATAGAAAAGACTGCCGCTGGTGGCTTATTAGCTAAAACAAAGACGGGTGAGACCATTGCCGTTGATGCCATTATGCTGGCGCTAGGCCGCGATCCAAACACCAAGGGTCTGGGTCTGGAAGCTGCTGGTGTCGATATTAACAAACGCGGCGCTATAGTCGTGGATAAATACTCGCGCACCAACGTGCCCAGCATTTTCGCGCTGGGAGACGTCACCGACAGGGTACAGCTGACGCCAGTGGCAATCCATGAGGCTATGTGTTTCATCGAAACCGAATACAAAAACAATCCCACTGCTCCTGATCATGAATTGATTGCGACAGCGGTATTCTCACAGCCGGAAATAGGTACTGTTGGCTTATCTGAAGAAGATGCCGCCAAGCGCTATAGCGAGCTTGAAGTCTATCGCGCCGAATTCCGCCCAATGAAGGCAACACTTTCCGGTCGCATGGAAAAGATGATCATGAAACTGATCGTTGATGCAGCAAGCCGCAAAGTTGTCGGAGCCCATATTCTTGGTCATGAGGCTGGTGAGATGATACAGCTCCTTGGAATTGCGCTGAAGGCAGGCGTCACTAAGGAAGATTTTGATCGCACTATGGCCGTTCATCCTTCGGCCGCAGAAGAGCTCGTGACCATGTATAAGCCAAGCTACAGGATCAAGAACTCTCAGCGCGTTTGATTAACGCAACTCACTATCGTGTAGAATCCCCATCTTTTCATTTTCTTTTAACTTTACATGGCGCTATCGATGGCACTTCGTCCTTTTCTGCACCTCTCCACTCGTCATCCATCGGCACTTCTGTTGCTGGTTCAGCTAATGGGAATGCTGCTGTATCCCTTTCTTGAAGGAACCCAGGCTGGGCTGGTTGTCATCAACGCCTTCGGTGTGACTGTGTTGACGCTCACCACGCGAATGGTGCGGCGCACCCCGGGGCAAACCTGGATTAGCGGCAGCCTGGCAACGATCATCATAGTGCTGTTAGTGCTACAAACGTTTTTTTCGATGAACCAGTTGCTGCCCTGGAGTTCGGGGCTGGAAGCGATTTTTTACTTCTATGCCGCCGGTAGCCTGATTGCCTACATGTTGGAAGACCTGCGAGCCACGACCGACGAACTGTTTGCCGCCGGTGCGACCTTTACCTTATTGGCCTGGGGCTTTACCCACGTGTTTATGCTGATTCAGATACTTCAGCCGGGCACTTATGCCGCCGCCGTCAACCCCCAGGACATGCGTAGCTGGACCGAGCTTAACTATCTTAGCTTTGCGCTGCTGTCGAGTACCGGGATTGGCGATGTTATACCGCTGACCCCGCA
>JAZKFX010000020.1:0-11997 GCA_040386215.1 Pseudomonadota bacterium
CCCAACACTTCGACCTCGCACATTGCACTCATGTGTTTTAAAAACCAAAAAAAATTATCGCAATTTTGTTTTTTACAGTTTGTAGGTGAACATGGACATGTTGGGCTTCGTTCCTCAGCCCAACCTACAAATTTTCAAATCGTGGCATTTTGAGAAGTAAAAATGTTTGAAAAAATAGATCAACTCAAAGCGCAATTGGATGCTTATCGTCCATTGCCTGACTCTGTAGTGAAAAACCTACATGAGGATTTGGTCTTGCGTTGGACATATCATTCCAATGCGATTGAAGGTAATACTTTGACCCTTTTGGAAACCAAGGTTGTACTGGAAGGTATTACCATTGGCGGAAAAAGTTTGCGCGAACATTTCGAAGCAATCAATCACCGCGATGCAATTATTTTTGTCGAAGAATTAGTGCAAAAAAAGGAGGCTTTGTCGGAGTGGGATATTCGTAATATTCACCAGTTAGTATTAAAAAATATTGATCCCGCAAACGCAGGCGCTTATCGCAATCTCAACGTGGTGATTGCCGGTGCCCGTCATACGCCACCGGATCATTTGCTAGTGTCAGAAAAAATGGCTAATTTCGTTGCGACTTCAAATCAACATGGTTTGCATCCAGTTGAGCGGGCAGCGCGCGTTCATGTGGATTTTGTCGGTATTCATCCGTTTGTCGATGGCAATGGTCGTACTTCGCGTTTGCTTATGAATTTGGAGTTAATGAAAAGCGGCTATCCACCTGTTGTAATCGCAGTTGAGCAGCGTTTGGCTTATTATCAGGCATTAGATGTTGCTCATGTAGAGCGTGATTATCAGCCGTTTATAGCATTAATTAAAAATGTTGTTGAGAAAAGTTTTAAACCTTATTTTTTTGCGCTTGGTATTTAATTATTTTGTTTCTGGTGTTGTAATCTGCTACACCGCCCTGTTGGGCTTTGTTGCCTGCGTGGCTCGGCCCAACCGACATTCACTTCGTAGATATGCTATATGGAATACTTTCCCGTTTTTCTCGATTTAAAAAAACGTACTTGCTTGCTGGTTGGCGGTGGGGATGTGGCTACCCGCAAAGGTCGTTTGCTGTCTAAAGCGGGTGCGATATTGCGGGTGGTGGCACCGGAGATTTCTGCAGAGTTGCGCGAGTTGGCTGTGCAAAATAACGGTGAGATTTTTGCGCGTGAATATCAATCGAGTGATTTGAATGATTGCGTCATTGCCATTGCGGCGACCGACAACGAATCGCTAAACGAAAAAATTTCAGCTGATGCTAAAGCGCGTTTTCTTCCCGTGAATGTGGTGGATAGCCCTGCGCTTTGTACTTACATCACTCCCGCAATTATCGATCGTTCGCCGCTAGTGATTGCTATTTCCAGTGGCGGTGAAGCGCCGGTATTAGCGCG
The DNA here is from genome assembly GCA_040386215.1 of Pseudomonadota bacterium. GTDB lineage: Bacteria > Pseudomonadota > Gammaproteobacteria > Pseudomonadales > Cellvibrionaceae > Cellvibrio. The sequence continues at coordinate 1,398 of JAZKFX010000020.1, forward strand.
GTTGATTCGCGCAAAACTAGAAACGTTAATTCCTGCGAATTACGGCAAGCTTGCCACTATTGCTAAAAATTGGCGTGATCGTGTGAAGGCGCGGTTTAATAACGGTGACAGTCGCCGCCGCTTTTGGGAAAAGATCTTGCAGGGCCCCGCAGCAGAATTGGCGTTAAATGGACAACAAGAAGCTGCAGAAAAAATAATTGAAAAAGAAATTGCGCAGACTGATGAATCCTTGACTCAAGGTGAAGTTTATTTGGTGGGCGGTGGTCCGGGTGATCCGGAATTGTTAACACTGCGCGCCTTACGTTTAATGCAACAAGCCGATGTGGTGCTTTATGATCGGCTGGTTTCGGATGGCGTAATGGAATTAGTGCGGCGCGATGCGGAACGTATTTACGTTGGCAAGCGACGCAGCGAACATGCCATGCAGCAAGAAAATATTAATCAGTTATTAGTGGATTTAGCCAAGCAGGGCAAGCGCGTGTTGCGTTTAAAAGGCGGCGATCCCTTTATTTTTGGCCGCGGCGGTGAAGAGATTGAACTGCTTGCCCAAAATCATATTCCGTTTCAGGTGGTGCCTGGCATCACTGCGGCATCTGGTTGTGCGGCCTACGCTGGCATTCCGCTGACCCATCGCGATTATGCCCAATCGGTACGGTTTGTTACGGGGCATTTAAAATCGGACGATATCAATGTGAACTGGCCAGAGCTCGCGAACCCTACGCAAACCCTGGTGTTTTATATGGGTCTGGTTGGTTTAAAAGAAATTTGTGAATCCTTAATTGCGCATGGTCGGGCACCATCAACGTCCGTGGCGCTGATAGAAAAAGGTACAACCCCGCAGCAGCGTGTATTTATTGCCGATTTAACTAGCATTACAGGGATTGTTGCGGCGCAAGATGTTCACGCGCCTACCCTGATTATTGTGGGGGATGTGGTGAAGCTACATGAAAGTTTGAAGTGGTTTAACATTGATAACTAAAATAGCGAAGCAATAATCAGATAGGGGCGTAATAACCAGGTAGAGAAGAGATAAATAATATAGAGAAGATTGGCGCCTAAAGTAGTAAAGTAATCCTAACATCAGCCGATAGCGTGAGTGATACACATTACTCACCATAAATGTTGGTAAAAGCTATGGTTTACATACGACCGCCTGTTCGCATCCCCCCGGCCGTGACACTTAAGCCTATAGGCTCAAATGAGCCTGTGCAGGAGCAACAGCTGGCATCCGCCAAACCCGCAGACGCGCCTTTTACTCCTACACCCGACACCGAGCGGAGAAAGCAGAGGGATCGTCGCGATCGTCGCAATCGTAATCACCGCGACAGCGTCCAGAATGACATAGGTCCAAACGATGCCACTCCGCGCGGTTCAGATCAGCGTGACCCAAGACAAAAAACGGCTGATATATTATTGGAAACTCGTACCAGTAAAGATCGCCGTAAAACGGCCAGGCCCTCTATCAGTATTAACGTGTAAGTTGTGTTGCGACTGAAAGCGCTACGGCGACTGATTTAAACGCTGGCGTTTTGCTGCGAGGATCATGCTCGGTGCCAATTAATATATTCGCTTCGGGGTAGTAAGCCATCACATTCCCAGGCGGTAAATTAAAACTAAATACTTTTACTTTTTGCATTTCTCCGTAAGCAGATTTTATATCCACCGCGTCACCCGCTTGAATATTCAGTGCTGCAATATCATCGCCATTCATTAATATTGCCCAGCGCGTGTCAGTGCCGCGATAACTATCGCGCTCTTCATAAATAATCGAATTAAATTGCCCTTCGCTGCGAATACTCGCCAATACAAATGGATACTCTTTGCTTGTAAGCGAAGTGGAATGTTTGTTTGCATAAAAGGTTGCTTTGCCATTGGCGGTTTTAAAATGCGGCTTAGTCAGTAAGCGATCCTGAATGGTAAATTCCGTTTTAGTAATTGCTATATCTTTTAATTCACCCATGCCGGGAATGGTTGCGGCTATGGCGGCACGAATATTATTGTGTTGTTTAAACCGGGCAAAATTGACCTGACAATTCGGTAATAATTTTTCCGCAAATTCACACAAAATTTTCACTTCAGGTTGCACATTCGCTAAGCGCGCAATGCCACCATCGCTGAGTCGCACATAATTAAACATGGATTCCTGCGTGGTGGGCTGCCATTCTTCATCGCGAGCGGTAACGGGTAAAATAAGTGCTTCGCTAGATTCCATGCCGGTAACGTGGCCGCGATTTAACGTTGTGGTTAAAAATACTTTAAAGCCGATATTATTCAACGCAGTTTTGGTCCAGCTGCTATTGGGTGTGGCTGAAAATAAATTTCCCCCCATTAACAATGCCGCATCTATTTTTTTATCGAAGGCGGCTTGTAGGCAAGCGAGTGTATCCATGCCTTGCGCTTGCGGTAATTGCACTGAAAATTCCTGTTCAATTTTTGCAAAAACATCCTCAGCTAACACAGGTTTAACACCAACCGTGCCTATGCCTTGCACATTACTGTGCCCGCGCAGCGGTAATAAACCCGCAGCGGTTTTGCCAATCATGCCGCGTATTAAGGCGAGGTTGGCAATGGCTTCAACATTTTCTACACCGTTTAAATGATGGGTAATTCCCATCCCCCAGGCAAATATGACCTGCTCGGATTTTGCATAAATAGTTGCAATGTGCCTAATGATTTTTGTATCAACGCCAGTGTAATCACTAATAGTTTGCCAATCGGTGTGAAGAATATCTTGCGCATATTGTTCAAAGTTATTGGTATGTTGCGCAATAAAACTATTATCGATCTGCTTGCTTTCAATTAATGCTTTGGCAATTCCTTTTAATAATAGTAAATCGCTACCAATGCGTGGTTGAATATATTCCGATGCAATCCATGTCCCGCCACTGAGCATAGAGGTCGCGCTTTTGGGCACGGCGAAGCGAACCAAGCCTGGTTCTTTCGCAGGATTAATTACAATTACCTCGCCACCGCGTTCTCTGCAATTTTTTAATTGATGTACAAAGCGGGGATGGTTGGATGAAGGGTTAGCGCCAATCACAAAAATACAATCGCTTTTGCCTAAATCTTCTAACGAAACTGTGGCTGTGCCCGAACCTAATACATTGTGTAAGCCAACGCCGGTGGCTTGGTGGCAATAGTAAGAGCAATTGTTTACATTATTAGTGCCATACAAGCGCGCTAACAACTGCAATACAAAACCTGCTTCATTGGATGACCTTCCCGAAGTATAAAAAAATGTGCGATCAGCTGTGGTGGCCGAAAAACGCTTTGCCATTAGTTCAATTGCGTCGTGCCATTCAATGGGCTGATATTTATCGCTTTCTGCAGCTTTATAAAGCGGAGTATTTAAACGGCCGAGGTGCTCCAATTCATGCGCTGAAAGTTGGGCAAAATCTTCCAATGTGTGGTCAAAAATTTCCCGGGGAATCGGTGCTTGAATATCGGTGGATTGAGCCTGAATACTTTTATTACATACCGACGGGAACTCATCTAATTCATTGGTCATGCCACCGCGTTGGCCGCCCATGCCCAAGCCGCAAGCTTTGCACGTGTTTTTACTGTTCAATGCTTTGGCAGAGTTCAGTAAACCGATACGAGCTACAGTCATGAGTGTGTAAAGAACTTTTTTGGGGCCGCCACCGACAATCGTAATAGGATCGTTCTTAGCAAAGTTGTTCTTGATCGCATCGTTTTCAAGACTAGCGCTGGGTGACGTAGGATTGGTTGGCATAAGCAGTCTTCGCAAAATGAATATTATTTGAAGTCTAGTGGCAGGCGTTGCAAGAGATTAGGTGCAAAATCCTACAGATGCAATAGGCTTAATGTGGGAGTAAGGATTCCACCGCGATAAATTGCGGTAGAATCCCTGAATAATTTTACTGAAGAAACTATAAATTATGCCGCACATTCTGATTGTTGAAGACGAACCCTCCATTGCCGACACCTTGCTATTCATATTGCGCGCAGAAGGTTTTACGGTGACCTGGAAAAGTCTGGCTGGCGAAGCCCTTGATTTGCTAAAAACCACAGCGATTGATCTGGTTATCATGGATGTGGGTTTGCCAGACTTTACTGGCTTCGAAGCCTGCAAACAATTGCGTCGCTTTTCCGAAGTCCCAGTAATTTTTTTAACGGCGCGTGGCGATGAGTTGGATAGGGTGGTGGGCCTGGAGATTGGTGCAGATGATTATGTTGTTAAACCTTTTAGTCCACGTGAAGTCGCGGCGCGAGTTAAAGCAATTTTAAAGCGCGCAGTGGTAAAGCAACCAATACTGGATGCAAGTATTACCAGTTCGCAAGATGCAAGCTGTGCGGCGGAATTTGTTGTAGATTTACCGCGCAAACAAATTTCCTTTCACGGAAAATCATTGAGCCTCACTAAATTAGAATTTTGTTTGCTGCAAACACTAGTTACTCAGCCAGAGCGCGTGCTCAGTCGCGATCAATTATTAGCGGCAGCGGGAGTGTCAGTGGATGCAAGCTATGACCGCAGTATCGATGGCCATATCAAAACCTTGCGGGCCAAATTGCGTGAAATTAATGCCAGCGCTGAGCCGATAAAAACTTTGCGCGGCTTTGGCTATTGCTATCAACCGGAGCCGCGTTAATGTCACTCAGTCTGCGAATATTTTTGGTCTATATTGTCTTTGTTGGCTTCTGTGGCTATTTTATTTTGCAAAATGTCACAGAAGAAATTAAACCGGGAGTGCGGCAATCCACCGAAGAAACTCTTGTCGATACCGCAAATTTATTGGCAGAATTTTTACGCGAGCCGATGCTGGATGGCAGTATAAAAAACGAAACCTTTAGTCAAATTTTCAGTGCTTATGGCAAGCGCCAGCTCAATGCAAAAATTTGGGGGATTAACAAAAGCGAAGTTAATCACCGCGTTTATATTACCGACAACAAAGGTATTGTTTTGCTGGATTCAAAAAATATCGCTGTGGGACAAGATTATTCGCGCTGGAACGATGTCAACCTAACCTTGCGTGGTGAGTACGGCGTTCGTTCCAGCAAAGAAATCGCAGGTGATGAGCTATCCACTGTGATGTATGTCGCTGCCCCTATTAAAAATGGTGCTGATATTATTGGTGTGGTTTCTGTGGCTAAACCTAATAGCAGCGTGCAACCGTTTATTGATCGCGCCAAACGCCGTCTTGTGGTTATGGGTAGCGCCGTCATTATTTTAGGTCTGGTTAGCGGTGCGCTATTTTCCTGGTGGTTAAGCCGTGAATTAGGGCGCTTGCGTGAATACGCATTAGCGGTAAGTCGCGGCCAGCGGGCAACCTTGCCGGTGAGTAAAATTGCGAGTGGAGAGTTGCGGCAGCTGGCACAAGCGCTTGAATCCATGCGCACGGAACTGGATGGCAAAGCTTATATTGAACGCTATATACAAACATTGGCTCACGAATTAAAAAGCCCCCTCACCGGTATCCGCGCTACCACGGAAATTTTGCAATCACCCTTGTTGCAAACCGCTGAAAGTGAAAATGAACGGCAAAGATTTATCAAAAACATCGATAACGAAAGTTTTCGTTTGCAGCAAATTATCGAACGACTCTTAACGCTAGCGCTAGTCGAGCAACAACAAACTCTGCACGAACCTAAGTCGATAGGTATAAAAATCCTATGGGATGAATTACTGGAAGCGCAGGCAGCGCGAATAACACAACAAAAAATCCACATAGAAAACCTTGTCAGCGAAAAAACTTTTGTCACGGGGGAATTATTTTTATTGCGTCAGGCCTTTTCTAATTTGCTTGAAAATGCGCTGGATTTTACTCCTGCGGGCGGACAAATAAGAATTACCGCGGAGCAAATCAATCAGCAGCTAAAAATAACAGTTGCCAATCAAGGAGAACCTATACCTGAATTCGCCTTGCCCCGTTTAACCGAACGTTTCTATTCTTTGCCGCGCCCGGCCACAGGCCGAAAAAGCACAGGCCTGGGCTTAAACTTTGTGCAAGAAGTTATGACGTTGCACCATGGCGCATTGGAATTAAGCAATACCGCCACGGGTGTGGCTGCGGTTATGATTTTCGCTCAAGCCGTTTAATCCTGAAAGGCACCACCTACTAACGGAGCACAAACAGTATTCTTTACTACGAACTCATTAATAAACTCCACATTCTCCACATACTCCTCACATAAAAAGCCCACACTGGTCTTGCATAATTTCTCCTACCTAAACCCCCAGGAGAAATCTATGAAGCGCCCCTTATTTGTTAAGCTCTCAGCTATTGCCCTATTAATGCTGTTGTTAATGATCCCTATCAGTATGATCAATGGTGTTATCAATGATCGTAAACAATTGCATGAAAATGTTATAGAGGAAATTGCCAGGAGCTCAAGCTATAGCCAAAGACTGGTTGGTCCAGTTTTAGTCGTGCCCTATGTTAAAAATATCAAGGAATGGAAAATAGATGCCGAAACTAAAGTGCGTTATCAGGAAGATATAAAACTTAATGGACAATTATATTTTTTGCCGGAAGCCTTTGTTGTGGATGGCAAATTAAAAAGTGAAAAACGTTCGCGTGGGATTTATGAGGCGCGTTTATATCATGCGGATAATAATATTTCCGGTCATTTTGAAGTGCCGGGAAATTATGGCATTACGGATGAGTTGCTAGCTTATGAATTTGGTGCACCTTACGTGGCTATGGGAATAAAAGATATTCGCGGTATCGAAAATGCGTTAAAAATAAGAATTAATGATGATCTGGTCGATATGGCACCGAGCACCAGGCTCAAAATCCTTGGCGATGGTGTCCACGCGCTGATTAAAATTCCCGATCTTCAGCAAAAAAGTAGATTAAATTTTTCATTAAATCTAGTGTTACAGGGCACTGAGTCATTACGCGTTGTGCCCATAGGACGCGAGTCGAACGTTAAATTAAGTTCAGATTGGCCGCATCCGAGTTTTATCGGAAATTACTTGCCAGTAAAGCGCGAAATAACTGATGCTGGCTTCATCGCCGATTGGCGAACCTCTTATTTTTCCAGTAATTTGGCAGAAAGTTTTAATCTTTGTGCGGATGAAAACAATTGTGATGCTTTTGCCAACAGTGACTTTGGTGTAAGTTTAATTGACCCTGTTAATCAATACGTAAAAAGCGACCGCGCGATAAAATATGCGCTGCTATTTATTGCCTTAACCTTTGCCAGTTTCTTTCTCTTTGAAATTTTAAAACGTTTAATGGTGCACCCGGTGCAATATGGTTTGGTGGGCTTAGCCTTGGCATTCTTTTATTTATTATTACTATCGCTTTCCGAGCATATTGGTTTTGGTGCCGCCTACCTTATCTCATCACTCGCCTGTATTTTATTAATAGGAACTTATGTGAGTCACGTATTGCAAAGCCTTCTTCGGGGCATTGGGTTTACCGCCGGACTGGCAGTACTTTATGGCATGTTGTATGGGCTTTTGTGCGCAGAAGATTACGCACTCTTGATGGGCTCTATCCTGTTATTTGCGTTGCTCGGAATATTCATGCTGTTGACGCGTAAAGTCGATTGGTACTCTTTTGGAGCGGCAAGTGTTGTAGCCAGAAATATTGGAGCTGCAAACGTTGAAACTACACATGTTGGAGCTGCAAAATCCATGCGTGATTGACAGCCTGCATGATTATTATTGGCGATCGCATAAGAGCGTACTTGGCAGCAGGGCACTTTGTTATACTAGCTGCCCTTTTTGCTAATCCTGGTGTTTAATCCGCATGAGTTTTTTGGCCAACTTAAGACAGCAGCACAACAGCGAGCAACCGTTACAGCTATGTTATCTGCTGAGTATTGATCAACAACAAATTGCTCATTTACAGTTGTGCCTGGCGGAGTTACACCAAGCCAGGCCGCTGTTGCCAGGCAAGCCTTATTTTGTGCAACAGCAACATTTAGAACGACCTCCACAATTTCTGGCGCTAGCGGATATCAATATTTTGCAGGCATTAGTGGCTGCAGATGCAGAATGGTTTAGTCACCAGAGTGGTGGTTTGCCCGAACTTAATACCTGGGAATTTTTGCAGGAACTGCTGGCAACCGGGCGCTGTTACACAGAATATCAGCCGGGTCGCTGGCATCTTCTCGCGAAGGGTGCAGATTATTCGCTGCAGTTGCGCTGGTTAATCAATGAGCGCGGCGAACAATATCTGGATTGGCAAACGCCGCAATCTACAAGCAAAATTTTCTACGTTAGCCGCACATTGTTTTGTCGGCCGCTGCTATACAACACTCTCGATCATAGCCTCGGTTTGGGAATAAGCGAGTTGAGCGCGAAAGCTGAAAAAGCCATCAGCAAAGTAAAACCGCTAAGTGCCGATGCCGTTGAATATTTTTTGCAGTGCCATCTTGAGGATTGGGCGGAATTAACACTTCCACTGCCGGTGCTCTTGACCTGTGAGGAAACCTTCGCACAATTAATACCATTGATTGTTTGTCAATCCGTTCGCGTGCCTTCCGAACCCCATGGTATTCGCAATGAAATCCAGCTTCAGTTTGCGCTGGCAACAGAACATTACTGCACACGCATAGAAGGTAAAAGTGCACCTACTTATTGGGATGGGGGTCGCCTTCATCAACTGCAATACGATGAAAGTGAAATCAAACACAGGCAAGCAGAAATTGCGCAGCACCTGGCTTACTTTTCGGCACGTCAACATTTTGGTGAAGATCTGCCCAGCGTTTGGTATTCACGCAAGGAAGAAGACTGGCAGCAATTATTTGGCGAAACAATTCACCACCTGACAGCGCTGGGTGCGAATGTTGTTATAGCGCAACATTTTTTTCAGCATTATGTATTTGCGGATTCCTGGCGAGTCGAAATGCAAAAAGGTGATGACAAAGGTGTGCATTTTTCGATTCACTTAGCGGTAGGAAAATTGCAAATTGATTTGGGTGATTTGTTGAGCCAGTTGCAAACATTAAATCAGCAGCTTAAACCTGCGGGTAAATGTAAGAACCAGCGCTTTACCTTACCCGATGGCCGTTTACTGCTTATCCCCGCCGCGCAAATTAAAAGCCTTACGGAAGAGCTTGGCGATTTAAGATATGAAGCAGGCGTTGGTTTTCAATTACCTAAACGTGAGCTGCATCGCCTGGCTAGCATCCATCATCGCTTGCCTTCTGCCACTGACTGGCATGGGGATCTCGACCACTTACACAATGCGATTAACCTGCATCAATCACCGATTGTGCTGGACAGCAAACTGAGTTGTGTTAATGCCGACCTGCGCCCTTATCAATGGTTGGGTGTGTGTTGGATGCAGCATATTAAGCAGCACAATATAAATGGTTTATTGGCCGATGATATGGGGCTTGGCAAAACCTTACAAACACTTGCCCATTTAAGTTTTGAACATCAACAGCAACGCCTAACCCATCCGGCATTAATTATTATGCCGACTACCTTGCTACAAAATTGGGCGCGAGAAATTAAACGTTTTACCCCACAGCTGCGCGTTAAAATAATTCACGGTGTTAACCGGCACCAATGGTGGGCTTCACTGAATGAATACGACATAGTGCTCAGCAGTTACCAATTATTGATCAACGACCTCGAACACTGGAAAGCGCAACCCTTGAGTTGGTTAATTCTAGATGAGGCACAGGCGATAAAAAATCCACGCACTCGTGTTAGTCAGGCAGTGCGCGAAATAGAATGCGAAAATAAATTATGTTTATCAGGCACCCCGGTAGAAAATCATCTTGGTGAGCTGTGGTCGATTCTGGATTTTTTAATGCCCGGTTGCCTGGGCAGTGCAAAACATTTTAAATCCCATTTTCAAAAACCGGTTGAGCTGGATGGCAATGCCAATCGGATGGCGCAATTATTGGAGCGCATTGCACCCTTTATGTTGCGGCGCAGTAAAGATCAGATTGCGCGTGACCTTCCGGCAAAAACAGAAATTTATCAAAGTATTCCACTCAATGATGATCAACAACAGTTTTACCAACAACTAAAAAGTCTGTGTTGGTCAGATTTGCAAACGCAGTTGGATGATATAGATGCACCAGGGCAGCAACATATTATGGTACTCAATGCCTTGCTGAAATTGCGTCAGGCTTGCTGTGATCCTGCATTGCTCGATGCGCCTCATGTCAGTTCGGCAAAACGTGAATACTGTGTCGAAATGCTTTGCGAATTAGTTGCCGAAAAACGTTCAGTGTTGGTGTTTTCGCAATTTACCAGCATGCTCGAATTACTGGCTGAAGCATTGACTAAAGAAAATATTCCTTACCTGATGTTGACCGGAAAAAGTCAGCATCGCCAACAATTAGTTGATGACTTTCAAGCAGGCAAAGCACCCATATTTTTAATTAGTTTAAAAGCGGGTGGTACGGGTCTCAATCTAACGCATGCAGATACCGTCATTCATTACGACCCCTGGTGGAATCAGGCTGCGGAGCAACAAGCAACGGATCGCGCACATCGCATCGGGCAAGACAAGCCAGTCTTTGTTTACAAGCTCATTGCCGAAAATACCATTGAAGAAAAAATTGCCGCATTGCAAGCGCGCAAAGCTGTGTTGAGCCAGCACGTCAATCACCAGGCACAATTAAGCGGGGAAAATTTTGCGTTTAAATTCGAAGATTTAATGAGTTT